>JAYSZB010000065.1:0-91297 GCA_043727035.1 Sphingomonas sp. | reverse complement strand
CTGAAGGGGAGGATGCGGGGTGCGGCATGCCGCCGCACTCTTTGCGTCTTCGCGGGCGAGTGTTCGACGGTGCGGTGGAAGCGCTGTTTTGCGCAGTGGGGTCAAGAGGGTTCGCGCCAAGACGCCAAGTCGCCAAGAGGGCGGTGGGTGTCGATGGGGTGGGGGTTGCCGGTGGGTTGGGTTTGTTGGACTTTGGGGTGGTAGGGCCGCTTTGCGGTATGGGGCCGATATCTTGGCGGCTTGGCGGGCTTGGCGGGCTTGGCGCGAACCCTCTTACAGCACGACCCATCCGCGCAGTCGCCAGAGGCCCCGGATCAAGTCCGGGGCAACGGGGTGGGGACTAACCGGTTTGGCGCGATCAGTCGCTGAACGGATCGCGGATCAGGATGGTGTCGTCGCGTTGCGGGCTGGTGGAGACCAGCGCGATCGGCGTTTCGATCAGTTCCTGGACGCGACTGATATATTTGATCGCCTGCGCGGGCAGATCGGCATAGCGGCGCGCGCCTGCGGTGGTTTCCTGCCAGCCGGGCATCTCCTCGTAGATCGGCTCGACGCCGGCCTGATCGGCGGCGTGGCTCGGGAAATAGTCGAGGATCTTGCCGCGCAGGCGGTAACCGGTGCAGATGCGGATCGTCTCGAAACCGTCGAGTACGTCGAGTTTGGTCAGCGCGATGCCGGTGACGCCCGAAATCGCGCAGGCCTGCCGCACCAGCACCGCGTCGAACCAGCCGCAGCGGCGCTTGCGGCCGGTGACGGTGCCGAATTCATGGCCGCGCTCGCCGAGCTTCTGCCCTGTGGCGTCCTCGAGTTCGGTGGGGAAGGGGCCGGAGCCGACACGGGTGGTATACGCCTTGGCGATGCCGAGGACGAAGCCGATGGCGTTGGGGCCGAGGCCCGAGCCGCTGGCGGCGGTGCCCGAGACGGTGTTGCTGCTGGTGACGAAGGGGTAGGTGCCGTGATCGATATCGAGCAGCACGCCCTGAGCGCCTTCGAACAGGATTTTTGCGCCGGCCTTGCGGACCTTCTTGAGCCGTTTCCACACTGGCTGGGCGAATTGCAGGACGAAATCGGCGATTTCGGTGAGTTCGGCGACGAGCCGCTCGCGGTCGATGGGCGGCTGGTTGAAACCCGCACGCAACGCGTCATGATGCGCGCAGAGCCGGTCGAGTTGGGGATCGAGCTTGTCGAGATGGGCGAGATCGCAGACGCGGATGGCGCGGCGGCCGACCTTGTCTTCGTACGCCGGGCCGATGCCGCGACCGGTGGTGCCAATCTTGCCTGCGCCTGCTGCGGTTTCGCGCAGGCCATCGAGATCGCGGTGGAAGGGGAGGATCAGCGGGCAATTGTCGGCGATGGCGAAATTTTCTTGCGTGATGCTGACGCCCTGACCGCGCAGCTTGGCGAACTCATCGCGCAGCGCCCACGGATCGAGCACGACGCCGTTGCCGATGATCGACAGCGTGCCGGTGACTATCCCCGAGGGGAGCAGGCTGAGCTTGTACACCTGATCGCCGACGACCAGCGTGTGGCCGGCGTTATGCCCGCCCTGAAAGCGGACGACGGCGTCCGCGCGGCTGGCCAGCCAGTCGACGATCTTGCCCTTGCCCTCATCGCCCCATTGCGCGCCGATTACCGCGACATTGCCCATGGTCAGTTTGCTCCGATTGGTTGCGGACCATCCGGCCCGAGGTGCCAGCCGCATCCGGCGGGCGTGTCATTGCTGTCGAGGGCGGCGACGGTGATCCAGCCGTCGGCGCGCAGTGCGGCGGCGGCGGCGGTATCATGGCCCAGCGGGAGGAAAATGCGGCGTTCGGCGTCGTCGCGGCCAAGCCCGGCACCGATCAGCGGGTCGGGATAGAGCGAGAAGCCGACGGCGGGTTCGGCGGTGCCGTCGGCGCGGGTGACGGTGTAGCTGCCGCCGCGGCCGATGGTGACGGCATGCCCCGCGACGAAGATCGAAAAGCCGATCCAGCTTTGATATTCGAAACCGTGGCGCTCACTGGGATCTAGCGTGACGGTTGCGTGGGGGGCGAGGCTGGCGGCGATTGTCTTCAATGCAGCGATGCGGCTGGCGAGTGCGCCGCCTGCGTCGATCGCTTGCAATCGGGCGACGGCGGTGTCGAACGGGCCGGTGGCGGCGAGCAGGGGGAGGTAGGCGTCGGCTCCCAATGCGGCGAGTGCGCCTGCGTCTTTCGAGTCGAGCTCGGCTTTGACCGCCGCGATCATCTCTGGCGGCAGCGGGAAGGCGCTGGCGGCGAGGGTATCGACGAGGTCGGGCAGGGTGAGATCGACGGTGATGCCGGTGACACCGGCGGCGGCCAGCGCCTTGACCGCGAGCGTGGCGACTTCGCTGACGGCGGCGACGCTGTCGCTGCCGATCAGTTCGGCACCGACCTGGGTCATCTCGCGGTCGGGCCACAGCGTCGTCGCGGTCAGTTTGACCACCTGGCCGGCGTAGGAGAGGCGCAGCGGGCGTGGGCTCGCGGCAAGGCGCGAAGTGGCGATGCGGCCGATCTGGCGGGTGATGTCGGGGCGGATGGCGAGAGTGCGGCGCGAGACGGGATCGGTGAAGCGCAGCAGGTCGCGTGAGGCGGGGTCTTTGGCGTTGCCCGCCAGTGTTTCGCGGAATTCGGCGATGGGGGGTGCGACGCGGGCATAGCCGTGGCCGCGCATCGCGTCGATCAACGCGCGGGTAACGCGGCTGGCTGCTTCGGCCTCTGAGGGGAGCCGGTCACGCAGGCCTTCGGGGAGGAGGTGGGTGGGCATCTTACTCCCTCTCCCCTCCGGGGAGAGGGCTGGGGAGAGGGGCAGTATTCAGAGCCATTCCAATCATTTCGAGTACGCCGTCCATATTTCCCAGCACATCGCGGTTGGTGAAGCGGATCACACGATAACCTTCGGTCTCGATGAATGCTGTCCGCCGTTCGTCATAAGCCACCTGCGTTCCGTGGCTGTCGCCGTCAAGTTCGATCACGAGGCCAGCCTCGCGGGCCGCGAAGTCGGCGATGTAAGAGCCGATCAAAACCTGGCGCGAGAATTTGATGCCTTGGAAGCGTTTGGCGCGGAGGTAATGCCACAGGCGCGCTTCGGGCGGGGTCATCTCGCTGCGCATGGCACGGGCGTTGGCGAGTTGGGTGTGGTCTTTACGGGGCATGGGTGTTTGCCTGTCCTTGCTCAGTTGGCTTACTGCCCCTCTCCCTAACCCTCTCCCCAGAGGGGAGAGGGGACTAAGGGCTTCCCCTCTGCCCGGCCCTCTCCCCGGAGGGGAGAGGGAGAAGAAAGTCAAAACCGCAGCGCCTTGACCTTCTTCACGCCATCGATCTTGCACACCGCCCACAGCACCGGCTCCGGCACCGGGTTGTCGACCGAGAGCAGCAGCACCGCCTCGCTGCCCGCTTCACGGCGGCCAAGGTGGAAGGTGCCG
Organism: Sphingomonas sp.; assembly: GCA_043727035.1. GTDB lineage: Bacteria > Pseudomonadota > Alphaproteobacteria > Sphingomonadales > Sphingomonadaceae > Sphingopyxis. The sequence goes on along the minus strand of JAYSZB010000065.1, from coordinate 87,873 downwards.
ATGTTGACGCCGGCTTCGCCCAGCGTCGAGCCCAAGCGACCGATGAAGCCGGGAGCGTCGACGTTGACGACGAACAGCATGTCGCCCGACAGATCGGCCTCGACCTTGATGCCGTAGATTTCGACGAGGCGCGGCTCGCTGCGGCCGAAGATCGTGCCCGCGACCGAACGCGCGCCGTCCGCTGTGGTGACGGTGATGCGCAGCAGCGTCGCATAATCGCCCTCGCGGTCGTGGCGCACTTCGCGCACGTCGAGGCCGCGTTCCTTGGCGAGATAGGGCGCGTTGACCATGTTGACGGTGTCCGAATAGACCCCCATCAGCCCGGCCAATACCGCCGCGACGATCGGCTTGGGGTTGAGCTGGGCCGCGGCGCCTTCGGTTTCGATGGCGACGCCGGTGATCGCCTCGCCCTCTAGCTGGCCAACAAGCGAACCGAGTTTTTCGGCGAGCGCCATATAGGGCTTGAGCTTGGGGGCTTCCTCGGCGGACAGGCTCGGCACGTTCAATGCGTTGGTGATGCCGCCGTTGACCAGATAGTCGGCCATCTGCTCGGCGACCTGGATGGCGACATTGACCTGCGCTTCGCTGGTCGATGCGCCCAGATGCGGCGTGCAGATGAAATTGGGCGTGGTGAACAGCGGATGGTCCGCCGCGGGCGGCTCGACCGCGAACACGTCGAGCGCCGCCCCTGCGACATGGCCGCTGTCGAGCGCGGCCTTCAGCGCGACTTCGTCGACCAGACCGCCGCGCGCGCAGTTGATGATGCGCACGCCCTGCTTGGTCTTGGCGATATTATCGGCGGAGAGGATGTTGCGCGTCTGATCGGTCAGCGGCGTGTGCAGCGTAATGAAATCGGCGCGCGCCAGCAACGTGTCGAGATCGACCTTCTCGATGCCTAGCGCGACGGCGCGGTCGGCGGAAAGGAAGGGGTCATAGGCCGCTACCTTCATCTTGAGGCCGAGCGCGCGGTCGGCGACGATCGAGCCGATATTGCCCGCGCCGATCAGCCCCAGCGTTTTGCCGGTCAGCTCGACACCCATGAAGTCATTCTTCGGCCATTTGCCATCCTGCGTCTTGGCGTTGGCTTCGGGTAGCTGCCGGGCGAGCGCGAACATCAGCGCGATGGCATGTTCGGCGGTGGTGATGCTGTTGCCGAACGGCGTGTTCATCACCACGACGCCCTGTGCCGAGGCTGCCGGGATATCGACATTGTCGACGCCGATGCCGGCGCGGCCGATGACCTTGAGGTTGGTCGCGGCGGCGATGACGTCTTTGGTCGCCTTGGTCGCCGAGCGGATGGCGAGGCCGTCATAATCGCCGATGATGGCGATCAGCTCCTCTTTGGTCTTACCGGTGATTTCATCGACCTGGACGCCGCGTTCGCGGAACACCTGCGCGGCGCGCGGGTCCATTTTGTCGGAGATGAGGACTTTTGGTTGGGTCATTTTTCTTCTCCCTCTCCCCTTCTGGGGAGAGGGCCGGGGAGAGGGGCAGCGTCTCGCTCCGGCCCGTAAATGGTGGGTTTGTGAAAGGACTGCCCCTCTCCCTAACCCTCTCCCCGGAGGGGAGAGGGGACTTGGGTCAGTTCTTCAAACTGCCATACGCCCAGTCGAGCCATGGCCCGAGCGCTTCGATATCGGCGGTGTCGACCGTCGCGCCGCACCAGATGCGCAGGCCCGGGGGCGCATCGCGGTAGCCGGCGATGTCATAGGCCGCCCCTTCCTTGTCGAGCAGCGCGGCGAATGCCTTGATGAAGGCTTCGTCTGCGCCTTCGACGGTGAGGCAGACGCTGGTGCAGCTGCGGGTGGCGGGATCGGGCGCGAGATGACCGAGCCATGGGCGCGACGCGACAATCGCGTCGAGCGCGGCGGCGTTGGCGTCCGAGCGCGCTTTCAGGCCGGACAGGCCGCCGAGCCCCTTCGCCCATTCAAGCGCGAAGATCACGTCTTCGACCGCCAGCATCGATGGCGTGTTGATCGTTTCGCCCTTGAATATGCCTTCCGAGAGTTTGCCCTTCGATGTCAGGCGGAAGACTTTCGGCAGCGGCCAGGCGGGGGTGTAGCTTTCCAGCCGCTCGACCGCGCGGGGCCCGAGGATCAGCACGCCGTGCGCGCCTTCACCGCCGAGCACTTTTTGCCAGCTGAAAGTGGTGACGTCGAGTTTGTCCCACGGCAGATCATAGGCAAACACCGCGCTGGTCGCGTCGGCGAAGGACAAGCCTTCGCGGTCGTCGGCGATCCACTCGCCATCGGGGACGCGGACGCCCGAGGTGGTGCCATTCCAGGTAAACAGGACATCGTTCGACCAGTCGACCGCGTTCAGATCGGGGAGCTGACCATAGTCGGCGCGCAAGACGGTGGGGTCGAGCTTGAGTTGCTTGACAGCATCGGTCACCCAGCCTTCACCAAAGCTTTCCCACGCCAGTGTCGTCACTGGGCGGGCACCGAGCATGGTCCACATCGCCATTTCATACGCGCCGGTGTCGGAGCCGGGGACGATGCCGATGCGGTGGGTATCGGGGACTTGCAGCACCTCGCGCATCAGATCGATGCTGTATTGCAGGCGCGTCTTGCCGATCTTGGCGCGGTGCGAGCGGCCAAGCGATTCGGTAGCGAGTTTGTCGGGGGACCAGCCCGGCGGCTTGGCGCAGGGACCGGAAGAAAAGAACGGGCGCGCAGGTTTGCGCGCTGGCATAGACGGGCGCGCAGGCGCGCCCTGGGGGGCAACTGGTATCGTCACAATATTCTCTCCTCACAGAGAGCTCGCGCGGCGTTGGGACCGCGTGGCCCGGGGCGGCAGTGGCGGTTCAGCGCCGTGCTGTCAACGTCCGTGTCAGCCAGACGCGGACCGGGCTGTCATAGTAACGCGCAATCCAGGCCGAGGCGGCGATGGCGATGGCGGCGGCAAGCAGCCCGCCCCAAGGCGCGCTGGCGGCGGCGTTGAGCCCCGCTGCGCCAAGCAGACCGAGGGTGAGATGCAGCGCAGGATAGTGCAGCGCGTAGAGCGGGTAGGAGATGCTGCCGAGGAAAGTGGCGATTGCGGGCTTGGGTGGATCGACCGCCGCGCCGAACCAGACCAGCAGCGGCAGCAGCAGCAGCGTGGCGGCTCCGTCGATCCAGCGGCGATCGGGCGCATCGAGCATGAATAGCGGCAGCAGCAGCGCCACCAGCAGCCATGGCCGCCAGCGCGAGCCGATGGTGGTGCGGGCGCGGTGACGGTGCAACCGGTAGAGCAGCACGCCGGTGAAGAAGGGAAAGCAGGCGCGGGGAATGCCGTCGATCAGCGTCGGCCAGTGCATGCCGACGCCGACCGAGCCGTTGGCGGCGATGACCGATGCCAGCCACAGGCCGAACCCGGCGGTGATGGCGACCAGCCAGCGTGTCGGCAGGCGGTAGAGCAGCAGCGCATAAAGGATGTTGACCGCCAGTTCGAACATCAGCGACCAGGCGACGCCATTGACCGGGGCAATCGATCGGGTGGCATCCGACGTGGGGGACGGCAGCATCAGTAGGATCGACAGGCTGGCGAGGGCAAAACCGCTCCAGCCCAGCGCCGATGCTGCGCTGGTGCCGGTGCCGACCGCGAGGCCGAGCTGGACCATGCCGAGCAGCGCGCCTGCGAGATGGAGGGGGTAAAGGCGGATCAGCCGCTGGAGCAGGAAGCGTCGCGGCGGCAGCCCGGCAGCGAATTTGGCTTCATAGGCGTGGGCGAGGACGAAGCCGCTCAAAGCGAAGAACAGATCGACCGCGAGATAGCCGCCGGGCAACGTGCCGAACGGGAACAGCGGGTGGGCGTGGAGGATGAACACGGCGAGCGCGGCGACCCCGCGCATCATGTCGAGTGTGTGGAAACGCTGTGGGGTGGCGGACGGGATGGCAGTCACAGCCCGTCGCTAAACGCGGGCGGCAATCCTGTCCATTAACGCGCCGTTTACCATCGCTTGTTAACCCTTTCATCCATGCTCCGCCTCGCCGCCCCGCTGATCGCCGCGCTATTGCTGTCTGCCTGTATCGGCGGGCCCGAGCGGCGCAGCGAGGCCCCACCATCGACGAGCCGCCCGTCGGCGTCGCGCCCGGTGCTGGCGATGCCATCGCAAGAAACGCGGTCCTGCTTTGCCGATTTGCAACAGGCCAGCGTGCGCTTCACCCCGCTACCCGATCAGGATTTCGGCGGCGGGTGCGTGACGCGCGGGTCGCTGCGGCTCGACGATATCGGCACGCCGACCACCAATCTCGGCGCGATGACCTGTCCGCTGGCGCGCAATTTCGTCCAATGGGTGCGGCATGCGGTCAAACCTGCCGGACAACAAGTGTATGGACAGGAGGTAGTGCGGGTCGAAACCTTCGGCACCTACAACTGCCGCAACGTCAATGGTGCAGCGAGCGGGCGGTTGTCGCAGCACGCCTATGCCAACGCCATCGACATTTCCGCCTTCGTGCTCGAGGACGGACGGCGGCTGACCGTGCTCGGCGGTTGGAACGGCGACACGCAGTCGCGCGAATTCCTCCGCCTGATCCGCGGTTCCGCCTGCCGCCGCTTCGGCACGGTGCTGAGCCCCGATTACAACAGCCAGCACGCCAATCATTTTCACTTCGACATGAGCGGGCAGAATTATTGCCGGTGAGGCGTGGCGCTCAAGCCGCCTTGGCCAGATCGATTTCGCATCTGAGTTTGATGCCGATTGCCGCCATTACCTTGAGCAAAGTCTCCAGCGTCGGATTGCCGTTTTCGCTGAGCGCAGTGTAGAGTGCCTGACGGTTGACGCCGGTTTTCGCGGCAATAGACGTCATCCCCTCGGAGCGGGCAACGACGCCCAGCGCATTGGCGATATAGGCGGCGTGACCGCTGTCGAAGGCATCGTTGAGCAGATCGACGACATGCGCCGGCTCGGTGATATATTTCGCCGCATCGAAGGGCGTGGTCGTGAATTCTGACATTGTCGTTTCCAATCAAATCCCTTGTAGCGATGGTCGGTCGTTACGGTTTACTTCGCCGTCCTCGCCAAAATCTTGGCCAGCTTGATCGCCCGATCCTGATCGCGCTTGGTGCTGCCGCACAACAATAGTATCAGCGTCTGGCCGCGTATCGTGTAATAGAGCCGATAGCCCGGCCCGTGATCGACACGCAGCTCGCTGACGCCATCGCCAGTGGTTTTCCAATCGCCCAACAGGCCGGACTGGACGCGCAAAATTCGCGTCGCAATTTTCGCTCTGGCCGATGCATCGCGCAAACCGTCGATCCAGGCATCGAATTCGGCGGTCGTTTCGACGCGATACATTGTCGGGTATATACGACAGACGACGAACCGTGTCAACGGCCTAGCCGTATAAGGCGGCGAGGGATTCTTGGCACTGTCATTCAAACTCGCTAGACGCGGGTCGATGACAGACAGCACCCCCGATGGTTCGCGCTTTCACAAAGCGCGCGAAGACGCCCGTTTTGCCACGCAGAACCTAGCCACCCCGCAAACCGGCAGCACCGCTTACCGGCTCGCCTTTCAGGATACCGATTTCCTGTTGCGGGACGATTTACGCCCCGTGCGGTTCCAGCTCGAACTGCTCAAGCCCGAACTGCTGCTCGACGAGGCGAATATCGCCTCGATGCTGGTCTGCTATGGATCGGCGCGCATCCCCAGCCCCGATCATGCGCAAGGCTTGATCGATGCCGCCAAGACGCCCGAGGAGCAGCGGATCGCCGAAAGCCTTGCGGCCAAGGCGCATTATTATACGCAGGCGATGCGGTTGGCGGCGCGGGCCAGCGCGGTGCCGCGCGATGCGGATGGCAAGCGCCATTTCGTCGTCTGCTCAGGCGGCGGGCCGTCGATCATGGAAGCGGCCAACCGCGGCGCGCATGACTGCGGCGAGACATCGGTCGGACTCAACATCGTCCTGCCGCACGAGCAGGCGCCGAACATCTATGTCACGCCCGAACTAAGTTTCCAGTTCCATTATTTCGCACTGCGCAAGATGCATTTCCTGCTGCGCGCGCGCGCGGTGTGCGTGTTCCCTGGCGGCTTCGGCACCTTCGACGAGACGTTCGAGCTGCTGACTTTGATCCAGACCGGCAAGATGAAGGCGATGCCGATCGTCCTGTTCGGCAGGGACTTCTGGAACCGCGTGGTCGATTTCGAGGCGCTGGCCGATGAAGGCGTGATCAGCCGCCGCGATCTGGCGCTGTTCCACTTCGTCGAAACCGCCGAGGAAGCGTGGGCGCATATCGTCGACTTCTGGAAGGGCGATCCGCTGGGCGATCTGGCGGCGGCAAAGCCGACGCACGATGGCGGGTTTTGAGGCCAGGCCACCAACGACGCATCGCAGCATTCGATCGCCAGCGGTCCCGGGCTCGAGCCCGGGGCAACGCGGTCCTCAGTTCTTGGTTGCGGGCTGCGTCGTGGTCACGGCTGCTCCGGCTGTCGGAGCAACCGCGCCGGCAGCTGCCGGACCGGTCGTCCCGCCAGCGGCGGCACCGGCAGGCGCAGCCCCTTCAGCCGGTGCAGCAGCCGCGCCGTCCACGGGGGCGGCAGCAGCGGGTGCAGCGGGCATCGGCAGGTTTGATCCCTGTGCATTGAGGTAGGCCAGCAGATTGGCGCGATCCTCACCGTTCGACAAACCGGCGAAGGACATGGTGGTGCCGTTGGCAAAGCGGCGCGGGCTGATCAGCCAGGCATTCATATTGTCGAAATTCCATGCCCCGCCGATGCCTTGAAGTGCGCTCGAATAGGAAAAACCGGCGTGGCTGGCGACATCTTTACCGAGCACTCCATGCAGGTTCGGCCCGATGCCATTGGGCCCGCCGGGCGTGATGGTGTGGCAAGCAGTGCATTTCTTGAACACTTGCTCCCCTGCCGTGACGTCGGCACTCGCCATGAGTGTGGCGATCGACACCTCGGCAACACCGCCGCCACCGGCAGCAGCTGCACCTTCGACGGCATAGCCGGGGGTTTCGGGTTCATGTTCCGCCCACAAATGGCCGGTCAGGCTGCCGAGACCGAGCGCAACAATGCCTGCGCCCAAAACCCAGCCCATGATCGTGTTGTTACGGTCGTCCATGCCCGAACCATCTCTCTGTGCAGTGAAGGGACGCGCGGCGGAATCCGGTGCGTCCGGTGAAATATGCCGCTCCCTTAATGGCGCGCCTTCGCGCGCGCAAGCATCTAGCCTTGCACGCGCCATGCTCCTGCGCTTAAGCGCCGCCGCCATGGGAAGCTATTCACCATCCGCGCAGAAATTGGTCGACTCCATGGTCGCCGCCGCCGCTGCCGAGCCCGCGCGCGCAATGGCGTTTCAGGGTGCGCCGGGGGCGAACAGCGATATTGCTGTGCGCGACTATGACGGCGATGCGCTGCCGCTGCCCTGTTACAGTTTCGAAGATGCGATCGACGCGGTGCGATCGGGCGCAGCCGCTCGCGCCATGATCCCGATCGAGAACAGCCTGCACGGTCGCGTCGCCGACATTCATTTTCTGCTGCCCGAATCAGGCCTGTCGATCGTTGGCGAATATTTTCTGCGCATCCGATATGCGCTGATGAGCCGGAACCTCGCGCCGCCGGTTCGCGCCATGAGCCATGCGCAGGCGCTGGGCCAGTGCCGCCGCTGGCTGCGCGATCATGGCATCGCTCCGCTGGCCTATAGCGACACCGCAGGCGCAGCCGCGCTGGTCGCCGATTCGGACGAGCCGGGACTCGCCGCCATCGCCCCGCCGCTCGCTGCCGAGATATACGGCCTGACGGTGCACGAGCATGGCATCGAGGATGCCGAACATAACATGACGCGCTTCGTGGTGCTGGCGCGTGATGCGCTTGTTCCACCCGCCGATGCCGGTGTGGTGATGACCACGTTTGTTTTCGAGGTGAAGAATATTCCCGCCGCGCTGTACAAGGCGATGGGCGGGTTCGCCACCAACGGGGTCAATATGACCAAGCTGGAAAGTTACCAGACCGGCGGCAGTTTTTCGGCGACGACATTCTACGCCGATATCGAAGGCGCGCCCGGCGACGCGGGCGTCGACCGGGCGTTGGAGGAGTTGCGCTTTCACTGCAACAGCGTACGGCTGCTGGGCAGTTATGTGCAGGCGCGCACGAGAGGGTAGAGCCCCTCGTCATTGCGAGTATCGTAAAGCAATCCGGTGCGGCTCTGCACAACGCTGGATTGCCTCGCGATGCTCGCAATGACGGCCGAGGTTACCGCGACAATCCGATCACCAGATTGGCGGTGAAGCCGCTGCCGCTGCCCCCGGAGAAACTGGGCGTCAGCAGCGCGTTCTGCGCGGTGGTGTTGTCGCCGAACACCGGATCGGTGGCCAGGCTGACGGCCGCCAATTTTGTCGCCTGGCCGCCATAGTTGGTCGGATCCGAGTAGGAAGCCTGCGCGACACTGAGCGGCACGATCAGCTGCGTGGTAAGGATCGCCTGCGCACCCGACGTCGCGGCAGCGGCCGTCGCAAAAATCTCGATGTGGAAATGCGGGAAGCGTCCGGTTTCGACGCCGGGAATGATGGTGGTGAAGACAACCTGGCCGGTGGCGCTGGACACCTGCACCCCGCGCAGCCAGCTTTCGGCAGGCACGTCATAGAGCGAATATTGCCCCTGTGCATTGGCCGACCAGATATAGACGGCATAACCCGCCAGCGCGGCGCAAGCGGCGTTGTTGTTCTGCAGCGTCAGCGTGATCTGCACCGGAATGCCGGGCGTGATGGCACCCGGTGTCGTGGTGCTCGCACCGATGAAGCTGGCGCGCACGTCGCTGCGAGTAACACCCATCTGGGTCAGCACATTGGATGTAACGCCGGGCGCGACATTGGAGCCGTCGGCAGGGAATGGACCGGCGACCTCGGCAGGGGTCGATACGCAGGTCGGCGTCGGCGTGGGGGTCGGTGTGGGTGTCGGGGTCGGCGTTGGCGTGGGTGTCGGGGTAGGGGTCGGCGTGTTGTCGCCGCTGCCGCCGCATGCCGATAGCAGCGCCGCCGTGCTCGCCATGGTGAGGAAGGTCAGCGCCTGACGGCGGCCGACGATGCTGCCCATAGCCAGCGGTTGCAGCTTGCCGTCCTGGCCATGATCATTGTTGCTCACCGATACGTCCTTCTCAAATCCCTGTAGCGCCAGCCGTTAGCGGCTTGGCCCGCAAGGTTCAATCCGGCGAAGTGGCGTTCGTCGCAGCCCCGTGCTTCCGATCGAGCCGCCGCATCATCGGCGTGACGAGGATGCCGTGGAGCAGGATCGAGGCGAGGATAACCAGTGCCAGCACCGCCCACATGCTCTCTGCTCCTTCGAAGTCGGCGTGGTTGAGGCCGTAAGCGAGATAATAGACCGAGCCCAGGCCGCGGATGCCGAAAAAGGCGATGATGCCTTTTTCGAGGCGCGGCCGCTGCACGCCGACCATGCCGATCAGTGCTGCCGCCGGGCGAATGACCAGCAGCATCGCGGCCGCAAACAGTACATGTCCCAAGGTCAGCGGCGTAAAAATATTGTCCGATGCCAGCATCCCGCCGAACAGGATGAGCAACAACAGCATCAACAGCCGTTCGGATTCGTCGGCAAAGTCATGCATGCGGTGGTTGTAGCCATCGTCGGGTGCAGCGCGCCGCAGCATCAATCCGGCAATAAACACCGCCAGAAAGCCGTAGCCGTGGAGCATTTCGGTGCCGGCATAGACCGCGAGCGTCGCGCCGACCGCCACAAAACCTGCTCCCGATTTGGCAAGGCGGCTGTGCGAGGGCAGGCGATAGATGATCGTGCCGAGCAGCTTGCCGGCGGCGATGCCGACCAGCAGCCCGACCGACAGCCGGATGAGCAGGGCATCGAGCGCCCAGCCGCTCCACATCGCCGCGCCCCAGCCCGACACGCTGACGGCGACGGCGAGATGGACGAAGGGAAAGGCGAGCGCATCGTTGAGACCGGCTTCCTTGGTCAGGGCAAAGCGCGCCTCGTCGTCATATTCGCTGTCGGGGCGCTCGACCTGAATATCGGCTGCAAGCACCGGATCGGTCGGGGCGAGCGATGCAGCCAGCAGCAGCGCGGCGGGCAGCGACAATGCCAGCAGGCCGACCCCCAGCCCCATCGCAGCGACGATTGTCAACGGCATGGCAATAGCGAGCAGCCGGGTGGTGATGCCCCAATTGGCCCAGGTAAAGGCACGGTCGATCTTCAGCCCCGCTCCGAATAGCGAGACGATGACGATCAGTTCGGCAGCGCGTTCGGTGATGACCGGCGAGCGTAGCGGGTGGAGCGAGAATTGCGCCAGCGACGTCCATGAGAACAGCGCCCAGCCGAGTCCGACGCAAATAATCGGCACCGACAGTGGCAGTCTTTTCAGGATCAGCGGCAGCCAGGCGATCAACAGGATGAGCAGGCCGATCAGGCCAAGCGCCTCGACATAATGCGCTTCGAGGAAGCGCCCGGCGTCGGTGGTCATGAGCGTGTCGGCAATCCCGCCGACCGGCTCGGCGTCTCGTTTGGCCTGCATCGATGGTTCCCCCCACGGCACAACTGGACGGAATGGCGCGTGGTTGTCAGTGGGCGGAGCCCCAGCTGGCCCCTGTTCCGACATCAACGTCGAGTGGCACCGACAGTTGCACCGCCGGATTCGCAGCGGTCATCATCGTCTGACGGATCACCGGGACGGCTGCTTCGGCCATGCCTTCGGGCGCTTCGAACACCAGTTCGTCGTGCACTTGCAACAGCATCCGCACTTGCGCCAGACCCGCGTCGGCCAGCGCCGCGTCCATCCGCGCCATCGCGCGCTTGATGATGTCGGCGCTGGTGCCCTGGATCGGTGCGTTGATTGCGGCGCGTTCGGAACCGGCGCGCTCGTTCTGGTTCTTCGAATTGATGCGCGGGAACCAGGTTTTGCGCCCGAACAGCGTTTCCGTGTAACCCTTGCTGCGCGCGTCTTCCAACGTGCGCTGCATATAGTCGCTGATGCCGGGGAAGCGTTCGAAATAACGGCTGATGATCGCCTGCGCCTCGTCCGCCGGAATCTCCAGCCGCCCGGCGAGGCCCCAGCGCGAGATGCCGTAGAGGATAGCGAAATTGACCGTCTTGGCTTTGGCGCGGGTGTCGCGATTGACCTCTCCGAACAATTCGATCGCGGTGCGGCTGTGGATGTCCGCACCCTCGGCGAATGCTTCCTTGAGCTGCGGCACATCGGCCATATGCGCGGCGAGCCTGAGTTCGATCTGGCTGTAGTCGGCAGCGATCAGGACATTGCCGGGGGCGGCGATGAAGGCTTCGCGGATCTGGCGGCCGGTTTCGGTGCGGATCGGAATGTTCTGGAGATTGGGGTCGGTAGAGGACAGGCGGCCGGTCTGTGCCCCCACCAACGAGTAGCTGGTGTGGACGCGCCCGGTCACCGGATTGATCTGCTGTTGCAACGCGTCGGTGTAGGTCGATTTGAGCTTCGCGACCTGCCGCCATTCGACGATCATCCGCGCAATCGGCACGCCGTCGCGTTCGAGTCGTTCGAGCTCGCTCTGGTCGGTCGACCAATCGCCCGACTTGCCCTTGCGCCCGCCCTTGAGGCCGAGTTTGTCGAACAATATCTCGCCGAGCTGCTTGGGACTGCCGATGGTGAAAGGGGTGCCGGCTTCTGCATGAATATCGGCTTCGAGCCGCGCCATGTCCTGTGCGAAGGTCGACGACAGCCGCGACAGCACATCGCGGTCGACCATGATGCCGCGCCGCTCCATCCGGGTGATCGCGGCGACGGCGGGCAGATCGACCATGCGATAGACGCGCGTGCCGCCCTCCTGCCACAAGCGATGCTTGAGCAGCATCCACAGGCGCAGCGTCACCTCGGCATCCTCGGCGGCGTAGGGCGTGGCGCGGTCGAGCGGGACTTCGGCAAAACTGATCTGCGCGCGCCCGGTGCCGCACACCTCCTTGAAGGCGATGCACTGGTGGTCGAGGTGGAGCTTGGCCAGCTCGTCCATGCCATGGCCATGCGCACCGGCGTCGAGCGCAAAGCTCATCACCAGCGTGTCGTCGAACGGCGCAACGGTCAGACCATGCTGCGCCAGCACCGCCATGTCATATTTGAGATTGTGACCGATCTTGAGCACCGCATCGTCGGCGAGCAATGGCGCCAGCCGGTCGAGCGCGGCGCGCATATCGAGCTGGTCGGGGCGCTCGTTGAGCAGATCGCGGCCGCCATGACCGAGCGGGATATAGCAGCCATTGCCCGGCGCGGTGCTCATCGACACGCCGACCAGCCCGCCGGTGATGCAATCGAGGCAATCGGTTTCAGTGTCGATCGCGACATGGCCGGTGGCGCGGGCGAGCGCGATCCAGCGGTCGAGCGCGTCGATCGTCGTGACGGTTTCGTAGAGGCTGCGGTCGATCGGCGGCTGGGCGGGGAGCGCGGGCGCGGCGGGTATTGCCGCACTGCCGCCTTTGGGCTGCCAGTCGTTGCCGAGTACGCCGCCGCCCATCGGCGACGCGCGGTTGGCACCGCTCGCCGCACCGGCATTGACCGCATCGGCATCGCCGGTGATCCGTGCGGCCATCGAGCGGAAACCATGTTCGGTGAGGAAGGCGCGCAGCGGCTCGGCCGGAATACCGTCGAGCTTGAGCGAATCGAGCGTGTCGGGCAGCGGACAGTCGCGGCACAGCTCGACGAGCTGGCGCGAGAGCCGTGCCATGTCGGCCTGCTCGATCAGGCTGTCGCGCAGCTTGCCGGGCTTCATCGTCGGCGCGGCGGCGAGTGCGCCCTCCAGCGTGCCATGCTCGACGATCAGCTTGGTCGCGGTCTTGGGGCCGATGCCGCGGATGCCGGGGACATTGTCGACCGCATCGCCCATCAGCGCGAGGACATCGCCGACCAGATTGGGCCCGACCCCGAATTTATCGAACACCGCCTCCGGCCCCATGCGGACATTCTTCATCGTGTCGAGCATGTCGACCTTGGGCGTCTCGCCATCGGCGGTGACGAGCTGCATCAGATCCTTGTCCGAGCTGACGATGGTGACATCCCACCCTTCTGCCTGCGCGGCGACGGCGTAGCTGGCGATGAGGTCGTCGGCTTCATAGCCCGCCATCTCGATGCACGGCAGCGAGAAGGCGCGGGTGGCGTCGCGGATCAGCGGGAATTGCGGGACCAGATCCTCGGGCGGATCGGGCCGATGCGCTTTATAGTCGGCATACATGTCGTTGCGGAACGACTGCGAGCTATGGTCGAGGATCACCGCCAGATGCGTCGGTCCCGCGGCCTTGTCGAGCCCGTCGGCCAGCTTCCACAGCATCGCGGTATAGCCATAGACCGCCCCGACCGGCGTCCCTTGTGGGTTCGTGAGCGGTGGCAGCCGATGATAGGCGCGGAAAATGTAGGAGGAGCCGTCGACGAGATAGAGATGATTGCGGGGCATGCGGGGCGGATAGCAAAGCATTGGCGTGACAGCGAGAGGACAATGCGCTTTATGGCAAGCGCTGTGCTATTGCAGCAATCCTTGCCCCGGGGGGAAAGCCACAATGACATTCACATCGACGGCCAAGGTCGTCTGCACCGCACTCATGCTGACATGCGGATCGACCGCTGTTGCCTGCCCGACCGGAACTTACCAGGCGGTCGGTACCAATCCTGCACCCGCCGGGCGGACCCCAACCGCGTACCGCGCCGATGTGACGATACGTGACGCCGGCAACAATGTCTGCACGGTCGATTGGGATTTGGGCGGTCAGCGATTTAGCGGCGTCGGATTTTACGACCCGGCGCGCGGCACCCTCAATATTGCCTATGCCAATATCGCCGACGGCTGGTTCGGGCAGATTAGCTACGAAGTTGCCAGCGACGTGCTCACCGGCAAATGGACGGTTTACTCGACCACCGCCAATCTGGTCGGCACCGAGCGTCTGACGCGGCGCTGAAACCATAGCCTGCTGCCAAGGGAACAAGCAGGCGACGCACCGGTTGCAGCATCGTCGCACAGCATCGAGTCCGGTGTCGCGCGCCGTCGTCTCGCGGAACCGGGAAGAGCGCCATGACCCATCGACCAGCAAGCCATTTGGGTGGCTATGCCCGCTCGTTCTGGCAGATCCCGCCACGTGGATGGCTCAACGTCGCCCGTCGGACCTATGCACAGTCGACTGCCGACAACCTCGGTCTGCTTGCGGCCGGCGTCGCCTTTTACATCTTTCTCGCGTTCGTGCCGCTGCTGGCGTCGATCGTGCTGCTCTACGGGCTTGCAGCCGATCCACAGCAGGTCGCGACGCATATCCTGATGCTCGCCCGCAGCCTGCCGAGCGACGTCGCATCGGTCATCGCCACCCAACTCGAAGCCGTCACCTCCGGCGAGCCGGCGCGCTCCAGCTGGGGATTGCTGATGGCATTGCTGCTATCGCTTTACGGCACGACGCGCGGCAGCAGTTCGATGATCGCCGCGCTCAATGTCGTTTACGGCGAGGCCGAGCGGCGATCTTTCTTGATGCTGACCGGCCTGACCTTTGCCATGGCGGCCGGTGCTGTCGCTGTCGGGGTGATGACGCTGCTGGCGATCAGCGCAATGGCGCTGCTCGGCACGATCGTCGTTGTCGGCCCGTTCGTCGCAGCGATCACGCGTGGCCTGGCCTGGCTGGCGGTGCTGCTTGTTTCGACGCTGCTGGTTGCCGCAGTCTATCGATATGCGCCGTGCCGCGCCAATGCGCGGTGGAGCTGGCTGACGCCGGGGGCGACGCTGGCGAGCGTCGGCAGCTTCCTCGGCTCGCTGGGGTTCGGCATCTATGTCAGCCGGATATCCGATTATGGCGCGACTTACGGTGCACTCGGCGCGGTGGTCACGTTCCTGATGTGGCTGTACCTCTCGTGCTATATCCTGCTGCTTGGCGCACAGCTGAATGCCGAAGTCGAGCGCCAGACCGCCGTCGATACGACCGAAGGCGCACCCCGGCCGATGGGCTTGCGTAACGCCGAAATGGCCGACCAGGTCGAAACCGGGCCAGCAGTGACTGCGAAGGACTGACCCCGCGCGCACGCACTCTTGACTTGCTGCCCCTCCCCCCGTCATGCGTTTGGCGATGAACGCGCCCGCACATATCCGCATCACCCTGCCCGATGGCTCCGTCCGTGAAGTGCCGAGCGGGACTACGCCGGGGGATATTGCGGCGGCGATCGGGCCGGGGCTGGCCAAGGCGGCGATTGCGGCGCGGGTCGATGGCGAATTGATCACTATCCGGCCTTTGGAGAGCCGATGTTTCGGCCGCGCTGGTAACAACACTACAAAACATGCCCCTCCTGTTCCCTTAGCCAGTTATGCGCCTTGGTCGCGGCAATCGCGCCGTGACCGATGGCGACGCTGATCTGGGCGAGGCCTTCGACGATGTCGCCTGCGCAATACAGGCCGGGGACAGGGGTGCCGTAAATGGCGTCGCTCGACACGCGACCGCCGTCATCGATGGCGAGGCCGAGCATGGCGGCGAGTTCGGTGCGCGGGCGCATGCCGAGCGCGGGGTAGACGACGTCGAACGACAGCAGATCGTCAGCGTCGACATCGGCAATGGCAATATCGAAGCGGTCGGCTTGCGGCAGGTAGGCGGCGACGGGGCGTTCGATGACGCGGATGCTGGCGGCTTCGAGCCGGTCGATGTCGGCTGGGTCGAGCTCGGCCCAAGCGCGCGGAATCAACGTGATGTCGGCGCTGTACTGGCGCAGGAACAGCGCCTCGGCCGCGCCCTGCTCGTCGCAGCCGACGACGGCGATGGCCTTGTCGATATGTTCGTAACCGTCGCAGATCGGGCAGTAGCGCAGGACGCCGTCGGCAATCGCCTGCTCATGCTGCTCGTGCGGCAAGGCGATCTGATTGAGGCAGAGGCCGGTGGCGAGGATCACCGTCGAGGCGAGCCATTCGCGGCCATCGTCGGCGGTGATGGTAAAGCGCTCGGCGCTACGGTCTATCGCGCTGACCCGCGCCTCGATCAGCTCGGCACCGAAGCCGGTGCAATGGCGGGTCATCCGATCGATCAGTACCGGCCCGGCGATGCCGCTGTCGTAGCCGGGCGCGTTGTGCGTATCTGGAATGCGCGCGGCGCGGGTCTTGCCGTCGTGCAGCACCAGCGTCCGGCGGCGAAAGCGCGCCATGTACAGCGCAGCCGACAATCCCGCAGGCCCTGCCCCGACAATGATGCAATCGATAGTGGCGGTATCGGTCATGGGCCCCCTCGCGCCGCGCGATGCGGTGTGGAGTTAAAGCTGCGAATCACCCCTTTCGTTCCATCGCATGGCGATTCGCACCGCGCAAAACTTGACTATAGCAACGCTTGTTGGCCATGCGCTTGGCGATGAACGCACCCGCACACATCCGCATCACCCTGCCCGATGGTTCCGTCCGCGAAGTGGCGCGGGGGACTACGCCGGGGGATATTGCTGCGGCCATCGGGCCGGGGCTGGCCAAGGCGGCGATTGCGGCGCGGGTTGATGGCGAGCTTGTCGATATTTTCCGGCCGCTTGAAGCCGATGCCAGACTGGCGCTGGTGACGTCGCGCGATGAGGCCGATGCGCTCGAGCTGGCTCGGCATGATTTCGCGCATATCCTGGCGGAAGCGGTGCAGAGCCTGTTCCCGGGGACGCAGATCACCTTCGGGCCGTCGACCGACGATGGCTTCTATTATGATTTCGCGCCTGCGCCGGATCGCGGGCCGTTCACCGACGACGACCTGCCGGTTATCGAGGCAGAGATGCGGCGGATCATCGCCGCCGACCAGCCGCTCAGCCGCGAAGTGTGGAGCCGCGCCGACCTGATCGCCGCGTGGCAGGCGAGCGGCGAGAGCTTCAAGGCCGAGTGGGCGGCGGAATTGCCCGACGTTGAAGACGGGGGGGAGGAACTGACGGTCTATCGCTCGGGCACGTGGATGGACATGTGCCGGGGGCCGCATCTCGCCTCGACCGGCAAGCTCGATCCTGCCGCCTTCAAGCTGATGCGCGTGTCGGGCGCTTACTGGCGCGGCGACCAGAAGAATGCGCAGCTTTCGCGCATTTACGGCACCGGCTGGCTCAACAAAAAGCAGCTCGACGCGCATCTGTTGCGGCTGGAGGAAGCCGCCAAGCGCGATCATCGGCGGATCGGCCAGGATATGGACCTGTTCCATTTGCAGCAGGAGGCGCATGGGTCGGTATTCTGGCATCCCAATGGCTATGTCATCTATCGCGCGCTCGAGGATTATATGCGCCGCGCCATCTACGCCGCAGGCTATCGCGAGATCAAGACGCCGCAGCTGATCGACGTCGAGCAGTGGGAGCAGTCGGGCCATTGGGGCAAATATGCCGAGAATATGTTCGCGGTCCCCGACATCGTCCCCGATGGCGAGACCGGCGCTCCCGCCGTTGCTGCCGATGCCGACTGGATGGCAATCAAGCCGATGAACTGCCCGGCGCATGTGCTGGTGTTCAAGCAGGGGATCAAATCCTACCGCGACCTGCCGCTCAGATTTTACGAAAATGGCTGCTGCCACCGCAACGAGCCGCATGGCGCGCTGCATGGCATCATGCGGGTGCGGCAGTTTACCCAGGATGACGCGCATATCTTCTGCCGTGAGGACCAGATCGTCGAGGAGGCGCGCAGCTTTTGCGAACTGGCCGACCGCATATACCGGCATTTCGGCTTCACCTACTCGGTCAAACTGGCGTTGCGGCCCGACAAGCGCTTCGGTAGCGAGGCGGACTGGGACAAGGCCGAACAGGAACTGCGCGAGGCCGTGGCCCGCGCCGGGATGGCCAACGATGACTATGGCTGGGAGGAACTGCCCGGCGAAGGCGCCTTCTATGCGCCCAAGCTCGAATGGCATCTGACCGATGCGATCGGTCGGACATGGCAGGTCGGCACGCTGCAATCGGATCGCGTGCTGCCCGACCGGCTCGACGCTAGTTACGTCGGAGAGGATGGCGCGCGCCACCGCCCGGTCATGCTCCACCGCGCGATCTTCGGCAGTTACGAGCGGTTCATCGGCATCTTGATCGAACATTATGCCGGACGCTTCCCGGTCTGGCTGGCACCGGTGCAGGCGGTGGTGGCGACCATCGTTTCCGATGCCGATGACTATGCCAAGCAGGTCATAGCGCAGCTGACGGCGGCCGGCATCCGCGTCGAGGCCGACCTGCGCAACGAGAAGATCAATTACAAGGTGCGCGAACACAGCCTGGCCAAAGTCCCGCACCTGCTGGTGGTCGGCAAGCGCGAAGCCGAAGAGGGCAAGGTCGCAGTGCGCTCGCTTGGGTCCGACGGCCAGCGGATCATGGCGCTCGACGAGGCGATTGCCATGTTGCGCGCCGAGGCGACACCGCCGGATTTGCGGAGCTGAACCATGCGAGCGATGATATTTGCGTCGCTTGCACTGAATATCGCTGTGCTTGTTCCAGTATGTTACGGTATCTGGAGCAATGCTGGCTGGGCGACGACGGTTTATGGGCAAAGCACGCCCGCGCACGGCATTTTGCTCTCGATCTACATCGCCATCCTGCTGTGTTCGATCGGACTGCTGGCAAAGCCCGTCGCGCCGATGGTTGCCTCCTTGCTGCTGGTGCAAATACTCTACAAAGTGACGACACCGGCCACGGTCGGCACTTTTGCCCATCCAGTGGTGCTCAGCAATCTGGCTATCGCCGCATTCCATAGCCTCACTTTGGTGGCTATCTGGCGAGGACATGGATTAAACCAATGAGGAACGAGCCGATGAACCATGTGAAGAGGATTGCCGCATTATCGCTGATGTTGCCATTGGCTGCCTGCGACGCGGCGGTGGACAGTTTCAACGCGGTCGGTGAGGAGGTCGAGGCGGAGGCGACTGCCGAGGCGACGCGCGCCGCTTATTCGCCCGCTCAGGCTGCTTTTGCCGAGGCCAATGACCGGATGCATTCGGGCATGGGCGGCGATATTCCTGCCGATGCCGATGTCGCATTCATGCGCGGTATGATCCCGCACCATCAGGGCGCGGTTGATATGGCGCGGGTGGTGCTCGAGCATGGCGACGACGCGCAAGCCAAGGCGCTAGCCGAACGGGTTATCAAAGCGCAGGAGGCCGAGATTGCCGAGATGCAGGCATGGCTCGCCCGCAATGGTGGAGCAGCTCCCGCCGCTCCTGCGGCAAGCGACGCTGTCGATCACAAGGCGATGGGCCACTAGCCGCGTCTTTGCCGGTCGGCGCTAGGCCAGTCACGTCGCAACGAATCCTCCCGCCTTGTCCACCGCCGCGCTGATCACCGTCGATACCAAATTGTTCGCTGCACTGTGCCAGCAAGGGGCAGATGCCGTGCGCAATGTTGCGGCGTCGATCATCGGGCGGACGGCGACGGGGGAATTCGGGGTCGGCTGGCAGGTGGATGTGCTTGACCGCCATGGGCTGACCGGGGTCTATTTCGTCGATCCGATGCCGGGGCTGGTTTATGGCGAGGATGTGGTGGCGGCGATGGTTGAGCCGATGCTTGCGCGCGGGCATGAGACGCAGTTGCATGTTCATACCGAGTGGCTCGAGCGGGCCAAGGACGCTCCCGTCGCGGCGCGGGGGCGGAATATCAGGGACTTTTCGTCCGACGATCAGGTGGCTCTGCTCGCCTACGCGCGCGATGCGCTGATGCGGGCGGGCGCACCTGGTGGTGGTCGGCAAGCGCGAAGCGGAGGAGGGCAAGGTGGCGGTGCGGACGCTGGGCAGCGACGGCCAACGGATCATGACGCTGGACGAGGCGATTGCCATGCTGCGCGATGAGGCGACGCCGCCGGATTTGCGGGAGTGAAGCCGCTGCGGCGCAAGCGCGTCTGGCTGTTGGCGCTGTCGATCATCGGGGTGCTGACCGTCGGCAAGGGCTATTGGAACGCGACGCGCGATCCGCTGGTCCGGACCGCCACACTATCGGTGGACGGTCCGGCGCGGGCCGCTGATCGTCGGCGGTGTCGATGACGATTATTCGGGCCATGACGATCTCGCCGCGACCTTCGCAGCGATGGATGCGCTGCCGGACGGCCCGCGCATCCTTGTCACGCACAGCCCGGATATCGTGCCCGGCCTGCCCCAGCCGGTAGCAGCGGTGTTCGCCGGCCACACGCATTGCGGCCAGATCGCCCTGCCACTGATCGGCGCACTGAGCTACGCCTCCCGCTATGGCGACCGTTTTGACTGCGGCGATATAGACGACCGGGGCCAGCGCCTGTTCGTCGGGGCGGGGCTTGGCACCAGCATCCTGCCGCTGCGCTTTGGCGCGCCGCCGGATGTGTGGCTGGTGACAATCGACGCAAAGCGATAGCGCGCAGTTGGCGCAAGGGCATTGGTCGACGGACCCGGGACGCTCAGGCGCGGCGGCAAGCGCGACCGATCAGTCGAACGTCCGCGCAATCCAATCCGAACAGGCCGCTACCGCCTGCGGCAGCAGATCGGGCCGTTCGATGTAATAATGATCGGCGCCCTGAATCTCGACGAACGCTTTGCGATCGTGCCCGATTGCATCGAACAGCCGCTGTGCATGGCTGGGGGTGCAGGCGAGGTCGGCGCTGTTGGTGATCACCAGCACCGGGCAGGAAATGCGTGCGGCATTGCCGAGGCCGGTGGCGTTGCTGTCGTCAAAACTCCATTGCGATAGCCAGGAGCGCAGCGTCGAGAAACGCGCGAGGCCGACCGGCCCGTCGTTGGCGATGCGCGGTTCACCAAGATAGCACAGATAGGGCTTGCGGTCGGACGGGTCCTGCGTCGGATCGGTCCAGCGGACATCGGCCATGGTTCCCTGCACGGTGAAGGCACGCTCGGCATGGGGCGTGTCGCTGGCGCGGATCGCGGCGAGCTGCTGTTTGACCCAAGCGGTGATCCGGCGGTTGCGGGCGATCTGCGCGGCGCGGAAGCTGGCGACGAAGGCGGCGTCATAGGGTGGCTGGGCGGGGCAGGCCGGATCATAGATATTGAGCGCCGGGTCGCGATCGAACGGGCGGCTTTCGTCGGCGATCGACGGGTCCATCCATTCGGTGAGAGTGACGGCGCGGCTGATGTGCGCGGCGAGCAGCATGATGCCCGCGACCTGCGGCAGGCGCATCGCCGTCAGATCATAGGCATCGCCTGCGGGGGTGTGCGTGACGGTCGGATTTTCGGCCTGATCCTGATAGAATAGCAACAGCGATCCGCCGCCCGACCAGCCGCCGAGGATGATCTCCTCATAGCCGAAGCGGGTGCGCGCGTCTTTGAGTGCTGCGCCGAGATCGGCGACGCATTTCTCCATGATCAGCGCGCTGTCATTGCCGCGATAGCGCGGGTTGACGTAGAGGACATGATGTCCCGCTTTGGCCAGCGCGGTGACCAGCGGCAGGAAGCTGCCACCGCCGACCGGGTGCGAAAAGACGATGGCGCGCTTCGCCGTGCTGCCCTCCGGCGCGATGCGCATGCATTCGACGAAGACATGATCGCCGCCGCCGCCATAGACATCCTTGAACGCCGATGTTTCGGCGAAGACAACGGCATAAGGTTCGCGGACGATGCGCATAAACTTCTCCCCGGCTTGCTTCTGCACAGGGGGGCGATAGGCTGCAAGGGCGGGAAGCGATCAGCGCCGTATGGAGACAGCAACATGGTGCAACCGACAGGCATCCATCATATCGCGGTGATGACCGGCGACATCAAGACGCAGCTGGCCTTTTTCTCTGACGTGCTCGGCGCGCGGCTGGTGGCGATATTCGACATGCATGGCGTGCCCGGCGGCATCCATGCCTTCGTCGAACTGTCGGAAAAATGCCTATTCTCCTTCGTGCAACTGCCCGGCACCGCAGACATTCCCGCCGAGATCGGTCGCACCCACGCAGGCTCCGGATCGGGCAATGCGGCGGCGGGGACGATGCAGCATATCGCCCTTGCCGTGGATAGCCGCGACGAATTGCTGGCGATGCGCGACCGCATCCGCAGCCGGGGCGTCAATATCTTCGGCCCCATCGATCATGGCATGTGCCAGTCGATCTATTTTGCCGGACCCGAAAATCTGGCACTTGAGGTCGCATGGGCAGATGCCGGGCTGGATGCGCGACGCTGGATAGACCCGGCGGTGCTGGCCAGGGCCGGGATCAGCGCGGAGCAAGGCGCGGCGCTTGCTGCGCCAGCGGTTTATGCAGGAGAGGGCGGCGCGGTGCCGCA
The DNA here is from genome assembly GCA_043727035.1 of Sphingomonas sp. Lineage (GTDB taxonomy): Bacteria > Pseudomonadota > Alphaproteobacteria > Sphingomonadales > Sphingomonadaceae > Sphingopyxis. Next base: position 65,798 of record JAYSZB010000065.1, on the reverse strand, counting down.
GCCGCCCTTCGATGCCGCCAAACCGCATCAGGCAATGCCCGAGAAACTTTATCGTCAGATCCTGTCTGCGCCGGACGAAGCGATATGGGCGATGGCGTCGCATTCGGAACCGCCAGTGCCCCTGCCCGGGACGGTGTGACGCCTTTGCGCCACATCGCTGCGACAAATATGCGCCACCCCTTTCCGTAGCCGCGCAGAAAGGCTATTTAGGGGATGACAGTCAAAGATTCAGGAGTAGCCCCCATACCACCGCCCACCGTTCGCCGTCCCATGATGTCCGCCCCTCCGCGTGGCGGCCCGCGCTTCAATCAGTTCATCACCGTTCCCAAGGTCCGTGTCATCGATGACGAGGGCGAGAACCTGGGCGTGATGCTGACCGCCGAGGCGATCGAAGCTGCTGCCGAAGTCGGGCTCGATCTGGTCGAGGTGTCGCCCAACGCCGATCCGCCGGTGTGCAAATATCTCGACATCGGCAAGTTCAAATACGAGGCGCAGAAAAAGGCGAATATCGCGCGCAAGACCCAGCGGACCCAGGAGATCAAGGAGATCAAGATGCGCCCGAACATCGACGATCATGATTATGATACGAAGATGAAGAAGGTGATTTCCTTCCTCGGCGATGGCGACAAGGTGAAGCTGACCATGCGCTTTCGCGGGCGCGAGATGTCCCACCTCGAACTGGGGCTGGCGGTGCTCAAGCGCGTCGCCGAGCAGACCGAGACCATCGCCAAGATCGAGGCGCACCCGCGCACCGAGGGCCGTCAGATGCTGATGGTGATCGCGCCGAAGTAAACGGCGTAGGTCTGTAAATCTGAAATACTGTCATCCCCGCGAAAGCGGGAATCCAGGAGCGGCACAGAATTGTCCTGCCCGCCCCTGGATTCCCGCGTTCGCGGGGATGACGATTCGAGGGGATCGGCTTGTGGCCTACGGCGCCCAGCGGGCGCTCACCAGCGTGGGGTAGAATTGCTGCAATGCCGCCAGCTTGGGCGCATCCCAGCTGCGGATATAACCGTGGGTCGGGTTGCGCCGCATGAAATTCTGGTGATAGGCCTCGGCCGGATAGAAGGTGAGCGGTTCTTCGATGCGGGTGACGATTGGCGCGTCGAAATGACGGCCCCGCGTCAGTTGCGCGATATAGGCCGTGGCGATGCGGCGCTGGCTGGCGTTGACCGGCACGATGGCGCTGCGATACTGGCTGCCACGATCCGGTCCCTGATAGTTCAATGTGGTCGGATCCATCACCACAGAGAACAGCACGCGCAGCAAGGTGCCATAGCTGACGACGCGTGGATCATAGACGACGCGGACCGATTCGGCATGACCGGTTCGGCCATTGTTGGTGGTCTCATAAACGGCGGTTTCGGCGCTGCCGCCATGATAGCCGGCATCGACCCGGGTGACTCCGCGGACCCGGCTCAACACGCCTTCGACTCCCCAGAAGCAGCCACCGGCGAATATTGCGGTTGCTGTCGTGCGGCTATCGGCGGGGTCGAGCGTGGGTGGAGGCAGGCGTACCGGTTCTTCGGCAGAGACCAGTGCCGGGGTGACGGCGAACAGCGATACTATCGCTGTGGTGGAAAGACCGCCGGCTATGGCGAGCGAAAGCAGGCGCTTCATGGTGCAACCTCCGTTATGGCAGGCGACGCGATAGTTTCGCCGGCCTGCACCGCAGTAACGGCAAGGCCGCCAACAAGGAAACCGGCCAGCATCAGGCGGGCCATTTCCGAACGGAAAAGATTGAACATGGACATGGGGGAAAGTCCTGTGATGGTTGTGCCTGTGGCACTTGGGGTGGGGGCAACTGTCATGCCCTTACATTCGCTCTACGCCGCCAATTAGTGACAGGACGCACAGGCGATGCAGTTTTTTGGCGCAACGACGATGAGCCGTCGGTGAACAGTGACGGTTTGCGGCGCTTTGTTGCACATCCGTCAAAATTGTCGATGCACCGGCAGGGGGCCGGGGCGGTGGCAGCGTTTGCGGCTGGCCCTATCGCCGCAGCGCCCGCACCGCCGCCAGCGTCTCGCGGACATGGTCGTTGGGGTTCATGTCGTTGTGGACATGCGCAATCGTCCCGTCCTGCGCGATGACATAGCTGGTGCGGGTAGTGATGCCGGGGCGCAGCGCCACATCATATTGGGCGATCAGGCTGGCGCTGGCCGATGCCATCGGAAAGGCGCTGCGGCAGGCTTCGGTCGAAAAGCGGGACAGTGTGGCGACATCGTCACCCGACATGCCGATCACCGTCGCGCCGGCGGCGGTGAAATCGGGAATGGCTTCGGCAAAAGCGCGGCTCTCGATGGTGCAGCCGTCGGTGAAGGCGCGCGGGAAGAAATAGAGCACCACCGGGCCGCGCCGCAGCGCGTTGCGCAGCGATACCGTCATCAGTCGGCCGCCCTGTGCGCCGCGCGCCGTGAACTGCGGTGCCCGCGCGCCTTGGGCGAGGCTGGCTTGCGCCGATGGGACCGGCCATGCGGTCAGCGCGGTGGCGGCGATGGCGAGGGCGGCGATGGTGGCGAGGCGGCGCATGGTCGGTCTCCAGAGATGGCCGAGAGATGATAGCAATCGTTGCGATTGGTGCAAAGTCCCAACGAAGAACCTCCCCGTCCCGGGGAGGTGGCGAGCGGAGCGAGACGGAGGGGTTGCGGCTGGCCACGATGACGGATGTGACACGCCGCGACCCCTCCACCACCCTTCGGGCGGTCCCCCTCCCCGTCCCGGGGAGGTTTAAAAAACCGGATCTTCGCTGCCGTCCTCGCGCGGCGGCAGCGGCGTCACTTCGCCATGCAATCCGCATTCGGTCTTCTCCCAGCCGCGCCAGCGCCCGGCACGCGGGTCTTCACCGTCGCGGACCTTGGAGGTGCACGGTGCGCAACCGATCGAGGGGTAGCCCTTTGCCACCAGCGGGTGCGGCGGCAGATCGCGTGTCGCGACATAGGCGTCGAGATCGGCCTTGGTCCAGCTGGCGAGCGGGTTGACCTTGAGCAGCGATGTCGCCGCATCGAGCTCGAAATGCGGGAGGTTCTTGCGCGTCGCCGACTGGAACGCCTTGCGGCCCGATATGGTCGCGTCGAACCCGGCTAGCGCCCGTTCGAGCGGGCGGACTTTGCGCAAATCGCAGCAGCCATCGGGATCGAACGACCAGCGCAACCCCTTCCCGTCGCGCGCCGCCAGTTCGGCCTCGTCGGGGGTGAGCGTGATCAGTCGGGTCAAGCCGAGCCGTGTTTCAAGGGCATCACGGTAGGCCAGCGTTTCGGGGAAATGCTTGCCGGTATCGAGGAAGAACACCGGCGTGGCCGGGTCGATCTGCGCCACCAGATCGAGCAGAACGGCGCTCTCTGCGCCGAAAGAGGAAACCAGCGCGACTTCGCCCGCAATCCGGTCGCACAACACCGCGCGCAGCACGTCGTCCGGGGTGCTGCCGCGAAACATGTTGTTGAGCCGGATGACGTCTTGCGCAGTGGCGCGCGGGGGGAGGGTTATGCGGTCGAGGGTCCGGCCCCCTCCCCGGAACGGGGAGGTGGCAGTCCGCAGGACTGACGGAGGGGTCGGTGCGGCCTTCGGCGATGTCGAGGGCGGAGGCGCCGGCCCCTCCGACCCTTCGGGCCACCTCCCCTTAAGGGGAGGAAGCTCAGCCATGACGCAGCTTCCACACCGGCACTGCGCCATCGGCGGCGCGCTGATAGACATGCTCGTAGCGGCTCAATGCCCGCTCCACTGCCGCCATATCGAGCGGGCGATCGGGGGCGAAACTGTCGAAACCGCAACGGCGCATCAGCGGCAGTTGATCGACGAGGACATTGCCTTCGGCGCGCAATTCGCCGGTGTATCCCGCCTCACGTAGGACGCGTGCCGAGGAATAGCCGCGCCCGTCGCGGAACTTGGGGAATGCCACCTCGATCAGTGCGATCCGCTCCAGATGCGGCAGCAGCGCGCGCGCATCGTCATCGGGCTCGAGCCGGACGGCGGTGGCGTTCGACTGGTCGAGGAAGGCGTCGAGCGTGACGGCGGGCTGCTCGAGCGCCTCATCGTCGCGAAAACGAAGTTCGGTCATATCTCCCTCTCCCCTTCAGGGGAGAGGGTCGGGGAGAGGGGCAGTCGGAGAGCAACAGTCTTTGACTGCCCCTCTCCCAACCCTCTCCCCTGAAGGGGAGAGGGCTTTTTGTGACGCTCACCCATAAACAGCCTCCTTGAACGGGTCCATGCCGACGCGGCGATAGGTATCGAGGAAGCGTTCGCCATCCTCGCGGACTTCGCGGTAACGTTCGATCACCTTTTCGACCGCATCGACGACGCCGTCCTCATCGAACCCCGGTCCCATGATCTTGGCGAGGCTGACGTCCTCCGCGCCCGATCCGCCGAGCGACAGCTGGTAATTTTCGGTACCTTTGCGATCGACACCGAGGATGCCGATGTGCCCGGCATGATGATGCCCGCAGGCGTTGATGCAGCCTGAAATCTTGAGCTTGAGTTCGCCGATGTCGCGTTGACGCTCGGCATCGGCGAAGCGCTGCGCGATCTTTTGCGCGACGGGGATCGAGCGCGCGTTGGCGAGGCTGCAATAGTCGAGGCCGGGGCAGGCGATGATGTCGCTGACCAGATCGATGTTGGCGCTGGCGAGGCGTGCGCCGACGAGCGCGTCATAAACCGCGCGCAGGTCGGCTTCGGCAACGTGCGGCAGGACGATGTTCTGGCTGTGCGTGACGCGCAGTTCGTCGTGACTGTAGCGTTCGGCGAGGTCGGCCATCAGGTCGATTTGCGCCGACGAGGCATCGCCGGGGATTTCACCAACGGCTTTAAGGCTGATGGTGACGATGGCGTGGCCGGGGACTTTGTGGGGGTGGGTGTTTTGGGACACCCAGGCGGCAAAGCCCCGATCGGATAGATCGACCGCAACGTTGGCATCCGCCGCCAGAGGGGGAAGCGCAAACATCGCCGCGATCCGCTCGAACTCGGCCAACGGCGGATCGAGATCGAGCGATTTGACGTGGGCAAATTCTTCCTCGACCTGACGACGATACTCGTCCGCACCAATCTCGTGAACGAGGATCTTGATCCGCGCCTTGTAGATATTGTCGCGCCGCCCGTAGCGGTTGTAGACGCGCAAGGCGGCTTCGACATAGCTCAGCAGATCGCCGATCGGCACGAATTCACCGATCAGCGGCGCAATCATCGGCGTGCGGCCCATGCCGCCACCGACGAACACCTCGGCACCATGGACGCCGTCTTTCTCGACGATCCGAATGCCGATGTCGTGCAGCCGCATCGCCGCGCGATCCTCCTCCGCCGCAATCACCGCAATCTTGAACTTGCGCGGCAGATAGCTGAATTCGGGGTGAAAGCTCGACCATTGTCGCAGCAACTCGGCCCACGGGCGCGGGTCGGTGACTTCGTCCGCCGCCGCCCCGGCGAACTGGTCGCTGCTGATGTTGCGGATGCAATTGCCGCTGGTCTGGATGGCGTGCATCTCGACCGACGCCAGATCGGCAAGAATATCGCCGGCGTCCTCGAGTTTGATCCAGTTATACTGGATATTCTGGCGAGTGGTGAAGTGGCCGTAGTCGCGGTCATATTTACGCGCGATATGCGCCAGCATCCGCATCTGGCGGCTGTCGAGTGTGCCATAGGGGATGGCGACGCGCAGCATATAGGCGTGGAGCTGGAGATAAAGACCGTTCATCAGCCGCAGCGGCTTGAACTCGTCCTCGCTCATTTCCCCCGCGACGCGCCGCGCCACCTGATCGCGGAACTCCTCGACCCGCGCATCGACGATCGCCTGATCATATTCGTCATATTTATACATATCAGATCACCCACGCGCCCGCAGTCGGGTCGGCTGGTTTGAGGGTCAGGTCGGGGCGGACGGTTGGGCCGAGCGCGCGCACCCGGTCCTTGATATGCGCGGGGCGCGGGCCTTCGGGGGTCGCCACTGCGGCGATCACATAAGGCGAGTTGACCCGCCGCGCGCCTTCCTCCTCGGCGGCGATCGCCTCGCCATGCTCGTCGACATCGGCGGCATCCTCGACATGCGCCGACCAGCCGCTGCCGGTCCACCAGGTGACGCGGCCGTCAGCGAGATTATTGCCGGTAAGGATTTTCATATGCTGGTCTCGGCTAGCTGTTTAAATGGGAGCAAAGCATCATCGGCAATGCCTCTGCGCGCAACATCGCCGACGATCAGCAGTGCCGGGCTCTCGATCCGTTCGCGCACCACCATGTCGCCGAGATCGGCCAGCAAGCTGCGGATCGCGCGAAAGCCGACACGTCCCCCGCTCTCCAGCACCGCCACCGGCAGTGCCGGATCGACCCCGTCGGCGATCAGCTTCTCCGAAATATCGTTGGCGGTGGCGACGCCCATATAGATCACCAGCGTGCGGCCATGCCCGGCCAGCCCCGACCAGTCCTGTTCGGAAAGGCCCTTGCACTGCCCGGCAACGAAGGTGACCGCGCTGGCGCTGTCGCGGTGGGTCAACGGCATCTGTGCTTGCGCGGCGCAGGCGAGTGCGGCGGTAACGCCGGGCACCACCTCGACCGGAACTCCGGCGGCGCGGCAAGCCTCGACCTCCTCGCCGCCGCGTCCGAACACGAACGGATCGCCGCCCTTCAGCCGCACGACATCGCGCCCCGCCAGCGCCTCGCTGACCAGCAGCGCGTTGATATCGTCCTGCGCCATCGAATGGCGGCTGCGCTGCTTGGCGACAGAGATCAGGCGCGCGTCCGGGCGGGCCAGTGCCAGCACGTCGGGATCGACCAGACCATCATGGACTATGATCGCCGCCGCCGCGACCAGCCGCGCGGCGCGCACGGTCATCAGGTCTGCGGCACCGGGGCCTGCACCGACCAGATAGACGGTACCGATGGGTGGGGAGATCGCGGCAGTCATGGTGCCGCAAATGCGCTTTCAGCGTCACGATCCCAAGGCAGGATGCTTTGGGGGGGTGATAGTCCCGCTATGCCGTCATTATCAGGATGCGACGCCGATCCGTCCCATGACTGCAACCACTATCAGATAAAGCGCGACCGTCAGTACGCAGCCGGCACCAAGTGACGTCCAGAAACCGGTACCCTGCCGTAGCAACAACGGTATGAGCAAAAACATCGGAAGCGACGGCAGCACGAACCAAAATGTGGCTTCGGCATGAGCGGCGAGACGAGCAGGATCCGCAGTGTCGCGCCAAAGCCAAATCATGCCCAGGATCGATATCAGCGGCAAGGATGCGACCAGTGCTGCAAATCCGGCATAGCGGCGGGCAATTTCTGACACTAGTGCAATGATGATCCCCGACAACAGCGCTTTGATCGCCAGATACAACATCAGGAAAGCTCGTTGCCTAGCCCGATCCCGATCGTCGCGCGGGGCACGTCGGCCTCGCTCGATGCTACCGGATAGGCGCAATAATCCGCCGCGTAGAACGCACTCGGTCGGTGATTGCCCGACAGACCGACCCCGCCGAACGGCATCGCCGACGAAGCACCGTTGGTCGGCTTGTTCCAGTTGATCACGCCCGCACGGATATTCGCCCAGAATATATCATAATCGCGCTGCGATCCGCCAACCAATGCCGCCGACAGCCCGTATGCTGTCGCATTGGCCTCGGCGATCGCCGCATCGAAATCGGCAACGCGCACCACCTGCAACAATGGCCCGAACAGCTCGACATCGGGCCGCTCGGCGATGTTGGTGATGTCGACGATGCCCGGCGTCAGAAACGGCAATTCCTCGCTCGGCCGCGTCATGAAGCGGATTGCCTGCCCGCCGTTGGAGATGAGGTAAAGGAAGCTGTCGAGCAGCCCGTCGGCGGTGTCATTGTCGATCACCGGCCCCATGAACGGCGCGGGATCGTCGAACGGCCCGCCGACGATCAGCCGGTCGGTGATCGCCTTGACCTCGGCAAGCAGTGCCGGGGCCAGAGTGTCGCGGACGATCAGCCGCCGCGCATTCGAACAGCGTTGCCCGGCGGAGAGGAATGCCGACTGGACGATCAGTGTCGCCATGTTACGGATGTCGGGCGAATCCCACGCGACGATTGGATTATTCCCGCCCATCTCCAGCGCGACGATCTTGTCGGGCCGCGCCGCCAGACTGCGGTTGATCGCGATCCCCGCGCGCGCCGAGCCGGTGAACAGCACCCCGTCGATATCGGGATGCGCCACCAGCGCCTTGCCCTCGTCCGGCCCGCCCTGAACGATACGCAGCACGCCAGTCGGCACACCCGCCTCATGCAACAGCCCGACCAGCATCTCGCCGACCGCCGGGGTTTTTTCCGATGGTTTGAACACCACCGCATTGCCCGCCAGCAGTGCGGGCACGATATGGCCATTGGGCAGATGCGCCGGGAAATTATAGGGGCCGAGCACCGCCATGATGCCATGCGGCTTGTGGCGCAACGCGGTGCGCGCACCCATCGCCCCGTCGCTGCGCCGCTGCGCAGTCCGCTCCGAATAAGCCTTGACCGAGATATCGCATTTGCCCGCCGTGCTCTCCGCCTCGGTGCGCGCTTCCCATAGCGGCTTGCCGGTTTCGCGGCTGATCAGCGTCGCCAGCGGTTCGGGGTTGGCCTTCAGCCGCTCGCCAAACCGCTTGATGATGTCGACCCGCCTGGAAAAGGGCAGCGCCACCCATTCGGGCCAGGCGTTGCGCGCCGCCGCGACCTCGGCAGCGACATCGCCATGCGCGCCGCGCCATACTTGCCCGCCGGTTGCTGGATCGGTGGAAACCAGGTCTATCGTCATGCCATCCCCGAGAGCGACACGGCGCAGATGGGGCGCAGCGTCCTTGGTCCTGCCTGCTCCATAGGCGAGTTGACGGTGGACGCAAAGCGGCTGCGATTTTCGTGCCACCCGCCTGCATCCGCCATGCTGACGCCAACGTATGGGATTGTGGTTGCCAAGCCATCGGCTGCTGCTAGGTTCGTGGCGGGAATACCGATGGGACTGGCGATAACGTCGGCCCATCAGGGTCGCAGTGGGACAGGTGCCGGGGGATAGCCCCGCGCATCTTTGCGAAGGGGTATATTCGAATGGCTGTTTCCAAATCCGTACGCTCGGCAACTGCTCGGCGGCGTCCGCTGAACGGTAGGTCGGCAATTGCGGCGTCCGCCTCGATGGGCGCGATGGCGCTGATGATGATGTCGACAGAAGCGTCGGCGCAAAACTGCACCATCGTGCCTGGTGTGACCGCCGGCGTGCAGAGTAACTCTGGCGGCGATTGCTATCTGCTCGCCGTCGATGGCCCGCAGACCACCCAACTCGGCCAGGATGCGGACGCAACCGGTGGCGAAGAGACGGTCGCCGTCGGCGCTGAGTCGGACGCCACCGAGGACCGCGCCGTCGCCGTCGGCTTCGCAGCGCAAGCGACCGCGACCAACGCTACCGCAGTCGGCGGTGCAGCGAGCTCTTCGGGGGAGAACGGCTCCGCCTTCGGTGCCAATTCTGCCGCTTCGGGCGGCGCGGCTACCGCTGTCGGCTTCGGTTCTTCGGCAACCGCAACCCGCGCAACCGCTGTCGGTGAAGGCGCGCTCGCCAATCGTGGCAGTGCTACCGCCCTCGGCGCACAGGCGCAGGCAACAGAAAATGGAGCGACAGCTGTCGGCCGTGGAGCCATCGCCTCGCGTGCCGATTCGGTTGCCATTGGCGGTGACGATCTCGGCGTCGATTCCGCGGTTGCCTCTGGTGTCGGTGCGGTTGCACTCGGCTCGCAAAGCGACGCCACAGCAGCCTCCTCGACCGCGCTCGGCTACGGCGCACAGGCCAGTGCGGCCAACAGCGTGGCGCTGGGTGCCGGATCGGTCGCCGATCAGGCCAACACCGTGTCCGTCGGCTCGGCCGGTAATGAACGGCGCATCACCAATGTCGCCACTGGCACTGCCGCTACCGATGCCACCAATGTCGGTCAGGTCACCGCAGCGGTAGCCGCAGAAACCGCAGCCCGAATCGCCGATGTCGATGCAGAGGAAGCGGCGCGTATCGCGGACGTGGATGCAGAAGAGGCCGCTCGAATTGCTGACGTAGACGCCGAGGAAGCAGCTCGCATCGCCGACGTCGATGCCGAGGAATTGCGCGCCCTGGCGGCGGAAGCAGCACTCAGCACGCGCGTTACCGCTACAGAGACCGAATTGCTCAGCTTCGACGTGCAGGGCAATGGCGTTGCCACTGCAACAGGAACCCGCGGCATCGCCATCGGCGGTGGAGCACTCGCCAGCGCGCTAACCACAACCGCTGTCGGTGACGGCGCCGTGGCGAGCGATGAAGACGCGGTGGCGCTGGGTCAGGATGCCATCGCCTCCGGCTTCCATTCGACGGCGGTCGGTGCCGAATCCGATGCCACCGGTCGCGGCGCACAGGCATTCGGCTGGCAATCGCAGGCCACCGGCAATCTCTCGGTCGCGGTCGGGCGACAGGCGGTGTCGGCAGGTGCGCAATCGACAGCAGTGGGTGACAATGCTCGCGCTAATGGCGATCGCTCGACCGCCGTCGGTAACAACAGCACAGCGGCTGTCGATGGCACCGCCATCGGTACGCAGGCCGTCGCGGCAGCAGGCGGCACCGCCATTGGCCGTATCGCCAACGCCGCCGATCAGGCGGTCGCCATCGGTGAAGGCGCAAGCGCGACCGGCAACCGTGGTATCGCCACCGGCATCGGTGCGACCGCTGTCGCCAACAGTGCCGCTTACGGCAGTGACACCGTCGCCACCGGCACCACCTCGACCGCCATCGGCGATTCTGCATCGGCTACCGATGAAGACGCCGTCGCCGTCGGTCAGCTCGCCAATGCGTCGGGCTTCCACTCGACCTCGGTAGGCGCCGAATCCGATGCCACCGGTCGCGGCGCGCAAGCGTTCGGCTGGCAGTCGAACGCCAGCGGCAACCTCTCGGTCGCGGTCGGTCGTCAGGCGGTATCGAGCGGGGCCAATTCATCGGCTTTCGGTGACAATGCCCAGGCTATTGGCGGCCAATCGGTTGCCGTGGGCAATATCGCCAACGCCGCTGCCATCGCCTCGGTCGCCATCGGTAATGGCGCGGTGACCGCGGATGGCGTGACGCCATCGGGTGCTGCCTCGCTCGGCACCTCGGTCGCCATCGGCAATCTGGCGCAGGCGACAGCTGAAGATGCGGTAGCAATCGGTGATCGGGCCTTGTCGACCGGCTTCCATTCGACCGCAGTTGGCGGCGAAGCCATCGCGTCAGGCACCGGCGCGCAGGCGTTCGGCTGGCAGGCGCAGGCCACCGGCAATCTCAGCCTTGCTGTCGGTCATCAAACCACCGCCACCGGCATGCAGGCGACCTCGGTCGGGCGTCAGGCAGCGGCAGCGGGAATGAACGCGACGGCGCTTGGCTTCCAAGCCAATGCCGCCTTCGCAGGGTCGACCGCCATCGGCACCGGCGCAGCAACCACCCGTGCCAATCAGGTGGTAATCGGCGGCGCAGGCAGTTCGGTCACCATCGGCGATCTGACGGCATCGACAGCGGCGCAGAGCGGCGTGGTCAATGTCGTTACGGCGGACGGCAGCGGCACTTTGGGTCGTGGCCCGACGGTGACCAGCCTCGCCACCGCTGCGTCGGTCACCGCGCTGCAGGGCGTCGTCGCGGGTAACACCGCGTCGATCCTCACGCTACAGGGCCAGACGGCGACCTTGTTCAACCTGACCGAACAAAACCGCCGCGACATCCGCGTCGCTTACGAAGGCGTTGCCCTGGCGCTCGCCATGGAAACCCCGTCGCTGCCGGCGGGCACCAACTTCGCGCTGTCGGGCGGCTTTGGCTATTATGCCGATCGCACCGCCGGCTCGGTTGCCTTCTCCGCCCGCATCGGAGAAAATGCCTCGATCGGCGGCGGCGTCGGCGTCGGGGTCAACACCGGCGAAATCGGCGCGCGCGGTGGATTTCAGATCGCGTGGTGAGAATGACTTTGAACCTGTTGAACATGATCCGGCCGGGGCACATCGCCCCGGCCGTTTTCTTCGCTCTCGCGACGCTGGCGGCACCATCGATTGTGTCCGCGCAAGCCGCACCCCCACCCCCTTCGATCCAGCCGGTGCCGACCGAGCTCGAACTCGCCAAGCTGATCTGGGGGACGATGGTCGCGGTCGAACAGGCCAATGTTTCGGGCAATTATTCGGTGCTGCGCGACATGGCCTCTCCCAGCTTCCAGCAGCTCAACGATCCATCGCGCCTGTCGCAGATATTTGCCGAAATCCGCGCCAGCCGCATCGACCTGTCCAACACCCTGCTGCTCGCGCCCACCTATGTCGGCACCCCGCAGCAGATCGAAAATGGCGCGTTCGGTGTGCGCGGTTATTTCGGACTGAGGCCGACGGCGGTTGGATTTGAGCTTTATTATCAATGGGTTAATGGGCGATGGCGGCTCTATGGCATCGGCCTCAACCCGCAGCCCTTGGCGACGATCCAGCCGCCCGGAACCGATGGCACCGCGCCCCCACCCGCTCCGACACAGCCCGAAGGACGGCGACGGCGGAACTGAGGGCTTGAAATAAAATTACAAGAAAGCGGCTGCAATTATTGGTTCGGGCATGAATCTTTGTGACGTTTTAACTATTTGCCGACAGCCAGCGCCGCGCCCATTGCCCTAATTGCCGCCACCTTGGCCATCAACGGCTGCCAGTCGTCGTGCTCGGCGATCGGTGCCCAAAGCGCCTCGACCTCCTCGATATGCAGCGATTGCGGTGCTGCGCTTTCAGTCCAGTCACCCCGGGTCGCAGTGCGCCCTGCCAGCGCCGCGATCAGTGCCGCCCTCTCGGGCGTATCCGCACCATCGGGCACACGCCCGCCCGCCCAATCCGCATAGAAAGCGTCGATCCGCCCGCCCGCTGAGCGCATCAGCCGTTCCGCCGCCAGCACCAGCGCCTTGTCCTCGTCGGGCGTCGCATGGCTCACCCCCAGCCGCCAGCAAAAGCGCTCTGCCAGCGCTGCCTCATAGGCCGGGGCGAACGCCTCCAGCGCCTCGACCAGCGGCTCGGCCTCGGTCAGCAGCCGCAGCGAAACCGCCAGCTGCCCGACGTCCCAGTGGATCACCTGCGGCTGCCGCCCGAAGGCATAGAGCCCGCCATGATCGAAATAGGCAGCAACGAACGCCGGGTCCCAGCTCGGGGTGAACCGCCACGGCCCGTAATCGAAGCTCTCGCCTGTGATGTTGATATTGTCGGTGTTGAGCACCCCATGCACGAACCCCGCGACCATATAGCTGGCAGCGGTGCGGGCGCAGCGGGTGGCGGTGAACGCCACCAGTCGCGTCGCCGCAACCGCAAGCTCCAGCGTCTCTGCCTCATGCGCATCGAGACCGGTGTAGTGCACCAGACAATAGCGCAGCAGCCGCTCCATTTCACCGGCCAGCCCGAGATGCGCCAGCCGCTGGAACGATCCGATGCGGATATGCCCATGGTTCTGCCGGACCATCACCGCCGAGCGAGTCGGCGAAGGCTCATCGCCGCGATGCAGCGGCTCGCCCGTCTCGACAATCGAGAGCGTCCGGCTGGTCTCGACCCCGAGTGCGCTGAGCATCTCGGTCGCCAGCAGTTCGCGCACAGCGCCCTTTAGCGTCAGCCGCCCGTCACCGAACCGGCTCCACGGCGTCTGCCCCGATCCCTTGGTGCCGAGATCGATCAGCCGCCCGCCCGCGTCGCGGAACTGCGCGAACAGGAACCCGCGCCCGTCGCCCAGATCGGGGTTATAGCTGCCGAACTGATGACCATGATAGCGCAGCGCCAGCGGCTGGGGGATGTTATCTGGAAAGGGCTGGAATCGCCCGAAGCGGTCGAGCCATTCGGTGTCGGTCAGTGTGTCGAGGCCGATCTCCTCCGCCGCGCGGTCATTGCGCCAGCGCAGGATATGCTCGGGGAAGGCGGCGGCCTCGACCGGATCGCCAAGGACATCGGCGATGCTGAGGATTGCGGGATCGGACAGGGCGGCAAAGGCTTGCGTCATTCCCCGCTTGTGGCAATACCTGCCGCCCATGGCAACGCGGGCGATGACATCGGGCCGGACGACGGCATGGCGCGACCATTATTGGTGGTCGAACGACGGCGTGCGCCTGCACGCGCGGGTCTATGACCCGCCCGTTGATGCCGACAGCAACAGACCGCCGCTGCTGTGTATCCCCGGCCTGACCCGCAACGCCCGCGATTTCGATATGCTCGCCCCGCATCTCGCGCAGCACAGCCGCGTCTATGCACTCAACCTGCGCGGCCGCGGCGACAGCGGCTATGCCAAGGATGCGATGAGCTATGTGCCGCTGACCTATGTGCAGGATGTCGTCGCGCTGCTGGCGAGCGAAGGCATTGACCGTTTCGCCTCGGTCGGAACCTCGCTCGGCGGACTGGTGACGATGCTGCTCGCCGCGACGCAGCATGGCCGTGTCGCCGCAGCGGTGCTCAACGATGTCGGGCCGGAGCTGAACCCGGCGGGGCTCGACCGGATCAAGGCCTATGTCGGTCAGGCGAGCAGCTACCCGACCTGGGTCCATGCCGCGCGCGCCATCGGCATGGCCAATGCCGCCGTCTATCCGGGCTGGGGGCTCGACGAATGGCTGGTGATGGCCAAGCGCACCCACCGTCTGACCCGCGAAGGGCGGATCGTTCCTGACTATGATTCGAATATCGCCCAGCCACTGCGCCTGCCCGGCGGTGAGGCGGGGGTCGATCTGTGGCCGGCCTTCGATGCGCTGCGCGGCGTGCCGACGCTGGTGCTGCGCGGCGAGCTTTCGGACATCCTGAGTGCAGAGGCGGCGAACAAGATGGTCGCGCGGCTGCCCGAAGTCCGGCTGGTCACCATCCCCGCCTCCGGTCATGCGCCGACGCTCGACGAACCGCAGGCTGTCGCGGCGATCGACAGGCTGCTCGCAAACGTGTGAGCCCGCCGGTCCGCATCCTCCACTGCCACTCGACCTTCAGCCTCGGCGGCAAGGAAGCGCGCGCGGTGCGGCTGATGAACGCATTCGGCGGCGCGGCGCGCCATAGCGTCCTTTCGGCGATGCCCGATCAGCTTGGTGCGCGCACCGCTATCGACAAGGACATTTGGGCCGAATTTCCAATCGAAGGCCGCGCGCCCGCATTGCACGGTAAACCGGGGCCGGGCCGTTATCTGGCGCTGGCCCGCTATATGCAGAATTTCGATCTGGTGCTGAGCTATAATTGGGGATCGATGGACGCGGTGATGGCGCACCGGCTGCTGTCACGGTTCATGCCGCTGCCGCCGCTGATCCATCATGAAGATGGTTTCAACGCCGATGAGGCCGACGGTCTCAACTGGAAACGCAATGCCTTCCGCCGTGCGGCGCTGCCGACGGCGCGCGCGGTTGTCGTGCCTAGTCATGCACTAGAAAGGACGGCGCGATCAGCGTGGGGCGAGCGGTTGCCGGTGCGGCGGATTTCCAACGGTATCGATGTGGCCCGCTATGCCAAACCGCAGCCGGGGTCGATTCCAGGCTTCGAGCGGCGCAAAGGCGATGTGGTGATCGGCACCATCGCCGGACTGCGCGCGGTCAAGGACCTGCCGATGCTGGTCAGGGCGTTCGCAGCCCTTCCCGCTCATGCACGGCTGGTGATCGTCGGCGAAGGGCCGGAGCGCGCGACCATCGCCGCCGAAGCAGAGCGGCTAGCCGTTGCTGACCGAGTATCAATGCCCGGTTTTCTGAGCGAGCCACACCGCTATGTTGGACATTTCGACATCATGGCGCTGTCATCGCTGTCCGAACAACAGCCCATCGCGGTGATGGAGGCCATGGCGGCAGGATTGCCGGTGGTTGCGCCGCCGGTGGGCGATGTTGCTGCAATGGTTGCGAGCGAGAACAGTCCATATATTGTGCCGCGCAGTGCAGCTGCCCTCGCGGAGGCGCTAACGGCATTGGCCAATGACGACCCACTGCGGCGGCGGATAGGCAAAGCTAACGCCGCCAAAGCCCAAGCCAGTTTCGACGAACGCGCGATGATTGCGGCCTATGCCAGCCTCTATGCCAATGCGCTCGGCATCCAGCCATCGGCGCTGGGCGTATCGTCAAAATAGGCCGCGCATTTTCCGCGCAGCTTAGTATAGCGCAATATTCTGCAAAAAACTCGGGAGTGAGAGATTGTTCAAGGGTTTGAAGCCCATCGTCTATGGTGGCCGCGAAATGTGGCCGCTGGTCGAGGGTGGCAAGGGCGTATCGGCGACCAATCATGCCAGTTCGGGTGCCTGGGCGGCAGCGGGCGGCATCGGCACGATCAGTGCGGTCAATGCCGACAGCTATGACGACAATGGCGAGTTCATTCCACAGGTTTTCCATGGGACGACCCGGCTGGAACGGCATCACGAACTGATCGACTACGGCATCCGCGGCGCGGTGACCCAGATCAAGCGCGCGCATGACATCGCCGCCGGTCGCGGTGCGATCAACATCAATGTGCTGTGGGAAATGGGCGGGTCGCAGCCGATCCTCCACGGTGTGCTCGAACAGACGCGCGGGCTGGTCGATGGCGTCACCTGCGGCGCGGGGATGCCTTACAAGCTCAGCGAAATCTGCGCGCAATATGGCGTTTTCTATCTGCCGATCGTTTCTTCGGCGCGTGCGTTCCGCGCGCTGTGGAAGCGTGCCTATTCCAAGGTTCCCGAATGGCTCGGCGCGGTGGTCTATGAAGACCCGTGGCTGGCGGGCGGGCACAACGGCCTGTCCAACGCCGAAGATCCGCGTGCACCCCAGGACCCTTATCCGCGTGTCGCGGCGCTGCGCCAGACGATGCGCGACGAGGGGATTTCGGACGATGTGCCGATCGTCATGGCCGGCGGTGTCTGGTATCTGCGCGACTGGGAGAATTGGATCGACAATCCGGAGCTCGGCCAGATTTCGTTCCAGTTCGGCACCCGTCCGCTGCTGACGGTCGAAAGCCCGATCCCGCAGGGGTGGAAGGACGCGCTGCGCACCATCGAGCCGGGCGGGGTATTGCTCCACAAATTCTCGCCGACCGGATTCTACAGCTCGGCGGTGGTCAACCCGTATCTGAAGATGCTCGAAGCGCGCTCGCAGCGGCAAATTCCGTTCGGCAAGGTCGAGTGCGGAATCAATTCGGTGCGGATGGAAGTCGAGCGCAAGAAATACTGGGTTGCGCCCGAGAGTGAGGCGGCTGCGCGTGGTTGGATGGCCGCCGGCTACACGTCTGCGCTGAAGACGCCTGACGATACGCTGGTGTTCGTCGGCCCCGAGGAACGCGAGCAGATTCACACCGACCAGACGGAATGCATGGGTTGCCTGTCGCACTGCGGTTTCTCGTCATGGAAGGACCATGACGACAACAGCACCGGGCGGCTCGCCGACCCGCGCAGCTTCTGCATCCAGAAGACTCTGCAGGACATCGCGCATGGCGGCGACATCGACCGCAACCTGATGTTCGCCGGCCATGCGGCGTTCCGGTTCAAGCAGGACCCGTTCTACAGCAATAATTTTACGCCGACGGTGAGGGAATTGGTGGACCGGATTTTGACGGGGGATTGAGCCGTTTAGCCCAACAGCCCCGCCGCCCCGCCGCAAAGCAGCGCTATGGACGGTATGAAGGTGCCTGCAAAACCAGTGGCGCGCGCGACCGGCCTGGAGCGATAGCCGAGCCAAAACAACAGGCGAGCCAGAGCGAACCATAGACCGACGACCGGCAACAGCGTCCGCGCGGTCGCGGGCCATGCAGCGGCAAAGGCCATGACTGCGCACAAAAACAGCAGCAGCTGTTCCAGCGTATTGGTGACATAACGCAGCGTAAGGTCGAGGCTGCTGCCTGGCTTTGGCACCGACCCGTCTATTTTGCTGTCAAAAAGCCGAGTCCGGGCCGCCCAGCCGATTCCAGCGGCCAGCGACATCGCTGGCGGTAATACGGCGAGCGCAAGCGTCTCGAGCAGACGATGACTGGCAAATGCGCCCGAATGCTCGGCCAGCCACCAGCCTATGCCACAAAAGGCAGCCGTGAAGACAAAGCCTGCCAGAATGCCAGACTGGACGGCTCGCTGGTCGGCGGTGCTCAATCCAGCTCTCGCGCCCGCTCGCCGTGGCTGGCAATATCGAGCTCGCCGCGCTCGGCTTCGGCGCTGACCCGCATCGGCACAATCATCCCCATCATCAGCGCGGCAATCGCCGTGCCGACCACGCTCCACGCCATGATGGCGACGATGGCGACGATCTGCGCGATTAGCTGATCGATCATCCCCATGCCTTCGGGATAACCGCTGCCGCCGAACGGGGCGAAGGCGAGGAAGATCGCGGTAAGCAGCGCGCCGGTCAGGCTCGCGCCGAGGATCGTCGCGACCAGCCCGCCGCGGTCGTGCCAGCCGAGCCGTTTGGGCATCAGGCGCGGGGTGAGGGCGGCGGCACCAGCGGCCAGCACGCCAGTCAGTATTGATCCGCCGATGGAGAAACCGTCGCCAGCGGTGATCATCGCGACAGTGCCGGCGACCAGCCCCATTGCCAGCACAGCACCATCGATCGAGCGGCGCAGCAGTGCCAACGTCAGCGTTGCGGTGGCCGCGCAGGCCAGAAGCGAAAGGATGGCAACCGCCGCATTGTCACCTGCGCCCAATGTCGCGCCGCCGCTGAAAGCCATCATCCCGAGCAATAACAGCGTCGCGCCGCCGAGCAGCAAAGCGGAATCGGGCGCGGATGCATCGTCATCACGCGTACCGACCATCGCCATGGCCACTAGCGCGGATACGCTCGTGGCGGCGAAAATCGTCAGGCCGCCGCTGGTGTCGATCGCTCCAATAGTGCTCAGCCAGCCTGCGCCCCAGATCCAGCGGGTGACCGGCACCAGCACCAGCAGGAACCACAAGGCGGTGAAACCGAGCAACCAGCCGGGCCGTGCACGCGGCGCCAGCGCGCCACTGAGCAGGGTGACGGCGATCAGCACGAAGCCGAGCTGGAAGGCGACGAAGGCGGTCTCAGCGACGCTCGTTCCTTCACGCATCGTGCCCATCAGGTTGAGCATGACATGGGTGCCGCCGCCGATGAACCCGCCGATAGCGCTGTCGGTGGTGACATCGAACATCAGGCTGTAGCCGACGACGAAGGTCAGCAGCGTCACCGCTGCGCCCGAGACGATAGTCGCCGACAGGATGCGCGGTGCGTGGGCGCGGCCATTGCTGGCGGTGAACAGCAGGCTGATACCGGGCAGGGCGGTGGCGAGGCCGAGGATCAGGCTGGCCAGCAGCCAGCCGGTGTCGCCACTGTCGGGGACAACCAGCGCGGCGGCATAGGCCGGAGTGGTGAGGGTCGCGGCGAGTGTCGCCATCGCTGCGAGAAGTGTTGATCTGGCCATTGCTTGTGTCCCGTTGGCGGTCGCGCCATCGCATAGGGGGTGATGGTGAAGATTGGCTAAACCCACCCCTCCAACACCTGATCGGGCGGACAATGGCCGTCGACCCAGGCGCGGATATTGGCGATCACCCGCGCGCCCGATTCCTTGCGGCCCTCATAAGATGCGGAGCCGATGTGCAGCAAAGGATGCCGTCGGGGAGCGCCGGTGACAGTTGGCACCAGCACGTCGGTCGATTGCAAGCCGTTCACCAGTTCGTTGCGCGCCATCGGCGGGTCGTCATTCGCCAGTGGGCATTCGAATAATTCGGCCATGCGCGCTTCGACAGCGCTCATCAGGCGGCGGGTGACGGGACATGCGGGCGGCGCGGGCGATCCGGGGTCTGCGGCATCGATAAACTAGAGACGTCGGGCTTTGCCGCGTCAACCCGCTCTGATAGCGTGCCCGGCTGACGTTGGATCGATGCAAGGATGACCATAGTGCCAAGCAAGCAATGGACAGCGGCGCTGGTTGGTGCGGCGCTGGTGACCATGATCGGCCCCGGCAGCGCCATCGCGCAGGACCAGTCGCCGCCCTATTGGGCATCGATCGATGCGCCGCGCGCGATCATGCGGAGTGGGCCGTCGCGCGAGATGCGGGCGATGTGGGAGTATAAGCGCCCCGGCTTGCCGCTCAAGGTGCTCCGCCTGCACGAGGACTGGCGGCAGGTGCGTGAGCCCGATGGAACCACCGGATGGATGCACCGCAGCCTGATCACCGGACGGCGGACGGCCATCGTTACCGAAGATCGCGCTGCGCTCCATGCCTCTCCCGATGCGTCGTCGCCGGTCGATTACCGCGCGGAGGAGGGGGTGATCGGACGGATCAGCGACTGTACGGCGGGCTGGTGCCTGTTCGATGTGCTGGGGCGCCGAGGCTATGTCTCGACCGATGCCATCTGGGGCGATGATCGGGATTGAGGGGAGAGAACTTCTCCATCGTCACGCATATCGCGCTTTGCCATCGCTAGCCGTAAAGAGTCCGTGACTGACAAACATGTTTGACATAGTGTGTCACCCATGAGGAATGTCCTGCGTCAACTCCGTGAAGCCAAAGGCTGGTCGCAAGGCGCGCTGGCGGTGCGGCTGGGTGTGTCGCGGCAGACGATCAATGCGGTCGAGACCGACAAATATGACCCCAGCCTGCCGCTGGCGTTGCGGCTGGCCAAGCTGTTCGATGTCAGCGCGCAGGACATTTTTCTCGACGACTGGCAGGCGGAGGACGAGTGATGGCGCGCAGGCCATTCGCGCAAAAAGGCCCCGGAGAATTGCTCCTCCGGGGCCATCGGCTCTCCTGCCGAAGCGGGTGTTACCAGTAGAAGTTGTTGTAGACGCGAACCACGCGACCGGTGCGGGTGTTGACCAGCAGCAGGTCGTTATAATGGCGGACGTACTGCTGATACCGGACCGGAGTGGGCAAACGATAGCGCGAGTAGTTGCTCACGCGATAGCTGTTGCCCCAGTAGCGGGCGTTGATTGCCGCACCGGCACCGAAGCGCTGATAACGGAACGGCGCGTTGAAGCGCGGTGCGCGGTACAGCTGGCGGTTGCGCTGGCGATACTGCTGCCAGTTTTCGCGGCGATCCTGACGGACGTCGCGGATATCCTCGCGGCGTTCCTGACGGGCGTCGCGGACGTCGCGGCGTTCTTCACGGACGTCGCGGCGGGCATCGCGGACATCGTCGCGGTCGCCGGTGCGCCGGGCCTGACGAACGTCCTGCCGGGCTTCACGCACGTCGCGCTGTTCTTGTCGGACTTCGCGGGTATCGCGGCGGATTTCGCGGTTCTGGGCGGTCGCGGCGGTGGCCGGGATCAGCATCGCGGCGATCAATGTCGCGGTGAGCAGCTTGCTCTTCATGGCACATTCCTTAGTTGCATCCTCGTCAGGGGGAGGGGGGTTGTCCTGACTAAGGCTGCTTCTACGCGCCGGCTTGTGAGAGGTTCCTGAATTGGCCTGACAGGTCAGGGACATGAGTGTCGCGGGATTGTCGCAGGGTGGACCTGGTCAGATCAGCTCTATCGCCAGCGCTGTGGCCTCACCGCCGCCGATGCACAGCGACGCGACGCCGCGGGTTTTGTCGTGGCGCTTGAGCGCGGCGATCAGCGTGGTGATGATGCGGGTGCCACTCGCACCGATCGGATGGCCCAAAGCGGTCGCGCCGCCGTGGACGTTGATCTTTTCATGCGGGATGCCGAGGTCGTGCATGGCGAACATGGCGACGCAGGCGAACGCCTCGTTGACCTCGAACAGATCGACATCGGCGACGCTCCAGCCAGCCTTGGCCAGCACCTGATTGATCGCGCCGACGGGGGCAGTGGTGAAATCCTTGGGCGCTTGGGCATGGGCGGCGTGGGCGACGATGCGCGCGACCGGGGTTGCGCCCTTGGCGGTGGCGACGCTCTGGCGGGTCAGCACCATTGCGGCGGCACCGTCGGAGATCGACGAGCTGGTCGCGGCGGTGATCGTGCCGTCCTTGGCGAAGGCGGGCTTCAGGCTCGGGATCTTGTCGGGCTTGCCCTTGCCGGGGGCTTCGTCGGTATCGACGATGGTGTCGCCGCCACGACCCTTGACGGTGACCGGGGCGATCTCATCGGCGAAGGCGCCGTCGGCGATGGCGGCTTGGGCGCGGCGCAGCGATTCGATCGAGTAGTTGTCCTGTGCGTCGCGGGTCAGCTGGTATTCGTTGGCGGTGTCCTGGGCGAAGGTGCCCATCGCCCGGCCCGCGTCATAGGCGTCTTCGAGGCCGTCGAGGAACATATGGTCATAGGCGGTGTCATGGCCGATGCGCGCACCGGACCGGTGCTTCTTGAGCAGATAGGGCGCGTTGGTCATCGATTCCATGCCGCCGGCGACGACGAAGTCGACGCTGCCCGCTGCCAGCGCTTCTGCGCCCATGATGACGGTCTGCATGCCTGAACCGCACACCTTGTTGACCGTGGTCGCCTGCACCGACGTGGGGAGGCCCGCCTTGATCGCCGCTTGCCGCGCCGGGGCCTGGCCGAGGCCGGCGGGGAGGACGCAGCCCATGTAAATGCGCTCGATATCGCCGCCATCGATGCCCGAACGCTCGACCGCCGCGCGGACGGCCGTTGCGCCGAGATCGGTGGCGCTGGCGTCGGACAGCACCCCCTGCATCGCGCCCATCGGCGTGCGGGCGTAGGACAGGATGACGACGGGATCACGGGGGGGATCGATGGCGGTCATGGCAGGGCGCTCCTTGCTTGTCCGGTTCACCCGGACATGGTTCCCCGGCGCTTTAGACCTACGGCACCAAAGCTGCAATGCGGCGGAAAAGCGTGGGCAAAGGTTAAAACGTCACAAAGATTCATGCCCGATCGCGGTTTGCAGTATTATGTAGCAATCGCTACATATTCGCTCACTCAAGCGGCAGCCAGCGCGCAGACATCGTCGAGGCCGAGCGCCTTGAGCAGCACGAGTCCTTCGATGCTGGCGAGCAGGCGGGCGGCGTCTCGGGTGCGGGCGGCCTCATCCAGCGCGTCGATCTGCGCGGTGCCCCAGGCGAGAAAGCCGCGACCGATGGCCTCGCCAACGCTGCGATAGAGCGGGTCGCCGTGGGCGGAGAGCGTCGCCATTTCCAGCCAGATGCGCATGTACGGCCATAGATCGGGCGAGAGGACGACGGCGGCAACCTCCCGCCGTACCGTTTCGACATCGCGGGGTGCGCGCGGGCCTTGTGCCTCCATGAAGCCGACCAGCCGCTCGGCGATGCGGGCCAGCGCGGCGGCGACCAGATCGGCCTTGTCAGCGAAATAATAGAGCAGCATCCGGTCGCTGGTTCCCGCCGCCTTGGCCAACGCGCGTAGCGAGGAGGCGGCGAGGCCATGCGCCAGCATGTGATCGGCGAGCGTGTCGATGATCGCGGCGCGGCGGTCTGCGGCTTTCATCCCCGCCGCCTATCGCAAAGCGGCGGGGCTGGCGAGGGGGTCAGGCGGTGCGCGACTCGCCGAGCGCGCCGCTGCCGGTCAACCCGATGACGAAGGCAGCGCTGATGATACTGTTCGATACGGCGTTCAGCCAGAAGCCGGTGGCGACCGACATTGCGCTGTCGATGACGAACCAGACGAGCATGGCGATGAACAGCCCGCGCCACACCGGTGCACCCTGGTCGCCGAGCGCGATTGCGGCGCGGATGGCGGTCAGCAGCGTCATCCCCCAGCCGAGGGTGACTGCGCCCATCAGCGCGGTGGCGAAGCGCAGTTCTGGCGTCCAGACGATGTCGCTTGCGCCGACGATGGTGAAGATGAGCGTGGCGATGCCGTCGAGCGCGGGCAGGCCCGCGCCCGCCAGCACGAGGCCGAAGATCATGATGAAGATCGTCCAAGCGGTGAAATATGTGCGCCAGAATGCGGTCATGTCGGTGCTCCTTCGGTGGTGTGAAGCGGGTGCTACATTAAAATTGTAGCAAATGCTACAACTGAATTCGTGGCGCGATAAGCGGCGTTTGCCGAGAGGGGTGAAAAGGGGGTTCGCGCCAAGCCGCCAAGAAGCCAAGAGCGAGCGCCAGGGTGCGCTGAAGCGTGCCACTCGGAAGCAATCCAAGGGGCGGCACAGCCGCTTTCATCTGATTGTTGGGAGTATGATATGGGCGGTTTTGCGCCGACCACTTGGTTCTTTTGGCGGCTTGGCGCGAAGCCTCTTTTCAGACCGAGCGGCGAAAACCGGCGTCCCCGCAAAGGAACGCCGGTCCGGCTGACCAAACATCACTGGTTATCCAACTGCGCCCTAACGCTGCGTCGCCCGAGTAGGGTGATGCGATAGGGTTGGCCGTTTGCCGACTGGATCAGCCCGCGTTTCCTCAAGCGCTGGAACAGAACCAGCGTGCAATCGGCGAGCACATGGCCTTCGCGGGTGAAACAGATGATGTCGGCGATCTTGCCATTGGCACCACGCTCATGATGGATCGCCCCGCCCTTGGCGAGGACGTGGAGCATGCGCTGTTCGCTGCGCGATATGTTCATGGGATTTCTCGGATATTGTTGAGATGCAACCGGAAGGTGCGGCGCGGGGCAGTCCCCGGCCGGTGCCTTGTCAGCGCGCCGTTACTCCGAAGGGGCGTTACCCCGGCGGAGTCAGGCGGCTAGCGGTTGCGGGCAATCTCGAACATCAACGCTCCGTGGGCGGGCCTTTTGGCTGCCGACGTTTGATACCATTCCATCGCCGAGGAACAAGAGTAGGCGGATCGTCAGTTGGCTACGACGTTGCAGCCCCAGCCATCATACTCACCTCCCTGTTCGTCGGCCATATGGGCCAACTCGATGGTAACTTCGTCTAGATCGTTGGGCCGATCCGCTCGCCGAAACACTAGCGCGAACTTTCCGTCAGGAGTCTGTTCAGCGTTATCGATCTGAAATCCGTGCCTAACCAAAGCATCCCGGTAGGAGTTGCAGGCGCATCGGCTGTCGAAATATGCGAAATGGTCGATTTGTCTCGCAATCATGTGATCGTCGCCATGCTCCGCCAGTCGGTCACGGACGCCCCGGTTGCGGATGCGTTGCATGTCTTCGGGGCCCGGATGGATGAAGTCGAAATAGACCGACCAGGTCGCGTCCTCGTATCCGCCCGATTCAATCTCGTAAGACAGGAGCGATGGCGCAAGCCCATTGAGGAGCGTTTGGACTTGGACCGGATCGGCGACATAGAAGTAATGATCTCGCGTGCCGCCGCAGGTGTTCCGCCCCACAAAAATAGCGGTCGATCCGTTTTGGACCGCCGCAGTTATGCGATCCTCGACGGCAACCAACTGATCGAACTCCTCACTACTCGATAAGCCGTCATCGCGTGGGTTTAGCATATACAGCCGAACGTAGAAGAAATTCGGATGACCGGCGATAGGAGCCTGCGCGGCAATGCCGAGGTTGGCCATCATCGAGGCCGGCTTGTCTTCGACCAGCAGCTGATAGAAATCCCACTGCTCAGACATCGAGCGTTGCCTCCATCGCCGCGAGCATCGCGCTGCCGCCCTTTTCCGCCTCATCGGCGTGATGGCGGAAGAGGGCGAAGAGTTCTCGGCCTACACCTAGCGCCGGGGGTGGGGCCTGCGCGGGGGTGCGGCTGGCCCATTCGGCGGGGTCGACGAGGGCGGTGACTTCTCCGGTGACCGCGCAGATGCGGACGATGTCGCCGTCTTTCAGATAGGCCAGCGGGCCGCTCGATCCGTCCGCGCCCGGCAGCGCTTCGGGGGATAAATGGATCGCGGCGGGGACTTTGCCGCTGGCGCCCGACATGCGCCCGTCGGTGAGCAAGGCGACGCGGAAGCCTCTGTCCTGCAGCACGCCGAGTGAGGGCGTCAGCTTATGCAGTTCGGGCATGCCGTTGGCGCGCGGGCCCTGGAAGCGGACGACGACGACGACATCGCGCTCGAGCTCGCCCGCCTTAAATGCGGCGATGACCGCGTCCTGCGTGTCGAAGATGCGCGCGGGGGCTTCTATCGTCCAGCGGTCAGCCTCGACCGCGCTGACCTTGATGACGCAGCGGCCGAGATTGCCCGAGATGAGGCGCATGCCGCCGTCGGCGGCGAAGGGGTCGGCGGCGGGGCGGAGGATCGTCGGGTCGGCGGAAGCGGCGGGGGTGTCGCGCCAGACCAGCGCGTCGCCATCCATCTGTGGCACCCGCGCATAATCGGCCATGGTGCCACCGATGGTGAGGATATCGCCGTGGAGCAGGCCTGCGCCGAGCAGCTCGCGGGTGACGAAGGCCATGCCGCCCGCGGCGTGGAAATTGTTCACGTCGGCCGAGCCGTTGGGATAGACGCGGGCGAGGAGGGGGACGGCGGAGGACAGCCGGTCGAAATCCTCCCAATCGACGGTGATCCCGGCGGCACGGGCGATGGCGGGAATGTGGATGGCGTGGTTGGTCGACCCGCCGGTGGCGAGCAACCCGATGATCGCGTTGACGATGGCGCGTTCATCGACGCATTCGCCGAGCGGGCGGTAGTCGGCGTTCTCCTTGCCGTCCCTGGTCCAGCCGATTTCGGTGACGCGGTGGACGGCGGCGCGGGTCAGTTCGCTGCGCAGCTTGGTGCCGGGATTGACGAAGGCGGCGCCGGGGACGTGGAGCCCCATCAGCTCCATCATCATCTGGTTGCTGTTCGCGGTGCCATAAAAGGTGCAGGTGCCCGGCGAATGATAGGACGCGGCTTCGGCGTCGAGCAGGTCGTCCCGGCTCGCCTTTCCTTCGGCATAAAGCTGGCGGATGCGCGCCTTTTCCTTGTTGGCGAGGCCGCTCGGCATCGGTCCGGCGGGGATAAGGATGGTCGGGAGATGGCCGAAGCGCAAGCTCCCGATCAGCAGGCCGGGGACGATCTTGTCGCAGATGCCGAGCATCAGCACGCCTTCGAACATCGCGTGGGAGAGGGCGATGGCGGTGCCCTGGGCGATGGTGTCGCGGCTGAACAGCGACAGGTCCATGCCCGCCTGCCCCTGCGTCACCCCGTCGCACATGGCGGGAACGCCGCCCGCGATTTGCGCGGTCGCACCGACTTCGCGCGCCGCCAATTTGATCGCCTCGGGGTAGCGGCCATAGGGCTGGTGCGCAGACAGCATGTCGTTGTAGCTGGTGACGATGGCGATGTTCATCGCCTGTCCGCTGCGGATCGTCGGCTTGTCGTCCTCGGCCGCCGCGAACCCGTGCGCGAGATTGCCGCACGACAGATTGCCGCGATTGGTCCCGGCCTCGCGCTGCGCGCGTATCAGATCGAGATAGGCGGCGCGGCGCGGGCGGCTGCGCGCTATGATGCGGTCGGTGACGGCGGCGATGGTCGGGTGCAGGGTCATGGGGCGCTCCGGGGGAGGGACGGACGGAAGAGTGGCGCAGTGCAGCAGGCCGCGCAATGCGAATAGCTATGCGGGGCCGACCCAAGTCAGCTCATCGCGGGCGCAACCCTTTGCCCTGCCGCGGCGTTGGCGCGACTGTGGGGGTTGATCCATGAAGGAATGCCCGATGAAACACCTTGCCCTGTCCGTGCTGCTGATCGGCAGCGCCCTGTCGGCGCCGTTGTTTGCCCAGACCATGCCCGGCAATCCGCCACCCAGCGAATCGCAGCCCGATCCGACGATGCCGATGCCCGGCGACGAGGACGGCCCGATGACTCCGGGCGAAGGCGATGCCACCGATATGCCCGCACCGCGTTCCGCCATGCCACCGAGCAATCGGACAACTCCGCCGCAGTCGGCACCGATGCCGAACGCGATGGGACAATCGCAACGCACGTTGTCCGACCGGACGGCGACGCCCGTCCCCGGACCGACGCAGGCGCGCAGCGGGCCGATGACGGCCCCGACTGGAGCAACGATGATGAACCCGCCGATGTGCTCGCGCACCGTACGCGACAATTGCATGGATCCACGGCAGGCTCCACGCGGGTATCGGCCGGGTTGAAAGCCCCTCTCCCGCTTGCGGGAGAGGGAAAGACGCCGAAGGCGACGAGGGTGAGGGTGTGCCGGCGAATCGCCGCTCACGTTTCACACCCTCACCCTGGCGCTTCGCGCCTGTCCCTCTCCCGTGAACGGGAGAGGGGTCGGTTTTCACTTGCAACTGTGTCAGTAGCGTGATGGATTGGCGCGCGAAACGATGCGCGGGTCGCGCACGCCCTTGAGGAGAGTTGCATCATGGCCACCGTCATCGACAAGCCAACCGAATCCGCTGGCAAAACCAGCCCCGCCAGCCACACCCCTGCATCGATGCGCGCGCTGCTCGATACCGCCCGCGCCGATTTCACCGCCAAGCTGCCGGTGCCGATCGAGGTGCGGCGCGACAGGCTGGATCGCGCCATCGCGATGATGATCGACCATGCCGAGGAGTGGGCGGAGGCGACCAGCGCCGATTTCGGCCATCGCCCGCGCGCATTGACGATGATCAGTGATGTCCTCGCCAGTTCTGGCGCGCTGAAACATGCCAGGAAGAATCTGGCAAAGTGGATGAAGGCCGACAAACGCTCGCCGCTGTTCCCGCTCGGCCTGCTCGGTGCGAGCGCGCGGGTGGAGTATCAGCCCAAGGGTGTGGTCGGCATCATCGCGCCGTGGAATTTCCCCATTGGCATGGTGATGACGCCGCTGGCGGGCATCCTTGCCGCCGGTAACCGCGCCATCGCCAAGCCGAGCGAGTTCACCCCCGCGACGTCGGCGCTGTTCGAGACGCTGGTGCCGCAATATTTCGCGGCGGAAGAATTCGCCATCGTCACCGGCGGGCCCGAGGTCGGCAAGGCGTTCAGCGAGCTGCCCTTCGATCATATCATCTTTACCGGCGCGACCAGCGTCGGTCGCCACATCATGCGCGCTGCGGCAGAGAATCTTGTCCCGGTGACGCTGGAGCTGGGCGGAAAATCGCCGGTGATCGTCGGGCAGAGCGCCGATCTCGCCCAGGTTGCCGGCAAGGTGGCGCAGGGCAAGCTGATGAACGCCGGGCAAATCTGTCTTGCGCCCGATTATGTGCTGATCGACGGGGCGCGCGAACAGAAGCTGGTCGATGAACTGGTGGCGAGCGCGAGCGCGATGTATCCGACGATCCTCGACAATGACGATTACACATCGGTGGTCAATGACCGGCACCATGCGCGGCTGACCGGGCTGGTCGACGACGCGCGCGCCAAGGGTGCCGACATCACCGTGGTCAATCCGGCGAACGAGGATTTCGCCGCCGCCAATGGTCGCAAGATGCCGATGCACATCATCCGCAACGTCAGCGACGACATGAAGGTGATGCAGGAGGAGATTTTCGGGCCGCTGCTGCCGATCAAGCGCGTCACCGGCACCGATTCGGCGGTCGACTATGTCAACGCGCACGACCGCCCGCTCGGTCTCTATTATTTCGGCAAGGATGGTGCCGAGGAACAGCGCGTGCTCGACCGGACGATATCCGGCGGGGTGACGGTCAACGACGTGATTTTCCATGTCGCGCAGGAGGATCTGCCGTTCGGCGGGGTCGGGCCATCGGGCATGGGCAATTATCACGGGTATGACGGGTTCAAGACGTTCAGCCATGGCAAGTCGGTGTACCGGCAGGCGAAGGTCGATGTCGCCAAGCTGGCGGGGCTTAAACCGCCGTTCGGGAGCGCGACGGCGAAGACGATTGCGCGCGATCTGAAGAAGTAGGAAAGATCGCCCTTTCGCGCTCACCCTGAGCTTGTCGAAGGGTCCGCCAGTCGCGCGCAGGCGAGGGGCTTCGACAGGCTCAGCCTGAGCGCGGTGGGGGGCTCGATCGGGCGGGGAGTGCTGGTGGTTGCAACCCCCGCCTCCAGCCGCTAAGCGCCTCGTCCGACCGACGGGTGTGCCCCTGTGGTGAAATTGGTAGACGCGTCCGACTCAAAATCGGATTCCGCAAGGAGTGCTGGTTCGATTCCGGCCAGGGGCACCATTCTCGCTTCGCTCGAATGATGCCCCGGCATTGTTCGGAATTCGGACTTCGTCCGATCCAGGGGCACCATCTTTTCTGCTCGCGCCTGGCGCCTTCGGCGACGCTCCGCAGGGGGCGCGACATCAGTCGCAACGCGCGGTCGCGCTTGCCGCGCTTCGCTCGGTTATTTCCCATTGTTTCGCGCAAAAGGTTGAATTGGCCTTGCGACCTTGCTAACGGCCCGTCCAACGACGCGGAGGGATTCGCGGCGAACCTATCAGCGTTGCCGGTGCGAGACGCGTATTTTGCTATACGCCAGCGTATTGGAATTGTGGCTCCCGGCCATCAGCAATCAAGGAAAAGTGGCGGTTTTATGCAGATTGTCGTTCGCGAAAACAATGTAGACCAGGCGCTGCGTGCCCTGAAGAAGAAGCTGCAGCGCGAAGGCGTCTACCGCGAGATGAAGCTGCGTCGCCATTACGAAAAGCCATCCGAAAAGCGCGCGCGTGAGCACGCCGCCGCCGTCCGCCGCGCCCGCAAGATGGAGCGCAAGCGCCTGGAGCGTGACGGCGTCCGGTAAGGATTGACCGTTTGAAGATTTTCGAAAGGCGGTTGTCGAAAGGCAGCCGCCTTTTGTTTATGCGTCCTCCCCCTTGGGGGAGGTGCGCGAAGCGCCGGAGGGGCCGGTGCGGCCGTGCTCGACATCGCGCAAGACGGCACCGGCCCCTCCGTCCCCTTCGGGGCCACCTCCCCTGAAGGGGAGGATGCTACACCATGAAGAGGATTTCTTTATGCGTTCAGTCACTCGATGGTTTCTTGCACCAGCCATAGCGCTCGCGGCTGCCCCCGCTTTCGCGCAAGATGCACCTGCGGTCGCAGCGCCCGCCCCCACCCCCGCCATCACCCTCGAAACCATCGCCCCCGGCACCGGTGCATCGCCGAGCGACAGCGATGTTGCGCTGGTCAATTATCGCGGCACGCTGGCCGACGGGACGTTGTTCGACGAAGGCCAGCGGGTGGTCTTGCCGGTCGGGCGGCTGATCCCCGGATTTACGCAGGGGCTGAAGGCGATGCGGGTCGGCGGATCGTACCGGCTGACCATCCCCGCCGAACTCGGCTATGGACCGCAGGCGACCGGGCCTATTCCGGCGAACAGCACATTGGTCTTCACCGTCGATCTGCTCGATGCCGGACCGCCCGAACGCGCGCGAGCGATGGCGGGGCTGCCGTCGGTCGAGGTGCAGACGATCGCCCCCGGTACCGGCCGTGTGCCGACCGAGGAGGAGCTGGTGCTGGTCAATTACAGCGGCCGCCTGCCCGACGGGACGATATTCGACAGCGGGCAGGGCGTGGTGTTCTTCGTCAACCAGCTGGTGCCCGGCTTCACCCAGGGGCTGTTGCAGATGCGCAGCGGTGGCCGCTACCGCCTCTTCATCCCCGCCGATCTGGCCTATGGCGCACAGGGCGCGGGGCCGATTCCGCCGAACAGCAATCTGCTGTTCGAGGTCGAGCTGATCGCCACCAACCGGCTGGCCGAGATAGCGGGCATGATGCGGGCGGCCGCCGAGTCCACGCGGGTTGCACCGTCCGGCAGCTAGGCTATAGCCGCCCGCATCCCGTGCGACCGCCCGAGGGGGAGTGATCCGATGTCCGATGTTACCGCTGTTCCGCTGCGCCCCGTCAGCAAATTCGGCATTGCCGTGCTGTGGGTCGGCGTGCTGTTCCTCGTGCTCGGTGCTGCCGCCTGGGCGATGACGCTGTCGCGCGTGGCGCAGATCGATTTGCAGGTGGTGCAGCCGGGCACGGGCGCATTCGTGCTGGCCGACGATGTCGTGCTGATCAAATATGAAGGCCGCCTGCCCGATGGCACGGTGTTCGATTCCGCCGAACAGGCACCGCTCGATGCGGGCAGCGTCGTCCCCGGATTTTCGCAGGGGCTGCAACGGATGCAGGTCGGCGGCAAATACAAGCTGAGCATTCCCGCCGAACTGGGTTATGGCGCAGAGGGCGCGACGCGGCCCGATGGCAGCGTGGTCATCCCGCCCGACACCGACATCGAATTCGACGTCGAGGTGATCGACAAGCGGTCGCGCGCAGAAATCGAGGCGATGCAGCAGATGATGCAGGGCATGGGCGCGGGCGGCCCCGGCGGCCCCGGCGGCCCCGGCGGCCCCGGCGGACCGGGCGGTCCCGGTGCACCTCCGGGCGGTGCTCCAGGGGGGGCACCGCAGGCCGGGCCGCCGACCGGTCCCTGATCCTGTCGCCATGGTGTCCATAACCCTCAATGGCGAACCGCGGAGTGTCGCCGATGGCACCAGCATCGCCGGGCTGGTCGGCGCAATCGGGCTGAGCCCGGCCAAGGTCGCGGTCGAGCGCAACCGCGCCATCGTGCCGCGATCGACGCTGGCGGATGTGTTGCTGGCCGATGGTGACGAGCTGGAAATCGTGCATTTTGTCGGGGGTGGGTAGGGGCGCCAAACACCGCGCTTTGCCGCCCCTGGATTGTCCGCTGGACACTTCGTTCCCCGCTTTCGCGGGAATGAGAAGATTGGAATATAGCCATGACCTCTCCAACTCCCGACACATGGACCGTCGCCGGTCGCACCTTCACCTCGCGGCTGATCGTCGGCACCGGCAAATACAAGGATTTCGCCCAGAACGCGGCTGCGGTGGAAGCCAGCGGGGCGGAGATTGTCACCGTTGCAGTGCGCCGGGTTAATGTCTCCGACCCATCGGCACCGATGCTGACCGATTTCATCGATCCCAAGCGCATCACCTATCTGCCCAACACCGCCGGTTGCTTCGACGCCGACAGCGCCATTCGCACGCTGCGGCTGGCGCGAGAGGCGGGCGGCTGGGATCTGGTCAAGCTGGAGGTGCTGGGCGAGGCGAAGACGCTTTATCCCAATATGCGCGAGACGCTGCTCGCCACCGAGGTGCTGGCGAAGGAGGGCTTCCTGCCGATGGTCTATTGCGTCGATGACCCCATCGCCGCGAAGCAGCTGGAGGATGCGGGCGCGGTGGCGATCATGCCGCTCGGCGCGCCGATCGGGTCGGGGCTCGGCATCCAGAATCGCGTCACCATCCGGCTGATCGTCGAGGGTGCGAGCGTCCCCGTGCTGGTCGATGCCGGTGTCGGCACCGCCAGCGACGCTGCCGTGGCGATGGAACTGGGCTGCGACGGCGTGCTGATGAACACCGCCATCGCCGAGGCCAAGGATCCGGTGCTGATGGCGCGGGCGATGAGGGCGGCGGTCGAGGCGGGGCGAATGGCGTATCTGGCAGGGCGGATGGGGATGCGGAAATATGCCGATCCGAGTTCGCCGCTGGCGGGGTTGATTTAGAGTGAAAACCTCCCCCTTGGGGGGGAGGATAGACTTGGCTTGACGCGAAGCGTCTAGCAAGTCTTGGAGAGGGGGGCGGCACAGAGCTTATCTCTATGCCGCCCCCCTCTCCAAGCTTCGGTAGGCAACAAGTTGCCAACCTTCACTATCCTCTCCCGCAAGGGGAGAGGTGCTGGATCACTCCGCCGCCCCAAGCTTATCCTGCGTCAGCAGCTCGAAATCGCTGGCATCGTGCCGCTCGTGCAGCTGGCTTGCCGGATCGCCCATTGTCCGGTTGACCATGCGGCCGCGCTTTACCGCCGGGCGCTCGGCGATCTGGTCGGTCCAGCGCATGACGTTGGTGTATTCGTGGACGGAGAGGAATTCGGCCGCGCCATAGACCAGCCCCTTCACCAGCGCGCCATACCAAGGCCAGATCGCCATGTCGGCGATGCTGTAGTCAGCGCCTGCGATATATTCGGACTCGCCCAGACGGATGTCGAGCACCGACAGCTGGCGCTTCACCTCCATCGCGTAACGGTCGATCGGATATTCGATCTTGACCGGCGCATAGGCGTAGAAATGGCCGAAGCCGCCGCCGAGGATCGGGGTCGCGCCCATCTGCCACATCAGCCAGTTGAACACCTCGGTGCGGGCGGGGCCGGACGCGGGGAGGAAGGCACCGAATTTCTCGGCGAGATAGACGAGGATCGATCCACTTTCGAACACGCGCACCGGTTCCGGTCCGCTGCGGTCGCACAGCGCGGGGATTTTGCTGTTGGGGTTGATGTCGACGAAGCCCGACCCGAACTGGTCGCCCTCCATGATGTTGATCAGCCACGCATCATATTCCGCGCCGCTGTGGCCGAGCGCCAGCAGCTCCTCGAGCATCACCGTCACCTTGACGCCATTGGGCGTGCCGAGCGAATAGAGTTGCAATGGGTGCTTGCCGACCGGCAGCGCCTTGTCCGCCGTCGGCCCGGCGATGGGCCGGTTGATCGCGGCGAAGCGGTGGGTGGCGTCGCGGTTCCATGTCCATACGGCGGGTGGGGTGTAGTCGGTGGCGTCGGTCATGGATTTGTCTCCGTCTTCAGCTAAGGTGATTAAGCCCAAGGGGCAGGGGGCATTGGGTCTGAATCTGTCATCGAACTACGGGCCCGTTGGATAGCGTCCTGCACATGTCTGGGTGCGGTAGTTACGCGGACAAGCGCCAACATCCAGCGGAAACGTGGCGTTCGGCGCGATTCAACTTCGATACGCGAAAGCGTGGCATCTGACACATCATTCACCACCAGCATCGACCAAAATTCGCCCCAAGCCCAAAAATCGATGAATGGGTCGTCGTCGTATCGTGACAGAACCAGCATCATTGTCGCCATCACATAATCTTCGCGATCGCTTTTCGGCATATTAGAGAGAAGCCAGTTGGGTTCCAAATCATCGGGAATATCTTCCCTAGGCCGTTCGCGCTGACCGTCATCGAACGCAAACTTGTAGTAACGAAACCAGCGATCAACATCTGATATCAGCTTGTCGATATCGCCTCGCGCCAACGCTCGTTGCAATTCCGTCTGAGACTTTGTGCTCACCGCTTCGGCACCAGCGCCGGAACCTCGCGCGCCGCATCCGCAGGCCGGATCCCCGGCGGCGGGGCGGCATCGCCCCGTTCCTCGCCGTTTCGAATACGGATCGCGCGGCGGATGGCGGGTTTGACGCGGGGATAGATGCCGCAGCGGCACAGGTTGGTGATCGCCGCCTCGATCTCGGCGTCGCTCGGGTCAGGGGTTTTCTTGAGGAGGACGCTGATCGCCATGATCATGCCCGGTTCGCAGAAACCGCATTGGGTGACCTGTTCGGCGACCCATGCCTGCTGCACCGGGTGGCTGCGGTCGGGGGAGAGCGCTTCGATGGTGGTGACAAACCGCCCTTCGCAATCGGCGATGCTGATCTGGCAACTGGCCAGCGCCTCGCCATCGACATCGACGATGCACGCGCCGCATTCGCCGGTGCCACAGCCATATTTGGTGCCGGTCAGGTTGGAGGCATCGCGCAGCGCCCAGAGCAGCGGCGTGGCCGGGTCCATGCGGTAGCGTATCGGGCGGCCGTTGACGGTGAAAGCGGTCATGGCGGGGTTATAGCGCGGAACGCCAGCCTGTCATGCCCTGCAACAGGCCAAACCTGCCCATCCCGCTCATGTCGAGCGAAGTCGAGACCTCATCCGGCTGGACTGATAGCGTCTCGACTTCGCTCGACATGAGCGGGACTGTAAACGGTTTATCTCTCAGCCCCGCCCAATCAGCTTACGCGCCATTGCATCGGCGACATCGCTGGCGGGGCGGTTTCTGGCTGCGCTCTCGTCCCAGATCGCCTCGAGCCGCTCAGGGATGCGGGCGATGCGCGCTTCGACCTCGGCGCGGCTGCCCAATCCCAGATATTCCAGCGCGACGTTGATGATGCCGCCGGCGTTGATGACATAATCGGGCGCATAGAGAATGCCGCGATCGTGCACCGCCTGCCCCTGCGCCGCCGTCGCCAGCTGGTTGTTGGCGCCGCCCGCCACCACCGGCACGCGCAACGCGGCGATGCTGTCGTCGGTCAGGATCGCGCCGAGCGCATTGGGGCTGAGCACGTCGGCTTCGACGGTCATGATCGCAGCGGAATCGGCGAGGTCGGCGCCCAGTTCGTCGGCCAACGCCTTGGCGCGCGCGAGATTGACGTCGGCCAGCGTCAGCCGCGCGCCATCCGCAGCCAAACGGCGGGCGACGCCGCCGCCGACGCTGCCGACGCCCTGGATGGCGACATGGACGCCCTTGGCCGAATCCTTGCCCAATCCACGGCGGATGGCAGCGCGGATGCCGAGATAGACGCCGAGCGAGGTCAGCGGGCCGGGGTCGCCGCCTGCCGCGCCGCTGGCGACGGGCAGGCCGGAAACGTGGCGGGTATGCGCCGAGATGGCGACCATGTCCGCATCCGACATGCCGACATCCTCTGCGGTGACATAGCGCCCGCCCAGCGCATCGACCGCGCGACCGAAGGCGGCGAGCAATGCGGGGGTCTTGGTCGCCGCCGGATCGTCGGCGATGATCACCCCCTTGCCGCCGCCCATCGGCAGATCGGCCATGGCGTTCTTGTAACTCATGCCGCGCGACAGGCGCAGCGCGTCGGTGATCGCCTGGTTCTTCTCGGCATAATGCCAGAAGCGCGCGCCGCCCGCCGCCGGGCCGAGGTGGGTCGAATGGACGGCGATGACGGCGGTCAGGCCAGCGGCGGCATCGCGGAACAGATGGACGCCCTCATGGTCGTCGAAATCGGGCAGGTCCCAGACGGCGGGCATGGCATGGCCTTTCGCGCAGTGCCCCGGTGCGCGGGACAGCAAATTACGTCACCGCGCAATAATAGGATAGTGGGTGTGAGTCACGCGGGAAAAGCTGATCCCTCGCCCGCTTGCGGGAGAGCGACAGGTCGCGCAGCGACCAGGGTGAGGGTGTGTCAGGCAAGCACTGCTCTCGGCACACACCCTCACCCTCGCCGCCTTCGGCGTCTTTCCCTCTCCCGCAAAGCGGGAGAGGGGTGAGCCTTACCGCTCCATCCGATATTGCACGCTGATGGTCACGCTGTTGCTGACCTGACCAGGCTGAACCGGGGTCGATGCGTCGGCAGCGCGAGCCTCCAGACGGTACATCGGCTGCGGCCCGGCCATCGGCTGACCCTCGCTGAGCGAGACCAGCCGCGCGGTGCGGAAACCGGTCAGCCGGGCATAACGTTCGGCGCGCGCAGTGGCGCGGCGCAGCGCGGCTTCACGGGCGCTCTCCAAAGTCGCATCGGGATCTTCGACGAAGAAGTTCGGCCCATCGACGTTGGTGCCACCGGCTTCGACGAGCACATCGAGCAACCGGCCGAGGTTGGCGATATCCGCTGTCGTCACCTGCACGCGGTTGCTGACCTGGTAGCCGGTCAGGCGCGGCGGCTGGCCCTGCTCCTGCGGGCTGTAATCATATTGCGGCGACAGGCTGATGCCGCTGGTCTGGATGTCGCGCTCGGGCACCCGCGCCGAGCGCAGCGACCGGATGACACTCTGCATCGCGCTGGCATTCTGGCGCATCGCTTCGACCGCCGTCGGCGCGGTGGTGGTAACACCCGCACCGATGCTGGCGCGATCGGGCGCGGCCTTGACCTCCTCGGTGATCGAGAAGCTGAGCAGCGGGGCGTCGGTCTGGGTCATCATATGGTGGTCCATTGGGGCAGATGTCTGGGCGACGGCGGGAGCCGCAAAGGCAATGGCGAGCGCGGCAGCAGCGATGGGAAAGCGGGTCATGGGGTGTTCTCCTGTTGTATCGCACCTCGTAACGGGTCAGCGCCCTGCGGGTTGCGTTGGCGGAACGATTAGGGCGCGCTGCGTTGCGGGCGGCTGAATGGGCGTGGCAGCAACGCGAAAGCAAGAAGGTTTCACGCAGAGGCGCAGAGGAAGCATAGGCGCAGAGGCTGTAGCGCCATGCCGCGTAGCGGTTTCTCAAATCTTGACTTCGATCTTGCCGCTATGGCGCGGCAATAAAGCGGCCTCGCCGCTAGAGCCGACGCCTCTGCGGTCTCTGCTTCCTCTGCGCCTCCGCGTGAAACCCTTCCCTTCCAAACCCATCCGCCCTAACGCCCCGCCATCATGGCAGCCCCCCTCCTCGCATTCGAAAATCTCGGTATCGTCCAGGGCAATGGTTGGCTGTTTCGAGGGATCGACATCTATGTCGGCCAGCGCGAGCGGCTGGCGCTGATCGGGCGCAATGGCGCAGGCAAATCGACGCTGCTGCGCTTGCTGGCCGGGCGAGTCGACGCCGATGAGGGCAAGCGGACGATCGTGCCGGGGACCCGCGTCGTCTTCCTCGAACAGGAGCCGAGCTTTGCCGGTTTCGCTACGCTGATGGATTTTGCGATTGCGGGGGATGACGCTCCCGCGCTGCACGAGGTCGCCGCCATCGCCGACCAGATGGGCATCGACTTGGGAACTGATGCCGCCACCGCCAGCGGCGGTGAGAAGCGCCGCGCCGCGCTGGCCCGCGCGCTGGCAATGGAGCCCGACATATTGCTGCTCGACGAGCCGACCAACCATCTCGATCTCGCCGCGATCGACTGGCTGGAGGGCTGGTTGCAGCGTTTCACTGGCGCGTTCGTCGCGATCAGCCATGACCGGACCTTCCTCACGCGACTGACCCGCGAAACGCTGTGGCTCGACCGGGGCAATATCCGCCGCAAGGAAATCGGCTTTGGCGGGTTCGAAGCTTGGATGGAGACCATCTATGCCGAGGAAGCGCGCAACGCCGACCGGCTCGATGCCAAGCTCAAGATCGAGGCGCACTGGCTCGAACGCGGCGTCACCGCGCGGCGCAAGCGCAACCAGGGGCGGCTGGAGAAGCTGTGGGAAATGCGCGCGACCCGCGCGGCGATGCTCGCGCCGGCAGGCACCGCCAAGCTCGGGCTGGTCAAGGACGACAGCAAGACAAAGTCGGTGATCACGGCCGAGCATGTCAGCAAGAGTTACCCCATGTCCTCCCCGCTCATGGCGAGCGAAAGAGGTGGCGGGGCTCCGCAGCGAACCATTATCAAGGATTTCAGCTTCCGCATCCAGCGTGGCGACCGCATCGGTCTCGTCGGCTCGAATGGCGCGGGCAAGACGACTTTGCTCAAGCTGCTGACCGGCGAGATCGAGCCCGACAGCGGCAAGGTGATCCGCGCCAAGACATTGGACGGCATCGTCATCGACCAGCAACGTAAGCTGCTCTCGCCCGAAAAGCGCGTGCGCGACATCGTCGCCGATGGCGGCGACTGGGTCGATGTACGGGGGACACGCAAGCATATCAAAGGCTATCTCAAGGACTTTCTGTTCGATCCTGAAATGAGCGAGGCGCGGGTCGGCACGCTGTCGGGCGGGGAGCAGTCGCGGCTGTTGCTGGCGCGCGAATTCGCTCGCGAATCGAACCTGCTGGTGCTCGACGAGCCGACCAACGATCTCGACCTCGAAACGCTCGACCTGTTGCAAGAGGTGATCGCCGATTATGAGGGCACCGTTCTGCTGGTCAGCCACGACCGCGATTTCCTCGACCGGACGGTGACGGTGACGCTGGGGCTCGACGGGTCAGGCCATGTCGATGTCGTCGCGGGTGGCTATGCCGACTGGGAAGCACGCAAGAAGGCCGACCGCTCCGGCCCGCCGCGCGCGGTGGTGGCGGCCAAAGCCGCGGCGAGCGCCGCCAATGCGGCGAACGCGACGAGCAATTCGACTGCACCCAAGAAGAAGCTGTCCTATAAAGACCAGCGCGATTTCGACCTGCTGCCGGGGCGTGTCGAGGAGATCGAGGCGGCCATGATCAAGGCGGAGAGCGAACTGGCCAACCCCGATTTATATGCGAAGAATTTTGCTCGTTTCGAGGCGCTGACGGCAGACCTCGACTGGCTGCGCGCGGAGAAGGATGCGGCGGAGGAGCGGTGGTTGACGCTGGCGGAAGAGGTGGAGGGGTTGGGGTAGCGCGTCCTCCCCCTCGGGGGAGGTGGACGCGAAGCGGACGGAGGGGCCGGTGCGGCCAAGCTCAAGTCTGGCAAGGCCGCACCGGCCCCTCCGTCAGTCGCTGCTTGTGACTGTCTTCGTCACGAGCGTCGGCGCGTAGCGACTGCCACCTCCCCTGAAGGGGAGGATGCTCCCTACCCCATCGGCATCCGGTAAAAATCGGCCAGCCGGTCGAGTGCCAGCCCCAGCACCACTCGCCCTGACCGGCTCGGCCAGCCTAGCGCGCGTTCGGCACCCTGCATCGCCTCGCCAGCGCAGATCACGCGCCAGCAGACATCGGCGAGGCCCGCACCGACCGCCGTCAGCGCCGCATCGAACCGGCGGTGCGCGTCGATGCGGGCGAGGCTGCGGTGATCGTAGCTGGCGCTGCGCGGGCTGCCGTCGGGCGGCGGCGCGTCCCAGCGCATGGTTATACCCGGCTCCAGCCCGGCGCGGGTATAGTCGGCGCGCAATTTTTCCCCCGCCAGCAATTGCCGTTCGGTCAGCATCCCGCGCGCATGCAGCCACGCCAGCGGGCTTTCCGCCAGATTGACGGTGGCGAGGCGGCGGGCGGTGGCGTGGCCTGAGGAGGTGGCATCGGGATGCGGACGCATGGCAAGCTGGCGGGGCATGATGACTCCTGTCTGGTTGGTCGATTCGCTCTTGCCATGTGGCGATATTTGTAGGAAAGAAAAAACCGATCTGGTTCTCATGTTTTCTGAGACACGTCGGGAGTCACACATATGATCAACAGCATCCGCGCCATGCGCCGCGCCAAGGGGATGACGCTCGACGATGTCGCGAGAGCGTGCGATCCGCCGACCACCGCGCAGACCATCGGTCGGCTCGAGACCGGTACGCGCACCTTGTCGCTCGGCTGGCTCAACCGCATCGCCGCCGCACTCGGCGTCGAAAGCCGCGATCTGGTGCAGTTGCCGCAGGAAGAATCGATCAGCATTGCAGCGCTGGT
This sequence comes from Sphingomonas sp., assembly GCA_043727035.1. Taxonomy (GTDB): domain Bacteria; phylum Pseudomonadota; class Alphaproteobacteria; order Sphingomonadales; family Sphingomonadaceae; genus Sphingopyxis. Next base: position 25,301 of record JAYSZB010000065.1, on the reverse strand, counting down.
GGGCGGCGACGGTGCGCACGCGCCGACCCACAACGAAGCCGTGCCACCGCTCCGCCCGGAGGCGGGTATGGTCGGGGTGCGCTTTACATCGAGCGCGGGCGATTACCGTAACGGTGACATCCTGTGGTGCCGCCGCATCGCCCGCGAGGCGCTGGCGACTGCGCTCAACCGCGACGTGCTGGTGCCGCGCCCCGCCGGACGCTTCCTGTTCGGGCGGTTGCTGGCGGTCGATAGCGACAAGCTGCAATTGCTGCCATTGAGCGACGGCGGGCGGCAGCAGGTGATCGCCCTGCCCGAATGGGCGGCGGTGGCGAGCAAGTTGGTGCGGACACTCGGTTTGTGAACGGAGACGGAAGAAGGGACGAGCGCCCGATCCACATCCTCAGCCTCGCCACCCTCTTCCCCGATTCAACCCGCCCCAATTTCGGCATCTTCGTCGAAAGATCGCTCGAGGCGCTGGCGCGGCAGCCCGGGGTGGCGCTGACCGTGGTCGCGCCGCTCGGCATCCCGCCTTGGCCGCTGTCGCTTAACCGGCGCTATGCTGCCCTGCGCGCTTTGCCGCTGGAGGAGCGATGGCATGGCCTGACCGTGTTGCGCCCGCGCTTCACGCTGATCCCCAAGCTGGGTGCGCGGACCAATGCCGCTGCAATCGCCCGCGCCGTTCTGCCGATTGCCAGCGCGATGCAGCGCGACGGCAAGCTTGGCGTGATCGACGCGCAATTCTTTCACCCCGATGGCCCCGCTGCGCATCGGTTGTCGAAACGGCTCGGTGTCCCCTTCTCGGTCAAGGCGCGCGGTGCGGATATTTCTCTCTGGTCGCAGCGCGCCGATACCGGCCCGGCAATCCTCGCCGCGGCGCAGGCAGCTGGCGGACTTTTGTCGGTGGGGGAGGCGCTCAAAGCCGACATGGTCGCTGTCGGCATGCCGCCTGAGAAAATCCGCATCCATTATACCGGCCTCGATGCAACCCGCTTCCATCCGATGGACCGTGCCGCGGCCCGCGCCGAATGGGGCGTGACGGGTGACGCGCCGGTGCTGCTGACCGTCGGCGCGGTCATCCCGCGCAAGGGGCAATCGCTGGTTATCCAGGCGATGCGCGATCTGCCGCCCGACACCGTCTATCTGATGGCCGGATCGGGCGATGACGCCAGACGGCTGGAAGCTATGGCCGCTGCGCAGGGGATAAGCGCGCGCGTCCGCCTGCTCGGTGCTGTGCCCAATGCACGCCTGCCCAGCCTCTACGCCGCCGCCGATCTGATGGTGCTGCCGTCGGCCAGCGAAGGTCTGGCCAACGCATGGGTCGAGGCGCTGGCCTGCGGCACGCCGCTGGTGCTCGGCGACATTCCGCCCGCGTACGAGGTGATCGACGGGCCGGACGCCGGGCGCATTGCTGCCGCCGAGCCGACGGCGCTGGCGGTTGCCATCGGCGCGGTGCTAGCGCTGCCGCGTGACCGCGAGGCGCTGGCCGCGCGCACCCGCGCGCGGTTCGACTGGGAGCGCAATGGCGCGGAACTGGCGGCGCATCTGCGCGCGGTAGTGAATATGTAAATCCCTCCAGAGATGGCGAAGCGGCGCTTCCTCCCCTAAAGGGGAGGAAGCAGATTACTCAGACGCTTACCGCCCCGTGAAGTTCGCCGCGCGCCGTTCGAACACCGACGCGACGCCTTCGGCATAATCCTCGGTTGCGCGCAGCTTGGCTTGCTCGGCATGTTCGTGCGCCAGCGCGGCGCGGACCGCATCGAGCAGCCCCGCCTTCATTGTCGCGCGCGTGGCGACCAGCGCCAGCGGGGCGTTTTCGGCAATCTCGGCTGCCAGAACATGCGCGCCTGCGCGCGCGTTGCCGCTGGGTGCGAGCCGGTCGACGAGGCCCCACGCCGCGACATCCTCGGGCTTGTAGCGCGCCGATGTCATGAACATTTCCAGCGCGCGCTGCTGGCCGATCAGGCGCGGCAGGGTCACCGTCAGCCCGAAGCCCGGATGGAACCCCAGCCGGGTGAAATTGCCGACGAAACGCGCCTCGGGTGCTGCGACTCGGAAATCGGCGGACACGGCGAGGCCCAGCCCGGCACCCACCGCCGCGCCCTGGATGGCCGCGACTATGGGTTTTTGCGCCGCAAAGATCGTCAGCGCCTGGTCGTAGAATTCGCGGATAGGATCGGCGCTGTCGGTGCCGAAACCGCCGGGCGTCGCGAGGTCCGCGCCGCCGCAGAAAGGCTTGCCGTCCGACGCCAGCACCGTCGCGCTGATTGAGGGGTCGGCGTCGATTTCGGCGAGCGCCGCGCCGATGTCGCGCAACAGCCCGACGGTCGCATGATTGTTCGCGCCGCTGGTGAAAACCAGCTCGGCGACGCGGCCATGATCGTTGCGAACAAGGGTGTGGGTCATGGGCGGGTATCCATCAGATTGCGGGCGACGACCATGCGATGCACTTCCGAAGGCCCGTCGTAAATCCGCATCGTGCGGACGCGGCCCGCCAGCAGCGCCAGCGGCATTTCCCTGGTCATGCCCATCGCGCCGAAACATTGCATGGCATTGTCGATCACCTCGCCCGCCATTTCGGTCGCATAAACCTTGAGCATGGAGATCTCCTGCCGCACATCGCGCCCCTGGTCGAGCTTCCACGCCGCATCGTAGGCCATCAGCCGGGTTGCATGGATTTTGGTCGCGGCGTCCGCCACCCACCATTGCACGCTTTGGCGCTGCGACAATTTCTCGCCGAAGGTGACGCGCTGCGGGGCGTATTCGGTCATCATGTCGAGCGCGCGCTGCGCCGCGCCGATGCACCACGCCGCCATCTCCATCCGCCGCGTGCCCAGCCGGATTTGCATCGGGCCGAACCCCTGCCCCTCGGTGCCGAGCAGTTTCCACCCCGCCACCCGGCAATCATCGAGCGCCACCTCATAGGTATATTCGCCGCCCAGCATGGCGATACGCCGCAGCACGTTGAAACCGGGGGCGTTTCTATCGACCAGGAACGCGCTCATCCCGCGCTTTTGTTGGCCTTTCCCGCTCGCAGGCGAGCGCGGCGGCGAGCCTTTCTCCGGGTCGGTAATCGCCATCAGGATCGTGAAATCGCACTCGTCCGCCCGCGTGATCCAGATCTTGCGCCCGTTGATGATCCAGTCGCCGCTGCCATCGTCGGCGCGCACCGCTTTGGTCTTCATCCCCGCCGGATCGGCCCCAGCAGCGGGTTCGGAAATGCCGATGGCGGAAATGGTCTCGCCGCGCGCATAGGGTGCCAGATAGGCTTCACGCTGCGCATCGTTCACTGTCTTGGCCAGCATCTGCAAATTGGGTGAATCGGGTGGCAATGTATATTTGGCGACGGTCGATCCCAGCGCCTCGTTGACCGCGACCAGCGCGACATGCGGGAGTGCCATGCCGCCGACTTCCTGAGGCGCATCGAGGCTCCACAACCCCATATCTTTCGATACCGAGTCGAGCGTGGTGCGCTCCGCTGCCGTCAGCTCGCTGTCGCCGCCCGCCGCTTCGCGCGCCAGCACGGCGGGTTCGAGGGGCATCAGTTGGTCGCGCACGAAGCGCTGCACCAGATCGGCCAGCATCCGGTGGTCGTCGTCCAGCTCGAAATTCATGGTCCTTACCGCCTGTTATGCTAGGTCAGCACTGGCCTTGCCGCGCACGAAAGGTGCTGTCCAGCCGTCAAGACCGACAGGTGCGCAATCGGCGCTTGCCACTGCATCGGCTTCGGCGGCATTGTCAGCGCACCCATTGCCCAGAGGAACCGCCAATGCGTCATTTTGCCCTCCCCGCCGCCCTGCTGCTCTCGCTCGCCGTCACCGGCAGCGTTACCGCCCAAACACCGGCCACGCCTCCCGCCACGCCCCCGACAGTCCCCGGCGTGCCAGACCCGTCGCGCGTTACCGCCGGAACCTATGCCACCGATGCGGGGCACACGCTGGTCGGCTGGAAGGTCAGCCATTTCGGCTTCAACGATTATTTCGGCCAGTTCGGCGATGTACGTGGAACGCTGACGCTCGATCCGGCCAACCCTTCGCGCTCGGTGGTCGATATCACCGTGCCGGTCAGCGGGCTGGCGACGGCCAGCAGCGGCCTGACCGCGCATATGCAGCGCGCCGATTTCTTCGACATGGCCAACCATCCCGAGGTGCGCTTCGTCTCGACGGCGGTGGAGGCCAATGGCGACCGGGCGGTAGTCGCCGGCAATCTGACTATCCGGGGCGTGACGCGACCGGTGATCCTGAGCGCGCGTTTTTCGGGCGCCGGAACCAATCCCTACAACCGCAAGGATACGGTCGGGTTTCACGCGACGACCACCATCAAGCGCAGCGATTTCGGAATGACTTACGGTATCCCGCTGGTCAGCGACGATGTCGAACTGACGATCAGCGTGGCGTTCGAGAAGCAGGCGGCGCCGCAGTAACAGCACATTCGTCGCCCCGGGGCTTGACCCGGGGCCGCTGGCCGGGTGGGCGCTTGGTCGAGAACGGCCCCGGGTCACGCCCGGGGCGACGATATTGCTTAGTGGACAAATGACGTCGTTGACGGCATTAGCGCATCGTAATGATCCGCGCTGCGCTCCTTATCCTGCGACTTCCACGCCCTTGGGCGTGACAAACCGTCTGCGCTCCTGACGCGCAGCGACACGGCCAAGGGCGAACGAAGACTCCCTGACAGCCTCGCACGATACGGATTTCCCATGACCATGCACCGCACCCCCGGCGTCAAATACCGCGCCTTTCCGCAAATCGACCTGCCCGACCGGCAATGGCCGTCGCGCACCATCACCGCCGCGCCGCGCTGGCTGTCGACCGATTTGCGCGACGGCAATCAGGCGCTGATCGATCCGATGGATGCGGACCGCAAACGCCGCTTTTTCGACATGCTGGTGCGCATCGGGCTGAAAGAAATCGAGGTGGGGTTTCCGGCGTCGGGCGCGACCGATTTTGACTTCATCGCTGGGCTGGTCCGCTCGGGCGCGATCCCCGACGATGTGACGGTGCAGGTGCTGACGCAGGCGCGCGCCGATCTGATCGCCACCAGCTTTGACAGTCTCAGCGGGGCGAAGACTGCTATCGTCCACCTCTACAACGCTGTCTCGCCGGCGTGGCGGCAACAGGTGTTCGGCATGAGCATGGCCGAGGTCAAGCAGATCGCCATCGATGGCGCCAAGCTGCTGCGCGATAATGCGGCCAGGCTCGCTGATACCGACTGGCGGTTCGAATATAGCCCCGAGACTTTCTCAACCGCCGAGCTGGATTTCAGTCTTGAGGTGTGCTCGGCGGTGATGGAGGTGCTGCAACCTACGCCAGACAAACCGCTGATCCTCAACCTGCCCGCGACGGTCGAGGCGGCGACACCGAACATCTATGCCGACCAGATCGAGTATTTCGGGCGCAACATCCCGCGCCGCGACAGCGTCGTCATCAGCCTGCACACGCACAACGATCGTGGCACCGGCGTTGCGGCGGCGGAGCTGGGGTTGCTGGCGGGGGCGGACCGGGTGGAGGGCTGCCTGTTCGGCAATGGCGAGCGCACCGGCAACACCTGCCTCGTCACCATCGGTCTCAACATGTACACGCAAGGAATCGATCCGCAGCTCGATTTCTCGGACATCGACGGCATCATCAGCACCGTCGAATATTGCAATCAGCTGCCCGTCCACCCGCGCCACCCCTATGGCGGCGAACTGGTGCATACGGCTTTTTCTGGCAGCCATCAGGACGCGATCAAGAAAGGCTTTGCTGCGCAGGCCGCGCGCAACGATGAATATTGGCAGGTGCCCTATCTGCCCATCGACCCCGCCGACATCGGTCGCAGCTACGAGGCGGTGATCCGCGTCAATTCGCAGTCGGGCAAGGGCGGCATCGCCTGGGTTCTTGAGCAGGACCACGGCCTCAAACTGCCCAAGCGGTTGCAGGCGGATTTCAGCAAGCCGGTGCAAGAGATGGCCGACGCCGAAGGCCGCGAGATGGTCTCCGCCGATATCTGGCAGGCGTTCGAGAGCACCTATCTGAGCGAGCAAGGCAAGCGCTTCACGCTGGTCGATTGGGAGGAAGGCCGCAGCGGCGCTGATCGGCTGTTCATCGGCACGATCCGCATCGACGGCCGCGAAACGCGGCTGTCGGGGCGCGGCAACGGCCTGATGTCGTCGGTCATCGCTGCTTTATCTGAAGCCGGCGGACCCGATCTGGATATCGCCGATTATACGGAACATGCCATCGGCCATGGCAGCAACGCGCGCGCCGCCGCCTTTGTCGAATGCCGCACAGTGAACGGGCGCAGCGTGTTCGGTGCCGGGATCGACGAAGATGTGGCGACCGCGAGCGTTCGGGCGATATTGAGCGCGGCGAACAGGGTGTAACAGACCGGCCATGTCTTGCGTCACTTGACAGGCGACGCCATTTTTGGTCGCCTGTGCAGGTGGAAATCGAGAGCATTCGACACAAGGCACTTCGGGCCTTTGCCGAGACCGGACGACCCAAAGGATTGCCGGGCAATCTGGTCGAACGCTTGCAATTGATGATCGCTCATCTGGCGAGGATCGACACCGCTGACGAACTCAAACTTCCTCCAAATTATGAAGCGCATGAACTGACGGGCGATCGCAAAGGCGTCTGGTCGCTTACAGTGACGAAAAATTGGCGGATGACGTTCCGCATTATCGATGGCGCGGCTATCGCCGACCTCGATCTGGAGGATTATCACCGATGGCTATCCAGCTTCATTCCAGCTTCGCAGTGCATCCGGGCACATGGCTGCGGCACGAGATGGTCGAACCACATGGCCTGACTGTGACTGTCGTCGCGCAGAAACTCGGTGTTACCCGGCAGGCGATGAGCGGGCTGCTGAATGGTCGTGTCGGTCTGTCGGCAGAAATGGCGATTCGGTTCGAAAAGGCGTTCGGCGTTCGCGCCGATACGATGCTACGGATGCAGTCAGCCCATGATCTTGCAGCAGCGCGGAAGTGCGAAACCGACATCCATATCGATCGCATCGCCATAGCCGCTTAACTGCCCGCAGGAATCACCCCCGTCCGCCGGAAACCGCCACTTCCATGAAGCGCGGTTTGCCCGTCGCGCCTTGCCCGCTGAGCACCTGTGCATAGCTGTTGCCGCTCAACGCATTCAGCGGCATGCCCGCCGCTGCCAGCGCATAGGGGGAGACGCGGTGGCGGGTGCACAGACCGCCCGAGCCGTCGCCGATCAGCGGGCTTTCGAATTCGACGCCGAAGTCGCTCTCACCGCTGCGGGTAACCTTGGCAAGGGCGAGCTGGCCCTTGCCCAGATCGATCACCAGCTCCTCGCCGACCGGCACGCCGAGCAGGCCTTCGATGCGGGCCCCGGTGATGGAGAGGTCGCGGACGATTGCCTCATAGCGATGGTCCTCATGCACCACGCCGACGCGGCGGAAGACGGAGCGGCGTTCGGGGCGAAACCGGTCGGGCCCGCGCGGTTCGATGCTGAATTCGCCGGCCGCCATCCGCGCCATCAGTTCGGGCATCGGCATCGCCTTGGCATAGAGCCAGCCCTGGATATAGCGTGCGCCCTTGGCCACCACCAGCTCGAGTTGGTCGAACGCCTCGACCCCCTCGACCGTTGTTTCCATGCCGAGCGCATCGGCGAGGCCGATGATCGCGGCGATGATCTTCAGGCTGTTCTTGTCGGTCTGGGTGCAACTGGAAACGAAGCTCTTGTCGACCTTGATCTTGTCGAACGGGGCCGACCGCAAATAGCTGAGCGATGAGAAGCCGGTGCCGAAATCGTCGAGCGCGAGGCGGACGCCAAGCTTCTTGATCGCGGCGAATAATTCCTCCGTCACCTCGCTGTCGCCGAGGAACACGCTCTCGGTCAGTTCCAGCTCGAGCCGGTCGGGCTCGAGGCCGCTGGCGTCGAGTGCCTCGCGCACCGTATCGAGGAAGCTGGCCTCACCGAATTGCGCGGCGGAGACATTGACCGCGACGCGCAAATTGCCCGGCCATTGCACCGCATCGCGGCAGGCGCGGTGCAGCGCCCATGCCCCTAGCGGCGCTACCAGATTATAGTCCTCGGCGATGGGGATAAAGGTCGCCGGGCCGATGGCCCCACGCTCGGGATGATCCCAGCGCATCAATGCTTCGCAGCCGACGACGCGGTTGTCGCTGGTGCGCACCACCGGCTGATAATGCAGCTCGAGAGCGTCTGCCGCCAGCGCTTCGCGCAGATCGTCGACCAGCGCCTGTCGTTCGGCCTCCTCGTCCTTAAGATCGTCGGTGTAGAAGCGGAACTGGCCGCGCCCGCCATTTTTCGCTGCGTAAAGCGCGAGGTCGGCATTGCGGGTCAGCTCGTCGCGCTCGACGCCGTCATAAGGGGCGATAGCGATGCCGACCGATGCGCCGATCACGGCATGTTTGTCCCCCATCGGATAAGGCTGCGACAGCATCTGGACGATCTTGGCGGCGAGTTCGCCCAGTTTGCCGCGATCGTCGATGTCGGGGAGCATGATCTGGAATTCGTCGCCGCCCAGCCGACCGATCTCGCCGCGCTCGCCGACAATGGAGAGTAACCGCTGCGCCACCATCTTGAGCAGCAGGTCACCCGCCGGATGGCCCATCGTATCGTTGACCGCCTTGAACCGGTCGAGGTCGAGCATCAGCAATGCGACGCTGCGCTTGGCTTCCTTGAATGCGCCCAATGTGCCGTCGAGCTTGCGGGTCATGCGGTGGCGATTGGCGAGGCCGGTCAGCGAATCATATTCGGCCAGCCGACTGTCGACCAGCGCGCGCTCGTAATCGACGGTCACATCCTTGGCGCTGCCGCGATAGCCGAGGAAATTGCCGTTGCCGTCGAGCTTGGGGTGGCCGCTGATCGCCCACCAGATACGCGCGTCGGTGCTATTGTCGGAACCGCCGGCAACCAGCACCCGCACCACCAGATCGGTGATGCGCGTGTGCGCAGCCATGATGAACTTCAGTGGCCTGTCCGAACGCGCGGTGGGATTGTCGGGATCGATTTCGAACAGGCTGGTCAATGGCTTGGCCAACAGCGCCGCATCGGCACAGTTGAGGGCGGTCACGGCATTGTCCGACACGTAGATCAGCCGACCGTCGCAGTCAGATGCCCAGATCCACCCGATTCCCGCTGATTCGAAGTCGTCGAGCAACGCCAGCCGTTTCTGCACATCGCCGCTACGCACCACCGACACCCCGTCGATACTGCCTGCGTCGCCGCCACTACCGGTCAAGGCCCTGAAAAAGCTCATCGCACTCCTGTTGCGCCTACTGGAAGGGCTTGCGCTGGCGACGATCATAGGCCGTGCGGGGTGGATATTGGGTAAAGAACGGTGGGCGGTGCATCGACGGGAAGGCGCGATCTCCGGCTAGCGTCGGTCACGCACCAACGAAACGACGCTTGCCACGCTTTCCGTTGACGTTAGGGTGAACCCTCAAGCCAGACGATAGCGTCGAGACCAGCCCGGAGAGACTCCTTGATGACGTTGCCCCGCCGCAAGCCGCTGCCCGCCATTTTCGACACATTGCGAATCCCCGTCATCGGATCGCCGCTGTTCATCATTTCCGGTCCCGAACTGGTCATCGCCCAGTGCAAGGCGGGCATCGTCGGCTCGTTCCCCGCGTTGAACGCCCGGCCGCAAACGCTGCTCGACGAATGGCTGCACCGGATTACCGAGGAGCTGGCCGCATGGGATGCCGCCAATCCGGACAAGCCTTCTGCCCCGTTTGCCGTCAATCAGATCGTTCACAAGTCCAACGACCGGCTGATGGCCGACATCGCCACCTGCGAGAAATGGAAGGTGCCGATCACTATCACCTCGCTGGGTGCGCGCGAGGAGCTTAATCAGGCGGTGCACGGCTGGGGTGGCATCACGATGCACGATGTGATCGATGACCGCTTTTCGAGGAAAGCCATCGAGAAGGGCGCGGACGGGCTTATCCCGGTCGCGGCAGGTGCTGGCGGCCATGCCGGGCGGCTGTCGCCCTTCGCGCTGATGCAGGAAATCCGGATGTGGTTCGACGGCCCCGTCGCGCTGTCGGGTGCCATCGGCTGCGGGCGCTCGATCCTCGCCGCACAGGCACTGGGTGCGGACTTCGCCTATATCGGCTCGGCGTTCATCGCCACCGAGGAGGCGAATGCGGTCGATGGCTATAAGCAGGGCATCGTCGATAGCCGCGCCGCCGACATCGTCTATTCCAACCTGTTCACCGGCGTGCATGGCAATTATCTGCGCGGATCGATCGTCGCGGCGGGCATGGACCCCGACAATCTGCCCGAGGGCGATTTGAAGACGATGGATTTCGGCCAGGGCGAGGGCAAGACCAAGGCGTGGAAGGACATCTGGGGATCGGGGCAGGGCATCGGCACCATTGGTGCGGTTCACTCGGTCGCCGATCTGGTGGCGCGCTTCGAGGGCGAGTATCATGCGGCCTATGACGAGCTGGGCGGCGCTATGCGGCGGCGGTAGGCGTTTCGATCGGTTGACCCCACTCCGTCATTGCCGCGCTTCGCTCGCAATGACGAGTGTTCTACCGAACGATCATAGCGTCGATTGCTGCATCGAGCGCTGAATAATCGGCAAACAGCCGCATCGGATCGCGCCGGTTGAGCTGGATCAGGCGCGGCGCAGGCCCGGCCAGCACTGCGCCCAGCGCGCGCTGTAACCGGTGTAGCCGCGCCACCGCATCGCCGGCATCGTGCCGGTGGCTATAGTGCAGCGCACGAATGCGCTCGACCCGCGCGGTGACGACGGCGGTATAACGTGGATGCGGGCCACGATGCATTGCCGATCCGCAGCGGGCCGCCGTCGCCTCATCTGCCGGTAGTGCGATCAGGTTGTTCGCATTATCTTCTATATGAAAGCCGGCAATGTGCAGCCCGGTCAGAAACCGCCCGATCTGCGAGCGGCGTCCGACTGCGACCGGAATGAGATGATGGTGCTGGAAGTGGGCAGGGTGCGCCGCTGGTCCGGGCATCCGCTTATTCGGCGCTCAGCCGGGCGGCGGGCGCAGTTCGACGGGAACCACGCCATCGGCTTGTCCGCCGATGATCAATCTCTCGCCCTGCTCGATCCCGTCCACGGTCATCGGCCCTGCCAGCCCATGATTCACCAGCGCATCGACCGCCAGCCTCGCAGCACGTCGTATCATCTCCCTTGCCGGAATTCGCGAAGGCGCGGTTAACCGCAGTTCGTGACCGCAGAACCAGGCAAGGCCATCGGTGGCGACGCTGGTTTCCGCGCCCTCCGCAACATCGAATCCGATTAGATGCATCACGGGCGGCAAGCCCTGCCGCTCTGATGCGATCACTGCATTGGCGAACAAAGTAGCCGATGACCAGAGTCGCGCAGGCAGCCAGCCGATGGCGGCACCGGGCACGGTCGATGCGATCAGCCCGATCAATGCGGACAGGCGCTGGATGCCTTCCATGTCGCCCTCGTCATCCCCCGCGCAACGGACGCCAAATGCCAGACCGACGCCTGTATCGGGTGCGCTGGCCAAGCCGACCGGTCGGGCAGGAGCGATTTGCATATCGTCGAGCAGCATCATTGCCGCAGCACCCTCAACCCAGTCGAATGCATGGCTGCCGAAACGCAGTTGCCCTGCGTCATCCGGCTTGAGCCCGAGCGTATCGAGCCATTCGGCCATCGGTGGCAGGCCATCGACCGCCGCAGCGGGGGCGTGCAGCAGCATCCAGCCCCCGGCCCGATCCCCGCGCCCCGGTGCGCCGATCTCGCCCTCTACGATCATTGGATGCAGGCTAGGCGCTATGCGCGGTGATGTGCCAGCACAAATTGCCCTGATCGCTCCATTTCGGATCAAGCAGTCAAATCTCGACCTGGCTGCCCAGTTCGACGACGCGGTTAGTGGGCAGGCGGAAAAACTCCATCGCGCTTTCCGCGTTGCGCAGCATCCAGGCGAACAGCTTTTCCCGCCAGATCGCCATGCCGGGTCGCGACGAGGCGAGGAGGGTCTGGCGCGAGAGGAAGAAGCTGGTGTCGATCATGCGGAACTGCGGGCCGCATGCGGTGATGCGGTCGAGCCCGGCGGGGACGTCGGGCGTCTGCATGAATCCGTAGCGCAGCATGACCCGGTGGAACCCGCGCCCGAGATCCTCGACGACCAGCAATCTGCTGTCGTCGACATAGGGCACATCCTTTATCTGCACGGTCAGCAAGATGATCCGTTCGTGCAGCACCTTGTTGTGTTTCAGATTGTGCAGCAGCGCGGCCGGGACGCCGTTCGACGTCGAGGTCATGAACACCGCCGTGCCTGGAACGCGGGTGGCGCTGTTGGCGGCGCTCTGGACGAACAGGCTGATTGGCATCGCCCCTTCGGCCAGCCGGTCCTGCATCAGCTTGCGCCCCTTGGCCCATGTGGTCAGCAGTGTGAAGATGATCAGACCGATCACCAGCGGCACCCAGCCGCCATCGGGCACCTTAGTGAGGTTGGCGGTAAGATAGGCGATATCGACGATGAAGAACACCGCGAGCAGCGGTACCGCATACCCCCAATGCCATTTCCACAGGCTGAAAAGTACGACTACCAAGAGGCAGGTGTCGATCGTCATCGCGCCGGTCACGGCAATGCCATATGCCGCAGCCAGATTGCTGGACGACTGAAATAGCAGGACGAGAGCGATTACCGCCACCATCAGCGCCCAGTTAACCGTCGGGATATATATCTGCCCCGCCGCCGAAGCGCTGGTGTGGGCGATCTTGAGGCGCGGGATGAAGCCGAGCTGGATGGCCTGCTGGGTCACGGAGAAGGCGCCCGTGATGACCGCTTGGCTGGCGATAACCGCAGCAAGCGTGGCGAGTATGACGAGCGGCAGGCGCAACGTCTCAGGGGCGAGAAGAAAGAACGGATTCTTGATCGTTTCAAGTGCCTCAGCCGGAGGCAGAGCAACGATCATTGCGCCTTGACCAAGATAATTGAGCATCAGGGCGGGCAAAACGAACACCAGCCACGAGCCGCCGATTGGCTTGCGACCAAAATGGCCCATATCGGCGTAGAGCGCTTCTGCCCCGGTCACGGCGAGGACGACCGAACCCATCGCTAGAAAGGCGAGCCATCCATCCATCACAAAGAATTGTATAGCGTACCAAGGATTGAGCGAAGCAAGTATCGCGGGGTTGTCAAAGATATGAACCGTCCCCAGCGCCGCGATAGCAGCGAAGTAAACCAGCATGATCGGGCCGAACAATTGCCCCATTTTGCCCGTACCGCGACTCTGAATGAGGAACAGGCCAACAATAATGCCAACCGCAATTGGCAATACGAAACTCGACGCACGCGCGTCCAGCACGGCGAGTCCCTCGACCGCGCCCAGCACGGTGACCGCAGGCGTAATCATGCTATCGCCGTAAAACAGCGCGGTGGCGAAGACACCGAGCATGACGATCATCGGTGCCCAACGGCGGGTATCGGTGGTTTGCCGGTTGATCAGCGCCAGCAGGGCCAGACTGCCGCCCTCACCCTTGTTATCGGCGCGCATGATGATCAGGACATATTTGAGCGTCACGACCAGCATCATCGACCAAAAGACGAGGCTGAGTACGCCGTAGATATGCGGTTGGTCGGGGGCGAGCGGGTGGTGGCCGGCGAAGGTTTCACGGAACGCGTAGATCGGACTGGTGCCGATATCGCCAAAGACGACGCCGATTGCGCCGACCGCCATCTTGACGAACGGGTCAGTGTGACCGTGCCCCGTCTCGAGATCGCCGTCGGTGGCATGTCCCGCGTCGAGCGGCATATCGCCACCTGTAGAACCCGATACTGCGGTCATACCGCGACTCCGCCCGTTTCAACCGACCCAGAGCCGGAGCGCGCGCCTATCACACGGCGCGACACGCTTCAATTGCCTTGGGCAGACGCGGGAGCGGCTATGGCGGTTGGTGCTGCTGTTGTCGCCGGGCGCGCTGCGGGCTGTGGCAATTGCGACAGGCGATTGGTCAGATCCTCCCGCCATGGCGCATCGGGGGGAGTGCTGGCGAGCAACTGCTGCCAGACGACCCGAGCGCCCTCCAGATCGCCGCCTTGTGCCAGCGCCAGTCCGGCAAAGAAGGGCGGCGCGGGGTGGCCAGGGTCGATGTCGGCAGCCTTGTCGAAGGCCATCGCCGCAGCGGGTGTCATCATGCCACCGTCGTGGGCGACCAGCGCGTTGCCATAGGCGACCCACAGATCGATATTGCGCGGTTCGCGGCGGGTTCCGGCGTCAAGCATCATCGCCGCCGAGCGGAAGCGGTTGGTCCGCATCATGCCGTCGGCCATTGCGAGCAATGAGGCGGAGTCGCCGCCATTCCCGGTCATGCCCTGGCGCGGATCGGTCAGTTTCTCTCCGAAGCCCTCAGGTTGGGGGGCGTCGAGCGGGGTGACGGGAACACCAGCCGCGCCCGGCTGGCCGACCAGCAGATAGCCGGTCAGGCCGAGCATGATGGCGATGCCGAGCGGCAGTTGCGCCGAGACAGGCAGGCGGGCAGCGAGGACGGTAGCGGCCCAGACGATCAGGCCGAGGCCGAGGATGGTGATGATCGCGATCATGCGGCGCTATCCTCTTCGTTCGACCCGTGCATCCGGCTGAAGGCGAGCCAGCCGCCGCCGAGCAGCGCCAGCAGCGGGGCGAGGTAGAGCAGGATGGTATCGGGGCCGAGTGGGGGTTCGTAGGTCACCCAATTGCCGTAGCGATCGACCAGCCACTGCTTGATCTGCGCGGGGGTTTCCCCGGCCAGCAGCTTTTCGCGGACCTGACTGCGCATGTCACCCGCGAGCGGCGCGTCAGAATCGGCGATCGACTGGCCCTGGCAAACGAGGCAGCGCAGTTCGTGCATCAGGTCGCGGGCCTGCGCCTCTTGAGCCGGATCGTCGAGCTGGCGGTAAGCATAGGGCGCGGGCGGCAGGCTCGACTGGGCGGCGAGCGGGGCGGCGAGGGCCATGCCGACGAGGCAAACTACGCCCCTAACCAAGCCCATGTAGCGCATCTTCACCGCCGCATTCCTTGCAGCTTGGCGAGGATTTGGGGCACCTGATCGTCAGTGATACGCCCTTGAATCTGTTCGCGAATAATGCCGTTGCCGTCGATCAAAAAGGTCTCGGGCACACCCGACGAGCCGAGCGCGATCTGCACCTGCGAACGGGTGTCGGCGCCGATGCCGGTGAACGGGTTGCCATATTCAGCGAGGAAGGCGCTGAGCTGGTCCTGCCGGTCGCGGATGGCAATGCCTTCGATGATCACGCCCTGGCGGCGCAATGCCTCCAGCTGGCTCGCTTCGAGGCGGCAGGGGACGCACCAGCTGGCGAAGACATTGAGCAGGCGGGGTTTGCCATCGGCGAAGGTGGCGCTCGACAGGCCCGGCTGGTTCGGCATGGCGGCGGGCAGCTCGAACACCGGAACCGGCTTGTCGATCCACTGCGATTCGATCAGGCGGCTTTGGCCTCCCGCGTACAACCCCCAGAGGAACAACAGGCCGAGTAGCACAACGAGGCCGAACGGTATCCACAGCCAGACGGAGCGTTTGGGCGAGGGGGCTTCGACAGGTTTAGCCCGACCGCGGGGGGGCGGCTCGGCGAGATTGGGCGCCGTCATGCTGCGCTCCATCCGCGTAATATGCGCAGCGGCTGGGCACGCCCGAGCAGCGCGAGCAGGCCGCCGAAGGCGATCATGCCGCCGCCGAGCCATATCCACCACACCAGCGGCTTCCACCACAGGCGCAATTGCCAGCGATCACGGCCTTGCGCATCCTGTCCGGCAGGTTGGCCGAGCACGGCGTAGAGCTGGCCGTCCCAGGTCGTCAGCAGCGCGGCTTCGTTGGTTTCGGTCGGCGGCTGGGTGAAGGTGCGCGCCTGCGGGCGGACGGTGACCGTGTCGCCGTCGCCGCGTTTGACATCGAGCACGCCTTCGATGGCGGTCCAGTTGGGACCGATCACCGGGCGCAGATCGACCAGAGTGACGGTCCAGTTCGATACCGTGGTGGCTTCGCCGACGCGCACCGCGACCAGACGTTCCTTGATGAAGGCGCTTTCGGTAGCCATCCCGGCCAGCGCGACGGCGATGCCGAGATGCGCGACGACCATGCCATAGACCGGAAGCGGGGTGCGCAGCAGATTGCGCCCGACCAGCGGTGCGATGCTGACGATGGCGATACCAGCGGCCAGCGCCAGCCCGATCATCGACAGGATGCCCATAGCGGGCGCGAAAAACGCCAGTGCGGCGATACCGGCAGCAGGGACGACGAGCAGAACCGGCGCCCAGCGCTTCAGTTTCGCTCCGTCGTCCCTGCGCCAGCGCAGCAACGGCCCGAGCACCATCACCGCAAACAAAGGCAAAGCGAACATACCCGCCACAGGGTTATAATAAGGCGGGCCAACCGAAATTTTCGACCCGAACGCCTCCGCAACGATTGGCGATAGCGTGCCGACCAGCACGACGACAAGGATAATCGTCAGCAGAAGATTGTTGATCACCAGTGCCGCTTCGCGGCTGAGCCAGCGGAACTTCTGGCTTTCCGTGACGCTGCCAACGCGCAGCGCGAACAGCAGCAGCGCTCCGCCGATATACAGGCCGAGTAGCGCGAGGATGAACAAGCCGCGCTGCGGATCGGTGGCGAAACTGTGCACCGACGTCAGCAACCCCGAGCGGACGAGGAAGGTGCCCATCATCGACATCGAGAAAGCGACGACGGCGAGCATCACCGTCCACGCCCGCAGCGCATCGCGGGTCGCGGTGACGCTGACCGAGTGCAGCAGTGCGGTGGCGGCAAGCCAAGGCATCAGCGAGGCGTTCTCGACCGGATCCCAGAACCACCAGCCGCCCCAGCCCAGCTCATAATAAGCCCAGTAACTGCCAGCGGTGATGCCGAGCGTCAGGAATATCCACGAGCCCAGCACCCATGGCCGCATCGCCCGGGCAAAGGCCGGGCCGACATCGCGGGTGACCAGCGCGCCGACGGCAAAGGAAAATGCGACGCTGAGCCCGACATAGCCGATGTAAAGCGTTGGCGGATGGAAGGCCAAGCCGGCATCCTGCAACAGCGGATTGAGGCCCATGCCCTCGGGCGGCGCGGGGAGCAGCCGCTTGAACGGGTTGGAAACGAACAGCAGAAAGGCGAAAAAGCCGAGTGCGAGCCCGGCCTGCGCAACCAGCGTCGCGGTCAGCGTGCGCGCATCGAGCCGTTTTTCGAACAGGCCGATGCACGCCCCGGCGAAACCGAGGATGGTCAGCCACAGCAGCATCGAGCCTTCGTGATTACCCCACGCGCCGCTGATCTTGTAGATCAACGGCTTGTCCGAATGGCTGTTGCGCGCCACCAGATCGACCGACATGTCCGAGCGGACGAACAACCAGATCAGCAGCAGAAATGCGGCGAGCGTCAGCAGCCCTTGCGCGATGGCCAGCGGGCGCGCGGCCACGAGCGGTTGCCCGCGCAATTCCATGATGCCGGCGACGATTTGCAGTAGCGCGAGCGCAGCTGCGATCCACAGCATGGCATGGCCGAGTTCGGCGATCATTTCACGCGCCCTCCCCCTTGGGGGAGGTGGCCCCGAAGGGGCCGGAGGGGCCGGTGCGGGAGGGCTCGACGGTGCGCAAGGCGGCACCGGTCCCTCCGTCAATCCTGCGGATTGCCACCTCCCCTGGAGGGGAGGATGCGATCGCCCCCCTCACGCGCCGGTCTCCACTGTCTCGCCCGCGTTGGCCGGGATATCTCCCATCTGCGGCGGCATATAGCGTTCGTCATGCTTAGCGAGGATCTGGTCGGCGACGAAGCTGCCGTCGGCGGTGAAGCGCCCATCGGCGACCGCGCCCGATCCTTCGGCGAACAGATCGGGGACGATGCCGGTGTAGCGGACGGGGACAGTGGCCTGTCCGTCGGTCAGGCGAAAGGCGATGGTGATGCCGTCGGGGGCGCGGACGATGCTGCCGCGTTCGACCATGCCGCCGAGGCGGGCGGGGTCACCGGGGGTGATCGTCGCGGCCTTGGCTTCGGCGGGGGTGTAGAAGAACGCCGCCTGATCCTTGAGCGCCAGACTGGCGAGCAGCCCTGCGCCAACCACCGCAACCAGCGCCACGCCGGCGAGGACCAATCGTTGCTGTTTGGGCTTCATCTCAGTCGCGGTCCTTGAGCGCATCGACGCGGGCCTCTGCGGCGCGCATCCGCAGCCAGCTGAGCATGAGGACGCCAAAGGTGCCGAGCGCGGTGACGGCATAGGCGGCGATGACGAAATCCCACTGGTCCTGCATGGGCGTGCGCTTTGCCGGATGGGACACTGGCTGTCGAGGGGGGAAGTGGAAATCCGCCCCGCTTGCGGGGAGGTGGCGCGAAGCGACGGAGGGGGCTGGCGCCTTCGCGCCGAGGGTTCCAGACGAGAGCCTCCTCCGACCCCTTTGGGGGCCACCTCCCATTTAGTCGCGCAGTGCGTCGAGGTGGGCGCGAAGTGTGGCGAGGGTGGGGAGGAGTGCGGCCAGCGTATTGCGATCCAGCCCCTCCGTCCCCGCCATCACCTGCCCGCCCAAAGCCGCCGCCGCCGCCACATGCGCGGCTTTTCCGGCCGCCGTCACATGCACCCGCTGGCGACGCGCATCGTCGGCATCGGGCGTGATCGCGACAAAGCCTTTGCCGGCAAGTTTGCCGAGCATGGCGGTCATCGACGGCTTGGCCATCTGCATGATGCGGGCGAGGTCGGTGGGTGTCCTGCCGTCGCCGCGATTGGCGAAATGGTTGAGCAGCGCGAACTCGGACGGATTGAGGCGGAGCGGGGCGAGCGTCTCACGCGCAGCCGCCGTTGCCAATTGATTGATAATTCCGATTTCCGTGAAAAGGCGCAGCATCGCTGCGCTGTTGGTAATCTCGCTCATACCGCGACCAGATGCGAGTCGAGCGGCCAGCGCGGAGTCGGCTCGACCGTATCGGCATAGCCGAGGCGGCCGAGCATCTGCACCGTCGCACCATCGCGTGCATCCAGTTCGTCATGGATGGCGCGATAGCTGGCGGCCATTTCGGGAAATTCCTGCAAGCATTGACTGAGCGGGTGGCAAGCGAGACCGGCGGCGGTGGCGGCGAGGTTGATCCGCACCCACGCGCGGCCCGCCGCCAGTTGTTCGGCACGGCTGTTGCCGGGCGAGGTCAGCCAGGCGTAGCCGCGTGCCGAGTGGATGATCGGATCGAACATGTCGAGCCCCGACTGGTAGGCGGTGGTGCTGGGGGTGTCGAGCGTCTGCGGCGTCACCATGCCGACCATGTTCATCAGCCCCATCGGCACGCCGCCGAGTTCGATGCCGTCGGGGTTGGCGGTAACATCGGCGTTGGTGATACGGATCAGGTCGATGCTCTCGCGGCGGGTGCGGGGCGTGGCATATTCGGTTTGCCATGCCGACCAGGCGATGGCGCTGATGCGTTCGACGCGCGCTCGCTCCACCGATCCGGTCGCGGCGATACCTGGGCCAGCCTGCGCAAGAATCGCGTCGAGGCTACGCTGCGGGACGGCGCTGTCGGTATAGACGGTCTTGATCGAGCGGCGGGCGATGATGTGGCGGGCGAGCGCATCGCGGCGGACGGCGGGATCGCGAGTGAAGACCACCGTAGCGACGCGGCGCCCATCGAGCCGGGGCTGCGGTCCGCCGTCGGGGAAGGGGGTGATCATCGCGGAATAGCCTTTTTCGGCGGCGGCGATACGCAGCAGTTCGATCATGCAGCCGAAACCGATGACCAGCTGGCGGTCGAACGGATCGGTGTGCGGCAAGCGGCGGGCCAGATCGATGCCGATGTCGATCCGGTCGGTGCCGGTCAGCGTGTAGGTCCATGGCTGGCGGTTGTGCGGATTGGGGGCGAGGATGGCGTAGGCGAGCGCGTCGAGCCGCGGATCGCCGAGGCTCTGTCCGGCCGTGCGCCACGGTTCGGTCGCCGACGCGGTGCCGGGATACCAGGCGGCGATGCCGGTGGCGGCGATGACGGTGGCAGTGGCAGCGCCGGTGACGATCAGCGCGCGGCGGGTGAGAATCGGCATGGAAGATTTCCTGTGACCAGTTCGTTAGATAACTAACTATATTCGATCCACACCATTGGCAACAATTTTCTGATTTCGAGATTGGTGGCCGAAGAACCGGCTTGCCTGACCGCTCATCCTCCCCTGCGAAGGCAGAGGCCCAACCGCTCCTGCTCCCCCGCGAAGGCAGAGGCCCATCGCCTGAAGGGGCGAAACAACGCGGCGGTGGTGCAAAACGGGTGGGCCGGTGATGGACTCCTGCCTTCGCAGGAGAACATATCCTTTAAGGTATGCAGCCGATCACCCCGCCGCCAGCCGCCGCATCCGTGCCTCGACCTTGGCATCTGCCAATATCGCCCGCATCCGCATCAGCACGATCGCGCCGAACAACAGGCTGAAACCGGTCAGGGTCAGGCCAAGCGGCCAAAGCAATTCGCCGGATATGGCACTGCCGCCGGTGGTGATGCTGGCTGGCTGATGCAGGCTGTTCCACCAGACGACCGAGCGGTTGATGATGGGCAGGTTGATCGCGCCGACCACCGCGTAAATCGCCGCGCTGCGGCTAATGCTGGTGCGATCGTCATCGCTGTTCACGAAGGCGATGAAGCCGGCGTAGAGGAACAGCAGCACCAGCATCGATGTCATCCGCCCGTCCCATTCCCACCATGTCCCCCATGTTGGCTTGCCCCAGATCGAGCCCGAGGCGAGGCAGATGGCGGTGAACAAGGCTCCGGGCACGGCGATAGCACGGGCGGATATTCCGGCGAGCGGGTGGCGCCAGACCAGCTGGACCAGCGCGGCAACTGCCAAGGCCGCCCAGCCGCCCATACCGAGCCAGGCGGCGGGGACGTGGACGTAGAGGATGCGCGCCGTCTCTCCCTGCCGCGCCTCTGGCGGCACGATGGCGAGCCCGGCGTAGCTGCCCGCGACAATCGCGGCGAGGCCGAGGATGGCGAGCCACGGGGTCAGCGGTCGGGCGATGCTCAAAAAGCGCGTTGGGTTGGCGAAGCGATGCATGGCGGGTGGGGGATACCGCAGAGGTGCGGGGGCGGGAAGGGGGGAGTTTTGGGTAGGTGTGCAAGGAAGTCATTGCACTCAGGCGGAGCTTGTCGAAGCCCCCGAGGCCTCACGCGTGGTTCGACGCCCTTCGACAGGCGCAGGGTGAGCGCGGATTCGCGACGCATGGTGTAACCATTGCTTATGTCCTCGCGAAATCACCCCCATCGGCCTGGCATCGCACCCACCATCGCCGACAGGGGAACAATGGATTTGAAAGCGAGCGATCCGATGCTGGGGGCGTTGATGCGTCGGGCGCAGGACGGCGATTCCGCCGCTTATCGCACCGTGCTGGACGCGGCGCAGCAATGGCTGAAGCGCTATTATGCCAACCGTATCGCCCCGTCCGAAATCGACGATCTGGTGCAGGACACGCTGATGTCGGTGCACAGGAAGCGCGCGACATACGATCCCGAGCGGCCGTTCCTGCCATGGTTGGCAGCGATCGCCCGCTATCGCTGGGTCGATCGCTTACGCAAAACCTATCGCGAGGCGGCGGATGAACTGCCCGAGGACATCGGCATCGACAGCCATGAGGATGTCGTCGGCGCGTCGCTGGGCATCGAGAAATTGCTGGGTCGGCTGCCAGAAGGGCAGGCGCTGGCGATCCGGCTGGTGCGGATCGACGGGCTGGCGGTCGCCGAAGCTGCCGAGAAAAGCGGCCAGTCCGAATCGCTGGTCAAGGTCAACATCCATCGCGGGCTGAAACGGCTGGCGGCGATGATCGAAAGTGCTTGAGATGAACGATACCACTCTGCTCGACCGGCTGTCCGGCGACCTTGAACCAGTGCGGCGCATCGACCCCAAAGACGGCTGGATGATCGCCGCTGCCGGAACCGCCGTCGCGGTGGCCGTGGTGCTGGTCGTCTTCGGCCTGCGTGACGATGTCATGGCGGGCGAGCCGCTGGGCATCGTCATGCTGCGCGCAGGCGCGCTGTTGCTGCTCGGCTTTGCCGCGCTGGCGGCGGTGGTCGACAGCGCGCGGCCCCGCGTCGGGCGGCGCAACAGCAGTGGATGGAAATGGGCACTGGCAGGGGCGGCGCTGTTCCCGGCAGTCGCGCTGATGGTGGCGATGACCGAGGGGATGCCGATGGACGATATCATGTCCGAAACGGTGCCCTATTGTTTCGGCATCAGCAGCGTCGCGGCGCTGGCGATCGGCGGGATGGTCACCGCCTGGTTGCGGCGCGGGGCGGTGACGGTGCTGGAGCGAACCGGCTGGCTGACAGGGCTGGCGGCGGGCGCGTTTGGCACCTTCGCCTATTCGCTGCACTGCCCGAGCGCGACGATCACTTATGTCGGGCTGTGGTATACGGCGGCGATTGCGCTGTGCGCCGTCGTCGGGCGGCTGGTGGTGCCGCGCGTGCTGCGTTGGTAAGCTGCCGTTACGGCATCGCAACGCGTTGATAACCTGCGGCCGCTATGCCCGGCAGCGATGGTGACGATCTTCTCCGCCGATTTTGCCGACCCCGAGGTCGAAGCGCGCTTTCAGCGTGACGCGCGGACGCTGCGGCTGCCGTTCGTGCGGCTGTATATCGGCGTGCTGGCGCTGGTCGTGGTCGCTTATGCCATCGTCGATCCGCTGTTCCTGACTGCCGACCGCGCCGGCGCGCTGAGCGTCGCCTATGCGGCTGCGCTGGCGGTGCTGGGCGGCTATGCGGCGGCGACATTTGCCGACGAATATACCGAGCGGCCATTCGCCGACATGTTCGCGCTGTTGTGCCTCGCCGCCAGTGTCTCGGCGATCAACATGCAGTTGTTCGACGAGCTGATCGGCTTGCATCAGGACATGCACGCCATCGGCGTGATCAACCGGCTGGGGGTAACCGCGTTCGCGGCGGTGGCGCTGGCTGGGCGTCCGCGATTGTTCGCCGCCTATGTGCCGTGCGATCTTGCCATCTTCCTGGCATTCGTCGTGCCCGAACAAAGCGTCGGCACCGGGCTGGCGTTCGCGCTGCTCAGCTATGCCAGCGGGGCGGCGATTGCGGGCATGATCAACCTGACCGTCGCGGCATCGAGCCGGCGAAGCTTTGCCATGTCGGAGGCATTGGAAGTCGAGCGGGCACGGGCCGAGGCGATGGTCCATAATATGCTGCCGCCAAGCGCGGCGCAGCGGCTGCGCGACGGGCAGATGGTCGCCGACAGTTATGGTGATGCGACAGTGGTGTTTATCGATATTGTCGGATTTTCACTGCTCGCGAAGCGGGTGTCGCCGGGGCATCTGTTGCAATTGCTCAACGGCTTTTTCAATCTGGCCGATGGCTGTGCGGCGCAGACAGGGGTGGAAAAGGTCAAGACCATCGGCGACGCCTATCTGGCGATCAGCGGTGGCAACCAGAGTTCGGACAACAGCGCCGATGCAGCCATTACCTTTGCCCAAGCGGTGATTGCCGGATTGGGGGCGATCGGTGCCGACAGCGGCGTCGAACTAAAGGTTCGGATCGGCATCCACTCGGGGCCGGTCGTCGGCGGGGTGATCGGCGCGACGCGTATGGCCTATGATTATTGGGGCGAGACGATGAACATCGCCGCGCGCATCGAAGGTGCGGCGCAGCCCAATGGCATCGCCATCTCCGAAAGCGCATGGATGCGCACGCGGATGCGCGATGCTTTTGGTGATGGCATGACGGTGGCGCTGAAGGGCGTCGGCGACATCACCATCCACCACAGTCGTCCGCCTGGCGCGGCGGTGGCCGAACTGCCGCGCGCGGCAGCCTAACCCGCTTTCGATGGAGGAAATGGGGCGACCAACGGGTCTTGAACCCGTGACCTCCGGTACCACAAACCGGCGCTCTAACCAACTGAGCTATGATCGCCACATGCCGATACGCGCAGTTGGCGCGCGGTCGACCGAAGGCAGCCCGATAGCGATGGGCGCGGTTGGGGGCAAGGGGAAAGGTGGCAGGAAGAAAAGGGATTTCGCGCAGAGGCGCAGAGGCTGCAGAGAAGAAATGCACTGCGGCTGCGCCGCTTTCTGCTCGACCCTAACGGCGAACGCAAAGTCAGCAAGGCAAAGCCGCTTCGCGGAACAGCACAACCCTCTGCGCCTCTGCGCGAACCCTTTTCCCCTTTGCTGCCGAAGGCGCAGGCCATCTCGACAGACCCGACCAGTCCGCCTTAATGGTCGCGGATGCATTACGATCTCTCCACTTCCGGCGCAGACCTGACTGCCGCGCGACTGACCGGGCGGGCGGGGGTGCGGCGGGTGCCGAACCGCAATATCGAGCAGTTTGCGATTCCGCATTTCCTGAGCCTCGACCAATGCGTCGGCCTGATCGAGCGGATCGATGGCGCGGTGCGGCCCTCGACCATCACCGACGATATCGGCGATCCCGAGTTTCGCACCAGTGAGACCGGCGATCTGAGCTACGACGATCCGTTCGTCCGCGAGGTGGACGGTATGATCTGCGACCTGCTCGGCATCGCCGCGCCGTTCGGCGAGCCGTTGCAGGGGCAGCGTTACGATGTCGGGCAGCAGTTCAAGGGGCATACCGACTATTTCGAGCCGACCGGCGTCGACTATGCCGAGCATACCCAGCATGGCGGGCAGCGGACATGGACGGCGATGGCCTATCTCAACACGGTCGATGCCGGCGGGGCGACGCGGTTTTCGTCGATCGACAAGATCCACCAGCCCGAGCGGGGAAAATTGCTGGTGTGGAGTAACTTAGACGCGGCAGGCGCGATCAACCCGTGGACGCTGCACCATGCGATGAAGGTGCGTAAGGGCCGCAAATATGTGATCACGAAATGGTTTCGCGAGCGGCATTGGCCGTGGGGCGAGGGGGCATGGGATTAGCCCCTCTCCCGTTTACGGGAAAGAAAAAGACGCCGCACGCGGCGAGGGTGAGGGTGTGTGTTCAGAGCAACGCCCTCCGACACACCCTCACCCTTCCGCCGCTGCGCGGCTCCCTCCCTCTCCCGTAAACGGGAGAGGGGTTTCACCAAGGACATCCAATGCCCACCATCCGCATCCACCACGACCTGCCACCCGAAGAGGTCCGCCGCCGCATGACCGCCCGGGCGGACGATCTGGTCAAGCTGATTCCCGGCGGGATCGGTACTGTGACGCAGAAGTGGCGCAGCGCGGATGTGCTGGCGTTCGAGATCGGCGCGATGGGGCGGACTGTTCCCGCGACGGCGACGGTCGAGGATGGCGCGCTGGCGATCGACTATAGCCTGCCTGCGGGGATGGGGTTCGTGCAGCCGATGGTCGAGGGAATCATCCGCATGGCTGGGGACAAGCTGTTGCTGGGCAAGGGGTGAGTGGACCGCACCTCTCCCCCTGCGGGAGAGG
>JAYSZB010000064.1:0-4091 GCA_043727035.1 Sphingomonas sp. | reverse complement strand
CTTCTGCTTCTGCTTCTGCTTCTGCTTCTGCTTCTGCTTCTGCTTCTGCTTCTGCTTCTGCTTCTGCTTCTGCTTCTGCTTCTGCTTCTGCTTTTGCTTCTGATTCCGCTTTTGCTTCTGCTGTTACTTTTGCTTCTGGCGCGTTCCCGTTCGTGTCGCAGCGTCGCTTGGCGTTACCCCGCGTTCCACTGCGTTCCGATTGGTCGCGAGCAGCCTGCTGCAGCTCCTTCCACGCCGCTTTGCGTTCTACAGCGGTCCCGTCCTCACGTTTGGGCTGGCGCCTCTCCCAACCGGTCAGCCGCGCTCCGTCAAGTACCTTGCCCTGCATCGCTACAATGATTGCTGTGACAGCCTCCGGTTCAATGTCGAGCGCTGCCGCCGCATCCTGATCATCCCCGCTGCTCAACGTGCCCCGATCGTCTATATTGGCGTTACGAACTGCAGGGCATCGATGAATTGGCGCCGCACCGAATCAGTGACTTCCTCCAGATCCGTTATGGCGGAACGAATGACGCAAAACGGGTGCTAGGCTCGATTCCAGCGGATCGCAGCGCGTTCATCAATATTTAGAAACACCTGTTTTCCTAGCGCGAGGCGGTGCACCCTTCGCCGGAAAGGTCGCCCTGTCGTTCGGGCGTCAATCCCTAACCAAAAGCAGATCAGCTCGAAGCTATCCCTCGGCGAATTGTCGACGAGCGCAGGCGAATTGCCCGATCGTGGCTGATGTCGTCCAAACCCAGCCTAGTACCAAGTGTGGGAACAATTGTGGGAACTGCGAACTGTGCTGGGGATAATTACAAGCGAAATCAAGCAATTAGCTTGACGAAATGGTGGAGCCTAGCGGGATCGAACCGCTGACCTCCTGCATGCCATGCAGGCGCTCTCCCAGCTGAGCTAAGGCCCCGTCATTTGCGCGACCGCCCGATGGGATGGGCGGTAGCGAGGGCGCGCCTTAGACGAGGGCGCGCATGATTTGCAAGGGGCGGGCAACGCCCCTTGCGATAAAATCAGGTTTCGGGATTGTCGTCGCTCGGTGCCTCGACCCCGAGATCGTCGTCGCCGCCGAGATCGACGTCATTGTCCGGCGAGACATTGTCATCATCGACATCGGCGTCGAGATCGAGATCGGCGTTGGGATCTGCGGCTTCGGCATCGGGCTCGGCCAGGCCGGGCTTCATCTGCTCATAGGGCATCGGCTGCTTCGACTTGAGCACGGGCTCAGGGTTCCACGCATAGCCGCAGTTGATGCAGGCGATGGGATCGTCCTTGGTCAGATCGTAGAAACGCGTGGCGCATTTGGGACAGCTGCGCTTGGTGCCCCACTCAGGCTTGATCATGTGTCGACTTACTCGTTGAGGAATCGGGCGTCGCTGCCGCCGATAGTGCAGGGCAGAACGACTCTCGCGGCCATTGCCAGAAAGGGTGCGCACTGTCAAAAGCCCGCCGATCCGATGAGCCATGCCGCTGCCCTGCCCGCCCCTGCGACCTTCGCACTGTCTGCCCCGTTGCGCGGGGCGGTGCGCGTGCCGGGCGACAAATCGATCAGCCACCGCGCGCTGATGCTGTCTGCGCTGGCTGTGGGCGAGAGCCGCGTGACCGGCTTGCTCGAGGGCGAGGATGTGCTGGCGACGGCTGCGGCAATGCGGGCTTTCGGCGCGGTTATTGAGGTATCCGCCGCTGGCGGCGGCGGTGGGCGGGCGATGGGGGCCACCATCATTCCTCCCCGTTCCGGGGAGGAAGTGGACCGAACCTGGACCATCCACGGTGTCGGCGTCGGCGGATTGCTGCAACCCGCCGCTGCGCTCGACATGGGTAACAGCGGCACGTCGACGCGATTGTTGATGGGTCTGGTGGCGAGCCACGCGATCACCGCGACATTCATCGGCGACGCGTCGTTGAGCAAGCGCCCGATGGGGCGGGTGATCGATCCGCTGTCGGCGATGGGCGCGGACATCAGCGCATCCCCCGGTGGCCGCCTGCCGCTGATGGTGCGCGGGCTCGTCCCCGCCGTGCCGCTGTCCTACCGGCTGCCGGTCGCGTCGGCGCAGGTGAAATCGGCGGTGGTGCTGGCGGGGCTGAATACGCCGGGCGTCACCGAGGTGATCGAGCCAGTGCCGACCCGCGACCATAGCGAGCGGATGCTGCGCGGGTTCGGCGCGGATGTGTCGGTCGAGGAGGTCGGCGGTGTGCGGCATATCCGTCTGATGGGTGAAGCGGAACTGAAACCGCAGACCATCGATGTTCCCGGCGACCCCTCGTCCGCCGCTTTCTTTGCCGTTGCCGCGAGCATCGTGCCGGGCAGCGAGGTGCGGCTGACCAATGTCGGGCTAAATCCGACCCGCGCCGGCATCTTCAGGCTGTTGCGCGCGATGGGCGGCAGCATCGAGGAGGTGAACGCGCGCGAGGTCGGCGGCGAGCCGGTCGCCGACCTGGTCGTCCGCCACGCCGCGCTGAGTTCGGTCGAACCCGACCCTGCCGATGCGCCGAGCATGATCGACGAGTTTCCGGTGGCGTTCGTCGCGGCGGCATTGGCGCAAGGGCGCAGCGTCTTTCGCGGGCTGGAGGAATTGCGCGTGAAGGAGAGCGACCGGATTGCCGCGATGGTCGCGGCGCTGACCGCAATCGGCGCGCGCGTCGAGGAACTGGAAGACGGCATCGCCATCACCGGCACCGGCGGCGAGGCGTTGCCCGGCGGCGGGACGGTGGCGGGATTGCTCGATCACCGCATCTGCATGGCGGCAGCGGTTGCCGGGCTGATGTGCCGTCAGGCGGTGATGGTGGACGACATGAGCCCGGTGGCGACGAGCTTTCCGGGGTTCGAGGGGTTGCTGCGGGGGTTGGCGGGGTGAGAAGGCATTTCACTAATATGTTTCTGCCTGTCTCAACGGCGGTGCTGGTTGCAATCGGCTCCGTCATGCTAACCATTGTCGGCAACCAAACCAGCAGCGATAGCTGCAGCACCAAGTTCGAGATCTGCCCTAGCTTGGAGCAACTCCGGGTGGACCGGAGCTTTTCGGTTTTCGGCATTAACGAAACTGTCGCCAGTTTTGACGGGACCCAGATCGTTTTCGGACCCGGTGTGATCGCAGCAGGAGGATTCACAGAACTGCGAAATGGGAGCTGCGAAAATTGGAATGAGTGCTATTTGCGGGACAACAATGGCGTCCAGCACAGCTTGTTCGGCTCACCGGGCGATCTTTACGTCGTTACAAAGGCGGTACATGCCCGAGATTTTATCGGTAGGCCAATATCCGCATTGGGCATAGACATGGCGCGCACTCAGCGGGCAGTGGTTGCCAACATCGACCGATTTATAGCACCAGCCAAACTCGACTGCGACATCTACCCGGAGATAGTGGGTTGCCATGCACATCTTGACCCGGGCTGGATCGAGATCACATTCGACGTTGATGGCCAGCTCATCGAAGCCAATTTCGCTGGCTACCATTTCATATGACCGCCCACGTCTCCCCCCTCGCCGCCGACATCATCGGCATCTGCGGCAGCATTCTGTTCATCATCGGCTTTGCCTATGCCAACCTCGCCAAGGCGATCGATCAACTGCTGTTCAATGTGCTGAATTTCGCGGGCGCGGTGCTGCTGCTGATTTCGCTGTCGGTGCATTTCAATCTGGCGGCGTTCATGCTCGAGGTGGCGTGGGGGACGATTGCGTTGCTCGGAATCGGCAAGGCGTTGTGGGACCGGCGGACGAAGCCCTCTCCCCTTGAGGGGAGAGGGTTGGGAGAGGGGAATGTCACCCCGGCCGCGGACAACCCCCACGCCCCCGAGATCCGCCTGCAGAGCCAGCTTCATCCGCTCCAACGCCGCTTCCATCGCTTGCTGCTGCTGCGCCAGCTGGGTCTCGATGAATGCCTTCTGCTGCTCGAGCACGATCCGCGCCTGGGCATCCTCGCGCGCCAGCGCGATGCGGCCCTGGACTTCCATCAGCTTGAGCTGGAGCGTGGCCTGCTGGGCGGCGTGCTTCATCTGCAGCTCGGCCTGCCGGGCCTGAATCTCGGCCTGGAGCTTGAGCATCGCCGGATCGGGGCGCTGCTGCTGCGGCTGCGACGGCCGGCCAGTCGCCGAGATCG
>JAYSZB010000063.1:0-11019 GCA_043727035.1 Sphingomonas sp. | reverse complement strand
GAGGACATCGGCATGAATGCACATCGCCCCCCCAGCCAGCGTGCCCGCAACGCGATGATCCGCGTCGATCAGGCAGGGGAATATGGTGCGAAACGGATTTATGCCGGACAACTCGCCATCCTCGGCCAGACCGCACCCGGCGCGAAAGCCATCGCCCATATGGCCGCGCAGGAACAGCGCCACCTCGATTTCTTCGACGCCGCCATCGTCCGTCGCGGCGTGCGCCCGACCGTGCTGCAACCCGTGTGGAATGCCGCAGGCTATGCGCTCGGCGCGGTGACTGCCGCCATCGGGCCAGAGACCGCCATGGCCTGCACCGTCGCGGTCGAGACGGAAATCGACCGCCATTATTCCCAGCAGCTCGCCGAATTGGGCGATTGCGACCCGGAACTTTCCGACGCGATCAGGGATTTTCAGGCGGAGGAAGTCGAGCATCGGGATCATGCGCTCAGCGCCGGGGCCGAGCGCGCGCCTGGCTACCCGCTGATGACGGCGGTGATCCGCGCTGGCTGCCGCGCTGCAATCGCGCTGACTCAACGCATATAGCGCGTTTAGTTCAGCGACGCACGTATTTAGCGCGCATCGTTCAGCGACGCGCAAGCAACGACAGGACAGAGTGACGCCATGATCCGTATCTCCAGCATCGTCGCACTCGCGCTCCTCACCTCAGCGCCCGTTTTGGCACAGGACGCGTCGGCGCCGGGTGAGCGGGTCAATCAAGTAGTAGTTTATGGCGACGATCCCTGCCCGCCCAATTCGGACGGCACGATCGACATCTGCGTCCGCTACGACGAGGGCGAGCGCTTCCGCATCCCGCCCGAATTGCGCGGCGACCCAAACGATCCCGCTCGTGAAAGCTGGACCGCGCGGGTCCGTAGCATGGAACGCGTCGGTCGCTTCGGCACCGACAGCTGCTCGCCGGTTGGCCTCGGTGGTTTCACGGGCTGCCTCAACCAGCTGGTTGATGACGCGTATGCCGAGCGCGCGCAAGCGGCGGGAACCGACTGGACCGACGCCGTCGCCGCTGCCCGCGCCGAACGCGTCGCTGGTTTCGATGCCGAGGCGCGCGCGGTCGAAGAGCAAGTCCTCGCCGACGAACGCGCCCGTATCGCGCGAGAAACGGCGGCCGAGGCAGCAGCGGAAAACGTCGACGCCGAGCCGCTCCCGGTCCCTCCAAGATAGGAATGTGCAATCGGTTGAGGCACCTCTCCCCTTGCGGGAGAGGATAGGGGAGGTTAGCGCGCAGCGCCTACCGGACCTTGGAGAGGGGGGCGGCATGGAGCAGCGTCTGCTCTGTGCTGCCCCCCTCTCCAAGACTTGCTAGGCGCTTTGCGCCAAGCAAGTCTATCCTCTCCCGCAGGGGGAGAGGTGCTTGTTTGCGGTGGAGAGGTAGCCAGCCGCGCACGACGCACCGCTTCAATTAACCCCGGCAATCCACGCCCCCACCTGCGCCTCCAGCACGTCCATCGGCACCGCCCCCTGCGCCAGCACTGCATCGTGGAACCCGCGCAAATCGAACCTTGCGCCCAGCTCCCGCTCGGCCCGCTCTCTCAACGCGCGAATGCGCAACTCGCCAATCTTGTAGCCCAGCGCCTGCCCCGGCCAGCTGATGTAGCGGTTGACCTCTGCCTCGATATTCGCCTCGGATAGCGCACTGTTGTCGCGCATGAAGCCGATCGCCTGCTCCTTGCTCCAGCCTTTCGAATGCAGCCCGGTATCGACCACCAGCCGGCAGGCGCGCCACATCTCATAAGACAATCGCCCCATGTCGGTCTCGGGCGTGTCGTACAGCCCCATCTCGATGCCGAGCCGCTCGGAATAGAGCCCCCAGCCTTCAGTATAGGCGGTGAAATAGGTGAAATTGCGCCGCCACCCGGGGATCTCCAGTTCCTGTTGCAGCGCGATCTGATGGTGATGCCCCGGCACCGCCTCATGCAGGCTGAGCGCCGGTATCTCCCAGAACGGCCGCTGGTCGAGCTTGGACGTGTTGACATAATAGGTCCCGGCGATCCCCGCACTCGGCGATCCGCCCGAGTAATAGGCCGTCGTCGTCCCCTCCGCCGTCTCGGCAGGTATCTCGCGCAGCGTATAGGGCAGGCGCGGCAGACGGCCGAACAGGCGCGGCATGAAACCGTCGATGCGGCGGGTGATGCGGGCTGTACGCATCATCAGCTCCTCAGGCGTGGTCGCGTAATGACGTGGATTGCTGCGCAGATCGGCGATGAACGCCTCGCGGCTGGGAAAACCCGCACGTGTCGCTACCTCGACCATTTCGGCTCGGATGCGCGTCACTTCGGACAGGCCCAGATCATGGATCTGGTTGGCAGTCAGATCGGTGGTCGTCTCCTGCCGTATGCGGAACGCGTAATAGCGGGCGCCATCGGGCTGCGCGGAAACGCCGACCGCAGTCGCGCAGCGCGGCAGATAGCTCTGGACGAACCAGTCGCGGTGACGGCGCAGTGCAGGATAAATCCCCGTTTCGATTACCGACCGCACTTCGGCCTGCAACGCCGCCCATTCAGCATCGCTGGCATCGACCGGCTTGGCTCGGGTGAACGGCACATAATAACGCGATTGCGCAACATCTTCGGCAATCAGCCCGGATATGCCGCGCTCGGTGCCGCCCAACACAGTGCAGGGCAGCACATAACCACCGTCGAGCGCCTGCTGACTGATCCGCAGCGCTTCGTCATTGACCGCCGGATATTGCGCCAGCCGCGCCGCATAACTGCGATAATCGGCGAGGCGAGCAAAGGGCAGGCCGTCGGCGAGACCGGCAAACTGCTGGTGCCATCCGGCATAGGTGGTGAACAATATCATTCGCTGGCCAAAACTATTGCCCTCGACCGCATCGCTGAGCAGCCGTCGCATGATTGCCCGGTTGGTGCGGTCGTCGGCAGACAGCGCATCGGCGGCGATTCCATCGAGCCGCGCCAGAAAGGCGGTCGCGTCGTTGGAGCGCCGGTCCATCGCCGATACGCTGATGTCGGTGACGCGGTCGTCATAGTCGCGCACGCCCAGAGCGGTGGCATATTCCGGCGCCTCGCGTAGCAGCCACGCGTTATAGTCCGATTGCAGTGTGGCGAAGTCCTCGGTTGGTCCGGCAAAGGCTGGAGCCGGTGCCAAGGCGAACGCGGCGGCGAGCGCCAGACCGGATAATAGACGATTGCGTGTGCGGTGCGGCATGTTAGGCTCCGTCTGGAACGGCGTGGCGTTACGCGCCGTCGGGGAATCGATCAGATGGCGACAACCGTAAGCCATGGTGCGCCGACGGCAAGGCCGACGGACGTTACCTTGTTCGATCGCATTCTGGCGGGCGGCGCGGCGGCGATTTTGCTGGCGACGATGGCCGCGATCGCGCGCGGGTCCGCCGAGTGGGACCAGATACCGACCAATGTCTGGGTGCATATCGCCACCATAGGTGTTGCACTGGTGTTGACGCCGGTGATGCTGCTGCGGCGGCGCGGCGACCGGCTGCATCGTATGCTGGGCTACATCTGGGTGGCGGCGATGGCTCTGACTGCCGCGATTTCTTTCGATATCCGGCAGATCATGGGTGGCAGCTTCAGCCCGATCCATGCGCTGTCGCTGTGGACGATCATCCAGGTGCCGCTGATCGTCTGGCGCGCGCGGCAGCATGATATCGTGCGGCATCGCAGTGCGGTGCGCGGTATGGTGGTTGGCGCACTGCTCATCGCCGGTTTCTTCACCTTCCCGTTCGGTCGATTGATGGGCAACTGGCTGTTCGGATGACGGCGCGACTCGGAGCAAATAATCTTACCGGAAAGGCTCGAAAAGCGTCGATGACAGCGATTGCACTGGGCAAAACTTGGCGCAGCCAACTTATTACGACTGCGCAATAGCCCGCAAAAATGCAGCAAATCGCCCAACCGTGCATTTTTCGCGATGAATGATGGAACCGATCGCCACCGGCAAATTGACCGCTGCGCCGCAACAATGAATTCCTCAGCTCCAAGAAATAATTAATTCGGCGGGGGTCGCATGGCCAGTGTTTTTCCGGGTGGCCGGACACAGGTTTCCTATTGTTCGCGCAGCGGCGCACCACGGCTTGCCAAGTCGATGAGCTGGCATGCGTCGGGCGCACTGATGCTGTTTGCGGTCATCCAGATTGTCGGTGCATTCGCGCTTAGTGCCATGCCGGCCGGTCGGCTGCTTCCTTTCATTGCGCTCGCTCTCGTCCTGCTCGTTGCTGTGCCTTTTTCTCGGGCGATCGAACGGCGCTGGTCGGGCCTTGCGCATTCTGCGCTGCCTTGCCCTGGTTTGCTCGCGCGCTATCGCCGCGACCGGGATCGGTTGTGGCGCCTGGCCTGCATCGTGCCGACCTTGTGGCTCGGGATGTTCGCTGCCGCTGCGCAGGCGGCAACGCTTTAACTCTCTCCTCTTTGACCATTGCGCTCCGCGTCCCTATCTCGCGGGCGATGAGCGATGACCTTCCCAGCATAGACACTCTCCTCAATCGCGCATCGGACGCTGTCGCGCGCGCCCGCGCCGCCGGTGCCGACTCCGCCGAAGCGGTCGTCCGCGCCGGTTTTTCATCAAGCATCGGTGTTCGGCTAGGCGCGTTGGAGGATGTCGGCCGTTCGGAAGACTCCGATCTGTCGATAGAGGTCTATATCGGCCAGCGATCCGCCAGCGTCTCGACCGCCGACCATTCGCCCGCCGCGCTCGATGCACTGGTCGAGCGCGCCGTTGCCATGGCGCGCCTCGCGCCGGAAAACCCATGGAGCGGGCTCGCTCCCGAAGAGCTGCTGTTCCGGGGCATCGCTCCCGATTTCGATATGGCCGATCCGGCAGGCGAACCCTCCCCCGATACACTGCGAGCCATGGCGCTGACCGCCGAGGATGCGGCGCGGGCCGTTCCCGGCGTCACCAACAGTGAGGGCGGCAGCGCATCTGCCAGCCGCGCTGCCCATGCGCATGTCACCAGCCATGGCTTTGCTGCTGGCAGCGTCGTCAGCGGTTACAGCGTCTCGGCGAGCGTGCTGGCGGGACAAGGTGAACGGATGCAGCGCGATTACGACTGGCACAGCGCGCGTCACTTGTCCGATCTTGCCGATGCCGCCGTCATCGGTCGCCGTGCCGGCGAACGGGCCGTTGCCCGGCTCGAACCCGCACCCTTGCGCAGCGGCCCGATGCCGGTGCTGTTCGATCCGCGCGTCGCGGGCAGCATTATCGGACATCTTCTCGGGGCGATGGCCGGGCCAGCAGTGGCGCGCGGCAAAAGTTTCCTCTCAGCTCACGCGCTGGCCCAGCTATTCCCTCACGACATTGTCATAGAAGAAGATCCGCACCGCCCGCGTGGCATGAAAAGCCGGGCCTTCGATGGAGAGGGTTTACCAACACGGCGCAACCGTCTGGTCGATGGCGGAGTGATCGGGCCGTGGCTGTGCGACATGGCATCGGCTCGCCAGCTTGGCTGCGCGCCGACCGGGCACGGCGCGGGCGGCGGCGGCATCTCGACCGGCAATCTCACGCTGATGCCTGGCAGCGTCAGCCGCGATGCGCTGATGGCTGATATCAAAGACGGCGTGCTGGTCACCGAGATGATCGGGCATGGCGTCGATATGCTGACCGGCGATTACAGCCGTGGTGCGTCGGGCTGGCGGATCGTCGATGGCCGCATCGCCGGTCCGGTCGCGGGCTTCACCATCGCAGGGAACTTGCTGGCCATGTTCGCCGATCTGCGTGCGGCGGACGATCTCGACACCAGCCACGCGACGCACGTGCCGACGCTGCGCACCGACAGCATGACGGTGGCGGGTGACTGAGCATTGCCCTGTCTGTGATGCCGGGTTGCAAGCTTCGCCCCCATTTGCGCTCACCCTGAGCGTGTCGAAGGGCACCAGAGCCACTGCTGCACGACGGCTTCGACAGGCTCAGCCAGAGCGCATCCGATGACGACGTCCACCATCCCCACCGAAGCCATCATCTCCGCCGCGCGCGAGGTCGGCGATGCTGCGCTCGGCCAGTGGCGGCACTTGCGCGGCGGCGGCGATCTCGACCAGTGGAGCAAGGCCGACGAAAGTCTGGTGTGCGAAGTCGATATCGAGACCGACCGCCGTCTGACCGCCATGCTCGGCGCCATCGACCCCGAAGCCGGCTGGCTGAGCGAAGAGACCGCCGACGATCCGGCCCGGCTCGCTTGTCGCCGAATCTGGTGTGTCGATCCAATCGACGGAACGCGCGATTTTCTGCGCGGTCGCCCCGGCTGGGCGGTCTCTATCGCGCTGGTTGATAATGGCCTTCCCGTTTTCGGCGTGCTCTATGCGCCTGCAAGAGACGAACTGTGGGTCGGACAGGCTGGCCGGGGCGCCAGCATGAATTCCGCCAGCATCGCGGCCGGCAACCGCGCCACACTGTCGGGTGCGCGCGTCCCCGCGACCAGCCTGCCGCGCATCGACAGCGATCTCACACTCGTCCACCAACCCAACAGCATCGCGCTGCGCATGGCGATGGTCGCCAACAACGACGCGGATCTGGTGGCAACGCTGCGCTGGGGCTATGAATGGGACATCGCCGCCGCTGCGCTGATTGCGAGAGAGGCTGGTGCGACCGTCACCGACGCCTTCGGCCAACCCCTCGCGTTCAACACGGCGCGGGCGCAGGCGTTCGGGGTGATCGCCTGTGTTCCAGCCATTCATGATGCAGTCGTCGATCGGCTAAGCGAGCGGGCGCGGGCGCTGGTCGGATGAGCTTATGCAGCAAGACCATGCCGCACCTGCTTGACCCTTACCCCCTAATCCCCTATCGGCAGCGCTTCTCGGAAACACAAACCGGTCGACGGCTTGCTGAAAAGCACGCTTGCGGCCCGTTTTTGCGTTACGGGAAGGGGCTTGACCCCGAATCACTCGCTTTGAGATAGGACGATGCCATTCGTCCTGTGGAGCCAGGAGAAATACACAGTATGGCACGTATCGCGGGCGTCAATCTGCCCACCAACAAGCGCGTTATCATCGCATTGCAATATATCCACGGCATCGGTGCCAAGAATGCTCGTGACATCGTCACCAAGGTCGGCATCGACGAAGCCCGTCGTATCCAGGACCTGTCCGACTCCGAAGTCCTGCAAATCCGTGAAACGGTCGATGCGGACTTCACCGTCGAAGGCGATCTTCGTCGCGAAACCGCGATGAACATCAAGCGTCTGATGGATCTGGGTTGCTATCGCGGCCTGCGTCATCGCAAGGGCCTGCCGGTCCGCGGCCAGCGTACCCACACCAACGCCCGCACCCGCAAGGGCAAGGCCAAGGCCATCGCCGGCAAGAAGAAATAAGCGCGGGCATCCGCCCCTGACGCTTTTTCTTTTCCGACCCAATTTCAGCCAAGGATATCCATCATGGCCCGCGAACCCCAGCGCATCAAAAGGCGCGAACGCAAGAATATCTCGTCCGGCGTTGCCCACGTCAATTCGACTTTCAACAATACCATGGTCACCATTACCGATGCCCAGGGCAATGCCATCAGCTGGTCGTCGGCCGGCATGATGGGCTTCAAGGGATCGCGCAAATCGACTCCCTACGCTGCCCAGGTCGCTGCCGAGGACGCGGGTCGCAAGGCCGCCGAACATGGCGTGCGCACGCTCGAAGTCGAAGTGAAGGGGCCGGGCGCAGGTCGTGAATCGGCTCTTCGGGCATTGCAGGCCGCCGGTTTCCAGATCACCACCATCCGTGACGTGACCTCGATCCCGCACAACGGCGTTCGCCCGGCCAAGCGCCGCCGCGTCTGACGCCCGAATTCAGACCCCTTGCGCGGCTGGCGGGCCGTGCGATCGGGGGTCGGTGGTCAGGAACGCGGCGCCGCCAGCCGTTTGTTCCGCCGCCAAGTTCCGCCCTTTGACCCATAGGGGAACAATATGTCTGTCAACAGCAAGAACTGGCAGGAACTCAAGAAGCCGACCGGCCTCGAGGTCAAGACCGGCTCCGATGCGCGCCGCAAGGCGACCTTCGTTGCCGAGCCGCTCGAGCGTGGGTTCGGCCTGACGCTCGGCAACGCGCTGCGCCGCGTGCTGCTCTCCTCGCTTCAAGGCGCGGCGATCACCTCGATCAAGATCGAGAACGTGCTGCATGAATTTTCGTCGCTTGCCGGCGTGCGGGAGGATGTCACCGACATCGTCCTCAACGTCAAGCAGATCGCACTCAAGATGGAAGGCGAAGGCCCCAAGCGGCTCCAGCTGTCCGCCACCGGGCCGGCCACCGTCACTGCGGGCGACATCGTTGTTTCGGGCGACATCCATGTGATGAACCCCGGCCATGTCATCTGCCACCTCGACGAGGGCGCGACGTTGAACATGGAACTGACCGCCGACAGCGGCAAGGGCTATGTTCCTGCCGCCAACAACCGTCCAGCCGACGCGCCGATCGGTCTGATCCCGGTCGATTCGCTTTACTCGCCGGTCCGCCAGGTCGCCTACAAGATCGACGCTGCGCGCATCGGACAGGAGCTCGATTACGACAAGCTCAACCTGACGGTCGAGACCGACGGCACGATCACCCCCGACGATGCCGTGGCCTATGCCGCGCGCATTTTGCAGGACCAACTCGCGGTGTTCGTCCACTTCTCCGAAGGCGGCATCAGCGAACCGAGCCCGCGCATCGGCATGCCGTCGATGCCGTCGAGCAGCGGCTACAGCAACGAAGAAGCCGACACCAACCAGCTCAACCGCTTCCTGCTCAAGAAGGTTGACGAGCTCGAACTGTCGGTGCGCAGCGCCAACTGCCTCAAGAACGACAACATCATCTACATCGGCGACCTCGTCCAGAAGACCGAAGCCGAAATGCTCCGCACCCCCAACTTCGGTCGCAAGTCCTTGAACGAGATCAAGGAAGTGCTGGCCAGCATGGGGCTCCGCCTGGGAATGGATATTCCGGGTTGGCCGCCGGAAAATATCGAGGAAATGGCGAAGAAGCTCGAACAGGAATTGTTGGGCTGAAAGCCCTAGCCCGTCCGGGGGACGGGCGTATCAATTCCCTTCTGGGTTAGCCCAAAAACACAAGAGCCGTCCCGCAAGGGGCGGCCCTTTTTCTATACTTCGTCGAAGAAAGTTGGATCGATCGAAATTTGCTCGACCATTTCCACTGACACGCCAAGCTCATTGTCTTTTAGCAACTGGCAAAAAGCTTGTCCGTCGATAAGGTCGATCGCCGGTGCGCCATCGCGCGTTGCCTCCCGCCGCGCGTCGGGCGTGAATGTGCCGGTGGTAATGATCAAGCCCTTGTCGGCTCTCCCCTGCATCGCCCCGCGAAAATCCCGAACAGTGCTCGAACCAACGGAACCTCGGTAGCGCTTGCATTGAAAGAGGACGTGGAACGACACGAGGTTCACGCGCACTACGCCTTTGCCATCGATTCCGCCGTCGCCAGATTTCCCTGTGACTTCAACCTGCGTGAAGCCGTTCCGACGCAAGAGCCTTTGGCTGAGACGCTCGAAAGCGGACGGATCGATCGATTGAACTTTGGCAAGCAGCTGGTCGGACCAAGTCGCATCGCTTTCACCGGGTTCTTCGTCCAGGGACGTAAGCATACTTTCCCGATCAGCGTCCCGCTGCGCTTTGCGCCGCTGTGCATACGCTCGATTGGCTTCCTTGACCCGTTCACGAATTGCGAGTTCGCCTTCTGCCATTTTCTCTCGACCCAAGTCCGTGAGAACCCAGACGCCGCCGCCTTCGCTTTTTAGGAGGTCAGCCTCCCGCAAATAGCTTCGCGACCATGCAATCTTATGTGGCACCATAAGCGCCCCGCTGTCGTATGTGACCACCATGTCATCGGGGCCGAAAGCCATGGCCTCTATCACGTGATTATTGATCTCCTCATTGCGGCCTGAGCCGCCAAGATCGTCGAGTGCCCGCAACACTGGCAAGAACAAGTCATCCTTGGTGATTTTGTCGATGGTCGTCGTCACAAGCCTTCCTCACATTTCCCGAAAACGCTGATCGCCACACGCCCACCCCAGCAACAATGTCCGGCCCGGCACGTCGACCATCGTCGCTCCATCCGCGTCGGCGGTCCCGCCAAGCAATTCCACGAACCGCGAATAGGCGTCGAACCAGCGCTGTTCGGGGGAGAAGCTGTGGACGATCATCGCCGCTTGGTTCGAGGCGAAGCGGTCGGCCTCGATCAGCGCCGACACCGACCGGTGGAGTAGTTGGTAATGCACCTCGCCAGGACAATCCGCCAGGCCCAGCCGGCGGCACAGAAAGTCCATCCGCTCGGTCTTGCCGCTTGATGCTTCGGCGATTTGCTGGGTCACGGTCGGCCCGAATGGTTCGTCGACCTTGCCTTCGATTGTGCATGCCACCGTGCCGGTTGCGTGGCGCGCCAGCACGAACACGTCAGACTGGCTCTCCCGCCGCCCACCGGGAAGCGGCGTCTTATGCTCGGGAATGACGACTAGCGGCTCGACCGTGCCCAGGGCTTCCTCTAGCAACCGCCTTACCTCGCTCGGAATGCCATCGGACTGCTCCCACGAATAAGCCAACGTGCGCGCGCTATATCCTGTCGCCCAATGCAGGTCCGGCTTGGCCAGAAATTGCTTCCAGCTTTCGGGCCCGCCGGAGGGGATGAGGATCCGGCTCACAGCAATGTTGCCTGCTTGTCCGCATCGCCGATCTCCGCCGCCGACTTGACCGCGTCGGCCCGCGCCATCGGCAGATCGAGCCGGTCACCTCGCAGGATTTCGGGCAGCGTGATGACCTGCAACCGGTCATCTTCGCGGTTGAGCAAAGGATGCTTATATTTGCCCGCCGCCTTGATCTCCTCGCGCATCGCCGCGGTCGGCATGTCCATCGTGATCAGGAAGCCGAACTCGGCCTTCTCGCGCAGCCGGTCGCTGTTGAGGGTCGCCAATTCCTTGCGCCCCGATTTGCCCGATTTGACCTGGAAGATCGCCTTGCCGTTCTCGTCCTTGTCCTTGAGGAAATAAGCGATGCCATCGACCCCGCCGTCGGCCCCCTTCTTCTCGTTGATCCGCGCCTGATTGTTCGAATAGGTCAGCACTGCCCAT
>JAYSZB010000062.1:0-11186 GCA_043727035.1 Sphingomonas sp. | reverse complement strand
TGCTCGAGGATTTCGTGCTGCGCGAGAAGATCTTCCACTTCGATCATGAGCGCATCCCCGAACGCATCGTCCACGCCCGCGGATCGGGCGCGCACGGGGTGTTCGAGGCGCTTGAAGACATCAGCGACCTGAGCAAGGCGGCGGTGTTCAAGAAGGGCGAGACGACCGAAACCTTCGTCCGCTTCTCGACCGTCGCGGGCTCGAAGGGGTCGAAGGACACCCCGCGCGACGTGCGCGGGTTCGCGGTCAAATTCTACACCACCGAGGGCAATTGGGACCTCGTCGGCAACAACATCCCGGTGTTCTTCATCCAGGACGCGATCAAATTCCCCGACCTCATCCACGCGGTCAAGATGGAGGCCGACAAGGGCTACCCGCAGGCCGCGTCGGCGCATGACACTTTCTGGGACTTCGTTAGCCTGATGCCCGAATCGACCCACATGCTGCTGTGGGCGATGAGCGACCGCACCATTCCGCGCTCGTTGCGCACGATCGAGGGCTTCGGCGTCCACACCTTCCGATTGGTCAACCAGGCGGGCGCTTCTACGTTCGTCAAATTCCACTGGAAGCCCGCGCTCGGGCTGCAGTCGACCTGTTGGGACGAAGCGGTCAAGATCGCCGGCGCCGACCCCGATTTCCACCGCCGCGACCTCTACGAGGCGATCGACGCGGGCAATTTCCCCGAATGGGATCTCGGCATCCAGGTTTTCGACGAGGCCTGGGCTGCGAAACAACCCTATGATGTGCTCGACTCCACCAAATTGATTCCCGAGGAAGAAATTCCGGTCGAGATTGTCGGGCGGATGACGCTGAACCGCAACGTCGACAATTTTTTCGCGGAAACCGAGCAAGTTGCCTTCCTGCCGACCAACATCATCCCCGGCCTCGATTTTTCCAATGATCCGCTGCTGCAGGGGCGGCTGTTCTCCTACCTCGACACCCAGAAATCGCGGCTCGGCACGACCAATTTTCATCAGATCCCGATCAACGCTCCCAAATGCCCGTTCGGCAATTTCCAGCGCGACGGCATGATGCAGACGATGGTGCCGGTCGGTCGCGCCAACTACGAACCCAACAGCCTCGCCGAAGCGGGCGAGCAGGGGGGACCGCGCGAGGCTCCGGCGACAGGCTTCTCGACCTTTGCCGAGAATGCAGAGCGCAACGATCCGACCGAGAAACTGCGGATCCGGGCAGAACTTTTCGGCGATCATTACAGTCAGGCGCGGTTGTTCTATCGCTCGCAAACCCTGATCGAGCAGGCGCATATGGCGTCGGCGCTGGTGTTCGAACTGTCGAAGGTGACGCTCGAGCATGTCCGTAGCCGCGTGCTGGCGCGCATCCAGAACATCGACATGGATTTCGCCAAGCGCGTCGCCGCCGGTCTCGCCATGGACTTGCCAGCCAAGGCACCCGCTCAGCGCGAACCCGTCGATATGCCGGTGTCCGACGCGCTGTCGATCGTCAAGCGGGGGCCACCGCCGCTGATCGGGCGCAAAGTCGGTATATTGTTCGACGAAGGCTCCGATCTCAAAACGATCGAGCGCGTCAAGAAACTGGCGAGCGACGCGGGTGCGGCGGTGATGCTGATCGCCCCGAAGGTCGGCGGCATCGCGGTCAAGGGCGGCACGCTCAAGGCCGACGGGCAGCTCGCCGGAACGCCGTCAGTGCTGCTTGACGCAGTCGCGCTGGTGCTGACCAGTGAGGCGGCAGCAAAGCTGGCTAGGAACGGCGCTGCGGTGCAGTTTGTCATGGATGCCTTCGGACATCTGAAGGCGATCGGACATGATGACGGCGCGCAGCAATTGCTCGACCGCGCCGGGATCGAGCCCGATGAGGGCGTCACCGGTCTCGACAAGGGCTTTGTCGCGGCGGCAGCGCGACGCTTCTGGGATCGTGAGCCGAAGGTTCGTGATCTGGCTTAAGTGGATTCGACCGACCAGTCGTGACATTCAGGACTGGTCGGTCAGAAAATCTCGACCGCAAATCTGTGCCATTCGTTCTGGCTGCGGACAGTCAGCTATCGCTTCGTCGATTTGCCTTGCATGGTTCTTGGGGACGTCAATCGATGCCAGGAAACGGCGTTTTCTTGAGCAGTTTTGCAAGATGAGCCGCGTTGGCGGCCGTCATGGCAGCTGTTTCAAGAACCTTTTTCGGCGTCGTCTTCAAATCCTGGAAATCGACCGAACCCATGGCCTCGCCCACCCAATAGCAGGCTGCACCTGCCGGTATCGTCCAACCGACATCGTTGAGGGCCTGAAATATCTGTGCTGACGAGGCGTGCGCGCCATCCTCGTTTCCCACAATCGCAGCGACAGCGACTTTGCCGAAGCTCGGCATGCGGCCTTGGTCATCGGTCTCCGATATGAAGGCGTCCATCCGCTCCATGACACGCTTGGCGATGCTGCCGACCTGACCCATCCATATTGGGCCGCCAAAAATCAGAATATCATGCTCAAGGATCGATTTGCGCAAGGCAGGCCATTCGTCGCCTTCGCCCTCGTCCGAGGTCACGCCTGGCTTGATGTCGAGCGCCGCAACCCGAACGGTCGGAGACAGCACCACGTCGTGCGTTGCGAATGCCTTGCCGAGCACCTCGATCATTGCGTCGGTGGAGCTAGGACTGCCGGGGTCGGCCTTGAGTGTGCAATTGAGCGCTATCGCTTTGAGTGGCATTGTCGGTCTCCTCACCACCACCAACAACATGATCGGCGTCGAGTTCCTTCGACCGCTGCCGCCAGATATGCGAAACGGGCAAGATGCCCCGTCGATGGTTCACGGCGCTGGTTGCCAAAGTGGCTTACAGCACAACCAACTTGATTGAGGGGGAAATTGGTTTCGTTCAAGAAACAAATCCTCATGTCGAGCGATCATGATCGAAGGTTGGCGGGTTCGACCGACTATCGGCTGCAGTTCGGCTGACGCAGCGCTGTAAGCAGGGCGGCTTAGAGTCACACCCGGCTTTCCGTCGGCGCATTTGCCTCAGGACCGCATGGTCAGCAGCGATCGCACCGACGCAAGGTCGGTCGGCGTGTCGATATCCAGCAGCGATGTTGACGATTGTGGTGCCACCGCATCGACATCG
The DNA here is from genome assembly GCA_043727035.1 of Sphingomonas sp. Taxonomy (GTDB): domain Bacteria; phylum Pseudomonadota; class Alphaproteobacteria; order Sphingomonadales; family Sphingomonadaceae; genus Sphingopyxis. Next base: position 8,104 of record JAYSZB010000062.1, on the reverse strand, counting down.
ATATCCCATCGAAGTGTTGCCGGATTGCGACCGTCCGCCAGTCCTGCCAGCGAGCCGAATGCTGTAGCCGGAAAAGCGGCTGGTACCCCCTTGCTGCCATCCGCGTAGAGAGTGAATGAAACTCCCTCGCCGTCTGCCAGGCGGTTTAGATGGTCAGCCTCAATCAGCGGCATATCGGCCAGGATGATCACCAACCGTTCGTGGCCGACTGCGGATAATGCGGCCGCGCGGATCGAACCCGCCATGCCACTGTCGATACTGGCATTGACGACCCTTTCCCACCCGACGAGCAGACCGCAGAAGGCAGGCGGCGTTGGCGGAGTGACAATGATGCGTGTGGCAAAGCCAGCGGCCTCTGCGGTTTCCGCCGCCCAGCGTCCGAGCGGCTTTCCGCCCAGATCTGCATCGAGCTTTCCCCCGCCGAACCTGCGGCCAGTCCCGGCGGCAAGCATGACGATGGCGGACGAGCGTTCAGCCATGCGGATGCAGCGCCTCGTAGCGGCCCACGACATCGCTGAGGATCGACAGGGCCAACGCCTGCGGGGTGCGGCTGCCGGACGAAAGACCGACCGGCGATTTGACCCGTGCGCGTTGACCATCGTCGAACCCGTCGCGCCGTAACATATCCGACCGCTGCATACGCGCATTCTCGCCGCCTTGCGCGCCGATGTAGAAGGCTTCGCTATGCAGCGCATGCGCCAACAGCGGCGCCTCCCATTCATGATCATGAAACAGCAGGACGACTGCGGTCCACTGGTCCGGGGTCGCGAGCTTTGGCGGTTGCCCGAGCGACAGGCGGCGCTTGTCGACGGTTTCGATTTCGATGCCTGCCGCGGTGCCGACCATGGCCAACCAGTCGATTTCCGGCCCCTCGCCGATCGCCGAGATGCGCAGCGATGGCAGATAGTATCGTTCAGGCAAGCAGGGATTGTCGGCCAACCTCAGCGACCATGGCTGTCGCCCCGCCAACGCAACGGCGGTGCGGCGCATGGCCATGCGGTCGGGCGAGGGGTCGACGAGAATATCGAGGCCGCCGCCGCAGGGCAGGCGAAAATCGATCATCGGCGATCCCTTGCCATAGCGGCGTATCTGGGGTGCGAGAGTGCTGCGCGCGGCCGACGCCAGTTCGCGTTCGAGGCAGCCGTCGGCAAGATCGCCGACCACCGATCCGTCCGGCCTGATGGCGATCTGCGCGCCACATCGGCGCGAGAAGCTGCCATCGACGCGAACGATCGTGCACAGCGCGACGCCGGGCTCGCAGGCCGCAAGCAAGGCGGCATGGTCCGGATCGACAACGCCCGCCTGCCGAGGAGACGATAGGCTGTGCTTCACTCGGCGGGCATCGCGGCCAGCACGCGGTCCGGCGTCATCGGGAAGGCGTGCATCCGGGCGCCGCAGGCGTTGTAGATGGCGTTGGCGATGGCACCCGCGCCGCCGCACATGCCCAATTCGCCGATGCCCTTGGCCTGAATCGGGCTGGCCGCAGGGTCGCGCTCCTCAATCATGATGACGTCGAGCGGCGGCACGTCGCGGTGAACCGGAACATGATATTCGGCGAAGTCGCAATTGACGAGGTGGCCGTCGTGCGGATCGAATTCCAACGCCTCGGTGAGCGCGCTGCCAATGCACCACACCATACCGCCGATGCATTGCGACCGCGCCGTCTTGGCATTGAGCACCCGGCCAAAGCCGAAGGCACCGGTCATGCGCCGGACGCGGGTCTCACCGGTCCAGTGATTGACCGCCACCTCGGCAAAAAAGGCACCGTAGCCCGATGCGACGAATGCTTCCTCGACCTTACCAGGCTCATAATGGCCAATGACGGTAATTGCCGCGCCGTCGATGATGTCGCCCAGCGACCGCGTCTCGGTCCCGACTATTGCTCGGCCGTCCTTGAGCGTCAGCTTGTCCGCCTTGATTTTCAGCCGCTTGGCGATGTCGTCGCGGATGCCTTCGCACGCCAGCGATACCGCCGAGCCGATCGACGCCGCACCCCAACTGCCGCCCGACCCGGGGCCGCGTGGGAATTGGGTGTCGCCGAGTTGAACGTCGACATTGTCCGGGTCGAGCCCCAGCATCTCGCCCGCAATCTGCGCGAGGATGGCATAAGTGCCGGTGCCGATGTCGGTCATGTCGGTTTGAACCACCGCTTTGCCATCGCCGCGCAATGTCACCCTTGCCTTGGCCTCGCCGACATTATGGACGCGCGCGGCGCTGGCGAAGCCGGTGCCGATCCACCATTCGCCTTCCCGTCGCTGGCGCGCCTTGCGCGCGCCCTTGTCCCAGCCGAACGCCGCCGCGCCCTGTTCCAGACACTCGGCCAGTTTGCGCGATGCGAATGGCGTGCCCTTGACCGGATGTTGGTCGGGCAGGTTGCGCAGGCGCAACTCGATCGGATCGATTTCCAGTTTTTCAGCCAGTTCGTCGAGTGCTCCCTCGAGCGTCGGCATGCCGACGGCTTCGCCCGGCGCACGGACCGAACCTGCGGTCATCCGGTGCACCCGCGCCAGGTTGACCGCCATGACCCGATGCTTGCCACCGTAGAGGAACGTGCTCGACTGGGTGACCGGCTCGGCAAATTCCTCGCCGGGGAGGTTGGAGACGATCGCCTCGTGGCCGATGCCGGTGATGGTGCCGTCCTTGGTCGCGGCGAGGCGCAGACGCTGCCGCGTTTCGGACCGGCGCATGATCGTCTGGAACACCTGCTGGCGTGTCATCACCACGCGCACCGGCTTGCCGAGCTGCATCGCCGCCAGCGACGCCGCGACGACATCCTGGCTGATTCCGAGTTTCGACCCGAAGCCGCCGCCGACATAGGGCGACAGCAAGCGGATCTGCGATTCCTTGAGATCCAGTGCATCGGCCAACTCGCTGATATTGTAATTCAGCATCTGCAGGCTGGCGCGCACGGTCAGCCTGTTTCCGTTCCAGTCGGCGACGGCGGCGTGGGGTTCCATCGCCGCGCTGGCATGGCCTTCCGTAGTAAAAGTGATGTCGACGCAGGCATCCGCCTCTTCCATCGCGGTTGCCAGATCGCCCTGCTGCGTCGCTTCCGGATCAGCTTCAGGCACAACCAGCGCGGGATCGACCGCTGCTGCCTCGCTGGCATACTCAACGATCAGCGCCTTTGCCGCATCGCGCGCATTTTCCAGCGTGTCCGCCACAACCAGTGCGACGGGCTGGCCCCAATAATGCACGGTATCGATGGTATGGGTCGGCGCTTCGCCGGCCGTCCCCTGCGCGGCGCGGGCGATCATCCGCTTGTCGCTGATGACGGCAACCACGCCCGGCATGGCCAACACCGACGCTTCGTCGATGGCGACCACTTTGCCTTTGACGATGGTTGCGCTGACCAGCACCCCTTCCAGAGCGTCATCGAGCCGATATTCCGCCGCGTAGGTCGCTGCGCCGCTGACTTTCAACGGGCCTTCGGGGCGGTCGAGCGACTGGCCGATGACGCCCTGTGCCATCGTGTCGAGCAGATTGCGCTCGTCCGGCTTGTCCTGCTTGAGATGAAAGCTCATGCGTCCACTCCCGTCGCGTCGCATAGCGTCGCCAGCAAGGTCCGCCGCACCAGCGGAATCTTGAAATCATTCTCGCCATAGCCGCGGGCATCCTCCAGCAGGACGTCGGCGACATGCCCGAACAGGGCAATGCCGGGCTTTTCGCCGACCAGCAGCGGGCTGAGCCGGTCATCGACCCACGGCTTGTGCGCGATGCTGCCAAAGGCGAGATCGGCGCGGGCGATGCGCCCACCATCCATGGCAACGATGGCGGCGACCGAGCAGAGCGCGAAGGCGTAGGAGGACCGCTCGCGGACCTTGCGATAGATCTGCTTGCCGCCAACCGGGGCGGGCAGGCGCACGGCTCTGATCAGGTCGCCGACATCGAGACTATTGTCCTGCTCCGGTCGTTCACCGGGAAGCTGGTGGAATTCGCGGACCGCAATAGTGCGGATTTCGCCATCGGCTCCGAGAACCTCGACCTGAGCGTCGAGCACCGCCAACGCGACACCCATGTCGCCGGGATAGGTGGCAATACAGTGCTTGCTGGTGCCCAGAATGGCGTGGATGCGCGAGACGCCCGCAATTGCGCCGCAGCCCGAGCCTGGCTCGCGCTTGTTGCACGGCTGGTCGATGTTGGTGAAATAGGGGCAGCGCGTCCGCTGGCCAAGATTGCCGCCGACGCTGGCCTTGTTACGCAACTGCTGCGTCGCACCAGCAAGGATCGCCTTGGCGAGCACCGGATATTGAGAGCGGATGCGCGGGTCTACCGCGACATCGGTGTTGGACGCCAAGGCGCCGATGGTTATGCCGTCAGCGGTATCGACGATGTCCGCCAGGTCGAGCTTGTTGATATCGACCAGCCGGCTTGGCACTTCGACCTGCAACTTCATCAGATCGATCAAGTTGGTGCCACCGGCGATAGCCAACGTCCCTGGCGTGGCGACCAGCGTGGTGGCATCGCGCTCGGACGTGGCGCGGTGATAGTCGAACGGTTTCATGCGATTGCCTCCGCCACGTCGCGAATGGCATCGACGATGTTGGGATAAGCGCCGCAGCGGCACAGGTTGCCGCTCATCCGTTCGCGGATTTCCTCGTCGGTAAGCCCAGGCGACGATGCGACATCGTCGGTCGCATCGCTCGGCCAGCCATCGGCGATTTCCTGCAGCATCGCGGTGGCGGAGCAGATCTGCCCTGGCGTGCAATAACCGCACTGATAGCCGTCGTGCGCGACGAAAGCCTGCTGCAACGGCGAGAGATTGTCGGCGGTGCCGATCCCCTCGATCGTAACGACCTCATCGTCAGCATGCATCACTGCCAAGGTCAGACAGCTATTGATGCGGCGCCCGTTGAGCAAAACAGTGCAGGCACCGCATTGGCCATGGTCGCACCCCTTTTTCGATCCCGGCAGCGCGGCATGATCGCGGATGAAATCCAGCAAACTGACCCTCGGATCGACTGGCAGGTCGTACGGGCTACCGTTGATGGAGATGGGCATAGCGGCTCCTTTAAACTAGCCTAATTGTTAAGCCGCCGGTTGGTTGCCGACCCTTTCAATTATTTCGGATCCGACCTTTGGGCCACCACATCTTGGCAACGCGCACCTCCGGAAATCATGGCCCTCGCCGCGGGACAGGACGTGTTCTGCCGGTACATTGGTCGCGGGCATCCCCTGTCACGCAATTCCCAGGGCAAAGTCCGTCTAAATTACCGACGGGCACAAATGGCAGGCATTGTGCCTATTTGGCACTGTCGCCCGGGCGATCCGGCCCGGGGGTCGCCGCCCCGATGATTCGGCCGAACAGTCGCCCGACATCGGCAAGCGCAGCCGCAGCCTGATCCTCGCTGGCATCGGTCTCGTCGAGATAGACGGCATAGAGCCATGGACGGCTGCGAGGCGCGGTTTCGATCCAGCCGACACTATTGTAGGTGCGGCTACAGGTTCCGGTTTTATCGCCAGCGATCAGCCCTTCAGGCAGACCGGCACGCACGCGGTTGGCACCGGTGCGGGCGTCGGCCATCCACCCCCGCAACCGGCCGCGCGACCCGTCGGTCAGGGCTTCGCCATGGAATACCCGCGCCAGCACCGCGACCATCGCATCGGGCGTTGCCGTATCCTCGGCCCGCGATGCATCTTCGTTAAGTACACCTTCGCTGCGATCCATGCGGATGCTGTCGTTGCCAAATGCCGTTTCGATCCGGCGCGAGTAGCCGCTGTTGTCGCCGACCAGCGTCAGGAGCAGGTTTGCTGCGCTATTGTCGCTTTGGGTGATCGCCGCAGCCAATGCGGCTTCGACGCTGATGTCGTTTGCGCCATCGCGCTTCAATCGCTCGATCACCGGTGAATTCTGCACGACTCGTCGCTCGCCGAACGGCAGTTCCCGGTCCAGAGCGAGGCGCCCGGCATCGACGTCGCTCAACACCATCACCGCCAGCGGCAATTTGAAGGTCGAACAAATCGGAAAGCGTTCGGTATCGCGATTAGCAAGGATCAGCTGGTCCTCGGGGGAAACCAGCATCACACCGAGCCGCCCGCCTACGCGTGTTTCGATAGCGCGAACGGCGCGCAACAGCGCCGGATCGATCGCTCCACGTGTGAAGCGAGGCGCATTTGCCGCTGCGGCTGACGATGCAGCATTGCCGTGTTCAGCATTGCGCTTTTCGACCGCATCGCGGTCCCAGCATCCCGACAATGTCAGTGCCAGCAGAGCTCCACCAATCAACCAGCCTGTACGTGTCATTGTTTCACCCCCGCGCAACCTCAAGCGGCGATAACCGTCGATGGTGCTGAAAGGTCCGCAGCAAAATTATTCTGAAAGCGAGTCGACCCTCTAACCCCTCCGCCTTGCGATCATGACGTTTATTCAGACCGTGGTTTGGTCAGGCACAGGCATGATCAACGGTCCGTCCGCAACCGGCTTGCACGGCCGACGGTTTTTAGCTGGGAAGGCGGGGCCTAACCGACATTTCACATTGCGGTCTCCACGCGGCTGGCGCAGCTCACGACTTTGTAGCAACTGCGCAGCTTGTTATAAGCCAGTCGTGCCCGACGCCCCCATCTTCTACAGCTTTCGCCGCTGTCCCTATGCGATGCGTGCGCGGATGGCGCTGCTGGTAAGTGGCACGATCTATACGCATCGAGAGGTGCTGCTCGGCAACAAGCCGGCCGCCATGCTCGCGGCCTCACCCAAGGGCACGGTTCCCGTTTTGATATTGGTCGACGGAACGGTCATCGATGAAAGCATCGACATTATGCGCTGGGCATTGTCGCGGAATGACCCCGAAGATTGGTTTTCACGTATCGACACCGCGTTGGTCGAGACATTCGATGGAGTCTTCAAACACCACCTCGACCGTTACAAATATGCAGGGCGACACGATGGCGATCCCGTTGCTCACTTTGCTGAAGGATTGGCGATGCTCACCGCGCTCGATGAGCGGCTGGCGAAACACCGGTATTTAGGTGGAGCTTCGCGTGGATTTGACGACATTGCGCTATTTCCGTTTATCAGGCAGTTCGCGGCGGTCGATGCTGCACGCTTCGCAGATATGGCTCCGCGGCGGGTCTGCGAATGGCTGGGGAAACTTATGGCTTCGGATTTATTCGGTCGCGCGATGGTGAAGGTTGCGCTGTGGCATAATGAGTAAATGGTCGCTTCGGCCAGGCTGATACGATAGCCGACCTCCGCCGACGACGTCTGAAATTGATGCGCCTGCTAACCGAACGAACGCAAGCAGCCGTCATCATGCGGATCGAATCGCCAACAGCCGCTGACATTTAAGCGCTTTCGCCAAAAGTTTAAGCGGCGTGAGATTCGATTCGTCCTTGGCTGATCAGCGCTAGCGGCAGCGCACCAATTGCTTCAAGATGAGCTATGCGAAGCTTTCTCACAACTCTTGCCGCGCTGCTGGCAGCGACCAGCGCGCCGGCTCAGACGCCCAATCCGATCTCACCCGCTCGGCTTTCTGCCGACGTCCGGGTTCTTGCTTCGGAAGAATTTCAGGGCCGGGCGCCGGGCACTGCCGGCGAGCGGGTGACCATCGACTGGCTGATCACTCAGTTGCGAATCATCGGCCTCGAACCTGCCGGGACAGACGGCGGATGGACACAGACAGTGCCGCTGGTGCGAACCCAGCTCGGCGCGGGTGGTATGTCCATCAGCGGATCGCCCGGTCCGATTGTGCTCAACCAGTCGCGCGAAATCTACGTCAGCACCGTCCGTCCGGCCGACCGCGTCGCCATCGCAAATGCTCCGTTGGTATTTGTGGGGCATGGCGTTGCCGCGCCAGAACGCGGTTGGGACGATTTCAAGGGTATCGACCTGACGGGCAAGATCGCGGTGTTCATCGTCAACGACCCGGATTTTTCGGCAACGTCTGGCGAAGATGCCGTCGGCCAGTTCGGCGATCGGCGGATGACCTACTATGGCCGCTGGACATATAAATATGAGGAAGCAGCCCGGCGTGGCGCGATCGGTGCGCTGATTATCCATGACACACCCGGCGCGGGTTATGGTTGGAACACCGTGATCGCCCCGGCCGGTGAAAATTACGACATCGTCCGTGGCGATCCCAACAGCCGCGTCGCACTGCAAGGCTGG
>JAYSZB010000061.1:0-1735 GCA_043727035.1 Sphingomonas sp. | reverse complement strand
ATCGTCGCTGCGGCGGGCAAGCGGCGGATCGCCGCAATTGCCTGCACCCACACCCACCGCGATCATTCGCCCGCCGCGCAGCCGCTCCAGGCCGCGACCGGCGCGCCGATCATCGGCTGCGCGGCGCTTAGCCTGGAAAGCGTCGGCCCGCGCGCCGATGCCAGTTTCGACGGTGACTATGCGCCGGACAAGGTGCTGGCCGACGGCGAGGCGATTGACTTCGGCGACGGCGAGCAACTGGTCGCGGTCGCGACCCCGGGCCACACCTCGAATCATCTCTGTTACGCCTATCGCGGCGAGGATGCGGGGGGCGCGCTGTTCACCGGTGACCATGTGATGGGCTGGTCGACCACGGTAGTGGTTCCGCCCGATGGCGACATGGGGCTGTTCATGGCCAGCCTCAATATGCTGCGCGAGCGCGACGATCGCGTGTTTTACCCCGCCCACGGCGCGCCGGTGACCAACACCCAGCAATTTTTGCGCGGGCTGATCGGCCACCGGCTGCAGCGCGAGAAGCAGATTCTGCGGTTGGTGGGGGAGGGCAAAGCGGCCATTCCCGAGATCGTTGCATTCGCTTACCCCGGGCTCGACCCCCGACTGATCCCGGCAGCGGGCGGATCTGTGTGGGCGCATTTGATGGACCTCGAGCGGCGCGGAATGGTTAGATCGGACGGAGAGACATGGAAAAAACGCTGAAAATTTCACCCAAGCAGTTAGCGATTGGCGCCGCGGTACTGATACTCGTCCTGCTGGTGGCGATGTGCCAAATGAGTGCTGCAGAAGAGCAGCGTCGTAACGAGGAAATCGCAACCGCCGAGGGGTTGGCGCGGATATTAGGAACTACTTTTTCCGGAACCACCGATCTTAAAGTCGCAACTCTAAGCGGCACGATCGATGTTACCAGCGTTGATCGAGGTCCGGTGTTCGACTCAAAACTGAAAGCCACACTGCCGGCTTCAGTGGATTATTTTGTCGACCTGTCTGCGTTATCTCTCGACCAAGTGCGATTCGATAAGGCCAGTCGGACGCTTTTTGTGGAGGTTCCAAACGTGCGGATCGCGGAGCCAAATATCAACCTTGCAAAAGGCAAGATGGGCGGCATTGAAGGGTGGTGGGTATCTCGTAGGGCGTCAGCCGCACTCGTAAATCGAGCAGTCAAACTAGCTAATCAAAAGGCAGCCGAAGAGTCGGCGAAACCCGAGCTCATTGAAAAAGCACAGGCAGAAGGGCGTCAACGCATTTCTGAGCTTCTTCAATTGCCGTTGGATGCGTCAGATATGGCTAAAGTCCGCGTGGTCGTCAGATATCCATCTGACGCCGGAAAGATCGACGAGCGGTGGGATGTCAGTCGATCGATTCAGGACGTATTGGACGAAGTGGAACAGCGCCGCGCCGGAGGACAACAGTGACTGCCCAACCAACGACCTTGAAGGGCCTCGACCTGCTCGCCGAGATTGCGCGGCTCAAGACGACACGCAACGCGGTCATTCTCGCCCATTATTACCAGAAGCCCGAAATCCAGGATCTCGCCGATTTCGTCGGGGACAGCCTTGACCTGTCGCGCAAAGCGGCGGCGACCGATGCCGACGTGATTGCCTTCTGCGGCGTCCGCTTCATGGCCGAGACCGCCAAGATCTTGAGCCCCGAAAAGATCGTCATCCTGCCCGACATGGACGCCGGTTGCAGCCTCGAGGATTCATGCCCGCCCGACCAGTTCAAGGCGTTCCGCGAAGCC
>JAYSZB010000060.1:0-34842 GCA_043727035.1 Sphingomonas sp. | reverse complement strand
AAGCACAAGACCGTGATCGGCGAACGTGCGTTTATCGGCTCGAACTCGGCGCTGATCGCCCCGGTGCGGATCGGCGCGGATGCGATTGTGGCGGCGGGATCGGCGGTGTCGCGCGATGTCGCGGACGGCGAGCTGCGGATGGTGCGGGCGGAACAGCTGGTCAAGCCGGGTTGGGCGGATAGGTTTCACGACGCGATGAAGCGGAAAAGGCGGAGAAGAGTTGACATGATATCATGATATGATATCGGTATATCAATGACCCGCATCCTCGCCGATCTGCCCGACGAAGACGTCAAACGCCTCGACCGGCTGGCTGCGGAACAGGGCAAGTCGCGGGCTGCGGTTTTGCGCGATGCTGTCGCCGCATATCATCCCGCCGATTCTCTCGATTGGCTCGATGCTGGTTTCGGTGCCTGGAAAGACATGGACATCGGCGATTCGGTGGAGTGGCAGCGGCGTGAGCGAGCCTCCTGGACCCGGCCCTGGGACCCGGATTACGAGGAGGTGCGGGCCGAATTCCCCGACTTGTTCGACGCCGAGGATGATTGCGAGCACGAGATACACAAAGCTTGGGCAGCTAAGCATGGGTTGAAGCTGGGCGAAGGATATCCGGGGCTTGAAGCGGCGACGCAGGCCCTGGATGACGCTTTGGCGAAACCAAAGAAAAAGCGTGCCAGATCTTGAGCGGCTATTCGTTCGACAGCAACATTCTGATCGATACGTTGCGCGGCGTCCCTGCTGGGCGCGCCGAGATCGAGCGCGCAAATCGCCAAGGTCGTGTCTGGGTAAGCCGCATGGTCTGGATTGAGGTGTTGTCGAAAGGCGAAGGTGATAGTCTTGCGCGCGCCCAGCGCTTGCTATCGGGGTTCGGCATCGACGAAGTCGATGCGGAGATTGCCGCCCGTGCCGCGGCACTGCGACGGGAAAGACCAAGGCTGAAGTCGCCGGACGCCGTCATCCTGGCAACCGCGCTGACCCGGGGCCGGGTCCTCGTGACAAGAAATACGAAAGACTTTCCGGCTGAGATGCCGGGAATTCGCGTTCCCTATACCCAGCTTGAGGTAAGCATCTGATGTGCGGAATTATCGGAATTGTCGGCAAGGAACCCGTGGCCGATCGGCTGGTCGATGGTCTCAAGCGGATGGAGTATCGCGGCTATGACTCGGCGGGTGTGGCCACCGTGCATGACGGCCAACTCGTTCGCCGCCGCGCCGAGGGCAAGCTGATCAATCTGGTCAAGGAGCTGGCGGGCAACCCCGCCCCCGGCCTGATCGGCATCGCCCACACCCGCTGGGCCACTCACGGCGCTCCAACCACGTCGAACGCGCACCCGCACGCCACTGGCGAAGTCGCGCTGGTCCACAATGGCATCATCGAGAATTTCAAGTCACTGCGCGACGCGCTGATCGCTCGGGGCCGCCGCTTCGAGAGCGAGACCGATACCGAAGTCGTCGCGCATCTCGTCTCCGAACTGGTCGAAGCCGGGCATGCGCCGGTCGATGCAGTCAAAGCGGTACTGCCGATGCTGCGCGGGGCCTTCGCGTTGGCCATCGCCTTCAAATCTGCGCCGGACATGCTGATCGGCGCGCGGCTCGGCTCGCCGCTGGTGGTCGGCTATGGCGATGGCGAGACCTACCTCGGTTCGGACGCGCTGGCGCTCGCGCCGCTGACCCAGCGCATCGCCTATCTGGAAGAAGGCGACTGGGTCATCGTCACCCGCGATGGTGCGAACATCTTCGACAAGGATAACCGGTCGGTCACCCGCGCCATTACACTCTCCGGCGTCACCGCCGCGGCGGTCGAGAAGGGCCCCTATCGCCACTTCATGCAGAAGGAGATTTTCGAACAGCCGACCGTCGTCGCGCAGACGCTGCAAAGCTATATCCGCGCGGTCGAAAGCCAGGTCGCGCTGCCGCAGATGGATTTTGACCTTGCGGGGGTGAAGCGCATCACCATCGTCGCCTGCGGCACCAGTTTCTACGCCGGTATGGTCGCGAAATACTGGTTCGAGACTTTTGCCCGCGTCCCCGTCGACATCGATGTCGCGAGCGAGTTCCGCTACCGCGATCCGGTGCTGGAGGAGGGCGGCCTCTCGCTGTTCATCAGCCAGTCGGGCGAGACGGCGGACACGCTAGCGGCGCTGCGCCACTGCAAGGACAATGGCCAGACCATCGCCGTCGTCGTTAATGTGCCGACCAGCAGCATGGCGCGAGAGGCTGACCTGTTGCTCCCAACCCACGCCGGGCCGGAGATCGGCGTCGCATCGACCAAGGCCTTTACCTGCCAGCTCGCGGTGCTCGCCGCCTTCGCCGCACATCTGGCGGTGAAGAAGGGCCGGATGAACCGCGCCGAGGAGCAGGAGGTGGTCCGCCACCTTACCGAGGCCCCCGCTGCCCTCAACGCGGCGCTGGCGCATGATGAGGATATTGCGGCGATGGCGCATCTTATCGCGCCCGCGCGGGACGTTTTATACCTCGGACGCGGGCCGGACTATCCGCTGGCGCTGGAGGGAGCGCTCAAGCTCAAGGAAATCAGCTATATCCACGCCGAAGGCTATGCCAGCGGCGAAATGAAGCACGGTCCGATCGCGCTGATCGACGAAGCGGTGCCGGTGATCGTCATCGCGCCATCAGGTCCGCTGTTCGAAAAGACCGTCAGCAACATGCAGGAGGTTCGCGCGCGCGGAGGCAAGATCGTGCTAATTTCCGACGCCGATGGCATCGCCGAAGCGGGGGAGGGCTGCATGGCGACCATCGAAATGCCGATGGTCCATCCGCTGATTGCCCCGCTGGTCTATGCGGTGCCGGTGCAATTGCTCGCCTATCATGTCGCCTGCGCCAAGGGCACCGATGTCGATCAGCCGCGCAATCTGGCCAAGAGCGTCACGGTGGAGTGAACCGAACATGCGCGGCGTCGCAATAGTATCGGGAGCCATCTTGTCGTTCATGGTCATGGGTGGCCTGCAAACCATGCTCGGGCTTTCGGTTGGCGGGGCCCTGGCAACGATGCTGGTATTGATGGTAGCAACTATCTTTGTGCATGAGCTGGGCCATGCCGCTGGCTACTGGTTACAACGCGGCGTGGTTAAGGAGTTCGCCGTTCTGATCATTGCTTACCGACGCCACGGGCCGACGATCGGCTGGGCACGCTTTTTGGGCGGTGACATCGGCGGCTATGTCATTGGTCAGTTCGGTGCGACCGGGTCCACGCCGCGCAAGCGCCTTTGGGTGGCGGCAGGCGGGCCATTGGCAAATCTGGTCTTTGCCGCCTTTTGCTTTGCTGCCGCCAGTTTATCAACGCCGGACAGTATCGTGCATGCGCTGCTGGCGATAGCAGGGGTCTATTCGCTGGGGACGGGCCTGATCAATTGCCTGCCATTTCGCAGAAGCGATGGAACGGCCATATTAGGCAACTGGCGCCAAATGAGGGGTAGTTCACAACCATGACTTTCGACGATGTGATCATCGGCCGCCGCAGCATTCGCGGTTACAAGCCCGATCCGGTGCCGCGCGCGCTCATCGAGGAAATCCTGACGCTGGCGATGCGCGCGCCATCGTCGATGAACACCCAGCCGTGGAATTTCACCGTCGTCACCGGCGAGCCGCTCGACCGCATTCGCGCCGGCAACAGCGAGCGGATGCTGGCAGGCGTGCCGCAATCGCGCGAATTCCGCACCGGAACGGCCTTCACCGGGCCGCACCGCGACCGGCAGGTCGGCGTTGCCAAGCAGCTGTTTTCCGCAATGGGAATCGCGCGCGACGATGCCGCGATGCGGCAAGACTGGGTGATGCGCGGCTTCCGCCAGTTCGATGCGCCGGTGTGCGTGATCATCACCTACGACCGCGTCTGCGATGGCAGCGACGACACCCCGTTCGATTGCGGCGCAGTGGCGACCGCACTGGTCAATGCGGCCTGGTCACGCGGCCTCGGCTGCGTGATCAACAGCCAGGGCATCATGCAATCGCCCGTCGTCCGCGAACATGCCGGGATCGCCGACGACCAGATCATCCTGAAGAGCATCGCACTGGGCTGGCCTGAGGAGGATTTCGCTGCCAACGCCGTCGTATCCGAGCGCAAGTCGGTGGACGAAGCGGCGGTATTCGTCGGTTTCGACAGCTAAGCGCAATCGCACGACAGCTTCGCCATCACCCGACACCCGCTCGCGTCTCTCAGGCGATTGCACGATACAGGCTGAACAGGCTGGTCGCGGTCAATACTATGCCGACCATCAACAGCAGCGTCTTGGTGGACACCCGCTTGGCGATCATCGCGCCGATTGGGGCGGCCGCCACGCCGCCGATAAGCAGCCCGCCAGTGACGATGGTGAACGCCTCGAAGCCGATGGTGGCAATGAAGGTCGCGGAAATCGATGCCGTCAGCAGGAATTCGGCGGCATTGACTGTGCCGATGGTCCGTCGCGGATCGGTGCCTTGAATCAGCAGGTTGGATGTCACCACCGGCCCCCAGCCACCGCCGCCCGATGCATCGAGAAAACCGCCGATCAGACCCAGTGGCGCGGCATATTTTGCTTCCTTGACCTTCGGCTCGCCCGGATAGGACAGCGCCTTGTACAGCAGGTAGAAACCGATGCTCGTCAGATAGAGCATGACCAGCGGGCGGGCGATCGAGCTGTCGAGGTTCGCCAGCAGATAGGCGCCGATCACCCCGCCAATGATGCCCGGAACGGCAATGCGCGCAAACAGTTTCCAGTCGATATTGCGGTGGTAGATGTGGCTTAGCCCCGACGCGCCGGTCGTGAACACCTCGACCAGATGCACTCCGGCGGAGGCGCGCGCCGGAGCGATGCCCATCACGCTGACCAGCAGCGTGGAGGAGATTACGCCGAATGCCATGCCGAGCGCGCCGTCGATCAACTGTGCGGCAAAACCGATGGCGATGAAGGGCGCAATTGCCGCCCAGTCGATGGCCAGAAATTGGTCGATCATGGGGCAGTCCTCCCGGATTGCATTATATGTCGAAGGGCATGGATACTGACCAGCCCCACCCCCGATGGCATTTCTTGTCGGGTCAGATGCTCAGCTTGCTCGCTATCCTCGAACGACCAGTTTTATCATCACGCCAAAGTCGCCAGATCGCCCGGCTGACCGATGATCAATCGAAGGCGTTGCGGGCGAAAGCATAGACATCCCAGCCGCCATCGGAACAGTGAGACGCGGAGGTTATACCCGGCCCGCGCACGAGCCCGGACGGGTCGATCTTGTCGTCCCGGCGCTACTGAGGTCGCGAATGCGGTCGGCGGCGGCCATCTGCCAACCGGGCTTCACGCAACGTCTGCCCTGTGGCACAATGGCTACTAGACGTTTTTTTGCGGGAGAGTTGCCATGTCCACAACCACGCTCGACCATCCTGGCGACCAGCGCGCGACCTTCACCGCCATGGAGCATGGCACGCTCGCCGACTGGCAGATCATCGGCGCCAGCGCTCGCGACCATTCGCCGCAGGGCGGCCGCCGCGTGCTCGACCATTTGAAACTGCTCGCCAACGATTTTGGTGGTTTTCCGGTCGATCGCCTCACCCACAGCCTACAAACCGCCACCCGCGCCCACCGCGACGGGCGCAGCGACAGCTATGTCGTGATGGCGCTGCTCCACGACATCGGCGATACGCTGGGCGCCTATAACCACCCCGATATCGCCGCTGCCATCGTCAAGCCCTTCGTCACCGAGGAAGAGCATTGGATCTGCGAGAACCACGGCATCTTCCAGGGCTATTATTTCTTCGAATATCTCGGCCTCGACAAGGACATGCGCGAGCAATATCGCGGCCATGAACATTTTCAGGCCTGCGCCGACTTCTGCGCGAAATACGACCAGACGGCTTTCGACCCAGCCTATGACAGCGCCCCGCTCGAATTTTTCGAGCCGATGGTGATGAAGCTGTTCGAAAAGCCGCGCCGCAGCATCTACATGAAGGCGCTGGCCGAATAGCGTCCTCCCCCTTGGGGGAGGGGGACCATCCGAAGGATGGTGGAGGGGCCGGTGCGGCCTTGGTCACCATTGCCCAACGCCGCACCAGCCCCTCCGACCCCTGCGGGGCCACCCCCCCTGAAGGGGAGGAAGCGCCCTACCGCCGCCGCCTGCTCGCCCGCCGTTCCGCCTCGATCGCTTCGGGCGAGGGGATCAGCGGCCCCAGTTCGGCAATCGCCGCTGCGGCATCGATGAAGCGTCCCTCGCTGATGCCGCGATCGCCCGGTGCGCCAAAGCGGACCATGGCGGAACTAGGGTTGGTCGGGGATGTCAGCAGGACGAAACCCTGCTTGCCCTGATGCCGTGCCTGGAGCGCGGTGTGCAGCACCATGCCATCGAGTCCGGCCAGCACGCCGCCCTGCCAGGGCATACGCACACTGCTCCACCCTTCGACATTGGGTGGATCGAGCAGCCGCGAACGATCCAGCCGCCACACCTCGCGCGATATGGCGCGATAGCTCGTCTCTGCCGGTGCGGCGCGCAGATGGCGCCACAAGGTGACATTATCCTTGTCCTTCTCGATCATCGATGCGAGTTCCGATTCGCGCCGCCGCGTCCACAATGCCTCGGGCGTCGTCGCCAGCGGGCCGATCAGCTCTTCCTCGCTCGCGCCCTCGCGCAGCCGCCGTGTCGTTTCGACCAGCGCCCCGAAGCTGACGCCCGGCCAGGCAGAGCGGCCCGAGAACAACCGCCGCGCCTCACCCGTGCGCCCTTCGGCAAAGGCGCGCAGCACGGTTTGCAGGTCGAGCATTTCAACCGCGATGCTGCTGTTGTTTTCCGGATTGCCCTCGCGGATGCGGGTTTCCATATTGGTCCGTGCCAGCTCGGCGAGATGGTTGGACCGTTCCCAATTGCCCGCCAGACCTTGCGCCAGCGCGGCGTTGGCATAACTGGATGACGACCGTTCCGGCGTGCCGAACTTGCTGCCGAGAACGTCGAGCAGCCCGATCATATCCTCGCGCAGCAGCGCGGCGGTGGCAAAGTCGCCGGTCTCTTCCAGCCGCGATGCATGCAGATAGGTCACCACCGGCATCAGGCTGCTGTAGCTGCGGTAATAGACATCCTCGTCTGCCGAGCGCGTCTCGGCGAATTCATTGAAGGCGTAATAGCCATACAGGCCGAACAGCGAATGACGCTGATCGCCGACCCCGGCCAGAGCCACGCGCCTTGCCTCCTCGATCTCGCCCAGCCGCAGCCGGGCATGTGCCTCGATCATCGCCACGCCGCGCCCGGTGCTGCGTTCGTACAGAGGATTGCCCGCCAGTCCGGCGATCGCGGCTTCCTCGCGCGCCTTGGCGACATCGGCGAGCGCGGCTGGGTAATCCGCTGCTTCGATATGATGGATGGCGCGGGCGATGATCAGCGGCACGCGGCGCTGCGGATTTGTCTCGGCCTCCGCGCCGACGCTGTCGATCAGCCGGTTGCAAGCGACGATTCCGTCATGGCCGATCATCCGCGCATTGGGATTGGCGCCCTCCGGCGGCGGCGCGAAGATGGAGAGCAACGTCAGCGCCCCGACCAGCCGCCCCAGCGTTTCGCCGGTCGTCATATTGTTCGGGTTGCCGTCGCATTTCAGATAATCGGACGGGCCGCTATCGCGCGTCTGCGCCTGTCCGATGGTGGCGCTGGTCAGCAGCGTTACGGCAGCAGCGCCCGTCAGCAGGCACTTCATCGATTTAAGCGTTGCGATCCCGGTCATCCCTGTTCCCCCCTGTCGCCGGTTGTGTCCGGCTGTCGCGCGGTTCTAACCGATGGTGCGCCGGGGCAAAGGGGAAAAGCGAAGGTCTCAGATTTTCTCGCGATGCTCGCTCTTCACCCGCCGCACGGTCCGGCTCGATGATCGCATGACGATGCTCTCGGTCGTGGTAATGCCGCCGCGCTTGCGCTTGACGCCTTCGAGCAACGACCCGTCGGTCACCCCGGTCGCGGCGAAGATCACGTCACCCTTGGCCAGTTCCTCCAACGAGTAGATCTTGTCGAGATCGGTCACGCCCCATTTGCGCGCCCGCGCCCGCTCGTCATCGTTGCGGAACACCAGCCGCCCCTGGAACTGCCCGCCGACACAGCGCAGCGCCGCTGCCGCCAGCACGCCCTCTGGCGCACCGCCCTGGCCCAGATACAGATCGACCGTAGTGTCGGGATCGCTGGTGGCGATGACGCCAGCGACATCGCCATCGGGGATCAGCATGATGCCGCAGCCGATGCCGCGCAATTCGGCGATGATCGGCTCATGCCGGGCGCGGTCGAGCACGCAGACGATGATCTCGTCGGGGCGCACACCCTTGGCGGCGGCGACCGATGTGACGTTCTCGGTGACGCTCCTGGTCAAGTCGATCACGCCCTCCGGATAGCCGGGGCCGACGGCAATCTTGTCCATATAGGTGTCTGGCGCGTTGAGCAGACCGCCTTCTTCGGCAATCGCCAGCACCGCGAGCGCATTCGGCCCGGCCTTGGCGGTGATGGTCGTGCCCTCCAGCGGATCGAGCGCAATGTCGATCTTCGGTCCCTTGCCTGGCGCAGAACCGACCTTCTCGCCGATATACAGCATCGGTGCCTCGTCGCGCTCGCCCTCGCCGATGACGACGGTGCCGTCCATATACAATTCGTTGAGTGCCGCGCGCATCGCCTCGACGGCGGCGGCATCGGCGGCCTTCTCGTCGCCGCGGCCGATCAGCCTGGATGCGGCGATGGCGGCGGCCTCGGTCACCCGCACCATCTCCAGCACCAGCAGGCGATCGAGGTTCTTGCTTGCCTGTGCGGTCATGACAGTGGATATCCTTGGCTGAAACAGTCGTGCGGGCCACTAGGGGAGCGGGGTGACTATGTCGAGACACGTTGCCGTCTTCGCTCTGCTGGCAGCGCTGGCGCAACCCGCCGCCGCCACCGCCCCGGCAATCATCATACTCCCTGCGCAAGCCACCCCCACCGACCCGATGGCCGCCGCCCGCGCCATGACCTATCGCCGCACCCGCGCAGATTGCGTCGCCGAAGCAGTGGTCAGCGCCGATATCCTCGTCTGCGCGCCGCTACAGGATCAGGCGCTGCCGGTGCCTGAAATCTACGGCCCCGTCGCCGGATCGACCGACGGGGCAGCGGTGGACCCGACGGGTGTGCCGTGCGGCGCATCGATCTCGAACCAGTGCGGCGGCGGCATCGATGTGATCCGCACCATAGCCGGGACGATCAAACTGGTCGGTTTGCTGGTCGATCCAGACGGCAATCTCGGCGAAGGCGATCCGATCCCCGAGCGGTTCAGAGGCGCGAATCGCTGATGGGCAAGAAACCGCGTCACGCATCTCTGGCGGCATCGCACAGTGCAAGGGACTGTCCCCTTTTTCGCTCACTGCCTGTGCGGACGTGGCTGACGGCGCGAAGAAAAAGGGGACTGTCCCTGGTCGCGGAGCGCCGAGGATGCGGGGCCGCTGAGCCCCGGGGACAGTCCCTATTTTCTGCGATGGCTCAGTGCAATCTGGACGGATTGTAACTGAAAATAGGGACAGTCCCCTGCGAGACCAACCCCCTCACAGATCCAGGATCGGCATCCGCACCGGCGCGCCGATGACATGCGCAGAGCCTGCCAGCACCGCGATCGCCGCATCGACCGCGCGCGCCTCGCCCTCATGCGTCACCAGCGCGATCAGCGCCTGCCCGTCAGTGCTCCCACGCTGGATGAAGCTTTCCACCGATACCCCCGCATCGCGCATGGCGATGGCGATCTCCGCCAGCACGCCGGTGCGGTCCTCGACGATCAGCCGGACATAGCTCTTGCCGCGCGCCGCGCCTGCATCGGCGATGGTCGCCGCCTCCAACTGATCGACCGGCATGGCGAACGCCGGGCCGTATTCGTCGCGCGCCACATCGATGACGTCGGCGACCACCGCGCTGGCGGTCGGCCCGTCGCCCGCGCCCGCGCCCTCGAAGAACAGCCGCCCGACGAAATTGCCCTCGGCAACCACGGCGTTCAATGAACCGGGCACATAGCCCAGCGGATGGTCTTCATGCACCAGGCACGGCTGGACGCTCTGGCTCAGCCCCCCAGAACCGTCAGTGCCGCCCTGTTCCGCCATGCCGATCAGGCGGACACGATAGCCCAGCGCCTCGGCCTCGCGAATGTCTGCCGCCAGCACACCGCGAATCCCGCTGGTCGTCACCGCGGCGAAATCGAGTCGCGTGCCGAAACACATCGCCGCGAGGATCGACAGCTTGTGCGCCGCGTCGATCCCATCGATATCGAAACTCGGGTCGGCCTCGGCAAACCCTTTGACCTGAGCTTCGGCCAGAACATCGGCGAAATCGCGGCCTTCCGACTCCATCTTGGTCAGGATGAAATTGCAGGTGCCGTTAAGGATGCCGTAAACTCGCGTAATGCGGTTGGCCGACGCGCCGTCGCGCAGCGCCTTGATCACCGGAATGCCGCCCGCCACCGCCGCCTCGAACTTCAGCGGGATATCGGCGGCGTCGGCGATTCGCGCCAGCTCCATGCCATGATGCGCGATCATTGCCTTGTTGGCGGTAATCAGCGCCTTGCCCTGCGCCAGCGTGTTGCGCGCAAGGGTCAGGGCAGGGCCATCCGACCCGCCGACCACCTCGACCACCGCATCGACATCCGCCAGTGCCGCGAGATCGTCCATATCGTCTTCCCAGCGATAGGGCGACAGGTCTATCCCGCGATCCTTGTGGCGGCTTCGCGCCGATACCGCGACCACCTCTATCGCCCGACCTGCGCGGCGCGCGATCAAATCGCGGTTGACCTCGAGCAAACGGATGACCCCCGCGCCAACGGTGCCGAGCCCGGCGACGGCAATGCGGAAGGGGGGGCGGGGGGCGACAGGGCGGTGCGCGGGGGCCATCTGAGGTCTCAACAATGTCATTCCCGCGAAATCGGGAATCCAGGGGCGGTAAAGAGCGACGCTCCGTTCTGCCCCTGAATCCCCGCTTTCGCGGGAATGACAGCGATGGCGATCGACGCGAGACGCGCCCCTAACCGCCCCCCACGTTCAAGTCACCCCTGCGGCGCAGGCCCAATCACAGGCGGACTACGATCGCACGCCCCGATGCTGCGCAGCACGAAGCGATAATCCTCCCCCGCCGCTCGTGCCTCTTCGCTCGTCATTGTCGCCAGCGCGGTGGCGGGCAGGGCAGGCGGCAGGCCGCAGGCCAGCCGGTACCAGCCCAGCGTGCGCCGTGCCGGAACCGCCGCCGATTCGTCGACGATCTCACCGAACGCCACGGCCCAGCGCGGCGCCTGCCCGGGTCGGCGCAGCACGCTCAGCGACACCGGATCGCCGCCCGCAGTCGCCAGAAAAATCTGGGTCTCGCTCTCACCAGCCACCGTGCCGGCGACATGAAAGGCCTGGCTGATGCCGGCGATCACTGGCGGCACCGCTCCCCGTGCGCGCTCGGCGACGATCGACCGCACCGTCGCGTCGCGGCCGGCATCCCACAGCATCTGCGCCTGCGGGGTGATCAGTTGCAGCCGGTTGGCGGTGGCGACCGGACGGGCATAGAGCAGCACGCGTTGGCGATTGAGCCGTGGTGCACGGCCGTCAGCCCGACGTTGCACATCGACCAGATATCCCACCCGCCGCGCAACCGGCGTCGTGCCGAAAATCACCGTATTGACGTCGGCCTCGACATACATTCGCACAAGATGCGGCGGAATGCCGGTGGCCTGCACCGTTGGTGCCACCGATGCGCGGCGGATTCGCGCGTCGATGATCGTCGCCGCATCGACCGCCAGATCGGCGACATCGGCATAGCTGCCGACAGGCGCAGCTACTGACGCAGAACCGCTGTTTTGCGCGGATTGTGCCGCCCCCGGTACGGCGCAGATCATGGCAGCGACTATGGCCAGCGGTGTCATTGTCGGCGGTGTCGGGAACGGGAACATATACAGACTCCAGTGTTTCTGCGGCGCAGCCATCGATCGCGCGGCTTTAACAAGGCTGAGATTTACCGTCGATAAATGGTTTGCACGGGGCGGCACTGCGCGATAGTTACCCGAGTCGAAGGAAGAACAAGAGAGCTCGGGCGCTCCACGGTCACCGTTCGCCGCATATCATGCGCGACCGAATTGGAACTGGATAGCGACCCGGCCGGTAGACGCGTTTTGATTCACGACGGGCGCATGCCCCGGATGGGTCGATGCCTGCTAAGAGGAGCAAGGGTTCTGGATGGCTTACGGTGATACAGTCGATCCCACCAGCAGGGTAATCTCTCTCGTACTGACGGGGGTGATATTATTTTTGCTCGGATGGTTGCTGATCAGCGGTCTCGCAGTTGAGGCCGTGAAAACAATGGTTGAGAAACTCGACGTGATCGAGGTGGAAGAGCCGCCTCCCCCCGAGGAGCCGCCACCGCCGCCGCCGCCGGACAACAAGCTGCCGCCGCCACCGCCCGTGGTGACGCCGCCGTCGGTCATTCCGCCGACCAATCCGACGAATGTGATCAATCGTCCGGTCGAGCAGCCGCCGCGTCCACAGCCGCCAACGCCGATCATCACGCCGCCGGCCCCGCCGGCCCCACCGGCCACGGTCGATCGGTCGCGGGCGGTACGTCCGCGCGGTAACGAGCAGACGTGGGTGACAACCGACGACTATCCATCATCGGCGCTGCGCGACGAAGCGGAAGGCGTCACCGCCACTCGCATCTCGGTCGGCCCTGACGGTCGTGTGACCAATTGCGAAGTGACCGGCTCGAGTGGCAACAGTGCTCTCGATCAGGCGGCTTGCCGCAACATCACGCGCCGCGCCCGGTTCACCGAAGCGCTCGACCGTGATGGTAGTCCGACCAGCAGCTCCTACACCAAACGGGTGCGCTGGCAGCTGCCTGACGAATAAGAGCCGGACCGACAGTCTAAGATCGCATTCAACCCACATGGCCGGACGAGGCAGTGACCCGGTGGCCGGTGTAGATATCGAAGAGGGAAGCAAGTTATGACCATCAATCTCATCGCCAGCGCCGCGGCGGGTGCCGAAGCCGCAGCACAATTCGGCTTCGTCGCTGCCATCGTCGAAGGCGGCCCGGTAACCTGGGCAACGCTCGGCATCCTGATCATCATGTTCATCGGTTCGCTCTACATCCTGTTCACCAAGCTGTTCGAACAGAACAAGGTGATGAAGCAGGGCCGCGACATGCAGGCGTCTTTCTGGCGCGCGCCGACGCTCGCCGACGGTGCCTCCAAGCTGGAAAAGAACAGCGCCTATCGTCAGGTCGTCGAAGACGCGCTGCGCGCCCAATCGGATCACAGCAAGCTGTCCGATCCGGTCGAGGCACATGACTGGATGCACGGCACGATGGAGCGTTCGCAGAGCCACATCATCTCGGTGCTGTCGGGTGGTCTGTCATTCCTTGCCACCGTTGGTTCGACCGCGCCGTTCGTCGGCCTGTTCGGCACCGTCTGGGGCATTTTGAACGCGCTGATCAAGATCGCCCAGACCGGCGATCCGTCGATCTCCAAGGTTGCCGGCCCGGTCGGTGAAGCACTGATCATGACCGCGATCGGTCTTGTCGTCGCGGTTCCTGCGGTTATGGCCTACAACTGGCTGCAAGCGCGCAACAAGCAGATCGGTCGCGATCTCTCGACCTTCTCCAATGACGTGCTCGGCAACATGATGTCGAATGGCCAGGTTCGCCCGGCCGTGTCGTCGGCGGCTGCAAAGCCCGCTGCCCCGGCTGCCAAGCCTGCCGCACCGTCGATCGCGAAGAGCTGAATTGGTGAATGACGTGTCGGGGCGGGTAGTGCCCGCCCCGATTCGACTTTGCTCACTGTCGACCGGCACCAGACACCGGCGGCAGCTATGACAGACAGGAAGCTGCATTATGTCGATTAGCATGGGCTCCGGCGATGGAGCCGAACCCGAAGCGATGTCGGACATCAACACCACGCCGCTGGTCGACGTGATGCTGGTTCTCCTCATCATCTTCCTTATCACGGTGCCGGTGGCGATCGAGACCGTTGAATTGACGCTGCCCGATATCGCCTTCGAACCGACCACCACCCGGCCGGAGAATGTTCAGCTGTGGATTCGCGCATCGGATGTCGGTGCCTGCGAAGTCTATTGGGGCAACACCCCGGTCAACTCGGTCGATCTGCTCCGGCTCGGTCAGGCGCGGCTTGAAGAAGAAGCCGAGAAAGTTGGCGGATTCGAGAATTTCACCGAAGAGACGCTGCCGCAGGTGCACATTCGCGGTGACATCAGCACCCCCTATCGCTGCATCGGTGGCCCAATCTACACGTTGCAATTCGCCGGTTTCCAAAAGATCGGGTTCATCTCGGAACCTGGTCCGATGGCCGCCGTCTCGCGCTGAGCCATCACATGGCTGAGTACGGCCTGAAAGGATAAGTCTATGGCAATCTCAATGGGTGGCGGCGGAGCCGACGCACCGATGGGAGAAATGAACACGACGCCGTTGATCGACGTCATGCTCGTTCTGCTGATCATGTTCATCATTACCCTGCCGGTTCAGACCCACGCGGTGATGATCGACCTGCCCACCCCGAACCCGAACCCGAGTCCGATCGAGCCGGACAAGAACAAGGTGTTCATCACGCCGGCTGGCGCTGTTCTGTGGAACGGTGCGCCGATCTCTTTTGCCCAGCTCGGTCAGAATCTCGAACAGACCAAGCTGATTGCGCCCACGCCGGAATTGCAGCTCGAACCCGATCCACAGGCTCCCTATGTGATCGTCGATTCGGTGCTCGCGGTAATCAAGCGCAGCGGCGTCGGCGGCCTCGGCTTCGTCGGCAACGAACGCTACGCCCGCGATTTCTGATCGCAGACGAACCCCGCTGCACGCGGTGGGTTGAACGACAGAGAGGGCCGCGAGCAATCGCGGCCCTTTTTGCATTTGCCGCACCGAATTTTCCGCTGGCATATCTCAACGCCCATGATAGAATATGTGATAACATAACAGGAGCGTCGGTTTCTATCATAGGGAGCGAAGGACATGGCCATGACATCTTCCGGTTCGACCGCAGACACGCCGATGGGCGAAATGAACACGACGCCGCTGATCGACGTCATGCTCGTCCTGCTGATCATGTTCATCATCACCCTGCCGATTCAGACCGACGCGGTGAATATCGATCTGCCGGTCGGTTCCATCTCGGACGGCCCTGAGCCCGACAAGAACAACGTCGCGGTTACTGCCCAGGGCGCTGTGCTGTGGAATGGCACCCCGGTTACTTTCGCCAATCTCTCCAGCCAGCTCGAACGCACCCGGACGATGAGCCCGCAGCCCGAATTGCGCTTCGAACCCGACGCACAGGCCCGCTACGCTCTGGTCGATCAGACGCTCGCAGTGATCAAGCGCAGCGGTGTCGGCGGTTTCGGCTTCGTCGGCAACGAACGCTACGCCCGCGACTTCTAGGCGCGGCACGCAGGCACGGATGCGGTAGCACGCGGTGATCATAGACGCCCTGCTTGGCGATCGGACAAATGCGAACTATTGTGCCAATTGCCTAATTTGCACAATATTTCCGCACTCGTACCCGAAAAAAGGGTCGATCCGGTGTGAATCTTTGTGAAGTTTCATATAAATCGTGCAACAACTGCGCTGTCGCAAGCACCCGCCGCTTCTGCCTGCCCTCGCTTGATTGCGCCAGCCCAAACGACTAGGCGAGGCCGCATCATCTGCGGCCCGCTCAGCGTCGGGCCAACCCGCGCTGGCGCGCCACAAGGGGAAAGCGACCCATGAAGATTGCAATGATCGGCACCGGCTATGTCGGGCTGGTATCGGGCACCTGCTTTGCCGATTTCGGCCACAGCGTCGTCTGCGTCGACAAGGATCAGGGCAAGATCGATGCGCTGCTGGCGGGCCGGATGCCGATCTTCGAACCCGGGCTCGAATCGCTGGTCGCCGCCAATGTCGCCGCCGGACGGCTCAGCTTCACCACCGACATCGCCGTCGGCATCGCCGGGGCCGACGCGGTGTTCATCGCTGTCGGCACGCCGTCGCGGCGCGGCGATGGCCATGCCGATCTCAGTTATGTCTATGCCGCCGCCAAGGAAATCGGCGAGACGTTGCAGGGCGATTGCGTCGTCGTCACCAAATCCACCGTCCCCGTCGGCACCGGTGACGAGGTCGAGCGGATCATCGCCCAGGTATCGGGCGGCAAGCATGTCCCCGTCGTCTCCAACCCCGAATTCCTCCGCGAAGGCGCAGCCATCGGCGATTTCAAACGCCCCGACCGCATCGTCATCGGCAGCGAGGACGAGCGCGCCAAGCATGTCATGCGCGAAATTTACCGCCCGCTGTTCCTCAACGAAGCGCCGATCCTGTTCGTCGCGCGGCGCACCTCCGAACTGATCAAATATGCCGCCAACGCTTTCCTCGCCACCAAGATCACCTTCATCAACGAGATCGCCGATCTGTGCGAGGTTGTCGGCGCCAATGTCCAGGACGTCGCCCGCGGCATCGGCCTCGACAACCGCATCGGCGGCAAATTCCTCAACGCCGGGCCCGGCTACGGTGGCAGCTGCTTCCCCAAGGACACGCTGGCACTGCTCAAGACCGCGCAGGACAATGATGTCCCGCAGCGCATCATCGAGGCGGTGGTGGCGGTCAACGACAACCGCAAGCGCGCGATGGGCCGCAAGGTCATCCACGCGCTCGGCGGCGATGCGCGCGGCAAGCGCGTCGCCATCCTCGGCCTCGCCTTCAAGCCTAACACCGACGACATGCGCGACGCCCCCAGCCTCGCCATCGTCCAGGCGCTGCAGGACGCCGGCGCGCACGTCGTCGCTACCGATCCCGAGGCGATGGCCGCCGCCGCCCCGATGCTGCCCGGGGTCGAGATGGTCGACAGCGCCTATGCCGCCGCCGATGGTGCCGACGCGGTGGTGATCGTCACCGAATGGGACGCCTTCCGCGCGCTCGACCTGACGCGCCTCGCGGGCCTCGTTCGCAGCAAGACGCTCGTCGATCTGCGCAACATCTACCGCCGCGATGAGGTCGAACGCCTGGGCTTCACCCACTACAGTGTCGGTCACCCCGACAGCTGAGCTTTCTCCGTCATTGCGAGCGTAGCGATGCTACGACGACGCCTTGGACCCGAAGCGCCTCTCGTGCATTGTTGCGGTAAAGATTTACCGCCGACCGGAGACCGACCCATGCGCCTTCATATCCTCTCGCTCATTGCCGCTACTGCCACCCTCGCAGCGTGCGCCCCCGTAGAGGGCGGACGCGATTTCGTCGCGGCGCGCGGCGCGCTGCTCAACGCCACGGGCACCGATGTCGGCATCGCCACCGTCGATCGCTTGCGCGATGGTGCGATGACGCTGACGTTGGTCACCACTGGTATGCCCGCCGGAACCTACGGCGCGCATGTCCACATGGTCGGCCAGTGCGACGCCCCCCGCTTCACAACCGCCGGGGCGCACTGGAACCCGACCACGCGTCAGCACGGCCGCCTAAACCCGCAGGGCAGCCATCATGGCGATCTGCCCAATCTGGTGGTCGCCGCCGATGGTCGCGGACGGTTGAGCGCCGCGCTGCCGGGCCAGTTCGACGGCACGGGCGGTCTGATCGACGCCGACGGTGCCGCGCTGGTCATCCACGCCCGCCCCGACGACGAGCGCACCGACCCCACTGGCAACAGCGGCGACCGAATTGCTTGCGCGGTGTTGATGCGAGTGTGAAATAAAAGCCCCTCCCGCTTGCGGGAGGGGTTGGGGTGGGCCTGTTCGTCGGGCCGCCCCATCTGGCAAGCGCCCACCCCCGACCCCTCCGTGCGGGAGGGGAGCAGCAGCACCTACTCCCCGGACCGCGCCACTAATGTCGCCTCGGCCGCAGGCACCGACCGGTAAGCATAGATCAGCAACCCCAGCGCCACCGGCGTAACCGCGATCAGCGACAATATTCCGGTGCGCAGATCGCCGACCAGTTTGCCGTCGACCATCGTTCCCGCCAGGTCGGAAATCTGCCCGACCATATACGGCCCGAACGACAGCCCGACCAATGTGGTGCCCAGGAAAAACGCCGCCGTTGCGGTGCCGCGCATCCGTGGCAGCACCAGATCCTGCGTCGTCGCCGCCGCTGCCCCCAGCGCGGTAGCGCCGAACATGCCCGCCAGGAAATTCATGCTGTAGAACAGCACCGAGTCTTCGGTGGTATAGCCGATCCAGATCGGCACAATCGGCGCAACCACGCCGAACATGATCATCAAAATACGCCCCGCCGGGTTCTTCGCCCGCAACTTGTCCGCCAGCGCCCCGCCGAGGATCACGCCGAGAAAGCCGCTGAGCGCGCCATTGGCACCCAGCACCAGCGCCAGCTCCTGCTTGGGCAGCCCCAGCACGATCTCCGCATACGGCGCCGACCAGAATGCGAGCGCATACGCCGCCAGACTGACCAGCCCATAGCCCAGCGTCGTGCAGATGAAGGCGGGCGTTCCCCAGATTAGCCGGAATGTCGCCGGGTCTTTCGCCCGCAGCGTCGATGCCCAGCTGAACACCGCATAATAACCCAGGCCCACCGCCGACCATTGCGGAAAATTGCCGGTCAGCTGGATCATCCACCACGCAAAGGCAGAGATCGCCGCCGCAAAGCCGATGTTGATCGCCAGCGCCAACGGCCCGCGCTGCCAGGCGCCGATCAGCGTGAACGGCGGCACGATGGTCGACAGGTCGGTCAGGAAATTGCGGAACGGCGCGGGGTGCATCGCCGTCGGCACCCCGTCCATCGCCCCGCGCGCCGGTTCGCGCAGGCTCGCTACCCACAGTGCGACGATCAGTCCGGGGATGCCGACCGCCAGGAACGCTGCCTGCCAGCCGACCAGCCCCATCGGTCCGCCACCGGGATAGGCCGTGTTCCAGGACTGGACGATCAGCGCACCGATGAACAAGGAGATGCCGCCGCCGATATACAGGCCGGACGAATAGATGGCGAGTGCAGTGGCGCGCTGGCGCTTGGGGAAATAGTCGGAAATCAGCGAGTAAGCCGTCGGGCTGGCGGTCGCTTCGCCCACGCCGACCCCCATTCGCGCCAGCGTCAGCGTCGCCTGATCGCGGGCGAAACCCGACAGCGCGGTCATCGTCGACCATAAAGCGAGGCCGATCGATAGCAGCCGTGTCCTGCTCCAGTTGTCTGCCAGCCGCCCCAGCGGAATGCCGAACAGCGCGTAGAACACGGCGAATGCCGCACCGCCGAGAAATCCCATATCGGCGTCGGTCAGGCCGAGATCGGCTTTGATGTCGACGGCGAGGATCGACATGATCTGCCGATCGACGAAATTGAGGATGTAGACGACGACCAATACGATCAGCACATACCAGCTATAGCCGCTGGCCTCGGCGGGTGCTGGCGGGGCCACACCGGGGGCGGCATCGTCCTTAGTCATATCGGTCACGCTGCTCTCCCGGTCATGGCTGTTGCCGCCCTGTCGCCGCAGGACTAGCAGGGCAGGGGCATGGCGCAACCTGAATAGGGTTTCAAGTTCGCTTTGGGGGAGTGTCGATGACGGAAGACAAAGCAATAGCGGTGCTGTTCGTCTGCCTCGGCAACATCTGCCGCTCCCCGCTCGCCGAACTGGCCTTCGCGCTGGCGGCGGAGCGCGCCGGTTTGGCAGTCACCGTCGATTCGGCCGGCACCGGCGACTGGCACGTCGGTCGCCCGCCCGATCCCCGCGCCCGCGCCGAAGCACACCGCCAAGGCCACAGCATCGGCCACCTGCGGGCGCGGCAGGTGACGACGGATGATTTCTGCCGCTTCGATCATATCGTCGCGCTCGACTGGCAAAATCTCGCCGATCTCCGCGCCATGGCCCCCAGCGCAGCCAAGGCCGGCCTGTCGCTGCTGCTCGATCACGTACCGGGCCGTGAAGGCGAAGGCGTCTTCGATCCCTATCAGGGCGACGCCGCCGCCTTCGCCGAGACATGGGCCGATGTCACCGCAGGTGCGCGGGGGCTGGTGGCGCGGTTGGCACAAGCATAGCTTTCCTACATGGTTCAAAATATGCTACGTTACGAACCATGTTCAACTGTCGCCATACTATCCAGAATCGCGCTAAGACGCCAAGCCGCCAAGAGAGTGGCGCAATCCGTGAAGCGGCTCCTGCCGGAATAGCGTTTCGATCCCGCGTCGGTCGCCACAGAAATAAGCGTCGGCCAAGCGCACCATCTTGGCGTCTTGGCGTCTTGGCGCGATTCCACTGTTCTCAAAATCACCTGCCATTGCCGCACAGACTGCCGTGTCACTCTTGGCCGTCTAATCGACGCAATCGATCAATCGCCAAGAGTGATACAAAGCGATTTTGCTCCCTGGACGGTATCACTCTTATCACTCTTGCGCGCCACTGATCGATCAAATCGATCAATAGAGCGGATACTCTGCCAACAAATGATAGGAGGAACCACCGCTGCCCAGCCTGCTTTCATATAGCCCGACAACGCCCACCGGCACCGCCGGACAAGCCAGCGTCGCGTTCGCCGCCAGCCACGCATCGACTGGCCCGGACGACCGGTTGAGCCGGGCCAGGGTGATGTGCGGGACGAAGGCGCGGCGATCGGGCGTGGCACCGGCCTTGCGACAGACACGATCGACCTTGTCGGCCAGCCGTTGCAGCCCTTCGACCGGAACCGCCGCCGCCCAAAGCGCGCTCACCCGATCGCGATCATCGAAAGCGCCTACGCCGGCGACGCCCAGCGACACGGGGGAACCCCGCATCGCATTCAACCCGGCATCGATCCGCTCGGCCACTGCCTCATTCACCTTGCCGAGGAAGGCCAAAGTCAGATGCAACTGCGCATCGCTCTGCCAGCGCGCATTGGCGACGCCGTGCATGGTGGCGACCAATGCTTCGCGCATGGGCGCGGGCGGACGCAGGGCTATGAACAGACGCAGCATGGCTGGCGGTTTAGGGCGCGATCTGTTTTGCGCCAACCCACCTAGCTGTTTCGCTTGAAAACCACACAAGAAACCCCGATATCGTCGTTAAGCCGTTCTATTTCGGGCGGCGCGGATGGAGATTTGTCATCATGGCTAACTGGTCAGACCAGACCACGGCCCCCGGCTATGCGGGCGCAGCCGACAGCGCAACCGACGCCGGTCTGCGCTCCTATATGCTCAAGGTTTACAACACGATGGCGTCGGGCGTTTTGCTCAGCGGCATCGTTGCAATGCTGTTTGCGCAGACCGATTTCGCGCAGGCGATGGCGCGCGGTCAGGGCGGCCCGCTGGCTTGGGTGATCATCCTCGCACCGCTGGCGTTCATCATGGTGATGAGCTTCGGCATGAACCGCCTGTCGACCGCAGCCTTGCAGGCGCTCTACTGGGCGTTCGCGACGATCATGGGTCTGTCGATGTCGACGCTGCTGCTGCGTTACACCGGCAGTTCGGTGGCGATGGCCTTCTTTGCCACGACCGGCGCGTTCATCGGTCTCAGCCTGTTCGGCTACACCACCAAGCGCAACCTGTCGGCGATGGGTACTTTCCTGATCATGGGTCTGGTGGGCATCATCGTTGCGATGTTGCTCAACGCCTTCATATTCCAGTCGGGCGCAATGGCGCTGGTGATCAGCATCCTCGGCGTACTGATTTTCGCGGGCCTCACTGCCTATGATACGCAGATGATCAAGCAGACCTACTATCGCGTGCAGGGCACCGACATGATGGGCAAGGCCGTGATCATGGGCGCGCTCAACCTCTATCTGGACTTCGTCAACATGTTCCAGTTCCTGCTCGCTATCTTCGGCAGCCGCGAATAAGCGCGGTTTCGAGCAAGACAAAAGAAAGGCCCGGCGGAGCAATCCGCCGGGCCTTATCTTTCATCCCTTAAAGGCTTTGCTTCCTCCCCTTCAGGGGAGGTGGCCCCGAAGGGGTCGGAGGGGCTGGTGCGGCCTTGTGCGATATGGATCAAGGCCGCACCGGCCACTCCGTCGCTTCGCGCCACCTCCCCAAAAGGGGAGGACGCCTAAGCTGCCCCCTCATTCACCGCAATCAACGCCGCATCGATTGCCTTGGCCTTCTTATACGCTCCGCGCTCACGCAGCGGCCCGACATAATCCTCGAACGCGGGCCGCGTCGGGATGCTGTTGAACTGCAGCCCCCAATCGATCTGCGCGCCGATATAGATATCCGCCGCCGAAAAACGCGTCCCGGCGACAAATGCCTTGCCCGCCACCGCTGTCTCCAGCGCATCGATTGTCGCGTCGAAACTGCCATAGCCCGCCATCATCGCCTTGTCGGCAGGGGCCTCCAGCCCTAGTGCCCGCGACGTCACCGCGCTCTCCAGCGGCCCAGCCCCGAAAAACAGCCAGCGGTAATAATCGGCGCGTGCCTCGGGTTCCGGCCTCAGCCTCGCGTCCGGAAAGGCATCAGCCAGATAAGCGCAGATCGCCGCGCATTCGGTGACGACATGCCCGTCATGGACGATGGCCGGCACCTTGCCCATCGGATTGACCGCCAGATAGGCGGGCTCCTTCATCGTCGTGCCATAGTCGAGCAGGCGCTGCTCATACTCCACCCCCGCCTCCTCGAGCGCCCAACGGGCAATCTGCCCGCGCGACATCGGGTTGGTATAGAAGATTATGGAATCGGACACTACGCACTCTCCCTCGATTGCTTGAGAGTGCCGGAACGTAGCAGGAACTTCGTGACAGGCCAGCGCCAATCGACGCGATCAGGCAACCAGCTCTTTCAACGGTACCGTCGCATCGGCCAGTCGCGCAGGATTGGCCACCACGCCCTCCTCGACCAGCTTGCGCCCCTGCACATAATCCTTGATCATATTGACGCAATCGAGCGCGATCACCTGCCCATGCCGCAGATAGACGATCGAGAAGCTGCGCGTCGCCGGATCGCCGCGCAGCACCGCTGCATCGTGCCCGGTCGATAGCCCGACAGTCTGCAATTTCAGGTCATACTGGTTCGACCAAAACCACGGTGTCGCACTGTGCGGGCGCGGATCGCCGAGGATATCCTTAGCCGCGGTATTCGCCTGATCATTGGCGTTCTGCACCGACTCTATCCGCGCCACAGACGCGTCGGGCATGAAGCGAGTCGCCTGCGTCGCTGCGTCGCCAATCGCCCAGATGTCAGGCAGGGTCGTCCGGCAGGTTGCATCAACCAGCACCCCGCCAAGCGCCGCCTCGGCCCCGGCTGCGATCAATGGTTCGATAACGGGAATGATGCCGATGCCGACGATGACCATATCTGCGGGCAGCACGCGCCCGTCGCTCAGCCGTACGCCGCTGGTGCGACCGTCGCTGCCCTCGATGCAATCGACCCCGGTCTCGGTCAACAGCGTTACGCCATGCGCGCGATGCTCGGCTTCGAAGAACCGCGACAGATCCTCCCCCGCGACCCGCGCCAGCACACGTGGCAGCGCCTCGACCAGCGTAACTGCCTTGCCCAGCTTGGTCAGCACCGCTGCGGCTTCCAGTCCGATATAGCCGCCGCCGATGACCACGACATTAGTAACATCGGGCAGCGCCGCCATCATCGCATCGGCATCGGCGCGGTTCCGCACGGCAAACACCCGGTCGAACTCGGCGCCCTCGCACATCAACCGACGCGGCTCGCCGCCGGTAGCCCAGATCAGGTTGGTGTAGCGAAACGTCGATCCATCATCGCAGCTGACGGTGCGCGCGTCGGCATCGACCGCCACGACCATTCTGCCACCGATCAGCACGATGCTGCGGTCCTCCCAGAAGGCGGGCGGGCGGATCAGCATCCGTTCCCATGCCAAGTCGCCGGACAGATAATCCTTGGACAGCGGCGGGCGCTGATAGGGCAGTTCCGCCTCGCGACCGAGAATGGCGATCGAGCCCGCAAAACCGCCTTGGCGCAACGCGATGGCCGCCTGCGCACCGGCATGGCCGCCGCCGACGATCAGCGTGTCAAAGTGCATCAACCCAAACTCACCCGCTCGATATCCGCGCCGACTGCCGCCAGTTTCTCCTCCAGACGCTCATAGCCGCGGTCGAGGTGATAGATGCGGCTGACATTTGTCTCGCCGCTAGCGGCGAGGCCGGCGATGATCAGGCTCATCGACGCGCGCAGATCCGTCGCCATGACAGACGCGCCGCTCAGCCCCGCCACGCCGCGCACCACCGCGCTGCGGCCCTTGACCGCGATGTCCGCGCCCATCCGCGCCAGTTCGGGCACATGCATATAGCGGTTTTCGAAAATGGTCTCGGTCAGCACACTGGTGCCTTCGGCCAGCGCCAGCATCGCCATAAACTGCGCCTGCATGTCGGTGGCAAAGCCGGGATAAGGCGCGGTGGACAGCGTTATCCCCTTGGGCCGTCCCTCATGGCTGACTTTGATCCCACCGGCATAGGCCTCAACCTTCGCACCGGCTTCTTCCAGCGCATCGATGGTCGCCGCCATCTCGGCGGCATTGGCTCCGACCAGATCGACCTCACCGCCGGTCGCCATGACGGCGCAGGCGTAACTGCCCGCCTCGATCCGGTCACTCATCACCCGATAAGTCGCGCCGTGCAGGCGGTCGACGCCTTCGATGGTCAGCGTCTCGCTGCCGATACCATCGATCTTGACGCCCATCGCCACCAGGCAATTGCACAGGTCGATGATCTCGGGTTCGCGCGCGGCATTGCCGATGATGCAGGTGCCTTTCGCGCGGCTCGCGGCCATCAGCGCATTTTCGGTCGCGCCAACAGAGACTACGGGGAAATGGATCTTGCCGCCGGGCAAGCGTCCGCCTTTGGCCTTGGCCTTCACATAGCCTGAAGCCATCTCCATCTCCGCACCAAAGGCTTCGAGTGCCTTCAAATGCAAGTCGATCGGCCGGTTGCCGATGGCGCAGCCGCCGGGCAACGACACCGTCGCCTCGCCCATCCGCGCCAGCAGCGGGCCGAGGACGAGGATCGACGCGCGCATCTTCCGCACGATGTCGTAAGGGGCCATGGTCGAGGTGACGGTGGTCGCCCGCGCCGTCATCACCCGCCCGAAATCCTCTGGCCGCGATCCTTCGATGGTCGTCGAACAGCCGAGCTGGTTAAGCAAATGCCCGAACCCGTCGATGTCGGCCAGCCGCGGCAGATTGCGCAGCGTCAGCGGCTCGTCGGTTAGGAGGGCACAAGGCAGCAGCGTCAGCGCGCTGTTCTTGGCTCCGGAAATGGGAATGCGGCCCGATAGGCGGTTGCCGCCGCGAATGACGATCTGATCCATAAATCGGTCTTAGCGAGAGAATGCATGGTGTGGAAGCGCTCCGGCTAAACTGCTGGTTCCAGTCGCCGCAGCCGGAAATTGAGGCTGGCAAACATCATCAGCAGCACCATCGGAAAGGCCAGATACATGCTGGCATAGCTGTAAGCGGTCGGAACGATATTGGCGAAGAACACCATCTGCAGGTGCACCAGCACCGCGATCAACTGCCAGGCGGTGACCCAATAGGGCCAAAAGCGGTTGCTGGTCAGTGCGATGCCCCACAATGCGGCGAGGACAATGACATCGACCGCCATGATTCCCATCTCGAGATGGTCCCATGACGACGTGCCGAGCACGCCCGCCGATACCACGCCAGTTGCCAGTGATCCCAGGATGATGATGGCGGCCCCGACGCGCTCGGGCTGGCCCCCCAGCAGGAGGACCAGCCCAAGGCAAGCCGAATAGGCGAGGATGTCCAAGATGGACCTCCCCGCCTACGCGACCCGAAGTGCCGTACGGCGATGCTCGGTCTCGGGTTCGAGCAGTCCGTTCGGCGTCTCGGAGGTTGGGCCGATGGCGTAGGCTTTGAGCCCCACCTCGGCCTGTACGGTGAACAACGCCTTGTGGGCGTCGATAATGGCGGTGCGCAGTTCGCCTGACAGGGCGATGGCTTGCGCGGTCTTGGCCATGGCGTCGTGGCCCAGCGAGGCGCGCATGTTGGCGGCGCGACGCTCGGCGGGCAGCGCCGCCATCAGCGTGGAAAGATTGATGATGGCATCATCGATCGCTTCTTCGGCGTTGGTCAGATGATTGGCGATGCGC
Organism: Sphingomonas sp.; assembly: GCA_043727035.1. GTDB lineage: Bacteria > Pseudomonadota > Alphaproteobacteria > Sphingomonadales > Sphingomonadaceae > Sphingopyxis. The sequence continues at coordinate 8,920 of JAYSZB010000060.1, read as the reverse complement.
CGTGCGGCGGCGAGGCGTTCCTGAAGCATGTCCTTGCGTCCCTGATAGCATCCCCGAGACGGGATGGGTGCTGTCAGAGCCGCAGATTGCCCAGGCTCTGGAGCACGGTGTTGAGCATGACGAGCGCCAGTACCGTCAGGAAGGCGAGGCCGATCGGCCATGCAATCCGGGCGACGAGCGGATCGTCGTTGGTCGGACGACCCTTCGTCGGGAAGGGCCAGCCAAAGCCCGATGCGCTGGCTGGTCGGGCCGTTTGCGTCGGGATACCCTCGACATGCTGAAGTATGGCCGTGCCGTCACCTCCCACCGGCTGGGATACCAGACGATGGGATGCAGTTTCCGGGCCGAAATGTTGCCCGCCGAGATGCTGTTCGACCAGCCGCGCCGCCTCGACCCGCGTCACCCCGCCGAGCTTGGCGCGCGCACGGTTGATGCGATTGACGATGGCGTCTTCGGAGACATGTTCGATCCGTGCGATCTCCTTGGCGGTGCGATGATCGAGCACATGCCGCAGTGTCGAAACTTCCAGCGCGGTCAGCCGCTCGACAGCTTGCCGGTCCGTGGTCACGCCTTTTCCAGGGCGCATTGCAGCGGGTGCTGATTCGTGCGGGCGCAATCCATCACCTGCGTCACCTTGGTCTCGGCGACCTCCAGGCTGAAGATGCCGCAGACGCCGACGCCGCGCTGATGGACATGTAACATCACCCGCGTCGCCTGCTCGATGTCCATGCGGAAGAATCGCTGGAGCACCATGACGACGAACTCCATTGGCGTATAATCGTCGTTGAGCAGCAGCACCTTGTACAGCGAGGGCTTTTTCGTCGCCGTGCGGGTCTTTGTCGCGACTCCGGCATCGGACCCACCATTGCCTACATCGCCGTCGTCGTCGCTCATCATCGGCGCGGCAGCGATCAACAGATCGTCGAGGTCTGAAAAATGGTTCATTGCATTGCCAAGATAAGGGCAATGCCCCCGGTCTTGCAAGGCTTGAGGCTAGTGGCGGGCATCGCATTATACTGGTATCCGTTAGCGATGGACCTCGCCTCCGGCCCGATCATCCTGTTCGATGCGCGATGCGTGCTGTGTTCGGCCAACGCGCGCTTCGTGTTGCGCTTCGATCGCGCCCGCCGCTTTCGCCTCGCGGCGATGCAAGGCGCGGTCGGCGCAGAGCTGTTCCGCCGCAACGGGCTTGATCCTGCCGATCCCGAATCGATCCTCGTGGTCGATGGCGCACGGGTGTGGCGCGATTCGGACGCGGTGATCGCCATCTATGCCGGGCTTGGCTGGCCATGGCGCGCTGCGGTGTTGGCGCGGATAGTCCCGTGTGTGGTGCGTGACCCGATCTATCGATGGGTGGCGCGCAATCGCTATCGGATATTCGGTCGGCGGGAGACATGTTGGCTGCCAGCTCCTGAATTTGCCGACCGGCTGCTGTGAGCATTTCTACTGTTCCTGCTCGCATACTGGTAATCGGCGGCTATGGCGGATTCGGCGCGCGATTGAGCCGACGGCTGGTGGCGCAGGGCCATCGGGTGATCGTCGCAGGGCGTTCGGCAGAATGCGCGGCAGCGTTTGCGACAACGCTGAACGGAGCCGAGGGAATCGCCCTCGACACCTGCTCGCCCGATCTGGCCGCGCGCATCGCAGCGACCGGCGTAGCTGTGGTCGTCGATGCGGCTGGTCCGTTCCAGCAGGCCGAACCATTGGTCGCGCGCGCGGCGCTGGCAGTGGGCATCGATTTTTGCGACCTTGCCGATGCCCGCGATTTCGTTTGCGGTATCGCTGCGCTTGATGTCGCGGCGAAGGCCAAAGGCGTCGCCATCCTTTCCGGCGCGTCGAGCGTGCCTGCGCTATCGGGCGCAGTGGTTCGCCAGCTGACCGAAGGCATGGAACGCGTCGCGTCGGTGGACATCGCCATCTCCGCCTCCAACCGCGGTGGAGCAGGCAATTCGGTGGCGCAGGCGATGCTAAGCTATGCCGGCAAGTCATTTACCGTGTCGCGCGGTGGACGGGACGATACGCTGATCGGCTGGCAGGGGCTGACGAGACAGAGCATCGCCGTCGGCAACGGGCCATCGCTCGATCGCCGTTGGCTCGCCGATGCCGATGTCCCCGATCTGGCGCTGCTGCCCGAACGATTGCCTGGCCGTCCCTCTGTCCGTTTTCGCGCCGGGACCGATCGGGCGGTGCAGGTGATAGGCCTGTGGCTGGTCGCGGCATTGGTGAGGCTGCGGCTGATCGAATCGGGCACGATCCTCGCCGGACTGCTCGGGCCGATGCAGCGCCTGACCGGCATTGGCGGGAGCGCATGGTCGGGGATGTTTGTCCGCGTCATCGGCGAGCGCGACACTGTCGCCATCGAACGCGAATGGACGCTGCTGGTCGGCGACGGCAAAGGCCCGGAAGTGCCGACCCTCGCCGCTGCGTTGCTGGTCGAGCGGATGCTGCGCGGAGGAGTCGCTCCCGGCGCGCGCGATGCCGGTGAAGCCCTGAAGCTATCCGATTTCGATGCGCCGTTCGACAGCATCGGCGCACAACGCGAAACGCGCGAACGCACGCTGCCGCCCTCGCTTTATCGCCGGGTGCTGGGCGACGCGTTCGACACGCTACCCTTAGCGCCACGTGCAATGCACTCAATCATCGGTGTCGGCGGCGCAACGGGCAAGGGTACCGTCACACGCGGGCGCAACCCGCTCGCCCGACTGATCGCCACGATCATGCGCTTCCCGCGCGAGGGCGAACATGATCTGCATGTGCTGTTCGAGATCGCCGACGATCATGAAACATGGACCCGCGATTTCGGCGGCCAGCGCTTCCACAGCCGCTTGTCGATGGCGGGCGGGCGCCTGACCGAAGCCTTCGGCCCGATGTGCTTCCACTTCGATCTGCCCGCCGATGTCGATGGCCTGACGATGCTGCTGCGCCGCTGGACCGCATTCGGCCTGCCGATGCCGCTATGGCTCGCCCCGCGCATCGCCGCGCGAGAGGCACAGGCGGACGGACATTTCACCTTCGACGTCGCAATCGCCTTCCCGCTGATTGGCCCGATCATCCACTATAATGGTTGGCTCGACCGATTCGCCTGATGCAACAAACCCGCCGCTGCCATCCGGCAACGACGGGTTCGTTTCAGCGCCGCGAGCGGCGCGTTATAGGATCGCTCAGGCGGCGGTCTTCAGCTTCGAGACTGCCAGCGCGATGCGGTTGCTGATCGGCTGGAACGCGTCATTGGCCAGCTTGACGGTCATTTCGGTCGCCTTGGCGCCATTTTTGACGGCCTTGTCGAGCGCGGTCTTCGACAGTTCCGACTGGAGCTGGAAGAATTCGGTCGGGCTCTTGACGGCGGCATAACGCTTGGCGGCTTCGGTGGTGTCGGCCATTGATTCCTTGGCGAAACCGACCAGTTCCTGGCCCATTTCCTGCACACCCTTAGCGGTGATCTTCAGCGATTCGACCATCGCTTCGACATTGCCCTTCGAGAAGTCGACGGCGTCCTTGGCATATTCCTGACCCTTTTCGGTCGCGGCCTTGGCGCGGGTCTGCAATTCGCCGACCATAGCTTCGGTGCGGGCCTTGGCTTCGCCGGCGAACTTGTTTGCTTCTTCGGTCATCTTGGTGGTGGCTTCGGTGATCATGGTCTGTCCTTTGCTCATCAGCGCTGAAGCGGGAGCCGCAGCGGCTTTCACGGTGGAAGGGATAGTTTTGGCGGTGGTCTTTACCTTGGCGACGACCTTGGCAGGCGCAGCCTTGGCAACGGCGGACTTCTTGGGGGCAGCGGCCTTCTTTGGCGCTGCGCCAGCCTTGGTGGGCTTCGCGGCGACCTTGGCAGCTACCGGCTTGGCGACAGCGGCTTTGGCCGGAGCTTTCTTCTCTGCTGGCTTAGCCACAGGTGCTGGGGCCTTGGCGACCGGTGCGGTCACGACAGGGGCGTCGGTCTTGGCGACCGCAGGCGCAGCAGCAACCGGCTTGACAGCAGGGGCGGCAACAGCCGGAGCGGCCTTGGTTGCGGCAGGCACAGCGGCGCTGGCGGCGGCATAGGCCTTTTCAGCGGAGGTATCGTCGGTAGGGGTGGACATGGGGCGCTCCATCAATATCTTTGTTGCAGTGCACAATAAGCATAGTTGACGCCGTCGTCAAGAGCTTTTTGTTGCAGTGCAGCAAAAATCTGCTCAGCGCATCTTCACATAACGGCCTGGGGCATCCTCGATGGCTGTAAGCTTGCCATTGCCAGGAATGCGCGCGCCGTTTGCCGCGACCTTGTCCGGTGCCTGCGCGGCGATCCAGTCGATCCAGTCGGGCCACCAGCTGCCCTTAACCTCGGTCGCCCCGGCGACAAATTCATCGAGCGTCCCGCACTCGCCCTCATTGACCCAATGCTGATATTTCTGCGCCGATGGCGGGTTGACCACCCCGGCGATATGCCCCGATCCGGCCAGCACGAACCGCTTGGGGCCAGACAGATGGTGCATCAATTTCCACACGCTGTTCGCAGGTGCAATATGGTCCTCGCGTCCGGCCTGAATATAGGCCGGTGTTTCGATCTTGCGCAGATCAATCGGCGTTCCCTCCGCCACCATCCCGCCGGGTACCACCAACTTATTGTCGCGGTAGAGGTCGGTCAGATAGCTTTTGTGCCATGCCGCCGGCAGGTTGGTGGTGTCGCCATTCCAGTAGAGCAGGTCGAATGGCGGATAATCATCGCCCATAAGGTAGTTGTTGACGACGTAATTCCAGATCAGGTCGCGGCTGCGTAGCGAATTGAACGTCGCCGCCATGTAGCGCCCGTCGAGATAGCCCGGGGCAGAGAGCTGATCGACCAGCTTCAGATGCGCGTCATCGACCATCAGCAGCAGATCGCCCGCCTCGCTGAAATCGACCTGTGCAGTGAAGAAGGTCGCGCTGGCGACGCTATCGGCCTCTCCATGCGCCGCCAGCAATGCCAGCGTCGCCGCCAGCGTCGTGCCGGCAACGCAATAGCCGATGGCGTGAACCGACTTCACCGCCAGCGCCGACTTGATCGTGGCGATCGCGTCGATTTGCGCGCCGATATAATCGTCCCACACCACGTCCTTCATGCTCGCGTCGGCGGACTTCCACGACACGACGAACACGGTCAGCCCCTGCTCGACCGCCCAGCGGATAAAGCTCTTTTCGGCATTGAGATCGAGGATATAGAAGCGGTTGATCCACGGCGGGAATATGACCAGCGGGGCCTCGAACACATCCTTGGTGGTCGGCGCATAATGGATCAGCTGAAACAGCGGCGTTTCATGCACCACCTTGCCCGGCGTGGTGGCGATGTTGACCCCCAGTTTGAATTTTGCCGCATCGACATGGGTCAGCTGGCCCTTTTTGAGGTCGGCGAGCATATGCTCCAATCCCTTGACCAGATTCTCGCCGCGCGTCTCCATCGTCCGCTTGAAAACCAGCGGGTTGGTCAGTGCAAAGTTGGACGGGCTCATTGCGTCGATGAACCCTTGCGTGTTGAAGCGTATCTGCGCCTTGACCCTGGGATCGATGCCATCGACCGCGTCGGTCGCCGCCAGCATTCGCTCGGCGATCATCGCATAGCTTTGGCGGATGAAGGCGAACAGCGGGTGCGCGTTCCATTCGGGCGCGGCGAAACGGCGGTCCTTGGCATCGGGCTGCGGCAAAGTGCCCGACAGCATCGATTGCCACAAGTTGACGCTGTCCTGCCAGAAGCCGGTGGTGGCGGTAAGCCAGTTCGCAGAGGCAACTGACGTATGTGCAGCTTGCGCGGCGTGTGCCTGGGGTAAAAATTGCGTGAAGGTGGTGGGGTCGGTCAGTTTTGCCAGCATCGCCTGCATCTGGCCCTGCCCTTCTTGCGACAGGGCGAATTCGAGCAGCAGTTGCTGCGCGCGGCCGATCGTCCGGGTCCAGTGCTGGAACTCCTCGATGCTCGGCATATGCAGCAGTTCGGTGTCGCCCATCGATCCGGTCATGCGATCCATCCTGCCTTCTTCGCCCATCGATCAATGTAGTGACTTGCCCCCGCTTGGCAACCGCGCGGGGGAGCGGTAGCGCAACCGGATGACATTTCAGCTTGCCGGATTCGACCTCGCCACGTTCGTTGCCGCTACGCTGGCCGAGGACATGGGCGAGGGGGGCGACATCACCTCCGCCGCCGTCATCCCCGCCGATGCGCGTTTTGCCAGCGTGATGGACAGCCGCGATGCGATCGTCGTTGCCGGACTGCCGATCGCCGAGGCCTTTTTCCGTGCGCTCGATCCGGCGATGCAGATCGAGATATTGGTCGCGGAGGGCGAACGCGTTCCTGCCGGGACCGACCTGATGCGGCTGAACGGCAACGCCCGCGCCATCCTCACCGCCGAGCGCTCGGCGCTCAACACCGTGCAGCATCTGTCGGGTATCGCCACCATGACCCGAAGCTATGTCGAGGCCATTGCGGGCACCGGCACGACCTTGCTCGACACGCGCAAGACCATCCCCGGACTGCGCGTGCTGGAGAAATATGCGACGAGACAAGGCGGCGCGACCAACCACCGGATGCGGCTCGACGATGCGGCGATGATCAAGGACAATCATGTCGCGGTGGCGGGCGGCGTGGCGGAGGCGGTGCGCAGGGCGGTGGCGGCGGGGATCGAGCGGATCATCCTCGAAGTCGACAGCCTGACACAGATCGAACCGGGAATCGCGGCAGGGGCGACGCACCTGCTGCTCGATAATATGGATGTGGCGATGCTGTATCGGGCGGTGGCGTTGGTGGCGGGCAGGGTACCGACGGAGGCTTCGGGTGGGGTTCGGCTGGATACGATCGCAGCGATTGCCGGAACCGGGGTGACTTTCGTGTCGGTCGGGCGGCTGACGCAGTCGGCCCCGGCGGCGGATATCGGGCTGGATCATTTGTCGGCGTAGCTCCCCCCTCCCGCTTACGGGAGGGGTTTTTGCGACCATTAACCACAAAACCCGTGCATGTCCCCGCATGGCACGGCGGCGCGTTAACCCCCTTTGTGGCTTCCCGACGGGTTAAGAGACGCTTAACTTTGTCGTTATGGCACAAGATCTCACCCGACTCATCCGCCGCCGTCTGGCGGTTCGCACGGCGCAGATGGCGAATATGGCACTGGCCCCGGTCGATCCGGCGATCCTCGATTCAGACGTCGCCCGCCGCCTCGGCAAGCAGCCGAGCCCGCGTAGCCCGTGGATCAGCGAGCGCGATCTGATGGACGCGCTGATGACCTTCGCGCTGACGTTCACAGGGGCTATGGTGTTTCTGCTTTGAAGACATCACCACGCCCCCTCTATGTCATTCCCGCCTTCGCGGGAATGACATGAGGGGATGACTACTCTGTTCGCACACCCGGCGCTGGAGGCGAACCCACCACCGCTCTGCCCCGTGCGTAGAGGAAATAGACCCCCAGCCCGACGATGTTCCAGACAAAGAACCATATCTGCGTCTTTGCGGGCAGGCTGACGAACAGATAGAGACACCCGAATATCGCGATCCCGCCGACCAGCCATGGTAATGGCGCGCGGAAGGTGCGCGGCGCGTCGGGTGCGCGCACCCGCATCACCAACATGCACACCGATACCGCAGCAAAGGCCGCCAGCGTTCCGGCATTGGCCAGCGCCGCCAGCTCTCCCAAAGGGATGAACCCGGCCAGCACCGCGACAATCACCGCCGTGAACAGGGTGATCCGCACCGGCACGCCGCGCGGCGAGAGCTTGGCCAGACCCGGCGGCAGCATCCCGTCACGCGCCATGGTGAAGAAGATGCGGCTCTGCCCGTAGAAGAAAGCGAGGATCACCGTCGGCAGCGCGATCACCGCCGATATGCCGAGATACTGCGCAGCGAGCGGCGCTTCGAGCTGGCGCAGGATCAGCGCCAGCGGCTCGGCGCTGTTGGCGAACAATATATAAGGGACCGCGCCGACCGCCGCGACCGCGACCGCGATATAGATCAGCACACAGGCGATCATCGACCCGACAATGCCGATCTTGAGGTCGCGGTCGGGGTTCTTGGTCTCCTCCGCCGCTGTGGCGATGGCATCGAAACCGTAGAAGGCGAAGAAGATGATCGCCGCCGCAGCCATGACGCCACGTTCCACTCCATCGTCGCCCATATGCTTGGCGAAACCGAACGGGCTGAAGGGTTCGAAATTGGCGGGATCGAGCGCGGGCAGCGCGACCGCGACGAAGACGATCAGCGCGACGATCTTGACCAGCACCAGAGCTGCATTGACCGTCGCGCTCTCACGCGTGCCCGCCAGCAGCATGGCGGCGACGACGGCGATGATGAGGATTGCGGGCAGGTTGACGATGCCGCCGAGTTCCGGCCCCTGCATCAGCGCCATCGGCACGCTGGCATAGGCCTGTAACAACGGCGCGGCATAGCCCGACCAGCCGACCGCGACCGCGCTGACCACGAGGCTATATTCGAGGATCAGGCTCCAGCCGACCACCCATGCCAAGAGCTCGCCGATCACCACATAGCTGTAGGTGTAGGCGCTGCCCGATGCCGGGATCATCGTCGCCATCTCGGCATAGGCGAGCGCGGCGCAGGCGCAGATAAGCCCGGCGATGGCGAAGGAGAGGATCACCGCTGGACCCGCCTTGTCCGCGCCGACGCCGATCAGCGTCAGAATGCCGGTGCCAACGATGGCGCCGACGCCCAGCGCCATCAGATGCGGCCAGCCGAGCGTGCGGGCGAGGGCGGCATGACCCTCCCCCTCGGGCAGGATGGATTTGCGACGGAACAGGCCGTTGGACATTTTTGTCTCCCCTTTGCGCTGCTTGTAGGGAGAGCGGGGCGGGGATGGCAATGGTGTGGCCGGTGCGAGGGGACTGGGGCGGGGGGACTGTCCCAATTTTCAGCCACCACGCGTAGATGATAGAGCAGAGACGACAGAGAAAATTGGGACTGTCCCCGGTTTAGCGG
>JAYSZB010000059.1:0-11840 GCA_043727035.1 Sphingomonas sp. | reverse complement strand
GCCGGGCTCGGTTTCGACGATGAAATGCAGCAGGCACCGCTCGACAGCTTTTCGGGCGGCTGGAAAATGCGTGTCGCGCTGGGTGCGCTGCTGTTTTCAGCCCGATCTGCTGCTGCTCGACGAGCCGTCGAACCATCTCGACCTCGAAGCGACGCTGTGGCTGGAGAATTTCCTCAAGGATTATCGCGCCACGGTGCTGATCATCAGCCACGAGCGCGACCTGCTCAACAATGTCGTCGATCACATCCTCCACCTCGAACGCGGCAAGGTGACGCTCTATCCCGGCGGGTACGACGCGTTCGAGATGCAGCGCGCCGAGCGACTGGCGCAGATGGCGGCGGCGCGCGAGAAGCAGGCGACCGAGCGCGCCAAGCTTGCCGATTATGTCGCGCGCAACAGCGCGCGGGCGAGCACGGCGAAACAGGCGCAGAGCCGTGCCAAGGCGCTGGCGCGGATGCAGCCGATCGCCGCGGCGATGGAAGATCCTTCGTTGGCTTTCGCCTTCCCTGATCCGACCGAGTTGCGCCCGCCGCTGATCACGCTCGACCTTGCCGCCGTCGGCTATGACGAGACGCCGATTCTCAGCCGCCTCAACCTGCGCATCGACCCCGATGACCGGATCGCGCTGCTCGGCAAGAACGGCAATGGCAAGACGACGCTGGCGCGGCTGCTCGCGGCGCAGCTGCCGGCGATGCACGGCGAGATGACCGCGAGCGGCAAGATGACCGTTGGCTATTTCACCCAATATCAGGTCGAGGAACTCGACGGGCGCGACACGCCGATGGAGCATATGGCGCGCGAGATGAAGGGCGCCCTGCCCGGCGCGGTGCGCGCGCAGCTCGGCCGCTTCGGCTTTTCCGGGCCACTGGCGATGCAGAAGGTCGGATCTTTGTCGGGCGGCGAGCGCGCGCGACTGGCGCTGGCGCTGATCACCCGCAACGCGCCGCATCTGTTGATCCTCGACGAACCCACCAACCATCTGGACGTCGATAGCCGCGAGGCGCTGGTGCAGGCGCTCAACAGCTACACTGGCGCGGTGGTGCTGGTCAGCCATGACCGCCACATGATCGATCTGGTCGCCGACCGGCTGGTGCTGGTCGATGGCGGGCAGGCCAGGGAATATGCGGGCACGCTGGAGGATTATACCGACTTCGTGCTTGGCAAGGGCGGGACGGCCGCTGGCGGCGCCGAGAAATCCGCGCCGATGACCAAGGCTGATCGCAAGGCGGAAAAGCGCGCCGGAGCCGAAGCCCGCGAGCGCGCCAAGCTGTTGCAGAGCGACGTGTCCCGCACCGAAAAGGCGCTCGCCGACCTGACCGCCAAGCGCAGCCGCATCGACCGCGCAATGTTCGATCCGGCGAGCGCCGGGCCGGAGGAGCGCAATTGCGCGATGAGCGAGTTGAGCCGTCGTCGCGGCGAGGTGGAGAAAGCGATCGGGGTGGCCGAGGCGGCGTGGATGGAGGCCGCGGAGGCGCTGGAAGCGGTGAGCGAGGGCGTGGCGTAACGGCGCATCGCTGCTGCGCTATCGCTTGCGATTTTATCGTGAAATCGTCCCCCGGACGATCAGGTGGCCATGTGCCAGTTGCCCGAGCCGCTGCGCGAGCGCCAGATCGTGCGCGCCGTGCGGCAGACCCGCGGCGAGGATCGCTGCGATCGCCGCCATCGTGACCCATGCATGGGTCAGGTCGAGGCCCATGGCGACTGCACCAATCGCCAGCGGCGTTGCCCACCAGATATGACCGTTGACCGGTCGGGTGTCCGAAGTGGAAACCCGTCCGGTCAGGGCAGTCGTGGTGCTATGGGTGTCGGCAAGCCTCGCGACAAGCATGATGCTACACTCAGGCGTGGGCTGCCTTGCCCTCGGTCACGCCGCACCCCGCGACAACAATCCGCAAGAGACGCGTCCACGCGGAACGAAAGCTCCTCCAGCCAGTTTCATGGTCCCGCGACACAACCGTTTGTTGGCGGGAGAATGGCTGAATTCCGGGGCCGTGCCTCCGGCTGATGAGCCTGCTTGCTGTCTCTCTTGGCGCCCTTATCGGCCCAATTCGCCGCAAAATCGCCGCCAGTCTCTGCGCGCGAATGTGCAGTGACAGATACCCTGAGCGTCGCCTTCCTAAGCCATTTCACCAAGAGCGGACCGACAGCAAAGTCCCCAATCCCAACCACTCCTTCATACGCTGCGACCGATGAACGAATGACGGCTTTCGGGAACGCTGGCTGGCAGGTTGGACGGCAGGACTGAGGGCGCAAAGCGGACATCCGTTGTAATGCTCAGTCGCGCGCAATCATAGACGACGTGGAAGCAGTTCGTAGTTAGGGGGCGGCGCTCGGCTCCACCCGGTAGGTGCTGTCAGACCAATCGCAACTCGTCTCCGCTTGGCGCGGTGATCCCCGAACTGGCCGCCGTCATGCGGCGAGCGACGGCCACTCGGCCAGTGCGGGCGAGCGGGTCTGCTTGAAGGTCTGGCGATCGACGAAGTGGCGTTCCGTGGCGAAGTGGTTGTGCGGTGAGGCGTGGACTGAAGCGAAATTCTGAAGCGACTTCATCTGTCGGAACTTGAGCATTGCGCGCTCCCGTCCCCGGAAGGGCAGATGGCTGTTCTTCACCCTGTCGTTGGCCCAGCGCCCGGTCTGCTGCTTCTGACGATTGCGCTGTTCGTCGAGCGCTGCGCCATAGGAACGCAAGCCGTCAATGGTAATGGTTTCGACATTGCCGTGCCGTTTCAGCGCCTTCTTGATGAGAGCCAGAGCAGCCTTCTTGTCCCGGGTTTTGGTGACGAAACTCTCGAGAATCTCGCCTTCCTGATCGACGGCCCGCCACAGGTAGTGCATTTCGCCGCCGATCTTCACGTACATCTCGTCGAGATGCCACTTCCACCGACGGAAGCCCTTCATGCGGGATACGCGCTGTCGGCGAATGTCGGACGCGAGCATCGGACCGAAGCGGTTCCACCAGAAGCGCACAGTCTCATGGCTAATGTCGATGCTGCGTTCGAACAGCAGATCCTCGACGTTTCGCAGCGACGGCGGAAACCGCACATACATCATAACCATCAACCGGATCACGTCGGGCGACGAATTGAAACACCAGAACGGGGTCGATGGCTTGCTCATTCCGCCAGTTTATCGGCGCCCTGCCCGCCCGTCGAGATTGCTCTGACAGTGCCCGCTAGGCGAACATTGGTGCGCTCGACGTCCCGAGACAGTTCCAGCATGAGGAGAACTATGGAGGTCGGAAGGGACTCTTCTTCCACTTTAAACGCATTATCGATCGCGGCAGCGGTCGGTGACCCATAATCCCTATCAGGTCGCATTACGGTTGGGTTGATCGGCGGCACGCTTGGATCCTCGAAATTTTGCGTGCTCAGCAGTTTCAGCGGCGCAATGACATGTAGCGAAAAACCGGCACGAGCTCTTCCGGTTCCAGTCGTTACGGGTGCAAACGCAGGCAGCTCAGGGAATTAGCAGCATGGTGCCACCGACGAACAATACGCTTACCCCAAAGCCTGTGATTGGTGCGATCGTGACCGGCGGCGTGATTGAACTTCTGGGCTTTGTGGCCGCTATCGCGCACGGAATGGCCACAGCACCATCAGGTATGGCTGCTATCGTTGCGTTGGCGGGGATAAGCGTTTGCCTATGCCATAGGTGCTGACGATGAACAGCTATGATACCTCGTTCGTCGTTGCCCCCATACGAGATGGTTGTGAACCCGGAATATTGGCCCTTGTTGGAATCGCGCAACGAGTTCAGTGTTCTCTCTTGCGAAACGAAGTCAATGGTTTACGCACCATCAACGGTAAAAGCCGGGTCGCATAATTTGCTCAATTCATCGAAGCTCCGGAGGAGCGGTTATCGGTGATCGCCAACCGGAGACGCACCCATGCCCGTAGCCCCAGTCATCGATCTTTCCTTCCTCGACGCCGTCACCGCCTTTGTCATCACAGGCGGGTCGTCGCGCGACTATGCTGGGCGCAGTGTTTCCAACGCCGGTGATATCAATGGCGACGGCATAGACGATCTGATTGTCGGGGCTGACGGTGTCGATCATGGCGGCAGCGGCTCAGGAAAAGCCTATGTCATCTTCGGCAAAGCGGGAACGACGCGGGACAATATTGTTCTCAACAACCTGGCCCCGAGCGAAGGTTTTTCGATCCAGGGCCATACCGACAACGATAGAGCCGGGTTTAGCGTTTCCAATGCCGGTGACGTCAACGGCGATGGCATCGACGATCTGATCATCGGGGCATTTGGCAGCGATATCGGTGGCAGTTATGCGGGAGCAGCCTACGTCGTTTACGGCAAGGTAGGCGCGACGCGGGCCAATATAGATCTTACATCTCTCGCTTCCGGCGATGGTTTCGTCATTGTCGGCGATACGGCGGGCGATCGAGCCGGGTTCAGCGTTTCGGGTGCTGGCGACGTCAATGGTGACGGTCTCGACGATTTGATCGTCGGGGCACGCTATGGTGACGACGGCGGCAGCGATGCAGGTGAAGCGTATATCATCTTCGGCAAAGCAGGAACAACGCGTACCGTGGTCGATCTAACCGGCCTTTCTGGCGGCGACGGATTTATCGTCAGAGGCGATGCAGCAAACCGTCAGGCCGGTTTCAGCGTATCCAATGCCGGTGACGTCAACGGTGATGGCATCGAGGATGTCATTATCGGAGTGCCCAGCGGCGACGATCTGATCGTCGGGGCACCCCGCGACGATTTTCCTGGCGCAAGCTATGTCATCTTCGGCAAGTCCGGTACGAGCAGGGCCAATATCGACCTGGCCACCCTGGCTCCAGGCGATGGCTTCATCATTCGAGGCGACCTGGCGAATGATCTCGTCGGAACTAGCGTTTCTGCCGCCGGCGATATCAACGGCGATGGCATCGACGATCTTGTGGTCGGCGCGCCTAAAGGCGATAATGGCGGAATCAGTGCCGGAGAGGCCTATGTAATCTTTGGCAAGGCTGCTGCGACGCGGGCCAATATCGATCTCGCGACGCTCAACGCCAGCGACGGTTTCATCATCCAGGGTGATACGCGCGACGATCAAGCCGGGTTTAGCGTTTCGAGTGCAGGTGATATCGACGGCGACGGCATCGACGATCTGATTGTTGCTGCGCCTTACGGTGAGCTTGGAGGTAATCTCGCCGGGCAGGTTTATGTTGTTTTTGGCAAGGCAGGCGCGACACGAGCCAATATCGATCTGTCAACGCTTACCGACAGCGAAGGCATCGTCATCCGGGGCGATGAGGGGAGGGACTTTACCGGTCGCAGTGTGTCAGGTGCCGGTGACATCAATGGCGATGGCGTTGACGATCTGCTTGTCGGGGTCGCTTTCGGCGAAAGGGGCTACAGCTACAATAGCGGAGAAGTCTATGTGATTTACGGCAGCCGCCGGTTCGGCGGTCTCAACGGCACAGTCGCCAGCGAGACGCTGACCGGCACCGCCGGGACCGATCAGATAAACGGAGAAGGTGGTGATGACTTGCTGCTTGGCGGTGGTGGCGAGGACATTTTCAACGGTGGTGCGGGCAATGACATTGTGGTCGTCGACAGCGCCGGCGATGTCGTCAATGAGCGCGCAGGCGAAGGCGTTGACAGCGTCGAGACCAACCTCGCCTCTTACACGCTGACCGCCAATGTCGAAAACCTCGAATATACCGGCGCAGGCGTGTTCAATGGCACCGGCAATGCGGTCGCCAATATCATCGTCGGCGGGGCGATGGGCGATGTGCTGTCTGGCCTCGACGGCAACGATACGCTAGGCGGCGAGGAGGGCGACGATATTCTCGACGGCGGCGACGGCAATGACCGGCTGAACGGCGGCATCGACGTCGACACGATGAACGGCGGCGCGGGTGACGACATTCTGATCGTCGATGATGCTGGCGATGTCGCTAATGGCGGCGATGGTGTCGACACACTGCAATTCACCGCCGTTGCTCTGACCTACACCGTGGCGAGCGACATCGAGATCGTGACCAACGCGACTGGCAGTCGCAGCGTCGTGGACATCACACTTAACGCGCTCGCCAACACCTATGGCGGCGGCCGTGGTGGGGACCTGGTCACGGCGGGCGATGGTGCCGACATTCTCTATGGTCGCGCGGGCAATGACATTTTGATCGGCGAAGGCGGCAACGATCGGCTGTTCGGTGATACCGGCGGCGACAGCCTGTTCGGCGGCGATGGCGACGATCTGCTCTATGCCGGGGCCGATGTCGATGAAGTCCTCGGCGGCGCTGGCAATGACACAATTTATGGTGAGGCCGGCAACGACATCATCCGTGGTGGCGACGGCGTCGATCAGCTGTTCGGCGGCACCGGATCGGACCGCTTCTTGTTCAACGCAGGTGAGACTGGCACTACCCTCGCCACAGCGGATCGCATCCGCGATTTCAGTCAATCCGGCGATCGGATCGATTTGCAAATCTTCGATGCCATCGACGGTGGCGGCAATGATGCTTTCACTTTCATCGGTAGTGGCGCGTTCACCGGAGTGGCCGGGCAATTGCGCTCGGTGATCAGCGGCGGGCAGACGCTGGTCAGCGGCGATGTGAACGGCGATGGCGTGGCGGACTTCCTGATCCGCGTCGATGGGGCGATGGCGCTGACACAGGCCGATTTTATTCTTTAGTTGCAGGCGGCCCAAGCTGGCACGTCAGATAGTTCACTGACCATTCCCCTGCTCAAAGGACCTAGGCAGGACCCAAGCAGGCTCCAAGCCGAAAGCCACTTTGGCTGGATGGCACTGTCAGACCAACCGTAATTTGGTTCGTCATCACTGGAAATGTCAATTTCGTCACGCATTTGATGGTTGTACGAGCGGATCAAAGGGGGTTCTTAGAAAGAATAAGACCAAGCCAATCAAGCGTCGGTTTGCACCCCAACCAAACTGGAAAACAGGGGTGCGTCTCCGTTTGGCGCGATTCTGCCCGAACGAACCTCCGTCATGCGGCGAGCGGCTGCCACTCGGCCAGTGCGACCGAACGGGCTTGCTTGAAGGTTTGACGATCGACGAGGTGGCGTTCGGTAGCGAAGTGGTTGTGCAGTGAGGCGTGGACAGTGGTGAACTTCTGTAGCGACTTCTCATCTGCCGAAATCTGAGCATGGCTCGCTCTCGTCGCCGGAACGGCAGGTGACTGTTCTCTACCCTGTTGTTGGCCCAGCGCCCGGTCTGCTGCTTATCGCGATTTCCGAGCTCGGTCATCGCAGCACCGTATGATCGCAGGCCGTCGGTAGTAATAATTTCGACCGAACCGTGGCGCTTCAGCGCCTTCTTGATTAAGGCGAGAGCTGTTGCACCACCCGGCGTGAACACACCCTCCCAGCCAGCTCATCGGGATGAAAATACACTGCCCGCAAATTCCCCTGCGCATAACGCTGGGCTTGATCGTTGAAGTGCGGCGAGGCGGGGTCGCTGCTCAGGCCACCCACAGTCACCGCGCGGGCGCGGACGCGGGGACCGAACTCAACAACCGCGACGAAACTGTTGCCATAGTCGCCATAGTAGCGCCGGGTTCCCGGATAACGCTGGGCGCCGAACGACGCGAGCGAACCCCAGTTCGCCGAGACAAACGGCACCGGGACACTTGACATTGCATCGTCGAAGGTTCGGACGATCGCCCCGTCCAGTCGCTGGAAGCGGTTGATCTCGCCCCACTGCACCCGCCACGAACCGAAGTCCGAGTTGAGCCGGGCGATCGCTACGTCGAAGGCTGCGAGCTTGTCGCTCTCGCTGGCTTGCACCATCAGCGCTTGCTGGACCGGGGCCAATGGCATCCCAGCGGCTTCGGCGACCCGCTCCCACAACGCATCGGCCCAGAACACCGCAAGGCTGGTTTCGGTCGAGGCGAGGCTCCAGCGGTGGTCCCATCCGGCAAGGAGTGCGACCGCTTCCGCACGCGCGGGATCTGGGTTGCGCGCCTGCGCCGCGACCAGTCCCGGCACCTGCTCGGCAAAGAACGGAATCCAGGGATCGTATGCCGCTTCGACGAGTTGATCGAGCGTGACGCTCGGTCGCGCCGCCAGCACCCGCAGCGCCGCAGCGGTGCGGGGGCGGCGACCGGCCTGATCGAAATAGCGCGCATAAGCCGACTGGTTGGGGCTGTCATCTCCTGCCGCCCACCACGGCCCATCGTTGACGTTCATCGCCCAGCCATTGGCCGGGTTGACCACTTGCGGCAGCTCGCCAAGCGAGTGCAGCCCCTGCCAGTCGGTGGCCGGATCGTTACCGTCAACAGGATGCGTGTAATCGAAGCGCGGATCGCGTCGCGGTAAGAATTGCGGTAGGAACAGCGCGGTCTCGCCCATGTTGCTGGCGAACAGCGTGTTGTTGGACGAGTTTGCCTGCAACGCCGCGACCTGGCGGAACCCGGCAATATCACGGACCTTGGTGCGCAAGAAGCTCTGTTGCAGCGCGGTGACGGGCCGATGCATCAGGCCAGTTGCGATCCACTTATTCCCCTCGGCGCGAACGATCGGGCCATGGTGAGTGGCATAGGTTGTGAAGGTACGGCTGCCCATGGCACCTTCGGGCTGGCGGTAGGCGAGCGTAACGGTACGGACAGTCACCGCACGCTGTTCGTTGCCATAACGGTACGTCCAACCATTACCTTCGTTCGCAGCCTCCACTGCTACGGCGAACTCATCGATTGCATCGGTCGTGCTGGTCGTATGCATCCAGCCGGCGTTCTGATTGAAGCCTTGGTAGATGAAAAATTGCCCCCAAGTCGCCGCGCCATAGGCGTTGAGGCCCTGTCCGCTTGTCACCTGCTGCTCAGCGCGAAAAAAGAAGCTGGTGTGCGGGTTTATCAGCAGCAGCGGATGGCCGCTGGCGCTATGCGAAGGGGCGATAACGAAGCCATTCGAGCCTGTCGGCTCACGCGGAACCAGACCGCGCCCTTCGGCTGTCAGCGCGATCGTGCGGCGCTCGTAAAAGGCTTGGAGCTGGCTGAGCGAAACGCGGCTGATGTCGCCGCCGATCGAACCTTCGGAAAAGCTCAGCGCCATCCACGGTTCGAACCGGGTCAGTACCTTGGGTCTTACCTCTGGATGGTCGGCAAGATATTGATTGAGGCCTGCGGCCCAAGCCTGCATCAGTTCGCGTAGCCAAGGCGGGCTGTTCGCATAATCGGCCCTCAGTGCATCCGGATCGATCCACAGACGCTGGCGCAGATCCTGCCACAGCGCATTCTCTCCCTCAGCCTCGGCCAGGCGACCGAGGCTAGTGAGGTAGTTCATCTCGATCCGGTTGAAGTCATCCTCGGCTTGGGCATAGATCATTCCGAACACCGCGTCGGCGTCAGTGCGACCAGCGATGTGCGATATGCCCCAATCGTCGCGGACAATTTCGGCGCGATAGGGGGTGGCCTGCGCTGCGGTGCTGAGGAGCAGCGCTGCGGCGCAGAAAGTTGCAAAGCGGCGCACAGGTCGTTCCCCTCTAATCGGCACGCGCTAAGCGTAGCGGCGGGTCTACCCGTTCGCCAGCGAGAACCGACCGTTCTAACCGCATCTTGATTCTACGAAGGGAAACTCCGCGAATGGCGGCATTCCAAATTTTAGTCACAAAGCAGACAGTCAGCACTCCGCCCCATATCCCATGATTCTTCACCTCGGCCCACATTGGTCGAATGAAAAACGCGCAGGGAATGCAGCGATATCTGTGAAACATGCCCACTACCGCCGGACGTTGAATTGGATCTTGGCACAGCATGCAGGAAGAAAGGCCGCTCAGCCGCGGAGCACCGGTGCCGGTAGGGGCCCGAGCACCGCCTCCACCGCCATACCAATCGCCAATAGCTGGCGGTCGCCGCCCGACGGGCCGTCGAGCTCGATCGCCACAGGCAGGCCCCCCGTCGTTAACCCGCAGGGCATCACCAGACCAGGCAGGCCCAATGTGCTGCCCGGTGTGATGTTGCGGGCAATCGCAGTGGCAAAGGGCACCGATGTGCCACCAATATCGACATTTCCTTCGTCTCCCACCGGCGTTGCCGGCACCATCGTCGCCGGCAGCAGCATGGCGTCGATGCGATTGTTGATGAACCAAGCCGCCATTGCCTGCTGCAGCGCGGGCCGTGCTGAGTCCCGAGCGGCAGCATACACATCAGCGGCAATTGCTGCCGGCGCACCCCGCAGCGCCACCCGGGCGAACACATCCGCCACATCGACGCTGACACCGGCGAACATCGTTTCAAAATCAACGGGCGCGCCCGATTCGGCGAGATAGCGCTCCAACGCCGGCACCACATCGTGGACCTGGATCGCCATAGCGACCGGCACTACCCCGCCCAACCCCGGCACCGGCGCCTCGACGATCACCGCACCGGCAGCGGCCAGTCGCGCTAGCGCCGCCTCGACCAGAGCCGCCACTTCGGCATCAATGCCGGCAAAAAATAAATCACGGTCGATGCCGATGCGCAGGCCAGAGAGCGTTGCCGGTTCAATCACCGCCGCCTCCCCGCTTACCACTGTATCGAACAGCGCTAGGTCGGCAACGCAGCGTGCGTGCGACCCGATCTGGTCGAATAGCGAGGTGATCGGCGCGGTGCCGTCGGTCGGGTAGCGGCCCGTCGTGGGACGAAAGCCGGTGATGCCGCAAAGCGCCGCCGGAACGCGGATGGAGCCTTGCGTATCCTCGGCCACGCCCAGCGGCGCCATCCGCGCCGCCACTGCCGCCGCCGTCCCGCCAGAGGAGCCGCCGGGGATTCGCGAGGGATCATAAGGGTTGCGCACCGCGCCGAATTCCAGGTTGCTGCTGGTCCAGCCGAACGACAGTTCGTGGATATTGGTCTTGCCGAGTATAATTGCCCCGGCTGCCTTGAGTAGTGCAATCGTGGTGGCATCCCCAGCCGGGATCCAGCCACGCAGTGCCTTCGTTCCCACTGTTGTTTCAATACCGGCGGTGTTGACGCTGTCCTTCACCGGAATCGGCAGGCCATGCAGCGGGCCCAAAACACCGCCCGCCGCCCGGTGCGCATCCGCCGCTCGCGCCGCCGCGCGCACCGCTGCGGGATCGAGCGTGATAAAGGCGTTAAGCGCGACGCCCGCAGCGCAGCGGGCCAACAGCGCCTCGGCATAATCCAACGCTGACATCTCGCCCGCGTGCATTGCCGCCACTGCGGCAGTTGCCGAAAGCTCGATCATCTCGCTGTCCATCTGCTCTCGCCCCTTGCCGGTCTGTCAACTTCGCCATAATAAGCGGCGGGTTATATGATCTTTCTCCGGTCCCGGGAATGACCGGAATGTGGGCGCATAGCGGACTGGCCGGAAAGGGGCCGGTTGCGGACTGTCGGCATTTAGTCACTCAACCTCAAATGCGGACGTCCGAGATGTAGCCGATTCAACCGTTGGAGGCGAAGCCATTGCTTCCGGGCCGCGGCGCTTGCGCCTGTCGGGTGCACGAAGCGGGGATCTCACGTCTAACCATCACAGGCAAAAGGAAGGGGCGGCTGCACTGCTGCCACTGCCCCTGCGAGGATGCCGGTCAGCAAAGAGAACGGGTGCCGACCGGGATTGGTTTACGAGCAGACCATTACAGCCCCAAGTCTCCTGCTCCCACGGTGGCCGTGCCATCTAACCGCAGCCACAGGTCAGCGACGCCATCGCCATTGGTATCGGCCATCAGATAGGTGTTGCCGGAGATGACCTCGGAACGCAGTTGCCCCGCGACATTGGTGAACGCGGCTCCACCGATGAACGCGAACGCCTCGTTGCTGCCGCTGCCGTTCGCCGAGTTAGCGTCGATGGCGGAGAGGTCGATCCTGTCGCCTTGGCCGCCCGCCAGCCCGCTCCAGTCGGTGATGCGGTCGGCGGTAGCCTGGGACATGCCCATGTCG
>JAYSZB010000058.1:0-1796 GCA_043727035.1 Sphingomonas sp. | reverse complement strand
GCCAGCAGGTGAAGAAACGCGCCTCCCGCTCCAACATGTGCCTCGCCGACTTCATCGACGGCGATGGCGACGACTGGATCGGCGGCTTCGCGGTCGGCATCCACGGCATCGAGCCGCACCTCGAGCGCTTCCGCGCCGCGACCGACGATTATTCCGACATATTGCTCAAGGCTCTCGCCGACCGGCTCGCCGAGGCGTTCGCTGAGCGCCTCCACCAGCATGTCCGCGAAAGCCTGTGGGGTTATGCGGGAACCGAGGCGATGGCCAACGTCGACCTGATCCGCGAAACCTATACCGGCATCCGCCCAGCGCCTGGCTATCCCGCGTGCCCCGATCATAGCCTGAAGCCCGTCCTGTTCGACATGCTTGGGCACGATCCGGCCGGCGTCACCCTGACCGAGAATTTCGCCATGCTCCCGGCGTCGGCGGTCTCGGGCTTCTACTTCGGCCACCGCGACAGCCAATATTTCGGGGTCGCCAAGATCGGCCAGGACCAACTCACCGATTATGCCACCCGACGCGGGGTCGATCTCGAGACGGCAAGTCGATGGCTGCGGCCGAATCTGGATTGAACAACGAATCCGTTCGCCCTGAGCTTGTCGAACGGCCGTCCTTGTTCGTAACGGAGTAAGGAAGGGCAGTCCTTCGACGAGCTCAGGACGAACGGTTTTGAAAATCAGGTTCCTTTTCCTCCTTCTGCTGATGCTCTTCGCTACCCCCGTGGCGGCTCAACCTGCGCAGCAGAATGCCATCCAGCCCGAGCTGCTGCTGGAAACGCGCGCCGTGCCTGGCGGGGAGGCGGAGCTGGCGATCCTGATGCGGACCACGCCGGGCTGGCACGGGTATTGGCTCAACCCTGGCGATGCCGGGCTGCCGATGTCGGTCGAATGGACGCTCCCGCCGGGCTGGTCGGTCGGGCCGATGCGCTATCCGGTGCCGGTCAAGCTGCTCGTCGCCGGGATCGTCAATCATGTTTACGAAGCCGACTATGCCATCCTGCTGCGCTTGAAGGCACCGCCCGGCATTACCGGCTCCCACAACATTTCCGCAAAAATGCGGTGGCTCGCCTGCACCGACAAGATTTGCGTGCCGGAGCAGGGGACGGTCGCATTGTCGGTCCCCACCGGCGGCATGGCAGTGCCCGATGCCCGCTTCAACGAGTGGCGCCGTGCGCTGCCCCGTCCGCTCGTCACCCCGGTAAAGTTTGAGCTGAAGGGCGACACGCTCCGCCTCGCCATCCCGCTCCCCGCCAGCGCCTCGATCGGCGAGCCCTACTTCTTTGCGGCCGAAGACGGTCCGATCGACTATGCCGCCCCGCAGAATTTCACCCGCAAGGGCGATACATTGGTCGCCGAGCTCAAGCGGCGCCGCGGCGAACCTGCGGTGATCAGCGGCGTGCTTGCACTGGGCGACGGCCGCGGGCTCGAGCTTCGGGCGGTGCCAGGGACAGTCCCCTCGGGGACGGTCTCTATCAACGCCCTGCTGCTCGCCCTGATCGGCGCGCTGGCGGGCGGGATATTGCTCAATCTGATGCCGTGTGTGTTCCCGATCCTGGCGCTGAAAGCCCTCCACCTTGCTCGCTCGGGCGGGGATGAGGCCACCGCTCGCCGCGACGCACTGGGCTATGCGGCCGGCGCGATCGTCGGCACCGGCGCGCTCGGTGTCGCCCTGCTAGCGATCCGGGCAAGCGGAAGCGCGGCGGGCTGGGCGTTCCAGCTGCAGGATCCGCGAACCATCCTGCTGCTGGTCCTGCTGACCACCGCCATCACCCTCAACCTGCTGCGCGTGTTCGAACT
>JAYSZB010000057.1:0-4377 GCA_043727035.1 Sphingomonas sp. | reverse complement strand
ACGCTGACCTCGGGCGAGCGCATTTCAGCCAGCGGCGTGATCGACGTGCGCGGGCCGAGCGGACCGCTGCCGGGGCTGGAACTGGGCTGGCAGAACTTCGTCGGAATCGAATTTGCGGCGGCCTCGCCCGAGCCGGACTGCCCCACGGTGATGGACGCGACGGTGCCGCAGCTCGACGGCTACCGCTTCGTTTATGTGCTGCCGCTGGCGGCGGGCCGCGTACTGGTGGAGGACACATATTACGCCGATGGGCCCGAGCTCGACGTGCCGCTGGTCGCCGACCGGGTGCGCGGGCTGGCCAAGGAGCGCGGCCTGTTCGGTGCGGAGCTCAGGCAGGAGACCGGAGTGCTACCGATCCTGATCGGCGGCGACCCGGACCAGTTCTGGCCCGCTGACGATCCGGTAGCCCGGCTAGGTCTGCGCGGCGGATTTTTCCATGCCACCACCGGCTACTCCTTCGGCCTCGCGCTGCGCATGGCGAGCGATCTGGCGGCGCGCAACGGGGCGTTTGACAGCGCCTCGCTCGCACAATGGACCCGTGGCCGCTTCCAGCAGCATTGGCACGATATGCGCTTCTTCCGGGTGCTCAACCGAATGCTGTTCCGCGCCGCCTTGCCGCAGGAGCGTCACCGGATTTTCGCCCACTTCTACCGCCTGCCCGCCCAGCTGATCGGCCGGTTCTATGCTGGGCAGCTGCGGGCGAGCGACAAGCTGCGGATCCTCTCGGGCCGCCCGCCGGTGGGCATCGGCGCGGCGGTCAGCGCGCTGATCGGGCGGAAGCCAGAATGACGCCGGAGGAGCGCGCTGCGCTGGTTGAGGCTGCGGGGGAGACCATCGCGAAGGGCTCGCAAAGCTTCGCCGCCGCGTCGCGCCTGTTCGATCCGCCGACCCGTGCGCGCGCCTGGCTGCTCTACGCCTGGTGCCGCGCGGCCGACGACATGACCGATGGGCAGGAGCTGGGGCACAAGGGCACGGACGCTCCGGCCGCACAAGGCGAACTCGAGCGCCTGACTGCTGCCGCGCTGGACTCCGATGCTGCGCTCCCGGTGCCCTTTGCTGCACTGCGCGAGGTGGCGCGCGAGACGCGGATGCCGCGCCGCTTCATCGCCGATCACCTCGCCGGGTTTGCGCTGGATGCGGAAGGCTGGCGGCCGCAGAGCGAGGACCACTTGCTGCGCTATTGCTACCACGTCGCGGGGGTGGTCGGCTGCATGATGGCGGTGGTGATGGGGGTCGATCCGCGCGAAGAAGACACGCTCGATCGCGCCTGCGACCTCGGTCTCGCCTTCCAGCTCGCCAATATCGCGCGAGACGTGGCCGAGGATGCCGCTGGCGATCGCTGCTATCTGCCGTTGGAGTGGCTGGTCGAGATGGACATCCCGCCCGGCCAGCACATGCACCCCGCCTATCGCAAGCGGCTGGCGGTGATGGCCAAATGGCTCGCCGAATATGTCGATCTTTACGAGGCATCGGCGCGCATCGGCGCGACCCGCCTTCCCTTCCGCTCGCGCTGGGCGGTTCTCGCGGCATCGAACATCTATGGCGCGATTGCCGAGAAAGTCCGCGAACGCGGCGAACATGCCTGGGACCATCGCGTGACGACCAGCGGTGCCGAGAAAACTGGGTTTGTCACTGCGGCGCTGGGTCGCGCCATGTGGGCGGGCAAGCATCCGGAAGAGGCGCTGTTGCGACACGGACTTTGGACGCGGCCACGAGGCTAGATATACATAGCATAGGGCGCAGCACCCGCCGTCTTTGCGAGCCCCGAGCGCCTGCAAGGCAGTCGAAGGGCTCGCAATGACGAGACTGTCGGCACAAATGCACCCGTGACGCTGATCATAGCGCTGCTCGTCCTGTCCAAAGTAAGGTCGGAGCATTGGTCATCCCGATTGACCAACCGACCCTGAAAGAATAGATTCCTGCCATGAAGCGTCCAACCCCCATTGCGGATTTGCTGATCGCTGCCGCCCTCGTCCTGCCGTTGCCGGTTATGCTGGTCGCCGCGACCCCCGCCGCCGCACAAGCATCTGGCTGCGAAGCGCCGCGCTCGCCAGGTCGCAGCATCGGGCGCTCGATCCTCGGCCGGGTGCTCGGCGATGTCGCCAACCGCGCCGGCAACAGCCTTGGCTATGCGTCGCGCTTTGTCCCCTCGGCCGAAGTCGCCGATGCGCTGACCGACACTATCGCCTGTCGCCTCGACGCCCAGGAACAGGTTAAGGCCAAGGACGCAACGACCGAGGCGACGCGCAGCGAACAGGTCGGTTCGACCTCGAGCTGGACGAGCGAGACGCGCGCCAATGTTTCGGGTCGCTCTACCGTCGTGGCGCGCGACGATGCTCCCGCCGGCCAACCGGCTGGTGCGCGCTGCATGTTGATCGATGATGTCATTCTGGTCAATGGCGAGGAAACGGTGCAGCAAAAACGCATGTGCCGCGTGCCGCCGTCAACGCGATACGCTCTCGCAGCATGACACTGTGCTACCCAGGCGCGGCATGAGACTTCGGTCAGGCTGGTTTGTCGGCTTGGCGGCTGCGGTGCTAATCGGCGCTAGCGAACCAGCGACCGATCCGAACAATCCATCCTGCCCACAGACGCCGAACTGGACCGATATTCGGCAGATGGAATTGACCCCGATCACCCGCAACGGCGTGCGCATCCTGCTTGCCGAAGGGGCGATCGACGCGGGCCTGCCCAACCGGCTGCGCGCGGTGCTGGAAGCTGACCCGCTGATCGATGAGATTTGGCTGCGCTCCCCCGGCGGCAATGCACTGGCCGGGACCGAGGCGGGGCGGATCATTCGCAGGCGGTTCGAGGAAGCAGGCGCGCTAATCACTACGCGCATTCCTTCGAACTGGACCTGTTTTTCCGCTTGCAATTTCATGTTTCTCGGCGGCAGCGCACGCATAGTGGAGCCGAACGGTGTATTCATGGTCCATATGTTCACCTTCACCAGCGACCGCGGCGCGATCCGCTACAATGTCGAACAGGGCACCGACGCGACGGTCGAACTGATCGGCGATGTCGAACAGGAAGCCGCGCTGCTCGCCAGCGAGGACAATGATTTCCTGCTCCGCATGGGCATCCCGCGCACGTTGCTGACCGATATCATGTATCAGCAGCGCGCTGTAGGTTCGACCGAGCGTCCGGCCCAGCGCCATTGCCTGACCCGCGCCGAACTTACCCGCTACCGCGTCCATCGCCCGCCCGAGGGGGACTGAACCGCAGCGAGGCTGACAGTAGGACAAAGCGCTGCTAGGGCGCGGTCATGACCGAGCTTTCCCTGATCCGTAACTTTTCCATCATCGCGCATATCGACCATGGCAAATCGACGCTGGCCGACCGGCTAATCCAGCACACCGGAGGTCTTTCCGCACGCGAAATGACCGCGCAAGTGCTTGATAACATGGACATAGAAAAGGAACGCGGGATCACCATCAAGGCGCAGACGGTGCGCCTGTCCTATCCCGCCGCCGACGGCAAGACCTATCAGCTCAACCTGATGGACACGCCCGGCCACGTCGATTTCGCCTATGAAGTCTCGCGCAGCCTCGCCGCGTGCGAAGGCGCGTTGCTGGTTGTGGATGCCGCGCAGGGCGTGGAAGCGCAGACGCTGGCCAATGTCTATCAGTCGATCGAGCATGACCATGAGATCGTGCCGGTGATCAACAAGATCGACCTGCCCGCGGCCGAGCCCGAAAAGGTCCGCGCCGAGATTGAGGATGTCATCGGCCTCGACGCCTCCGAAGCGGTGCTTGCAAGCGCCAAGAGCGGAATCGGCATCGAGGCGGTGCTGCAGGCGATCGTCGACAAAATCCCCCCGCCCAAGGGGGACCGCGACGCGCCCTTGAAGGCGATGCTGGTCGACTCCTGGTACGACCCCTATCTTGGCGTGGTCATCCTGGTGCGGGTCATCGACGGGATCATCAAGAAGGGCCAGCTGGTCAAATTCATGGCCACCGGCACCCAGCATCTGGTCGACCGGGTCGGCTGCTTCACCCCCAAGATCGAGCAGCTCGAGCAATTGGGCGCGGGCGAAATCGGCTTCATCACCGCGCAGATCAAGGAAGTCAGCCAGACCGCGGTGGGCGACACCATCACCGACGTCAAACGCCCCACCGCGGAAGCGCTGCCCGGCTTCAAGACCGTCCAACCGGTCGTGTTCTGCGGACTGTTCCCGACCGACGCCGCGGATTTCGACAAGCTCCGCGAATCCCTCTACAAATTGCGCCTCAACGACGCGAGTTTCAGCTTCGAAACCGAGTCCAGCGCGGCGCTTGGCTTCGGCTTCCGCTGCGGCTTCCTCGGCCTGCTCCACCTCGAGATCATCCAGGAGCGGCTGACCCGCGAATATGACCTCGACCTGATCACCACCGCGCC
>JAYSZB010000056.1:0-11910 GCA_043727035.1 Sphingomonas sp. | reverse complement strand
GACCTTGGAGAGGGGGGCGGCATAGAGCAACGTCAGCTCTCTGCCGCCCCCCTCTCCAAGACTTGCTAGTCGGCAGAGCCGCCAAGCAAGTCTATCCTCTCCCTCAAGGGGGGAGGGTGCTGGAACTTGCAACCCCGTCCCGCCCGCGCCATGTCTCCCCCCATGACCGATCAACCTCTTCCCCCTTTGCGTGCCGCGATTATCCCGGTCACGCCGCTCCAGCAGAATTGCTCGCTGATCTGGTGCACCGCCACCAACAAGGCGGCGTTCGTTGATCCCGGCGGCGACCTGCCCAAGCTGCGCGCTGCGCTGGCGCAGACCGGGCTCACACTCGAGAAAATCCTGATCACCCACGGCCATATCGACCATTGCGGTGAGGCCGGCACGCTGGCCAAGGAGCTGGGCGTGCCGATTGAGGGCCCGCACGAGGATGATCGCTTCTGGATCGCCCGGCTGGGCGAGGACGGGCGCAACTACGGCGTCAACGGCGCGGTGTTCGAACCCGATCGCTGGCTGGTGCATGGCGATACCGTAACCGTCGGCGACTGTACGCTCGACGTCATCCACTGTCCCGGCCACACGCCCGGCCACGTCGTCTTCCACCACGCCCCGTCGAACCTCGCCATCGTCGGCGATGTGCTGTTCAAGGGGTCGATCGGTCGCACCGATTTCCCGATGGGCAATCACGCCGATCTGATCGACGCGATCACCACCCGGCTGTGGCCGCTAGGCGGCGACACGCTGTTCGTCCCCGGCCACGGCCCGACCAGCACCTTCGCGCATGAACGCAAAACGAACAGCTATGTCAGCGATTATGTGCTGAGCTGAGCGTCAGACCGCAACGCCCGAACTGGCCGGCACCTCGACCCCACCCAGCATCGAATAGCCGCACCACAGCGCCATCACCACTAGCGCCAGGGTAATCAGCATGGTCAGCAACACGCCCGCCATACGTGCTTTGCTGTCGGTCTCGGCATCCATACCGATGCCATGGGCGATGCGCGCGACGATGTAGACGGCAGCGATGATCGCCAGCCACAGGTCGGGAATCAGGCCGCAAAGTTCGAGGCCGAGGAACAGGATCAGCACGATCGGCGTGTTCTCGGCGAAATTGAGCTGCGCGCGCATCCGCCGCGCCAGCAGCGGATTGCCGCCGTCGCCATGGCTGATCTTGGCCGATGTCCGCACTTGTCCGCAGCGAATACCAAGCCACATATTGACCAGCGCAGCCACCGCCGCAAAGATACAGGTGATTTCCGGTGTCGTGTCGGCTGTCATCGTCTTGCTCCCCCATGCATTATGCGCGGGTCTTTTGCGGCAGTCGCGCTGCACTGGCAACCGGCGATGCTTGCATTTTCATCCGCTTTCGCTAAGGCCCGCCAACGATCGGCCGTTGCGATTCCCTGTATTTGCGTCCGTTGCCTGCTGTTGCCGCGATTTCCCAAGCGTGGCGACCTTCGGGCGATTGCCATTTACACGAGGGAAGCGTAAGGGCCGCGCGAGTTATTCAGACAGTAGATTGAACAGGTAGACCAATGGCCGTCCCCAAGCGAAAGACCTCTCCGTCGAAGCGCGGCATGCGCCGCAGCCACGATTCGCTGAGCGTCGAAGCATTCCAGGAATGCTCCAACTGCGGTGAGCTGAAGCGCCCGCATCATATCTGTGGCCCTTGCGGCCATTATAACGGCCGTGAAGTCATCGCCGTCGGCGTCTGAGCCGCACAATCGCGCCTGAAAGGACAGCATCGGTGGGGGCACAGCCGCGAATCGCGATCGATGCGATGGGCGGCGATGTCGGCCCCGCTGTCATGTTGGCTGGGGCCGCACTGGCGCTGGAGCGTCATCCGCACCTTAGCTTTCTGTTCGTCGGCGACGAGGTAAAGATTCAGGCTGCGCTCGATGCGCACCCGACCCTGAAGTCTTGTAGCACTATCCGCCACACCGATCAGGTGGTGTCGGGCGACGACAAGCCGGGCCAGGCACTGCGCAAGGGGCGCGGATCGTCGATGGGCCTTGCCATCGATGCGGTGAAGCAGGGCGAATGCGGCGGCGCGCTGTCCGCTGGCAACACCGGCGCGCTCATGGCCATGGCCAAGCTGGCGCTGCGCACCATGCCGGGCATCGACCGTCCTGCACTCGCCGCGATGCTGCCGACGCTCGGCGACAATGACGTCGTCATGCTCGATCTGGGTGCCAACACCGAATGCGACGCCAATAATCTGGTGCAGTTCGCGCTGATGGGCGCGGCTTATGCGCGCACCGCGCTCGGGCTGGAACGGCCGCGCGTCGCGCTGCTCAACATCGGCACCGAAGAACTCAAGGGCATCGATTCGGTGCGCGAGGCTGCGGCGACACTGCGCGCCGCCAATGCCCTGCACCTCGACTTCACCGGTTATATCGAGGGCGACAAGATGTCGCGCGGCGACGTCGATGTCATCGTCCATGACGGCTTCTCGGGCAACATCGCGCTCAAGACGATAGAGGGTACCGCGCGCTTTGTCACCGATCTGTTGCGCCGCGCCTTCACCAGCTCGGTCCGCTCGAAGGTCGGCTTTCTGATTTCCAAGCCCGCGACCGAATTGCTGCGTCACCATCTCGATCCGAACAATCACAATGGCGCGGTCTTCCTCGGCCTCAACGGTGTTGTGCTGAAAAGCCACGGCAGCGCCAATGACAAGGGCGTCGCCAACGCCATCCATGTCTGCGCCGAACTGCTCGAGAAGGATATTCTCGGGCAGGTTCAGGCCGACCTCGCCGGGTTGAAAGCGAGCGACAGCGCCACGGCAGCCGCGCCCGCCAAATGACCTCGCGCTGCATCATCGCCGGAACCGGTAGCGCACTCCCCGTCCGCTGCGTCACCAATGCGGAACTGGCCGAGAAGGTCGACACCACCGACGAATGGATCGTCGAACGCACCGGTATCCGCCAGCGGCATATCGCCGGGCAGGGCGAAACCACCGCGACGCTGGCGTTGGAGGCAGCGCGCAACGCGCTCGCGGCAGCGCGAATTACCGCGAGCGACATCGGCCTGATCGTCATCGCCACGACGACGCCGGACAACACCTTCCCCGCCACCGCCACCAAAGTACAGGCGCTGCTCGGCATCGACGATTGCATTGCCTTCGATGTGCAGGCGGTCTGCTCCGGGTTCCTTTATGCGCTGACCGTCGCCGACAACATGCTCAAGGGCGGCATGGCGCGCCATGCGCTGGTAATCGGTGCCGAGACGATGAGCCGCATCCTCGACTGGGAGGATCGCGCAACCTGCGTGCTGTTCGGCGATGGCGCGGGCGCGGTCGTGCTCAGCCTGTGTGACGACGCCGGCGACAGCGGCATTCTCGCTTCCCGTCTCCATGCCGATGGCCGTCACGGCCCGATGCTCTATGTCGATGGCGGGCCGTCGACCACACAAACCGTGGGACATCTCAGGATGCAGGGCAGGGAAGTGTTCCGCCACGCTGTCACCAATCTTGCCGCCGTCTTGGGGGAAGTGCTCGCTGCGGCCGGCCATGCGGCGCAGGATGTCGATTGGGTGGTGCCGCATCAGGCCAACGCCCGGATCATCGACGCCACCGCCAAGAAACTCGGCCTGTCGAAGGATCGGATCGTCAAGACAGTCGATCGCCACGCCAACACCTCTGCCGCCTCGGTTCCGCTGGCGCTCGATGAGGCAGTGCGCGACGGGCGCATCGTCGCTGGCCAGTTGATCGTGCTGGAGGCGATGGGCGGCGGCTTCACCTGGGGTGCCAGTCTGGTCCGCATGTAGCGCAGCGTAGGAATAGTCACGCCGCTGTAACGGAGTCGCTTGCGCGTGCGCAGGCGACTGGGTAATCTTGTTCTCACAAGACCGTGTAAGGGGGAGCCGAACTGTCATGACCACACCGACTTTGACTCGTGCCGACCTTGCCGACGCGGTCAATCGCAAATTCGGCTTGTCCCGCGCAGAAAGCGCCAAGCTGGTCGAAGCGCTGCTTGGGCATATTCTCGGCAGCCTCGAACAAGGCGACGAGGTCAAGCTTAGCGGCTTTGGCACTTTCACCTTATCCGACAAGAGCGAGCGCGTCGGTCGCAATCCCAAGACCGGGGTGGAGGCGCGGATCAGTCCGCGCCGTGTCGTCGGATTCCGCCCCAGTCAGGCCATGCGTCTGCGCGTCGCCGGTGTCGGCTGATCATTGCATGATGACTAAAGATGCGGGCGCACTGAAAACCATCGGCGAAGTCGCTGAAGCCACAGGCATCGCCGCCCATGTGTTGCGCTATTGGGAGCGCAACGTCCCGTCGCTCAGGCCGCTGCGCCGCGCCGGTGGGCGACGCTACTATCGTGCTGCCGATGTCGACCTGGTCCGCGCCCTGCACCGGCTCGTCGCTGAAGAGGGCTATACGCTGGATGGGGCTGCACGGGCGGCGCAGGCTATTGGCGCTGTGGTTGCGCCAACACCGACATCGCGTGCGCCGGTTGATCCCTTGACCGCCGACGACAGCGGCGGGGCGATCTCGCTGGTGCGGCTGACCCTGTTGCGGGACCGGCTGAAGGCAGCGCTCGCCGCATAATCTTCTCCGGCGATCATCGATGAGCATTTTTCCAGTCAATCGTCGTCCGGCCCCAGCGCCGCATCCAGATCGCGCGGGCGCTTCATATGGGTCAGTCGGGCGGTGCCGACGTCGGCCTCATTCCAGCTGGCGATGTCCAGTTCCAGCGTCACCAGCGCAGCGGTAGGATATTTCTCCTCGATCGCGTCGCGCAGCGGCGACGATCCATCGTCGGGGACCAGCTCGAGGATCAGATCCTCCATGCCCGGATTATGACCCGACATCAGCACATGCCCTGCTGTATCCGGCAAATCCTTGATGCAATCGAACAGGGTTGCCGACGACGCCAGATAGATGCGCCGGTCCCAGTGCGGCTCGATGGAATCAAGCCCGGCTGCTGGCAGGAACAGATCGAGCGTTTCGGTGACGCGCACCGCCGGCGAAGCGATGATGAAATCGACATCGAGCCCGTTCTGCTCCGCATAGGCGCCCATTGTTTCTGCTCCGCAGCGCCCGCGCGGATTGAGCGGTCTATCGAAATCGCGCGCCACCGGATCGTCCCAGCCCGATTTGGCGTGCCGCAACAGGCTCAACCGTTTCATGCCCGCACTCTCCCCATGCCAAGGATTCTTGGTGGCTGTATCCTAGTGAGAGCTGCTCCTGCATCAAAGCAATTCGTCATTCAGTCGTCTTGCCTGCGCGCCCTGCCGACGACCGGCTGCGATGCGTCTACGCAGACACCACCGTATTCAGTCCTTGTCCCCAATGTTTGCGCAAGATCTCCGCCAGCATTCGGAATTCCTTCTCGCGCGGGCTGTTCTTGCGCCACACCAGGGCAATGGTGCGCTGATCGAAGTCGGATGCCAGCTCGCGGGTGACCACTTTGGTCGAGAGCAGCAGCCCGGCATCGACCGCCATTTCGGGCAGCATCGTCACTCCCAGACCGTTGTCGACCATCTGTACCAAAGTGTGCAGCGACGTGCCCATCATCCGCGCGCCAGATCGCAAATCGGGACGGTTGCAGGCGGCGAGGGCATGATCTTTCAGGCAATGGCCGTCTTCGAGCAGCAGGAACTGCGCCGGATCAATCGACGATGGCGCGATCGGGCCGGGCATCGCATCGGCGCTGTCGCCGGGGATGGCGAGCAGCAACCGGTCTTCGAACAGGTCGATATGATCGACGTCGCCGCAGGCATAGGGCAGCGCCAGCAGCACGCAATCGACCTGGCCGTGATGCAGCGAATCGCAGGCGGCATGGCTGGTTTCCTCGCGCAGGAACAGCTTGAGGTCGGGCCGGTCGGCGCGCAGACGCGGCAACAGCCGGGGAAGCAGGAAGGGGGCGATCGTCGGGATGACGCTCATTCTCAGTTCGCCGGCCAATGGCGTCCCCGCCGCAGCCGCCAGTTCGGCCAGCTCCTCAGCCTCGCGCAGCACCCGGTGGGCGCGCTCGACGATCCGGTCGCCCAGCGGCGTGAACCGCACGACGCGGCGGGTGCGTTCGACCAGCATGACGCCGAGCAGCGACTCGAGTTCGCGGATCCCCGCCGACAGCGTCGATTGCGTGACAAAACTGGCTTCGGCAGCACGACCGAAATGGCCATGCGCCTTCAGGGCGACGAGATACTGGAGTTGTTTGAGCGTCGGAAGATAGGCTTGCATTACTGCTCTCTCTATCACGCACGACCCACTGATCGGAATTGTCTATCAATCGCGGCTTGTCAAGTTTATGCTCACTGCCAATGTGCAATGAACACCGGGCGCGTGCAGAAATGTGACGCCATCCGGCGATACAGGGGTTTCGCGCATGCTCTCATCGCTCATCGATTATCTGGCATCGATCAAGGCGCGCGATCCCGCTCCGCGTTCGCACTGGGAAATATTGCTGTACCCCGGTCTGCTTGCGGTCGGACTGCACCGCATCGCCCATTGGCTGTTCGAGGCTGAGCTTTATTTCCTCGCCCGCTTCGTCAATCATTTTGCGCGCTTCATGACCGGCGTCGACATTCATCCGGGCGCGAAGATCGGGCGGCATCTGTTCATCGACCATGGCTTCGGCGTGGTCATCGGTGAGACTGCCGAGATCGGCCATACGGTCTCCATCTATCAGGGTGTCACTTTGGGCGGTACCGATCCCGCCAACGGCGTCGGCGGCAAGCGCCACCCTACGCTGCGCGATGGCGTGATCGTCGGGTCCGGCGCGCAGATTCTCGGGCCGGTGACGGTGGGTGAGCGCGCCCGCGTCGGCGCCAATGCGGTGGTCACTCGCGATGTCATGCCCGGCGCAGTGATGGTCGGCATTCCCGCCAAGCCGACGCTGGTCGATGCACGCGAATATGCCCGCGACTTCGTGCCCTATGGCACCTGCTGCGACAATCTCGATCCGCAGACACAAAAGCTGGAATTGCTCGCCTGCCAGCTTATCGAGATGCAGAAACGCATCACCACTTTGATGGATGAGCGCGACGCACTGCTCCCCGGTGCAGAGCGCCAATCCAACAGCGCCACCAAGCGCGATCGGGCGTGAAGCCTTGGGGACAGTCACCCCGCTGCCGATTGTCCGCAGCGCCGGACAGGTCGGTTTCGACCGCGCCGAACTCACCCGCATCCTCGATCTCTACGGCCGCATGGTCGCCGCTGGGCAGTGGCGCGACTATGCCATGGATTTCGACAGGGAAGCGGCCGTCTTCTCCGCCTTTCGCCGCGCTGCCGAGCGCCCGGAAATTCGCATCGAGAAGCGTCCGTCGCAACGCATGAAGCAGGGGCTGTGGGCGCTCGTCGGCGATGGTGGTGCAACGCTCAAGCGCGGACATGAACTGGCCGGGGTGCTGGCACCGCTGGAGCGCCGACTGCTCAAGCTGGTAGAGAACTGACTGTGCATCCTCCCCTTCAGGGGAGGTGGACGCGCAGCGGACGGAGGGGCCGGTGCGGCCTCGCACAAGCTGCGCGAATAGGCAGCGGCCCCTCCACCACCCTGCGGGCGGTCCCCCTCCCCCGTTGGGGGAGGAAGCAACTACGCGCTCTGCGCCACCGCGCCGCTGACCGGCACCAGATCGCGCATCGCTTGCGGCAACATTCCGACGATCGCGCCGCGTGCCGAGTGCCAGAAGGCCGAAAGCAGCAGCAGGGCCGATCCGATGACCAGCGCGGTCAGCGCAACATTCAATTCGACCGCGCCGAATTCGCGGAACAACTGGGTCAGCGCAAACAGCACATAGGCGAGTGCGGAGACCAGCAGCGCGCGACGGTCGATGGCCAGCGCGATCAGCCCGAAACCGAGGTACAGCGCAACCACGCCAACCGCAGCGCCGATGCCGATGACACCGCCCTCGGTCACGCCGAGCAGGCTGAACAGCGGATGGGCGATCATCGGCGCAGCCAGCAGATGCAACCAGAAAGCGACATCGCTGCGGCGGGTGATACGGCTTCGGTCGCTGCGATCCCAGTTCATGGCGAGGGCAAATACGCCGAGGCCACCGACCAACACCAGCGACAATATGCCGGTCTTGGTGAAGTTATCGGGTCCGATGCCGGCGACGATCAGCGCAACGACGGTGCCGACCAGCGCGGCGGT
Source organism: Sphingomonas sp. (assembly GCA_043727035.1). Lineage (GTDB taxonomy): Bacteria > Pseudomonadota > Alphaproteobacteria > Sphingomonadales > Sphingomonadaceae > Sphingopyxis. The sequence continues at coordinate 3,810 of JAYSZB010000056.1, read as the reverse complement.
ACCGGCAGCGACGGTGATTGGAACCATGAACCGGCGCCAGTGCAACCATGCGGCGCCAGCCGTGGTCAGCGCCATGCCCGCGCCGATGAACGCCATCAGCCGCTCATCGGGGTTATTGCCGAACCAGCTTTCGCCATGTTCGACCAGCACGCCGACCATCGAACCGAACAGGCCGCCGACAAAGGCCAGCAGCAACAGGATCGACGGCAGTGCCATACGACGCTGGCGGGTGAAGAATTCGGCCAGCCCCCAAGCGCAAGCCGCAACCAGCAATCCGGCCAACGGCAGATAGAGCGACTCGCCGATACCGGCGACCGCCGCGAGCAGGATAACCGCAGCAATCGAGACGAAAATATCGTTGAAGCCCGTAATCAGGCGAAAATGTTCCTCATCCACGGCAGGTCCGGATCGGGCAGCAGCAGCATGATTACGCAGCGCCTCCGCCGCATCGGCGCTGATCGCGCCGGACGCGACCGCAGCAGTCAGGTCGGTTTCACTATACATCTGGGCATCCCCTCATCACTTGTCCCCACAAGCCTTGATGAGCGGTGTAACACGGGTGTATTGGTGTTGCAATACGGCATGTCGCTAGGCGCGTATCAGCGACTGTCGCTGATACGCGCAGCAGTCCCATCAGCTGTTGAGCAGCGTCATGATGTTCATCGACTGCTCGGCACCGGTCTGCGGCACGGCTTCACCCGTGCGATCGGTGATTTCGGCGAAGCGCCGGGCGACGCCCTCGGGGTCGCGCTCGTCCTCGGCGAGCTTGACGCCGTGGGTCATGGTGACGTTGGCGGCGTGGACCGCGCCCGCGCCAGCACCCAGCGTGGTGTTGCTCGGCGCGTCTTCGCTGACGAGGAACAGCGAGGCGGGGACGACCAGTTCGGGCGCGAACATCGCCAGCGCGGCTTCGGGCAGGATATCCTCGGTCATGCGCGTCGCGGCAACCGGCGCGACACTGTTAACCCGGATGTTGTTCTTCGCCCCTTCGATCGCCAGCGTCTTCATCAGGCCGACGAGACCGAGCTTGGCTGCGCCATAATTGGCCTGGCCGAAATTGCCGTAAAGCCCGGTCGACGATGCGGTCATCAGGATGCGACCGTAATTCTGCTCGCGCATCGTGTCCCACACCGCCTTGGTGGCGAAGGCGCTGCCGATCAGATGGACCTTGATCACCAGCTCGAAATCGGCGGGCTCCATCTTGGTGAAGCTCTTGTCGCGCAGTATGCCGGCGTTGTTCATTAAAATGTCGACGCGGCCCCACTTGGCCTTTGCCTGCGCCACCATGTCGGCCATCTGCTCATATTCGGTAACGCTGCCGCCGTTAGACATGGCTTCCCCGCCCAACGCCTCGATCTCTTCGACCACCTTCAGCGCCACGTCGCTATGCCCGGTGCCGTCGCGTGCGCCGCCGAGATCGTTGACCACCACCTTGGCACCGCGCCGTGCCAGTTCGAGCGCATAAGCGCGGCCGATGCCGCCGCCGGCTCCGGTGACAATGGCGACGCGGTCCTTGAAGGAAATGGTCATGGCGGTTGCTCCGGTGACGTTAACGTGAAGTTGCCGCGTGTTTACGCAACTATGCGCGGGGTGCAAGAGGGCAGAACCTCCCCGGCACGGGGAGGTGGCGAGCGAAGCGAGACGGAGGGGTGGCGAGCGCAGCGAGCACCCGCGCTATCGGCGAGAGCGGACACTCGCTTCGCTCGCGACCCCTCCACCCCCGCTTCGCGGCGGTCCCCCTCCCCGTTCCGGGGAGGTTCTTGCTCAGCCCGCCAATTCCTTGTCTAGCGCATAACCCGCCGATCGCACGGTGCGGATGATGTCGGGCGCACCGTCTATGTTGATTGCCTTGCGCAGCCGGCGGATGTGCACATCGACCGTGCGCAGTTCGATGTCGCTGTCCTGCCCCCAGACATTGTCGAGCAGCCGCTCGCGGCTGAACACCCAGCCGGGATGTTCGAGGAAATGGCGCAGCAGGCGGAATTCGGTTGGGCCGAGCGGTACGGTCTTGCCGCCACGCTTCACCTTGTGGCCCACGGTATCCATCTCGATGTCGGCATAAAGCAGCGCCTCCCCGGCAAGCGCGGGGCGGACACGGCGCAATACCGCCGTCACCCGCGCAACCAGTTCGCGCGGGGAGAAAGGCTTGGTCACATAGTCGTCGGCCCCGGTTTCCAGCCCGCGCACGCGGTCCTCTTCCTCGCCGCGTGCTGTGAGCATGATGATCGGCACGTTCGCCGTGTCGGAACTGCGGCGCAGCTGGCGGCACAGTTCGATGCCCGACAGCCCTTCGACCATCCAGTCGAGCAGGATGATGTCGGGCAGCTTCTCCTGCACCCACAACAGCGCCTCCTCGCCATTGGGGGTGTGACGGACGGCAAACCCTTCGCGGCTGAAATGCCAGATGACGAGTTCCGCCAGCGCGGCATCGTCTTCGACCAGTAGCATATCGGGTTGGGCCATAGTGTCGGTCCTTATGCCGCGCCGGGAACGGTTGCCGCAGGGTCGTCACCCTTTTCGCGCTCACCCAGATGGCGTCCGGTGGCGGTGAAATAGACCATCTCGGCGACATTAGTGGCATGATCGCCGGCGCGCTCGAGGTTCTTGGCGACGAACAGCAGATGCGCGCTTTCCGAAATGCTCCGCGGATTTTCCATCATATAGGTGATGAGCGCGCGGAAAATGGCGTTGTAGAAATCGTCGACCGACTTGTCGCGAACCGTGACATCCTCGGCTAACACCGGATCCTTGGCGGCATAGGCGGCAAGCGCATCGCGCAGCATTTCGCAGGCGATTTCGGACATGCTCATCAGCAGCGGGATCGTCTCGACCGAACGATCGACACTCAGCAGCGGCACGCGCTTGGCGATGCTCTTGGCATAGTCGCCGACCCGCTCGAGCACAGCGGCGATCTTGAGCGCAGCGATCATCGAGCGCAAATCGTCGGCCATCGGCGCACGCAGCGCGATGGTGGTGACCACCAGCTTTTCGATCTCGCTTTCCAGTTCGTCGATGATGCGATCGTCGGCGACGATCTGGGCGGCGCTGTCGCGGTTGCGCGTATCGAGCGCGATCATCGCCTGTTCGACCGCCATGGTCGCGCGGCTGCCCATTTCGGAGACGAGTCCGCGCAGGCGATTGAGATCGTCGTCGAAGGCCTTGACGGTATGGTCGGTCATGAAAAATTCTCCGCGTCACCAACTTCGTCATTCCCGCGAAAGCGGGAATCCATGGGCGGCCAGGACTGTTCCATGCGGCTCTGGATTCCCGCTTTCGCGGGAATGACATTTGATTTCTCTGTCACCCGTAACGCCCGGTGATATAATCCTTGGTGCGCTCCTCGCGCGGGTTTGTGAAGATGTCGGTGGTCGCGCCATATTCGACAACTTTGCCGAGATGGAAAAAAGCGGTCCTCTGGCTAACCCGCGCCGCCTGCTGCATGTTGTGCGTGACGATGACGATGGCATAGCGCCCGCGCAATTCGTGGATCAGTTCCTCGATCTTGGCGGTGGCGATCGGGTCAAGCGCCGAGCAGGGCTCGTCCATCAGGATGACCTCGGGATCGACCGCGATTGCACGGGCAATGCACAAGCGCTGCTGCTGCCCGCCCGACAAGGCGGTGCCGCTTTCCTCGAGCCGGTCCTTGGCCTCGTCCCACAGACCGGCGCGGCGGAGCGATTTCTCGACGATCGCGTCGAGCTCGGTCTTGCCCTGGGCGAGGCCGTGGATGCGCGGGCCGTAGGCGACATTCTCGTAGATCGATTTGGGGAATGGGTTGGGCTTTTGGAACACCATTCCGACCCGGGCGCG
>JAYSZB010000055.1:0-1830 GCA_043727035.1 Sphingomonas sp. | reverse complement strand
TCGGGCAACCGCTCTTGCGAAATCACTCTCGTCTCCACCGGAGTCCGCCCGGGCGGCAGTTCGTCCAGTATCGAACTGTCCATCTCACCATAAGCCGCGAGTGCAAGGCTGCGCGGTATCGGCGTAGCGGTCATAACGAGCAAATGCGGCACACCCCTGCCCTTGCGTGAAAGCATCAACCGCTGCGAAACACCGAAACGGTGCTGTTCGTCGATCACCGCAACCGCCAATGCTTTATAGTTCACGGCCTCCTGAAAAATCGCGTGCGTGCCGACGAGGATATGGATCGAGCCATCAGCCAGCCCCATCAAAGTCGCTTCCCGCAGTTTACCTTTTTCCCTACCTGTCAGGATCGCCACATTGACCGGCAGGCCAGAGAGCAATTTCTGCAGGCTGGCGAAATGCTGTCGCGCCAAAATTTCGGTCGGTGCCAGCATCGCCCCCTGCATCCCCGATTCGACCCCGCGGAGCAGCGCCATGACGGCGACCATCGTTTTGCCTGCGCCGACATCGCCTTGCAGCAAACGCAACATCGGTCGCGATTGCGCCAGGTCGCCTTCGATTTCACCAATGGTGCGCACCTGCGCCGCCGTTAGCGCAAATGGCAGTCGGAGCTGATCGACTAGCGATCCGTCTCCCACCACAGCCACCGCCTTTTGCCTGTCCATCGCCGCTCGAATCAGCCGCATCGCCAGTTGGTTCGAAAGCAACTCGTCATACGCCAACCGGTCACGCGCCGCCTGATCATCTTTGCGGTGGACGGTAAGGAGCGAATCGGCCCACGATGCCCAACCACGCGCGGCCAATAAACTCGGCTCGATCCACTCTGGCAGCACCGGAATATGCTCCAGCACCGACGCCGCCAGTTGACCCATTCGCCGGTTAGTCAGCCCTTCGGACAACGGATAGACTGGCTCGGCCAAACCCGGCGCACCCGCGTCGCCTGCCGCAACGATATGGTCGGGATGCACCATCTGCAGTTCATCGCCGTAACGTTCGAGCTTGCCCGAAATAATCCGCTCTTCGCCAAGCGGCAGTTGCTTCCTCGCCCACCCGCCATTGCGGCCGAAGAAGGTCAAGGTAATGTAATTGCCCTCGGCATCCGCACCGTAAATCCGCAAAGGCGCGCGAGCGCTGCCGCTGCTGCGCTGATCCATGATTATCAGGCGGACGATAATGTTCCCGCCGACATCGGCGACGTCGAGCCGCGTCACCGCCTTACGGTACGTCCAACTCGCGGGAAAGTGATAAGCCACGTCCTTCGCCCTTAGCAAACCCAAACGGTCGAGCGGCTTCGCGAGCGCTGGGCCGACGCCCTTCATCGCGCTGACTTCTGCAAATAACGGATTGAGTATATCGGGACGCATGGTTAGGGCCGGATGTAATGCTAGCTCGTGGTAGATGCCAGCAATTACAGAACATCTCAGCCCCGTTCGCATCGAGCATATTCGAGATGCCGTGAGGTCCGGCACCACCGATGGGTGTCTCGACTGCGCTCGACACGAACGGGTTTTGAGTAAACCGCTATTGGAAGAGCCAAATGGACGCTGACCCCTATCGCCGAAAACTGCATTTCCGTGCGCACCACCGTGGCACGCGGGAGGCGGATGCTATGGTTGGCGGGTTTTTTGACCAGTATTCGGCCGACTGGGGTGCAGACGAATATGCGTGGTTTGAACGGCTGCTCGAGGAGCAGGACGTTGACATCATGGCGTGGGCGCTGGGCACACAGGATGTCGATCCGGCCTTTGATGGCCCGATGATAACATTATTAAAGCAGCTTGATTTCATCGCATTGCCGCCGGGCATCTGCGACTAAGCTGTTATGCC
>JAYSZB010000054.1:0-1836 GCA_043727035.1 Sphingomonas sp. | reverse complement strand
GTCTGGTACTGGAAGGAGGCTGGTACCGGGATCGGCCTGGTCGGCTTCATCATGATTGTGCTCGGCGCATTCGATGCGCTGGTGCGTTTGCCCTTTTTCGCCTCCGTGAGTGCAGCAGTCATCCCGGCGGCAGAACGGCGAAACCGGGGCTGGTGGCGGAGATTTGCATTGAACACTGGATTGCCGGCGCTGCTTTTCTTTCCAACATTCCTGGCAGCCTTCATTCTGCTGCCTGCGTCGAAGTGGCTGCCGCAGGCGGTGACGACGCAGATCACGCTCTGGGCCCTGGTCGGCGCTGGGGTGAGCCTAGTGCTAGGCCGCGTGATGAAGCGCCCTGCCGATACCCACCGATCGGACTGGCCGAAATCGATCCTGTTGGCTGGGGCAACGGTTGCGGCGGGGTACGCCGCGCTGTGGTTGACCGATCGTCTGTTCCACACCGATTTTCGGCTGTGGGTTGTCGCGGTCAAACTGCCAAGCTTTCGCCATTTGGAAATTTCGGCGATCTATGTGGTTCCGCTGACGCTGGCGTTTCTGGTGACGGCCCGCTCGCTGGCCAGCGCCACGGTCTGCAGCGACCATGCCCGCTTGCGCTACCTCTCCGCGGTCCTGATGCTGACCAGCGGCTTCATGGTGATGCTCGGCGTGATCTACGCGGTGTTGTTCATGACCGGGTCGCTGGTCACCGACTTCGATCCACTTAGCACCGTGATTGCGCTGCAGTTCGTGCCAGTTCTTGCCGCAGTGGCGATCATCGCGACGTTCACCTGGCAGCGCACCGGCAGCCATCGTGCGGGCGGGTTGATAACGGGGCTGCTGGTGACACTTTACGCGGTTGCGGGCACCGCGACTCAAATTTGAGTCAGGTCTGCCACCGCTCAGGCGGAACGTCCGCGCGCGGTCACCGGCCAAATCTCGACCAAATCCTCGCCGTTGACGACATGGTATGCGTCGTACAGGTTGACGGTCGGATCGCAGTGCGGAGTTCCTAGCGTGATCCGCGCGCCCAGTCCGGGAAGATCGCTCCCCATAACCGCGCCATGTTCGTCGCCCATGAACCGGTAGCGGGCATCGTCTCCCGCGCCCGCAACAATCGTGGCGGGCCCGGCGTCAGTGGCAAAGGCTTTGAGCCCGGCGTCGATTGTGACCAGTCCGGCGGCGTTCGCGCTGATAACGCGGGCATCGACCAGCAACGCCGTTTCGAATGGCATCGCGCCGCCGCCGTCGAGATCGCACTCGGCGTATTCACAGTCCATGAAGATGTAGGAGCCGACCTGTAGTTCGGTCAGCACGCCGAGTTCGGCGTCGATCGCATGGCTGCCGGTACCGCCGCCGGTGACGACCTTGGGCGAAAGGCCTGCGGCGGCAAGGTCGGCTAGACATTTGCTCAGGTAGCGGGTGCGTTCGGCGATCGCTTCGCGGCGTTCGGCGAAGTTTTGGATGTGCTGCTGCGCGCCGCAGTAAAATTGCACGCCTCCGTAGCGCAGCGACGGGCAGTCGGCGATCAGGCGGGCCAAGGTCACAGCGTCTTTGGCTGACGCAACGCCGGTGCGGCGAATGCCCGGATCGATATCGACGAACACCGTCAGGGGCGGTCCGCCTTGCGCCGCGCTGGCGAGCGCGTCGATCGCAGCAGGGTGATCGGCCACGACGCTGAGCGAGGTTAGCTGCCGCGATAGCGCGGCGAGCCGGGCGATGGCGGGCGGTGTCACCACCGGCGAGGTGAGGTGCAAGCCATCGATGCCCTCGGCGGCGAGCGCCTCGGCCTCGCCCAGCTTGGCGCAACACAGCCCCACCGCGCCTGCCGCGATCTGCGCGCGCGCGATGTCGGCGCTC
>JAYSZB010000053.1:0-37051 GCA_043727035.1 Sphingomonas sp. | reverse complement strand
CGGGTGGGCTTCATCCCGACCAGCCCGCAACACGCCGCCGGGATCCGGATCGAGCCCAGCCCGTCCGAGGCGTGCGCCATCGGCACCATGCCCGCCGCTACCGCCGCAGCCGAACCACCCGACGAGCCCCCGGCGATGTGGTCAGTGTTCCACGGATTGCGCGTCGCACCGAACAGTGACGTCTCGACATTGCCGACGATGCCGTATTCCGACGAGGCACCCCGGCCAAGCATCACGACGCCGGCCTTGCGATATCGGTGGGTCAAACCACTATCTTCGTGGTCCACGACCTCGGCGCAGAACCTGCTTCCGCTGGTGCAAGGCCACCCGGCGACGCCGATGCCGAAGTCTTTGACCAGGAAAGGCACGCCCGTAAAAGGGCCGTCAGGCAACGGTCCGGCAGCCATCTCGCGAGCCCGGTCGAAATCGCGATAGACAACCGCGTTGATCATGCGGTCGAGCCCCTCGACCCGAGCTATCGCCGCTTCGACGAGTTCGGGGACAGAGACGTCGCCGCGTCGCACGAGCTGCGCTAGCCCCATCGCATCATAAGAAGAATAGTCCTGCATCTCGGCTCCTACGGCGATGAGACGTCATGCTGGCCCGAAATGTCTGACCGGGCAACGGTTAGAGTTCGCGGCGCGCAACATTCTCCGGCGGACAAGCAGTTATCGACCTTTCCGGGCGTTCAAACGCTCGGTACGCGAACGCACCAACGAACGACCGCTTACGGGTAGCAACGATGCCAACCTGTACGTCTCGAAGGAAGGCACTTTGCGGACTGGCAGAATTGGGGCCGGTAGCGGACTATTTGGTTTCGGCGCTTCAACAATCAAAAAAAGCCGACATGCAGCAACCGACCCCATTGCAGACATCGGTGGCTTGGCTACGGACTAGAAGTGCCATCCCGCGTAAATCGGCAGGCCATCGTGAGAGCGTAGCCGATGCATTTGCTCTGACAGTGTTCCTCGGAAACCGCTCAAAATGCCCGGCCTGCCGCAGGCGACGCGATCGGGCTTGAGACAGCTTATTCCGACAAGGCGGCGAACCGACCAAGGTTCGGCCAAGCCGCACCTTCTGCGAGGTAATCGAACAGTCCGGGATTAACGGCTCGAAATTGCTTCAAATCCCATTCGCAGCCCTGAGCACCGCTACGCCCGCCGGTTCGAGCACTGGACCCCCTAGTAGATAATGGTGACCATTTACGATAGGACATTTGAGAGCTTCGGATGCATAATTGACGATAAACAGGTATCGGCCATTGCGGCGGACTCGGACACCCGGCGCAAGATCGAGCAGCGCCAGCTTTGCTTCTTGCGCCGCGCGCTTGAGAAGACGATCAAGCAGCGCGGCATCGGGCTGGGCGGCGACGTAGCGCAGCGGGCCGTGACGCAGCACCACGGGGCGTCCGGCTTGCGTCGCCCATTCGACCGTCGCTTTGCTCTCGACATCCTCGATCCAGCTGCCGACGGTCCAGCCTTCGCCGTCAGCGAAGGCGCCGGTTTCCGTAACGCCTGGCCGCAGAGAGGATATCTGCGTGACCTTCATCGGGATAAGCCGTTGGAGTAAATCGGGCGGCAAGGTTGCGGGTATCGAGCAATCGGCGGTCTTGCTGCCGCAGCGCGGGCCGATCACCACCGGGCCGGCGAAACCCGCCAACCGCTCGGCCAGCGCCTCCTCGACGATCGGCAAGCAAGGAACGACGACCATCGCATATCCATCGAGCGACGCGGTCGGCGCGATGATGTCGATATCGAGACCGAGCCGACGCAGGGCGCTGTACCAATCGAACGCCGCCCACAGCGCGCTTTGCCCGGCACCTTGTGGCTGGATGCCGGTAATCCAGTCCGCCTGATAGTCGAACAGCAGCGCAACGGCGCGCGGCGGCGCGCCTGACGGGCCGAGCGCGGCGATGTCCCGCGCGGCCGCCCGCACCTCATCGGCGGCCGGCGTCTCTTCATTATCCGGCCGCAGCAGACCTGCATGCATCTGTTCCTGGGCGAAGGGCACCTGACGCCAGCGGAAATAGCTGACCAGTTCGGCACCATGCGCCAGCGCTTCGAGCGTCCACAGCCGCACCATGCCGGGCAGCGGCGCGGGGTTGTAGCGCGCCCAGTTCACTGGTCCGGGCTGCTGCTCCATGACGCCCCAGCGTCCGCCCGAGCACCCTCGATATAGGTCGTGATGGAACGCGGCGATATCGGGGTGGCCCTGCCGGGCAAAGGCTTGCTTGTCGGCATCCGAAAAGCGGAACTGCTCGAGGAATCCGAGCGGATAGCTATCCCATGTCGCTAGGTCGAGCTGCCCGCCGACAGCATGGTGATCGAATTCGGTGAAAAAACCCATGAAATTGTGCGTGATGGCGCGCCCTGGAGAGGCCGCGCGGATGATTGCCACCTGCATGGCGTTAAACGCAGCCACCTGGTCCGAGGAATAGCGGCGGAACGCCAGCCGATGCGCCGGATTAGCCTCGGTAACGGTCAGATTGGGCAGGTCGATTTCTTCGAACGAGCGATATTCCATCGACCAGAAGACATTGCCCCATGCCGTATTGAGCGCATCGACGCTGCCATAACGTTTGCCCAGCCAGCGGCGAAAGCCCGCCAGCGCCGCATCGCTGAAGCTCATTACCGTATCGTGGCAGCCATATTCATTGTCGGTTTGCCACATCACCACGCCCGGGTGATTGCCATAGCGTTCTGCCACTGCCTGCGTGATCCGCGCTGCCTCTGCGGCATAGCCCGGGTGGCTGAAGCAATAGTGACGCCGCGAACCGAAACGGCGGTAACGACCGCAGACATCGATCGCCAGCATGTCGGGCATCGCATCGACGAGCCATTTAGGCGGGGTCGCGGTTGGCGTGCCCATGATGATGCCCAGCCCGGCGGCGTGCAGTACCTCTACCGCGCGGTCCAGCCAGCCCCAGTCGAAGCGGCCGGGTCCGGGCTCTATCCGGCTCCACGCGAATTCGCTGATGCGGACCCGGCTGAGGCCCATTGCCACCATGCGCCGGGCATCGTCAGCCCAGCGATCCTCAGGCCAATGCTCGGGATAATAGCAGCAGCCCAGCCGCATCGTTTCGCTCGCTTCGCTCGTCATTGTTGCACTTGTGGCCCATCTGGCTGACAAGCCGCAAGCGCCATCGGCAGTGTGGCGGTGAGGGGGAGCGAGATATGAACAACCTGCTGGCTGGAGCGTCGCTGCAAATCGGCATCGCGCTGGTGCTGACCGGGCTGATGGCGCTGCTGACTGTCTGGAAGGTGCGGCGGATGACCCGCGATGCCGCCGGGCATCATCATGGTGCAGGGCATGACAATAGCAGCAAGGATGTGTTCCTAGCTGGCGGGGGCCTCAGCTGGTTGTTTGTCGCCGGCTCGATCACCCTCACCAATCTTTCCACCGAGCAACTTGTAGGCATGAACGGCAACCAGATGCTGTTGCTCGCCTGGTGGGAGATTTGCGGCTTTGTCGGGTTGATGATCCTCGCCTTTGTATTTGTGCCGGTTTACTATCGGTACAAGGTGACGACGGTGACCGAGCTGCTGGAGCGGCGTTATGGCGGACGTTCCATCCGCACCACCATCTCCTTCCTGTTCATGTTCGGCGCGATCAGCATCTATCTGCCCGCTGCGCTGTATTCGGGCAGTCTGTTCCTCGCCTCGATGCTGGGCACGAACATCTCGCTGCTCTGGTTCGCCGCACCGATGGCAGTCATCGCAGCGGCCTACACCATCTTCGGCGGTCTACGCGCAGTGGCGGTGATGGATACTTTCTCCGGCATCGGCGTGCTCGCCATTGCCCTGCTCGTGGTGGTGCTGGCGCTCGCCGCGATCGATTTCGATCTTTCCGGCATTCCCACCGAACGGCTCAGCATGATCGGCGCGATCGACAGCCCGATACCAATCCACACATTGTTCACCGGTATGCTGTTCATCCAGATATTTTACTGGTCGACCAACCAGATCATCACGCAAAAAGCGATGACGGCGCCGACCGTGCGGGAGGCCCAAAAGGGCGTGCTCGCTGCGGCGGCGATCCGCATCCTCATCATCCCGGTCATCGTCGTCATTCCCGGCGTCGTCGCCTACAAGCTGTTCGGCGACGTCAACGACGCCGCTTATGGCATGGTAGTCGCCCGGGTGCTGCCGGAATGGCTCTCGGGAGCCTTTGCAGCGATGATGGCGGCTGCGGTGATCGCCCACACCAGCGCCATCCTCAACGGCACGGTCGCGCTCTACACCGTCGATTTCCATGATAAGTTCGTCGCGCCGTTGACCGATGCGCGACGCGTGGCCACGATCGCGACTTTGTGTCTGACGGTCAGTTCGATCGCGCTGGTGCCGGTATTTGCCAATGCCACCAGCATCATCAATCTGTTGCAGCAGCTCAACGGCCTAGCGTCAATGCCGATTCTGTCGGCCTTCATCGCCGGATTGCTGTTTCGCAATGTCGATGCCCGCGCCGCCGTGGCAGGTGTGATATGGGGTTTCCTGTTCTACGCGTTCACCACCGGTGTGGTTATCGCCGAAGAAATCAGCCCGCCGTGGTTCCACTATATCGACGCGATGCTGCTGACACTTGTGACGTCTGTCATTGCCGCGCTGCTGGTCAATCGAATCGCATTCGGTCAGCGCGCCATATGGACCGGCTTTTCCGCGTTCAGGGATGCGCCGGAGTAGCCCGCAAGCCAATCCGCGCATCGGATCGCTCGCCAGATCGAGCACCGGCATCGGCACAGGGCAGTGAACCTGCACGCAGCCTAAGCCGCCGTGCACAGCCTGCCGCAGCAGCGTAGCGCCACCCGCGCCAAGTCATGCAGATTTTTCAGCATCAGGCGCCACCAGCGACGCGCCGTGGCAGCCGCGCTCGACAAGGATCATCGGTTCGCCGCCGTCAGGCGTGCGATAGCCTGCTTTCACCGCAGACAGCACGGCTTCGACTTTTGCGTTGGGCAACACCGCCACCACCGCGCCGCCGAACCCGCCACCCGTCATCCGGGCACCGCCATCGCCGCCGATAGCAGCCTGCAACAATGCCACCAGCGCATCAATCGGCGGCAAGCTTATCTCGAAATCGTCGCGCATCGACGCGTGGCTGGCGGCCATGAGTTTGCCGAGTAGCGCAAGATCGCCGACCACCAGCGCATCTGCCGCAGCCAATGTGCGTGCATTTTCGGTCACGACATGACGGGCGCGTCGGAACGAGAGGGGGGCGAGCCGGGATTCGGATGCTTGCAGCATCTCCACATCGACATCCCGCAAGGCTGCAACTCCGAGCGCCGATGCCACCGCCTCGCACGCGGCGCGGCGCTGGTTATAGGCACCGTCGACCAGCCCGCGCGTGATGCCTGAATGAATGATGACAATGGCGAGGTCCGAGGGCAGACTTATGGCGCGCGCCGCCAGACTGCGACAGTCGATCAGCAGGGCATGGTCACCCACACCGCGTGCTGACACCAGCTGGTCCATGATGCCGCAATTTGTGCCGACTACTTCGATCTCGGAGCGTTGCGCCAATTGCGCGATCAGGGTTGCATCGGCAGACATGTCGGAGGTCAGCGCATGGAGCGCCATGCCGAGCGCGACGGCGAGCGAGGCTGAAGACGAGAGGCCAGCACCTCGGGGCACGCTGCCGGTAATCATCAGATCAAGCCCGGGCAAATCGTAACCCTCGCGCAGCATCATCGCGACCATGCCCCGAACATGGGCCGACCAGTCGCCTCCCCCTGGCGGTGGCGGTGCGTCGTCGAGCAACCAGTGTGCTCGCGCGCCTCCCAGATCGGCAGCAATTGCTGTGACCAGATTGTCTCTACGGGCGCGGGCAGCGACCCGTGTTTCGACCGAAATCGCGGCAGGCAACACAAAGCCGTCATTATAGTCGGTATGTTCGCCGATCAGATTGACCCTTCCGGGGGCTCGGGCGATGCGGTCTGGCAGCGATCCAAAGCTGTCGGCAAACGCCAGTGGCAGGCGGTCGAACGCGGTCATGCCGCGTCCGTACGGTAGTGGATTGTACTGGTCGCCCGCAGCCGCCGCGCTGCCTGTTCAGGCGTCAGATCGCGCTGTGCCTCTGCCAGCATCTCGTACCCAACCATGAACTTGCGCACCGATGCCGAACGCAGCAGCGGCGGATAGAAATGCGCGTGCAATTGCCAGTGTTGCGTCGATCGTTCCCCGAACGGCGCGCCATGCCACCCCATCGAATAGGGAAAGCTGCACTGGAACAGATTGTCATAGCGCGTCGTAAGTTCGCCGATCGCCGCGGCGAGGTCGGCGCGCTGCCGCGCGTCGAGATCAGGCAGGCGAGCGACACCGAATTTCGGCAGCAGCAGCGTTTCGAACGGCCATGCCGCCCACCAGGGCACTATTGCCAGCCAATGCGTGTTCTCCACCACCACGCGCGGGCCGCCGCTTTCGCGCTCCGCCAGCTGGAGCAGCATCGATACACCGTGCCGGTCCAGCCACGCCGCCTGCGTCCTGTCCTCGGTTGCGATGAGGTCGGGAAGATAATCACTCGCCCACAATTGTCCATGCGGATGCGGGTTGGAACAGCCCATCATCGCGCCCTTGTTCTCGAACAGCTGAACATGCGCGTAAGTCTGGCCCAGCGCTGCGACCTCACCGCACCAGCAATCGACGACTGCCACCCGCTCGTCCTGCGTCAGTTCGGGCAGCGAGCGACCGTGATCGGGAGAAAAGCAGATCACCCGGCTGGTGCCGCGCGCCGGCGCGATCGCGAACAGCGGATCGATGGCATCGGTGGGCGTCGGCGTATCGGGCAGCAACGCGACGAAATCATTCTCAAATACGAATGGGCCGGAATAGGAAGGATTCATCTGGCCGGTAACCCGCCTGTTGCCGGGACACAGGTAACAGTCGGGATCATGCGGCGGCGGGTCCGCCAAATCGGGGATGTCTTTCTGCCCTTGCCATGGCCGGAGGGCGCGATGGGGCGATATCAGAAGCCATTCGCCTTTCAGCGGATCGAATCGGCGGTGCGGATGCTCGGCAGGATCGAACGTCACAATGCAGTCACCTCGAATATCCGTAGTGCCTCGGCAGGCATGCGCGGTAACGCGAAACCCATGCGCGTCAGCCAGGCCCCATCATGCTCGACCCGCTCCATGCCGTCGCGGCTGATCTGGTACCGCCTGTGTGGCAAGCACATCGGCAAGCGCAGCAACGGCGGATAGGCCAACTCTCCGATATCGGTTCGGGTGACGATCAGCATGAACGCCTCGCTCGAGCCGACCGCCTGCCAGATGACATGGTCGCCTGAGTCGCCGAGCCAGGTGCGACCGCTGTGCAGTCGGTCACGCAACGCCTTATATCGGGCAATGCCTGATTGCAATTCCCGGCGATCCTTGTCGCCGATAGTCCGGATATCGAGTTCGACTCCGAAATGGCCTGGCAAAGCGACACCGCATCGGAACGCCATGGTTTGCGAACGTCCGGTCACATGCGCCGGGCTGGCACCGACGTGCGCGCCCATCCGCTCGGGTGGCATGAACTGAAGGAATCCTCGCTGGCTGGCGACCCGGCTCAGCGCATCGATATTGTCGCTCGTCCAGAAACGATGGCTATGGCGCGCGATTCCGGCATCGATTCTCCCACCACCCCCGGCGCAGGCCTCGATCTCGACGCCGGGATAGGCGGCGCGCAGCCGCGCCATCAATGCGTAGGCCCCGGTGACCTGCCGCCGATACGTTGCGCGCTCCCCTGCGTGCGTGAGGTCGCGGTTGTGGTCCCACTTGAGATACGAAATCGGCAGTGCATCGAGCAGCGCGGCGATGCAGTCGAACAGATGATTGCGCACAAGGTCATTGCTCATGTCCAGCACCAGCTGGTTGCGCGCGATCAGCGGCGGTCGCCCGGCAACCTGCAGGGCCCAGTCGGGATGCGAACGGTAAAGATCGCTATCGGGACTGACCATTTCGGGCTCGATCCAAAGGCCGAAGCCCATACCGAGCGACGTGACATGTCGGGCCAGTGGTTCAAGCCCATCGGGATATTTGCGACGATCGACCGTCCAGTCGCCCAGCGAGCATCTATCGTCGTCGCGTTGCCCGAACCAGCCATCGTCAAGAACGAAACGTTCGATGCCGATGTCCGCCGCCGCTGTCGCCAGTTGCATAAGTGCGGCTTCATCATGAGCGAAGTAGAAGCCTTCCCACGTGTTGATGTGGACGGGGCGCGCCGACATCGTGCCATCGGGCCAATCGCTGCGCGCGCGGATTGCACGGTGGAACGCCCAGGCGACGCCATTCGCTCCCTCGGTCGAACAGGTTGCAAGAAGATCGGGCGTCGAGATACACTCGCCGGGTGCTAGCCGCACCTCGCCAGGTGCCAGCCATTCGCCCATTTGCCACTGGCGACGCCCGTCGTCGCACCATTCGATGCTCTGTGCATGATTGCCCGACCATGCCAGTTGGATACCATAGGCGCTGCCATCCGCGCAGGTCACGACCGCCCCGGGGAAGCAATCGTGGCTGGTCAGCCCGCGTCGGTTCTCGCGCTGCCAGGTCGATCGGGTCAGCCTGTCGTCGATGGCGACGAACTCGCGGTTGTGGCGACCGCCATAGCTGCGCACCGAAATCGCATCGAAGGGCAGCGGCAACACCCCGGCTGCCAGCCATTGCAGGTCGAGCGGAGCGTCGCCGGAATTGGCAAGGCTTGTCGACAATGTCAGTACGTCGGTGATGGGATCGAGGCAGGCCGTCACCGTCACGTCGATGCGCGCAATCGCATCGCGCAAAACGAAGCGCAGGCTAACGTCGTCAAGGCGCTCGACCTTGCAATCGGTAACGGCGAAGGACCAGTCGCTGCCATCACGGTGCGCCAACAGCGCCGACCCGCCGAACCAGCCCATGCCCACTCCAGGCAAGATGGACAGCGGATGGTCACTGTCGGCAGCAAAGCTTGGCCGCGCGCGTGTGGAAACCAGACCCGCCCCCGGGTTTGTCCCGTCGGGTAGCCGTGGCCCCCAATAGCGCCACAGCGGAGCCCCTCCAGGGGCGATTTCCCAAATGGCCGTGCAGCCGGGGGAGCGGAGGACAAGATAGTCGATTACCGGCATGGGCTTGGTTTACGAAGCTGGGCAGTCTCCCGCAAGCTTGCTATCATAAGCACCGTCCGTGCGTTGCCGCGATGGCCGGGGTGTTGCCAGAGCAAATGCACCCAGCCGATTTCAGTCGCGGACTTGCCGGCTTTTCGGAGTTGTCCGGGCACTAAACCGCTGCAATCCGCCAAACTGCTGATTAAGGAGACAGGTCTGACAGCCTTGACACTGTAATAGGTACATGTCTCTGACAATGCCGTTCGAAAACAACACGCTTCTGGGATTGGAAGGGCAAAATTGCCGCAGTCTGGCACCTCTTGAGAATGCCAGCTTCCCACCCCCGTTCCAGACATTGACGGCGATGGATCGGCTGCCGAAAGCGGACAGGCTGCAACCCCCCATATTTGCCAAACATGCTTTCCTGATCTCAACCCGAGAGCGGTCGGCCGAATCGATCGGTCGACCGCAGTCGAAGTCAAATTTCTGTTCGCTCCGCTAGCAACAGAGCGTCTTCGACATCCACTCCGAGATAGCGAACCGTGTTCTCGATCTTGGTGTGGCCCAGTAGGATCTGGATGGCGCGGATATTGCCCATAGCTCGGTAAATCTTGGCGGCTTTCGTCCGTCGGAGCGAGTGCGTTCCATATTCCGATTTCCGTAGCCCGATTGCCATTACCCACTCGTCGACCAAGCGCGCATACTGGCGGGTGCTCATGTGACCATCATGATCCACACGGCTTGGGAACAGATAATCGTTGGTCGATCCGCCCCGACGCTCTAACCACGATACCAGCGTCGCACGAACGTCGGCGGTGAGCTCGAATTGCACCGGGCGATTAGTCTTCTGCTGAATGACGATCGCTCGATTGCGAACGTCCGAGCCTGCGACGACATCCCCAATTTTGATCTTGACCAAATCGCAGCCGCGCAGCTTGCTGTCGATCGCTAGGTCAAACAGAGCTTTGTCCCGCAATCGACCCTCGTGGTCGAGATGGAAGCGGACTGACCAAATCCGCTTTTGAGTTAGTGGACGCTTGGAGCCTACGTTTTTTCCGGCATTCCAGGCCGTACGACCCTGCATGGCTCGATCAAATCGCGAATATCCCATGGTTCTTCTCCTCGGCCCTCATCGGCCGATTGAAAAACGCGCACGGAGATGCATCTGTGGGGCCGAGAGCGGAATGGCACGTTTCGGGCTTCAACCATCGAAAGCCGACATTTACCAACCGACGCCATTTCGGCCGTTGGTTTACCTAGCCGGTACAATTGCTCCGACAGTGCCGTTGTGTCAAAATTAGCCGAGCGACTTGGTGGGCGGGAAAATGACGTTGCTGTTTGGATCACTGCTGGCCCGCCTCGTCTTGGCTCTCGTCTTTGCCGTGGCGGGTTTGGCCAAGCTGGCAAACACCGACAAGACGCGAGAGATGCTCGCGGGTTTTGGTGTCGGGCGCGGCATGCTGACATATTTGGCTTTTGCGTTGCCGCTGGTCGAACTCTCGGTGGCGGTTGCGCTGATCGTGCCGCCTGCCGCTTATGTGGGTGCTTTGACTGCGTTGGCGCTTTTGGCGCTGTTCACCGGCGCCATCCTGTTCAACTTGTCTCAGGGCCGCCATCCAATTTGCAATTGCTTCGGACAGATCGACTCGGCGCCGATCGGTCCGCTGACCTTAATGCGCAACGGCTTGCTGACCGGCCTGGCGCTGTTGGTCGTGGCGGCGGGCCCCCATGCTGCTAATACTTGGCGGCTGGATCAATTCTTCGGCATCACGCCGCTAGCAGCGCTGGCGGGCGCGGCCGCGTTAGTTGCGCTTCTACTGCTGCTGCTGATCGCCTTGGCACAACTGACGATACTGCACCGTCTGTCGCGGGTACAGATGGATGCGACGACCGGCGCGACCGCATACGCATTGCCTAAAGCAAGCCTCGGCCTGCCCGAGGGTTCACTGGCTCCGTCCTTCGGACTCAGCGATACCCGGGGTGACTTCATCACGCTCGAACAGTTGCTTGCAGCAGGCCGCCCGGTGATCCTATTTTTCACAAAATCTGATTGCCCGCCTTGTCTGGCGATGGCCGATGAAGTTGACCGTTGGCACAAGAACCATTCGCACCTGCTGGAGATCGTGCGTATCAGCGACAGCACGGAGGGGCCGGAGCATTATGCGCTGCTGCAGGCGAGGGGTGCAGTGGCACAAGCCTATGATTGCTGGGGAACGCCTTGCGCCGTGTTGGTGACGCCCGACGGCCACATCGGCAGCCGGGCGGCGCAGGGCGCCGCCGCGATCCGTGCGCTCGTCAAGCGCGCTGTGGCAGGGTCCATCCCGGGTGCAAATTCCATGCAGGATAGTATCAAGACCGCCTGAACCTGCGGCTCAGACCAAGTCCGATTGTCGTGAAGAACCGAAAAATCTGGAAATGCAAACGAGAGCCTGGCTCAGGCGACCCGGAACTCCATATCGTTGCCTTGATAGGATCGCGCCATTGGCGCTTCAGGGTTGCAATCGGCGTGCGAAAACCGCCTAAATTTGGTGGCAGGACGCGGTCTGCACGCGGGTTTTCCCAGTATCGCAATACCGTGGCTTCCAGCCATGCAGGCACGCATTGATTGCGCACGCGCGGCGGAAGATGATCGCTGCGCGCGCCCAGCAACCGGGTCGCCAACATTATGGCAGCCGCCGTCCAGGCGGCAGTGGCAGGTCGATCTCCCAGGCAAATCTGCCAGTCGAAATCCGCGTCAGCTGCTTCACTCATCGCCGCGACGTCGCACAGCCATAAGGGGCGCCACCCCCCGTGACGGAACAGGTGAATGGCGCATAGTCGCAGGTGATCCTCGGGCGAAGGCACCAGCAATGTACCGCCTGGCAAAGTCACGGCGCGAGCGCGAGCAAACAGCGTGTCGCCATCTGCGGCATAAAAACTATCCAGACGATCATGGAGATCGACAGCGCAGTGGCCGAGCGGTCCAAGCGGCATCCCGTAATTTTTGCCAAGAAACCCTGTGGCTGCATCAGCCAGCACCGCCCGAGCCCTTGCGAATTCACAGTCACGCACCAACAGGTCGAAATCGCCATAGGGTCTCAGCCATCCTTGGGGATAGCTGCGAGCCGCTGCCCAGCCTTTGAAAAGCAGCGGCGTGACACCGGCACCGTTCAGCAAGGAACATAGCTCTGACAGCGCCGCTTCCCTCACAGCATCGTCCAGCGCCAATAATTGCGCGGACCCGCGCAAGGTTTCGGCATGGAGCGCAAGCGGGGTGTCCTTTATCCGCCACCAACCTAGCGCCGTGCCGCCGGACGAGTTGAGCAGGGGCGTCACAAGAGCGAGTTCCGCTGGCGTCAGGTCGCAAGGTGGCGGCGTCGCGCGCCACGCGCCCGACAGGATGCGCCCGACCAGAGCGGCGCTATTCGGCCGTGCTTGACGCATGATCCGCCATATCATGTTGAGCAGTCAGGATTTCGTAAGCCAGCTTGCGCGCGTCGCCTCGTTCGGAGCGAATAACGGTTGCTTGGTCTGCAACGGCACCAATGACCGATAAGGCCAGCGCGGGCCAGCGTCGGGCAGCGATGGTGTGGGCCATGATCTCCAATGCGCCCTCACCCGGCGACAGGGTCTTGGGCTTCCAGCGCGCGCCGTCGCGATACTGCGTCATCACCACCATAGCCACCGGTAGCGGTTTTCGTGCCGCGACGCCGCCCAAACTTTCCACGAGCGTTTCGCGTTGGCGCGATGACCGCGTTTCGCGCAGCGACAGTGGCTTGGCGAAGGGATGTACCTGAGCCTTGTCGTCCAGCACGGCGTACTCGTCGGAAAAATAGGTGGCGCCAGCTTTTACCAGTTCCGCGATCAACGTGGTCTTGCCCGCTAGCGACTTGCCGGGAAAGATGATCGCCGTGCCGTTCCATCCCACCGCGCCGGCATGCACGAAAAGCTTCTTGCGTGAGAATTCCGCGAAGGCAGCGCGGAGATGGGTGGTGAAAGCGTCCAGCAGATCCGCGCGCACTATGGGCTGGCACTTCATTTCATCGTCGCCGTATATCCAATAGCGACCGTTGCTATGAAAAATCGACAGCATGCGGTCCACTTTGCCCGGTGCCGCCAGGCGCGTGCCGGGCGACGGGCGAAGCGCAAGCTCTGTGCCAAGGGTGCGGTCGGTGAATCGCACGCCGACCCGCGCGCCATAACCGCAAAAAACGAAGTCACCGGCCCAGCGCAGGCGGGCGAACTCGGCGGACGCGCTGTTTTCAGGTGGCATCCGGGGGGCGTGATGCAGAAACCTGTTAACTGCAACGGAAATTCCAGCCTTCCGTTTGCTTTTCCAGCGCTTTTACGCCACCGTTGGTCACCAACAGGGGAGTTTCGCTATGGCTTCAGAGATCAGACCGCGTGCACGAGCCGACGAATTGGTGGTGCGAGACATGGAAAGCGAAGTGCTGATCTACGACCTGAACAAGGACGAGGCGATCACGCTAAATCCTTTTGCAGCGGCGGTTTGGCGCGCATGTGACGGAACCTCGGGCGTGGCTGGCCTTTCGGCAAAGCTGCAAGACCAGATGCCAGGCTCCCATGTCCCCGAAGAGTCGGTTTGGCGCGCACTAGACATGCTTTCGCGCTGCGATCTGCTGCAAGAGCATATTGCGACACCGGTGCACCGCAACCGCCGTGACTTGGTCAAGGCGCTGGGGATGGGCGCAGCCGCCGTCCCCATCGTCGCCATGATCGCGGTACCGGCAGCAGCCCAGGCGGCGAGTTGCGGTTGTGTGAGCCCAGGCGATTGCATCATACAAGTTTCATGCCCCAGCACGGTCAACTGCAATGGCGCGGGGATGTGTGCGCCATAGGTAGATTTGTCAGGTCAACGATTTAGGCTGCTTGCGGAACCAGCAGTTGACGGCAAAACGCGAATCCATGAAGGCACGTGACGGGCAGGCGACCGGCATCACTTCGTGCTGCACGAAGGACGGGAACACCAGCAGGCTGTTATGCCCAGGCGCGATGTCGATATGGCCAGCGCCGGTGAGGGGATAGAGTCGGAGCGTTCCGCCGCTGAAACCGCAGGGTTGGCGGTAGAAATAATAGACGCCGCTGATCACCCGGTCGATGCCCCAGCCTTTGTAGCTGTCGCTATGGCGGCAGAAAAATCCGCCGTCATTATGCGCCGCGATTTGTAGCTCCATGTCCTGGAAGTCATAGGGGCCGATGCCGATTTTCGCGCGAAGCATTAGCTCGGCGGCGCGAAGCTTGCGCTCTAGGGGCTCCAGGCAAACACCCAGATCCTCCAGCCCCAACGATACGCGCGAGGCGGGATCGACGCGCGTTCCGTCCAATTGACGCACGGTAGTCGGCGTAAACCGGTTCTGGTTGGATTCGACATAGTCCAGCAGGCGCTGGACCAGCTCAGGCTCCAGAAAATCTTCGAACACGGCATGCGAAAAGAAGCGTGGTGGGGGCGGCGCAGCGGTTGCAGACATGCGCAAACGCTAAGCTGCTGTCGGGTCTGGCACAAGCACATCACGATGTTTGAAGGCTGCCAGGTTCCTGCTTATCGCGATTGCCGAGTTCGTCCATCGCCGCGCCATAAGAGCGCAGACCGTCTGTGGTGACGGTTTCGACCTGACCGTGGCGCTTCAGCGCATTCCTGATGAAGGCGAGAGCTGCCTTCTTGTCGCGGGTAATCAACGCATCAATGTATATCCGGGTATTTTCGTCCATGGCCGCTAAAATACGGCAGCGACCGCATTTCGCTAGCGGCTTTTGTCGATCCCCCCAACGCCACCTACGGCATGCGCATGATTACCGCGCGGATGATCTTTTCGCCGTTTGAATTGGCGTTAAAAACCTCGCTTGGGCTCAGCCCTTCAAGTGCCGGGATGCCGGTCTCGAACCATAAAGCACTCGGAGCCCCCAAGACGGCAGCTGCGACATGTTTAATGTCATTGCCGGTCGAACCGTATGCGCTCGCAAACCGTCGCCAAGCGAGATCACCCGGATACTCCGCAAGAAGAACGGATTTCGTCATGTTCGAATGGCTACGGTCAAACACCGATGTCCGCAATGGGTCGTTATCTGCCCGTCGGCTCTCGCTAGCCCGCCGTCCGCAGCGCCACGACATTAGCAGCCCTCTCCGTCAGAAACGACGCCCAGCTAGGCCAAACTCCGGCAGTCATGCCAGAACTCATTCCAGCTAACGAGCTAACCAACTATCGCGCTGCCAACCGGGGGCTTGGATTTCGTGGTCATTATTTTGCCATTCGTGAGAGAGGGGCACTGACAAAACTGCCAAAAGGGGCTTTTGTCGGTTTTGTCAGTTGCTGCCGGGGGAATATCTCATTTTGAACGAGCTTTTGGGTTGGGCACGTAGATGCACGATGACCGCCCCATCCCCGCCGATGTCTGGAATGGAATGGGAGGCGGACTTACGATTGGTAAACGATATATTCGCCCAGATCGTCGATGACAGGCCCCTGCTCGCTCGAGTGCCATTGAAGCCGGATGTGCCATTCGCTCGCACCATCCAAGCTTACGAACAAGGACAGGCCGTTGTCGTGCGTGGAAAAGTTGGACCCCAAAAACGTCCAAATTTCTCCCGCTTCATGAATATCTTTGTCAAAATCTTGGAAAGGCCGATCCACTCGATAGCGCTGGCCAACTACTAGATGCTCGAAGTTGTTGCTCGGTAGGTTGGCCGTCCAATGGCCACACGGTTCGGGTCCAATCATTGAGACAGAGTAGCGTTGTGTCGAATGTCTGCAATGGGGTCGTTAGCCGACCGACCGCTTTCGGCTAGCCCGCCGTCCGCAGCGCCACAACATTATCCGCCCTCTCCGCCAGAAACGACGCCCAGCTATCCATCAGCGCCCGCCGCTTCTCCAGATAGTTTGTCCGTCGATAAGCAGCTTCGACCTTGTTGGCCACGGTATGCGCCAGCGCCGCCTCTACGACCTCTCCTTGGATTGACGTGCATTCGGCTGCCCAATCGCGGAATGACGACCTGAAGCCGTGCGCAGTGACGACGGCATGCCCGCCATCTCGCAGCACCTTGGTCAACGTCATATCGGACAGCGGCTTATCGCCCTTGCCGCGAAAGATGATTTCGGCCGGATCGTCGGCCTTCAGTCGGGCATCGTGCATGGTGCGAAGGATGGCCACGGCTTCGTCGGACAAGGGCACGGCATGGTCCCTGCCAGCCTTCATTCGCGCGCCCGGTATCGACCAGAGCTTGCCGTCCAGATCGACCTCGCCCCAAGTGGCGTTGCGCACCTCGCCGGACCGTGCCGCAGTGAGGATCAGGAAACGCAGCGCCATCCGGCCGATGCTCGGCATGGTGGCCAGCCCTGCCATGAACGCGGGCACGTCGGGATAGGGCATCGCCGCGAAGTGACGGTCCCGTTTCGGCTGGCGCGGAAGTCCCTTGCCGATTGACCGCATCGGCGCTTCGCTGGCGCGATAGCCCTTGGCATAGGCCCAATCCAATACAGTGCCGATGCGCTGCTTCACCCGCGTTGCTGTCTCCGGCTTCTCCAGCCAGATCGGCAACAGGCAGTCGCGCACCATCGGCCCGGTGACGTCGGCAACCTTCACTGTGCCCCGCGCGGGCAAGGCGTATGTCTCCAGCGTCGATAGCCATTGCGCGCGATGCTTGCTGTTGCGCCATGATAGCTTGCTTTCGTCGTGAGAGGTCAGCGCTGCCTCTGCGAAGGTGATCGCTGCTTGCCGCTCGGCCTTGGCTTTTCGTTTGGCTGCCAGAGAGGATCGACGCCCTGCCTATAGTCGCGGCGGACCGTCGCAGCCTCGTCGCGGGCATCTGCGAGCGCAACCGTCTTGGCCGATCCCAGGCCGAACTCTCGCCGCTTGCCGTCCGCCTGTATGCGCAACAGCCACGATCTCGCGCCGCTCGGCTTGACCAGCAAAAACAAGCCATCGCTGTCCAAGTGCCGACCGGCCGGGGACTGGCCACAAATCGTGCTGTTAGGTTGCCCATGTCACTCCGTCCCCCCATTCGTCCCCACACATATATCCGGGTTCGGGCGATTGGCAGCGGTCAGTGGCGGTTAGTCGCATGAATGAAACGAGGGGAAAGGCCACATAAGGGGTCATCGGCAATCGTCGGCAATCAATAGTTATGCGGACTCCGTCTCCGCCAATTTTCCAAAGCTCCCGTCTCAGCCTCACCGGCCGCTCCGCGTCAGCTCTATAGCACCTTGCCTTCGATGATCCCGGTCGCGGGATGGTGTTTGTCGAGGTGCTTGCGGATAATGCGCAGGTTGCGGCTGTTCGATTTGAACAAAAAGTCGAACAGGTCGCCCGCCAGCGGCACCGCGCCGATCAGTGCGTCGAAGCCGATATTGCCTGCCATGCGCCACAACTGCCACTTCGACATGCCCAGATTGCGGGCCTCCCAAACGATATAGGCCCCCATCGCGGCGGTGATCACATCGCCGATGACGGGCACCAAGCCCAGGATGGAATCCAGCCCGACCGCCCGGTTTAAACCCGGAATGACCAGACTGCGTTCGAGCAGCATCTCCATCGTTTCGATGCGTCGACGAATCGCGGTGGGATCGCGCGCATCGACGCCAGCTGCCGCGAACATCTGGTCGAACTGGTCCTGTATGGCAGGCATGGTAAGGCGTGCTCCTCATGGTGCTCGACGCCGCATCGCCACTCGATACGGCCCGTGGCCAAACCCTTGCCCGGCTAATCTGGGGATTGTCTCAGACGAATCAAGCTATGCCGTCCGCGGCTGTTGGGCCGTACTCCGGTGGTGCGCGGGCTCGATAGGGACCAGCGCAGCGGACCGGCGATGGGCATGAACGCGCCATGGCGGACAATCGCCGCCTCGGCATTGCTCAGCGCCGCCGCTCTGGCCAGTTCGTTCTGCGCCAGATCGATCGCATCGATCAGCGCAGTGGCAGCCGGATCGCAGGCGATACCCCTGCCGCAGGCCATGCGGCGAACATACCAGCCAATGTCGCTGCTCGGTGCAACCTCGTCGATCAACCGTAAATCCGCATTCGCCGTCAGCGCCACTGCCCGCGCCTCTATGCCACCGCGCGCCAGATCGGCGTGCAGCCGGGCAAACAGCATCCGTGCGCCCGGGCCATCGGGCAGGGCGATCAACACCAGCGGCGGCTCGCCGTTGCCGGGCCCGCGCCGCCAGTTGCGGACGATGGTCGCGGCATTTGTTCGACGCTCGTCAAGGGTCAGGTCGATCCAGCCGGGATACAGGCTGTCGGGGACTTCGTCCCCCGGCGGGATGCGGCGAAGCGTCAGTCGCGCCGCCCATGGCTGGCCCATCGCTTCGGCAATGCTCGATCGGTCGATCAGCATCGCCACGGCGGATCGCCCGGTTTCGGTGGCCAGCAATCCCTCAGGCTCGACCACGGCGAGTCCGAACAGTCCCTCGACGGGATCGAGCAGACGCCGGTCCTGCGGAATGCCGGCTGCCGCGACCAGCGGCCAATCCTCGAACCGCCCGCCGAACACGGCGGCAACATCGCCTTGCTCGAATTGAGCGATCGCGGCGGCGGCTGTCGTGCCCCACAATATCGCTGCCGGTGCAATTTCGTCGAGCGGCGTCCCCGCTTCTGCCTCGGCAGAGCCCGGCAGCGGCAGGATCACCAGCCGGGCGGTGCTGTCGGTCCATAGCGGTCGCCACGGCCCCCAGCCTTCGCCATTGCGGGTGATCGCCATATCGGGCTGGGCGAGCAGATCGAGCAGGTCGGGCTGCGGTCGGGTCAGCCGGATTTCGATGACCCGCGCCGTCATCGCCCGGACATCGCGCACCGCACGGAATTCGCCGCGCAGGACCGGGCGCAATCGCGGCGAATTGATCTTGCGCTGGACGATGGTGGCGACATCGGCGGCGCGCACTGGCGAACCATTGGCCCAGCGCCCTTCGCGCAAGCGAAAGATATAGGATCGCCCGCCATCGATGACCGTCCAGCGTTCGGCCAGCCCTGCCTCGATCTGGCCATCGGCGGCAAAGCCGACCAGTCCCTGAGCCGTGGCGTCGAGCATCAGCCGGTCGGGCAACGAGATGGGGGAAGGCGCACGATCGGGGTTGCGATGCAACTCGCCGATCGCCGCCACGGGAATCGGCCCGCTGTCGCCGAACAGGCTGCAACCGGTCAGCGCCGACGCCAACGCACTGGCCAGCACCGTCGCTGCGACCAGGCGTCGCGGGTGGCGGCGGGGCGTCGCGCGGGAAAGGGTAAAGGCGGTCATTGCCGTGACGCTAACCGAGGCAGTCGGGGCTTGCCAGCCGCAATCGCGCTGCTGGCTGCTGCCTGCGACTTTTCGCCCGTCATATCGCATCCGCTGGATGGCTTCGGCGGAATGGGCAGCGATGCAGCCAAGTCATTGGTGTAGGACCCGGTGCCATCCTCCTGCCGGCAATTGGCCGCTCTACCTGGTGCGGACGGCGGGACTTGAACCCGCACTTACAGAGCAAAACGGATTTTAAGTGTAAATTTACCGTGGATTAAGTAACTGTATTTATTTACTTAATTTCACTTTCCGGTCAAAAGTGCGCTAGCTTAGTGTGCTAAAGCGTCTGCGCTAGTTTGCGCGTTCTGCTCCCAGTAGTCGTATTTGTCCCTGCCGCTTGTGTCCAGCGCGCCGGACTCAAGCGCCGCTGTGAAGCCGCTGTTTTGGTGCGGCTGTGATATTTTGCGACCGATGGTTGGCCAACCATAGTGGCGCTACGCGGCATTCCTGATTTGCACGATGCGCTGGAACTCTGAGAGGAGCTCGGGATGAAAGCGCGCGAGATGATGCACGACGCGCACGTTGCCGATTAAGCGGTCAAGGTAGCCCATCGCCAAAACCAAATCGAGATGATCGGTGCCATAGCTTTGTTCGATCATGCGAAACTCGCGATCGATGTTGGTCGCTTCGCGTTCCATGTGATCGATCTGCTCATCGCTAAGGCCGCGAACCGTCTTTTTCTGCTCGCTCACGAGCTGATGCTGGGGTGTCGCGGCGACAAGCGATTTGGCGTATGTCCATGAAAACTTGTTCATGGCGACCATCGTCTCTGCGGCTTCAATTTGCCGCATCGGACGTAGCTTTTTGAGTTCGGCGAACGTGTTGATCGGCACAAAACGATCTTGCAGCAGTTTGGCCACTTCCTCGCAAATACCGACAAGCAGTCGGCTTTTTTGACGGATGCTGGAGATGTTTACATTGAGGGCGCGCGCCAGCCGCTCCTCGGAAACTCCCTTCTCAAGGGCTTTCAGGATCATTTTATGTTCTTGGACCGTCGCCATGCGGCTAATGCGCTTATTGTAGGTGATGGCCTCATCGTCGGTGGCAACGAGGCAGACCACATCCTTGTCGCCGCGCTCCTGCAGGATGTCGATCCGAATATGTCCATCAAGAAGCCGATAGCGGTCATCGTCGCCGGTGGTTCTGATCACGACCGGCGGTTCGATGATGCCAACCTCACGGATGGATGCAGCGATCTGGCCATATTTCACTGATCGCTTGATGGCCGTGGTAACCACGCGCATTGGTTCGATGTCGGCAAGCGGGATGCGCAAGCTGGTGGTCTCGAAGGCGAGTTTGATTTTGCGCCCATGGGAGGGAGCGGTCATTGCACCGTGATCCTCACATTCTGGATGCGCTCAGCCAGTCGGCTGGGCATCGTCTCCAAGCCCTCGTCCTCAAGAAGCGCCACGAATGTTTCATCATTGGAGAGCTGGCTCAACGCTTCGACGATAAATACAAGGCGATTGCGGATCGCCTCGGTCTTGCGGATCATTAAGCGCTTGCGTTCGGTGTCTTCTTGGAAGGCCTTCACCAAATCGTCGGCAGTCGCGGTCGAATCCTTGACGACGAGCCTGTTGAGGGTCGCGGCTTTGCCGGATCGCCTTCTTACCTCGACCAAGCGACGTGCCGCTATCAACGAGCGACCGCGTAGGAGCTTGTCCTCATATGCTTTGTGCAGCGCTGCCTGAACGCCTTGGTCGTCAGCCTCGCATATTTCCAGGGCGACGGAGATGGGAAGGTAGCCTGCTTCTACTGCAGACACGAGTCGCCGCTCACCACGCGCCAGTAGCCTGCCGACGCTGTAGACGTAGTTGGCCGATAGGCCGGTCATGTTGGCAATCTCATTGTCGGAGTAGCCGCGCTCGCGCATCCCAACGATGTCTTGCAACAGGTCCACCGCCTGATGCTGGCGGCGCGCGCAATTCTCAATGAGGCTAGCGACCAGACAGTCTTCGGCATCGGCCGTGACGATGAGCGCCGGAACTTCGGTCTGGCCAAGCTCGCGAAAGGCCTCAAGCCTGCCTTGCCCGCACACCAAGTCGTAAAGCGGCCCATCCGTCCCTTGCCGCGATGTCACGGTGATAGGGCGTTTAAGTCCGATCTCGGCGATGTTCTCAACGATGCCTTTGAACGTCTTTTTGTTGCGAAGCCGCGGGTTGACGATGGTGATCCGATCAATTGGGACCATTTCGACGCGTTGTGCCGGAAGCGCCATGGGTCAGGCTGCCTTTCGAAATGGCGTGCGCTTTGCCAGCGCAAAAAGCCCGTCCAGCGATTCATAGCGGAAGGCATCCAGCGAGAGGCCGTTATGGTCCGCTAGCCGAAGCACGCTCTCGGCAAGCGTCATACAGGGCAAAATGTAGTAGTCGTGGGCGTTGATATTCTCGTCGTCCATACGGACGCAGATCGTGATGTCGGGGCGAAGTTTTTCATCAAGCCGAATTTTCCACCGGCGGCTCCCGCCGCGCGTGGGTTTGCACCGCGCGATCACAATGGATGCGGTGATCTCGTCGTTGATCAGCAGCGTGTCGTTTTGAAGATTTTGAATTGCAGTGCCGCCTGCGGCTCTCACGCCGTCGATCACATGCTTGACGACCGATGGGTGCTTGCGCCGCAAGGCGCGATTGATCTCAAGATAGCGATAGTCATGTTCTGGGGCGTAGCCGACCAAGGAGTAGGCGCGCAGCAGGCTGCCGAAGCGAGATTGGTAGACGCTGCTCGATGGTGCGTCGTCAAACTCATCGATCACCAAACCCGAGAGGTAGCCCTTCTTCGATAGCATGGTGGCCAGGAGCGCCAGCATTTCTTCGTCAGTCAGACGTTTCGACCGCTCCTCAATGATCAGCCGCGCCTGATCGAAAAGCGACTGGGTAACGATGGCCGGGAAAGCCTGATCGTGCCGAATCCATTCCGATGGATCGTTGCTGACATGCTTGTTCTTCAGCTTGAACGATGTGCGACCCCAGACATTGTGACCGGCGTATTTGTCGTTGATTAGCACCTGATGGACGGTGCTGCGCGACCATGGCCGCTCCAAGTCCGACATGACGCCTTCGGCATTGAGCCAATCAGCAATCTGCCGTTCCGAGCGCCGTTCATCCACAAACTGCCGATAGATTTCGCGGACCATGGCGACCTCGTCGCTTGGGCCAGGCACCAGCACGACGCGGTCGGTGGTGATGCTCTTGTGCTCGCCGCGAACCAGTATGCCTTTGTGCGTTCCGTATTCATCGACCAGCATCCGGCGCAAACCAAAGCCGGGCGTCCCACCCTGCCGATAACCCAGACTGATAAGCCGACATTGCCCCGCAAACACTTTGACGGACAACTCGCGGCTGTACTCGCCTGCCATTGCGCGTTTGACGGTCTTGATGATCGACGAGCCGATGGTGCCATCATTCTCGAACTGCTCGGCGCAATAGTGAACGACAATGCCTGCCCGTTTACAGCGTAGCTCGTAGTGGGCGGCCTCATCGGGGTCTTGAAAGCGGCCCCAACGGCTGACGTCGTAAACTAGGATCGCCTCGAAATCCACGCTGCCGCTGTCGATGTCCGCAAGCAGCTTTTGCAAGGACGACCGACCATCAATGCGAAGGCCGCTTTTGCCTTCATCGGCATAGGTCCGGACGATCTCAAATCCGCGTCGTTCGGCATAGGCGCGGATTTCAGCGGCTTGATTGTCCGTGGAGTATTTCTGATGCTCGGTGGACATGCGGACATATTCAGCTGCCCGCTTGGGTGGCTTGGCATCGGATTGACCCGCTGTTCCTGTCCACCATTCGATTACCATGAGTTCGCCTTGGTGTTGATCGATCGCATCTTGGCTGCCTGCTTGCGCCTCCCTAACAGCAAAGGAGAGGCAACATGTTTTCCAAGAAGGGCAAATCATTTCCAGTTGGCCGCGACACGCTGACCGATGCCGAGTTTGCGCAGGTGATCGCGTCGGCGTTGAAGGTGGAATTCGGGACCGCGCGCAACGGCGCGAAGATCATCACGAAGTGGACGGGTGTTTCGGACCGCACCGCCAAAAACTGGTTGAGCGGCAAAAATGCCCCTAGCGGAATGCATCTGGTCTTGCTGGCGCGCGAATCCAATGCCGTCCTCAAAGCGATCATGTTGCTGGCCGACCGGCCTGAAATGTCAGTGGGCGCCAGCATCTTGTCGCTTAAACGGTTGCTGGCTGACACCTTGACGGCGTTGGATGAAATGATGTGATGGCACTCGAGGCCGAGTTTTAGACTGTGGCCTCGAGCGACAGCCGCAGTTTCACATTTGCTACGTTGTAGGTTGCGTCATGGATGAAGAAATAGATCGATGCCGCATAGTCGGTCAAGCCATGCCATTCTTGGCGGGTCTAAGGGCAATGGCTCCGTGCGCTTTATCCCACAATGGTCTTTAAATCGTCATAGCTGAAGCCATTGCCGGTCGAATCATAGAAAACGTGATCATAGACGGGCTTCATGGCTCGGTAGCTTGCCAGCGTGGCTTGGCTATGGCTGTTTAATGCGCGGTCCTTGAATTCACTAAAGCGCCCAAGGTCTTTAATTAGCGTTTCTGCGACGCCGTAATGCGGATCGTTATTACCGTCAAAGCCCCGGAACCGTGCTTTTGCGATTCCGGCAAATTCAGCTTGCTGCTCATCCGTTAAGGTTGAGACGGAATACTCGATATAAGACATCATGCTAATGATATCGATAGTCTCCTCGACTATCTCGTCAGATGGTCCTTCGGTTGGAAAAATCCCGGGATAAGACATTTTTATCGCCCATAGATCGCCGTTGATAACGTGACGCTTGATCAAACCTGCATCCACCTCACCTTGAATGCCCAAACCACTCATCAAATCTGCCAGCATCACGGCTAGCAAGCGTTCACTATCGGTCATCTGCATGATTATTCCTCTCCGCTTTGCAGAATGTAAGAACGTTGATCTGGAGTTTATACCGCTGATTGTCCTGCAACTGAAGTGCCGTTTTTGAGCTGTGGTGGCTATGCGGCCCATGGGCATGGCGATTGGGGTACGTGGGCGCAGATCATACACTTAAACCGGTTGTGGAATTGCATCTCGCGAACGGTGTTGCGGACGGCAACTGCCCTTATTGCGCCGCCCTGCTTGTCCCTCGGCGCATCATCGGCAAGCGCTAGGATTGTCTCGTCTTGTCATCATGGCTGTTCAATGTATGTTTTTACGACAGTTCTAGGAGGTCACTGACATGGATTCTGAAAAATACTCTCGTTCAGTCAGTTTGATGTGCCCAACCTGTGCTCACAAGGATTTCGAGTTCGAGGACGCGGAAGGCCCCATCCGGTGCATGTCTTGTGATCGGACCTTCACCCGGGACGAGCTAATCCGCGAGAATGGCGAGCTTATCGAGACGGAAGTCGAGGAGGTGAAGGCTGAAGTTTTCAAGGATGTCACCAACGAGTTGCGAGACTCGCTACGGAAGGCATTCCGAGGCTCCAAGCACATCAAGTTCAAATAATGACCTATTCTATCACCTTGTCCGATGCAGCGGCATTTCTGGCGCTGGCTGTGGCTGTCTGGTCAGCGTTTCAGACGGGGCGGTTCAATCGGCGGCAGAATGAATTTGCCGAGACCGCAGAGCGCCTGAACCAGTTGCTTATCGTGCGAGAGTCCTCGGAATTGGAGCAACAGCGCAAGGCGGAAGTTTCCGCCAATTTTGTAAAAATCGGAAAGAACTATCGCCTTAAGGTTTTCAACCGTGGCGGAGGACCAGCGCGCAATGTGCGACTGGAATTTCTGACCGCAGGTGAACTGACGGATCAACGTGAACTGGATGAAAAATTCCCATTACCGCTGTTGGAGCGGCAGCAAAGCTTGGTGCTTTTTCTGCGTGTCCACATGAGCTCACCTCGCCGTGCCCATATAAGGTTGTCGTGGGACGATGATGGTGGGGTGGGTCAGAGCAAGGAACTATGGCTGGATCTGTTCTAGATTGCTGGCCGTAGAAATTCACGACATGCGTCGTTGTCATTCAGGACTGCTGGAACAGGACCGCCCGTAGGCGCGCCACCGACGCTTCGCGCTTTGCGGGAGCCATTTCACCGATGTGGAATAGCTTCCATTTCACGGCCGGAAGATCGGATGCGCCTGCGATTTTCAGCAGCGACCAATCAGGCTCGCCGTGCTTGAAGCCTAATAGGAATTGGCGATGGGGGTCGGGCATCTCCTGCACCATCGTCGTGATGATCTGCTCGCGCGCGGCAATAAGGTCATCCATCAGGATGTCGGTTGCGGTCATGCCTTGCAGCTCGCTGACAAACGGCTTCACCAAATCCTTGCGATTGGGTGCCAGTGTGTCGGCAATGGAGCGGTCGCCACTGATGGCGTAGATGACGAACGCCGCGCGCAGTGCGTCGCTGATGCCCTCGTTTGCCAGCAGGTCGCGCACGTCAAAGAGGTCGCGCGGATGTTGGCGGGTAAGCGCAGCGACGATCTTACCGGCATAGAGGTCGGAGTGAGAGACGACCCGCATTTGCGCGAAGCCGAATGCTTCTTCGACGGCGGGCGTCACCGTCATCATGACCGGCTCATACACGGTGCCGCGCAGCACCGGCGTCACCTCGATCTTGATCTGCACGTTGGCGAGGCGGACGGTGAGTTTGGTGATGATGTTTTCGGGTTGGAGGCGAAGCGGCTCGATGCGCGCCTTCGGCAGCGCTTTGCTGATCCGCTCCGCTAAGCGCACCATGGCGGCGTCGATGGCTGCCAGCGAGGTGGCGCGGTCGGCTACCGGCAAATAGGTAAGGTCAATATCGACCGACAGGCGCGGCATATCGCGCACGAACAGATTGATCGCCGTGCCGCCTTTGAGGGCAAAGTCGGGTTCGTCGGCGACGAGCGGCAACACACGCAGCAGCAGCGCCACTTGTTGGCGGTAGCGGTCAAGAAAGGCCATGTATGTCCTTGGGAACGGTGATGAGGTAGTCTTTGTCGAGCGCCCCACCTTTGACGAGGTGGCGCTTGCCTGTGCCGAAGTCGATGGCGTCCTTGTTCAGGTGGGTGAGCCACGCGTGGCGATGGCGATCCGCAAAGAAGAAGAACAGCCGTTTCACTTTCACGCTGCGGCAAGTCTCCAACAGGGTTTGCAGTCGGCGCGGGCTTAGGTTGGCAAGGCCCTCCATCGCCATGTCGAGGTGGTGGAAGGTTTCCCGGCTGGGGAGTTCGTCGAGCCATTCCAAGATGGCGCGCTCGGCTGTCGATTGACGGAGCGGCCATTGCATTGCCCCGCCGCTGACCATGAATCCGCCAGGCAGCAAGCCTCGATCCGGCTGCGCTACGGGCTCAAAATGAGAGACCTCGGGCATCTCTGCAAAGAGTCGGGTGCTATTGTGGCATCTGAATTTCACAGAAAGCGGTAGTTTGTAGAGCCAGCTGGGTGCTTTCGATGGACCATAAAGATGCACTTCGCGCTGTTCGCCAAGGTAGTGGGCAAAGCCCATTTCTTCGAGCGCTGTGCGCCCGCCGACGACCAGCGGGCAATCCATGAAGGATTGCAGCGATATGACCACCTGCTCCCATGTGAGTTCGCTGCGCGCGCGGCGGTAGACGCGCTGGGCGGGTTGATGCAGCCAGCCCGCTTTCACGTAGTGATTGCGCAGCGACGAGGAATAGCCGTGGCTTTCCAACCAAGCGGCATCCACCAGCACCCCCTCGGGGAGCGCCTGTAGCTGGTTTAGCTTACTCTCGATAACCTTCACCATGTTATGTGTTATGCCACATATTCAAACCAAGCGCCAGTTTAAACTTTGCCTCAAACATCAAGCCAGTTTGAGCATTAGCGACGCTACCTAAACCAAAATTTCGATGAATGAGCCCCTTAGCCGCAAATCCTCACCTAAAGAGATCGCCCTGCCTGCTGGCCTCGACCAGCGCCCGCCACGCGGGCTTATCATAGGTTGGGCATGTACGTTTGGGTTATTGCTGAGCGTACTTGCCGTAGTGGACAAGTTGGCCGAGATCTGAAGAAAAATGGGTTCAACAACCTTAACAAGTCACTGAAAATAAAGGCTTTAGACTGCAACAAAATTGCCCATAATGCTGCACGATGCCAAATTCCGATCTCTGCGGGAGAGTTCGGATGGCGAAGAATCTTATCGGCTTGGTCGTCCTCGTCGCTTTGGCGGTGCCCGTCCTCGCGGTCGCTCAAGCCACTCCTCGCATTCCTACCGTGGCGCAACAGCGCGCTTACACGCTATCACTCACCTGTTGGGTGGTAGCAAGTCACTATAGGATCGAAGCAGACATTCACCGTACAGCCGATGCCATGCGCAGGACGGGCGCAGCACTCGGCCACAACAATGAACGGATCGCCCGTGACGGAACGGCGATGGCCTCCGCATTGGGCGGCGAACTGCGCAGCGATCCCAGTTCGATGCTACGCCACCGCGCATCGTGTCGGCAGATCGGACTCGCCAGCTAGACGCTTCTGACAAAGTCCGCAGGTTTTGCCTGCGCCAAACCGTGGACCGGATCGAGGTGTGCTTGATCGATCGTCGTCACGCCAGCGTCGCGAAACGCTGACATGATGTCATCAAGCTCATTCGGTATCGTCGTTGCCTCTGCGCGTCCGGTCGAATGTGCGGCTTGGTCGGGATTGGCTGCGCGAAGCGCGCGCTCGGCATCCTCGGTTGCCGCGAGCATGGGCACGAAGTCGGGACTACGATCCGCGCCGTGCGCTCGCGCGTCTTCCAGTTGCTCGCGGGTCGCAACGGCTGCATTGAGCGCGCCTTCGGGCGTGCCTTTGGCAAGCTCGGCGCGGATATGGGCTTGGCGCTCTGCTTCGCGGCGACGGAACTCGGCTTCCTCTTCGGCAGAGGCAAATTGTAGGTACGGATCGAAGATACGGCGCTCGAACAAGTCGTCGGCAATACCAGCGATGGTGGCGCGGGTGCGGGCGCTGGTTCCAGCGAGGTTGCGCGCGCCGGTTTCCGTCGCGGCTGATGCGCGGGCTTGCTGCGCACTGCCCTGTGCGGTCTCGACTGTGCTGGCGACGCTGGCGCGCAGCATGGCGAGGTCAGCGACGGTGGCTGATCCAACGGCGCGTTGCACGTCGGTTGCGATTGGAGC
Source organism: Sphingomonas sp. (assembly GCA_043727035.1). Lineage (GTDB taxonomy): Bacteria > Pseudomonadota > Alphaproteobacteria > Sphingomonadales > Sphingomonadaceae > Sphingopyxis. Next base: position 8,637 of record JAYSZB010000053.1, on the reverse strand, counting down.
TGGCTGCGGACGGCATCGGGTGAAGCGCCGGAGCGCTCCAGCTCGGCAATCACCGCCTCGATGTTGAACTGGGCGGCGGCAAGCTTGCCGAGCAATTCGGCGCGCAGGCTAGCCTGCGGGTCATCCGCCTTCTGCGGATGACCGGCATCGGAAACTGTCGGTTTGGGGGCTATAGGTTACCTGTCTCGTGCGTGGGTGAATTGGCCACAGCATAACGCAGCAACCGCTAAAAAATGGGTTAAGATTTGCCTAACAAGTCGGTCGGGGTGGGCTTTTTGCCCTCTATTCGGCGGATTGGCGCGGGTGTGGGCGGCATAGCCGACCGCGCGGACCGCGCAAGGCGATTGGCTTCCTGCCGTGCAGCCCTATCCCGCCAAGGCGGCGCTGCGCGGCCTGTGCACGGCCCGCTCTGACGGTCGGCAGCGCTTCTCCCAACGCGCAATCCAGCGCGGATAGGGAGAAAACCCATGATGACCACGACCGATGCGGCCTTTCTGATTACCTCGTGCGCGCAGCTTCTAGCGACGATTGCGCAGTTACTGATGGTGCTGTGGCGACGGCGCTGATGTGCCACGCTTTACACCGGCCCACCAAATTGGCGGGCCGGTGGTGCTGCCCTACTGTCCGGCGGACGGCCGTTCGATGATTGCCCGCATCACGATGCGGCCTTGCAGCGGCATTGCGCCGCAGGTGATGGAGAAGCCTTGGCCGTCGCGAGTGGGCCAGGCGGAACCGATCTCGGTCCAGCGGGCTTCCTTGCCTTCGCCCTCGACGCGGTAGAGGCGATGGGTGGGTTTGCTGCCGGTCGATGTGGTTTGCTTGGTCATGATCTGCTCCTTGGGTTTGCCACCGGACCATCCGGCGGCTTGATGGGAGCACGAAAGGTCGGGCCAACGAGCCAAGGGTCACACCCCGCCCCTGCGCCCGACGGGAGCGGAGTTGCACAAGCGAAGCGCGGAAACGAGCTGGGTTGACCCGAGGCGGGCCTGACCTAACGTTCGCCCAGCACAAAGCAGCGGGATGGTTCGTGTGGGAATCGGGGCAGGTTTCAGGCAAAGCACATCGGAAAGGCAAAGAGCCGACTGACGGCGTTCGCCGACTTAGGGCGTTAGCAATGGCTGCGCTCCGTTCGGATCGCTGGTCGCCACCGGCCTGCTCGTTCGTTCCGGCCTTTGCTGAAAGAACACGTTCGCGGTTCCGCAACGGGCTGCGGCTCACCGCCTGCGATGTTTATCGCGCCAGTCGGTATCGCCTAAGGCTAGTGGTGCGGGCGGGGGGACTCGAACCCCCACGGGCAGAGCCCGACGGATTTTCATACCAGCTACGGCTTTCGCCGCCGCCCGATCGCTCGGGCGTTTGTGGTCTGGACTATCCCTTCACCATGCCCCGTTTCCGAGGGGTAGGTGCTGCCCGTCTAGTCTCTACACCTTCCCGAAAGCGAGGCTTTCGGGCTTGGCTCGGGATTGCCAGCAAAGGTTTCCCCGAATTTGAGCAGTTCTACTTCGCGGGTTTCCCCGCGAGCACTCATTGGCCTAAGTCCGTTGCGTCTACCGATTCCGCCACGCCCGCAAAGCCAATGCTTGTATAGTCGGGCGTGGAATCGGAGCCAAGGAAGATATGCAACTTGTGCGCAGCCTCGTCATTGGGCAGGCTTGCGCTTGGCGCGGGGCTTCGTCGACGTCGCTTTGCGGACGTTGATGGCGGATGCATCGAGCATATTCTTGATGTGTGAGGCGTAGTATTTTTCGATCATCTCGACGCTGGTGCGGCAGTTTTTGGCGATCTGGTAGATGTCAGCACCCTCCATCAATCGCATACAGATGTAGGTGTGGCGAAGGCTGTAGGTCGTGCGAGAGTTGCCCTCACGGTCCTGTTTCAAGCCAAGCTCGCCAAGGATGGCATTGAATAGCTCGCGCTGGATGATTGGGAAAATGAGGCTGGTCGGCCCAAGGCTATGGCGCTTGACCATCCGATTGAACGGCAGAACCGCTCCAGGCATGGTCTTGCAGTATCCGACCCCGCGCTTGCCGCGCACGGCAATGTGCAAGATGCGCTCATTACTCGGGCCGTCCTGCGCGATCTCGACGTCGCGCACCTCGATGTGGCACGCTTCGTCGGGACGCAGGCCGGAATTGACCATGAACAGCACATAATCGTGTAGGTCTTCGCTGGCGCTGCGCCAGCGTTCCTTTTTTGGATTTTTGGCGCGTTCGGCTGTCGCCCTATAAAGCTGCTTATACTCGTCGGGCGAGAACCAAGCCCGGTGCGAGATTTTGCCGGACGCGCGGTAGGGCGAGGACATGTCTGGCATGTGCTGAATCCAGCCATGCCGACTCGCTGTTTTCAGCGTCTGCCGCAGGCAGACCATTTCTTGATGGAGTGTGCTGCGTGATGGCGGCTTGCCCGCCCGCAGCGTTTTCATGCGGCTGATTCGGTATTCCTGAATCAGCCCCGCCGTGATCTCCGACAGCACCTTGTCCCCAAAGAAGGGGTTCAGGTGGTTCTCGATGCGACGGCGATGATTCGAGATGTAATCGGGATTGCGCTGTCCCTGCGTGATGACAGCGAACTCGTCGATGAAGCGGGCGGCGGCTTCGCGGAATGTCTTTCCGCGTTTCAACTCTCCCCGCTCCTTCTTGCCTCGAAGCGTCAGATACCAGTCTTCAGCCACGTCTTTCGCTTGCGCCAAACTCGACTGCTTGGTGCTTTTACGAAGCTGCTGGCCGCCGAAGCTTGCGCGGGCCTGCCAGCAATCGCTGCGTGGACGGCGGAACAGCTGAACCTTGCCGCCAAGAATATCGTGGATTGCCTCTGCCATCGCTAGCGCCCTCCCAAATGCGCTAAATGCGCTAGGTGTGCGTTAGCGCCATATGGAGAGAAAATGGCAGAAATCTCGGAAAAATCAAGCATTATATATGCTTTTAAGTCCGCTGCGTCTACCATTCCGCCACGTCCGCACGCTCCCGTTCCTTTTGCAGCAAGCCGGCATCAGGGCAAGCGTCGGGGCAATGTCAGAACAAAGCAGGCAATCGGCTCGCTGCTAGTCCGGCTGCCGCACAGATCGCCAGCAAGGCCGGCGTGCCGACCTTTGCCTTGAACACGAGGATAAAAGCGAGCAGCGCTATGCCTGCCGCAATCAAGTCGATGCTGGCCACCACAGGCACTGCAACATCGACCCATCCCGTCTCGACGCGGCCAACCGATGTAAACAGCACGTGCAGCGCGAACCACAGCGCCAGATTGGCGATGACGCCGACGACGGCTGCGGTCAGCGCCGCCAGTCCCGATTGCAGCCGCTTTGCGCGCTCCAGCCGCTCGAGCCATGGCGCGAGCGTGAAGATGAACAGGAAACAGGGCGCAAAGGTCACCCAGGTGGTTATCCCCGCGCCGAGCAGCGCCGCGAGCCAGGGACTGAACGGCTCCGGCGCGCGCCACGCGCCGAGAAAGCCAACGAACTGCGTCACCATGATCAGTGGACCCGGCGTCGTCTCGGCGAGGCCCAGCCCGTCGGCCATTTCCTTGGGGGCTAGCCAGCCGTGGGTCTGCACCGCCTCCTGCGCCATGTAAGACAGCACGGCATAGGCCCCGCCAAACGTCACCACAGCGAGTTTCGAGAAGAAGGCGGCGATGGTGAACAGGACATGCTCCTGCCCGAGCGTGACGAGTATCAGCACCACCGGTGCCGCCCAGATCGCCAGCCAGAGCGTGATCGTCCGCGCCGTCTGCCACAGCAGCGCCGCCGTGCCGATGCCGTGCGCTGCCGTTTCGGCTGGCGCATGGCCCTGTCCTGACAGGAAGACCATGCCGATGGCCCCTGCGCCGAGCACGACCAGCGGGAAAGGCAGATCGAACAGCGCCAGCGCGAGGAACGCGGCGATCGCCAGCATAACCTGCGCCCGCCCTTTCAGCGCGCGACCCGCAACGCGCAGCACCGCCTGCACGACGATGGCCAGCACCGCTGCCTTGATGCCGAGGAACAGCCCGTCGAACCAGCTCGTCCCCGCCGCCTCTACATAGGCAAACGACAACCCCAGCATCACCAGCGCGCCGGGGATGACGAACAGCAATCCGGCAATCAAACCGCCCGCCGTCCCCGCCAGTCGCCAGCCGATGAAGGTCGCCAGTTGCTGCGCCTCCGGTCCGGGGAGCAAATGACAGAAATTGAGCGCACGCAGATACTGCCCCTCCTCGATCCAGCCACGCTTCTCGACCAGTTCGCGGTGCATAAGCGCAATCTGGCCGGCAGGCCCGCCAAAGCTGAGACAGCCGATGCGCGCAAAAACGCGGGCCAGTTGTGAAAATCCGGGGGAAGTCGATTCAGGTGGCATGGTCGCATCCCTCTACGGCATGATCGATCATGCCGGTCCATGCGCAGCAATTGGGCGAGGGACGCCTGAACGGGACGCCGCGTATGTCCCGTGGTTCGGGCGTTATGCTAGAGCTCTTCGCCTGACAGGCCTGCGCCCGAACGCCAGCTTACGAAGCGGGCGATGCCGACAATCTCGGCGCGATTGACGATACCGGCTCCCATATCTTGATGCGAAATTCTGCTGTCCGCCGCACTGTCCCGATTGTCGCCAAGCAGAAAATATTGATCGGGGCCCAAAACAATCTCTGGCATGTCATCCAACATGCCGTTGCTGAACGGACCATCGGCGACACGGTAGCTGCGCTCGCTCCCAGGTAAGACTTCGTTGAACAGGCGGGCCTCGCCTTCGCTCAACCGCACGACCCCTGCTGCCGTCCGGCTGGCGATAACGCCATTGATAACTGGGGTGCCGTCAGCAACGCGGACTCGATCACCTGGCAGCCCGATCAAGCGGAAAAACCATTGTTGTCCTGCATGGTCGAACAGAATGATCTCACCGCGCTGTAGCGCAACGAAATCCATGTCTGCAACGAAGCGGTCACCGGGGCTCAGCGTCGGCGCCATCGACGCGCTGGCTGTGTAAAAGGGTTTGAAATAGCGATGCGCGGCGCTGATCAGTTGATCGTTTGCCAGCGCGATCACCAAGATTAATCCGATTATCGCATACCAGCGTGAAACAGGCGCCATCGGCTCAGCGCGAATTGAACTGCGATGCCAGCTTGCCAAGACGGCATAGCCGAGCAGCACGACGGTCGCGATCGCAACGGCAATCGTTACCGCCAAAAACCATCCGGGTTGCGGTGCGGCAAAAATAACCAGCGCAACGACCAGCGTCGCACTTATCGCGAGACTGCTGAGCAGGAGCAGAAAGCCACGGCGTACCTCTCCCAGCCTGATCAAACCCAAGCCCGGGCCGAACAAATTGAGTGCGCAAACGCCGATCCGGGCAAATGTGCCGCGCGCGGATCGGTCAGTAGAAGATAGCTTCGACTCGGAATCGACCAAGTCGGCTGGCGTGTGGTCGCGCGCATCCATGATAAAATGTTAGCCGCGGTTCAGGCGGTCACGCAATTCCTTGCCCGCCTTGAAATGCGGGACATGTTTGGCGGCGACCGATACGGTTTCTCCGGTGCGTGGATTGCGGCCTTCGCGGGCATCGCGCGAGCGGACGGTGAAAGTGCCGAAGCCGCGCAATTCGACGCGCCCGCCGGTGGCGAGTTGCGCGGTGATCGCGTCGAGCAGGATTTCCGTCACGCTCTCGACATCGGCCAGCGAGAGGCCGGGAAATTGGTCGGCAATGTCCTTGACCAGTTCGGAGCGTATCATGGCGTTGGTCCTGTCAGCGGGCGAAAGCCCGCAGGTGCGACACCCCTTTTCCCGCCAGCGCGGCCATCGATGCCCTGTCGCTGTCGGTCAGCCGGGAGAGCCACCCATCTCCTCCGGCCCTGCCAGTATAGTTTAACGACAGGGCAAATCAATGCGGTGGATCACAGTTGGCGGATCCCCAGAATGACAAAGAAAAAGGGCGGCCTTGCGACCGCCCTTTCATAGCAAATCAACTGTTTACTTGATGTGTAACGATCAGCTGTCGCGCTTTGCCTTGAGCGCTTCGCCAAGGATATCGCCCAGCGACGCACCCGAATCGGATGAGCCGTACTGCTCGACGGCCTGCTTCTCTTCGGCGAGCTGCATCGCCTTGATCGAGAAAGTCGGCTTCTTCGACCGGTCGAAACCGGTGACCATCGCGTCGAACTTCTGGCCGACCTGATAACGCTCGGGACGCTGCTCGTCGCGGTCGCGACCCAGATCGGTGCGCTTGATGAAGCCCGCCGCGCCATCGTCGCCGACCTGCACTTCGAGCCCGCCGTCGCGCACTTCGAGCACAGTGACGGTGACCACCTCGTTCTTGCGAACGCTGTTGCCGCCAGTCGCTGCCGATGCCGCCGACGCAGCGCTGGGTGCACCCTTTTCGATCTGCTTGATGCCCAGGCTGATGCGCTCCTTGTCGACATCGACGTCGAGCACGATGGCCTGCACGGCTTCACCCTTGCGATGCAGCGCCAGCGCTTCCTCGCCGGTGATGCCCCAGGCGATGTCGGACATGTGGACCATGCCGTCGACGTCGCCAGGCAGGCCGATGAACAGACCGAATTCGGTGGCGTTCTTGACCTCGCCCTCGACCTGGGTGCCGACCGGATGCGAATCCGCAAAGGCTTCCCACGGGTTCGACTGGGCCTGCTTGAGGCCGAGCGAAATGCGGCGCTTGTCGCTGTCGACCTCGATGATGGTGACATCGACTTCCTGGCTGGTTGAAACGATCTTGCCGGGATGGACGTTCTTCTTGGTCCAGCTCATCTCGCTGACATGGACCAGGCCTTCGATGCCCGGCTCCAGTTCGACGAACGCACCATATTCGGTGATGTTGGTGACGCGGCCGGTGAACTTGCCGTCGATCGGATATTTGGCGACGGCGCCTTCCCACGGATCGCTCTCGAGCTGCTTCATGCCCAGGCTGATGCGCTGCGTGTCCTTGTTGATGCGGACGATCTGGACCTTGACGGTGTCTCCGATATTGATGACCTCGCTCGGGTGATTGACGCGCTTGTAGCTCATGTCGGTGACATGCAGCAGACCGTCGATGCCGCCGAGATCGACGAACGCACCATAGTCGGTGATATTCTTGACGACGCCGTCGATGATCTGGCCTTCGGCGAGATTCTGGATCAGGCCGGTGCGCTGTTCGGCGCGCGTTTCCTCGAGGATGGCGCGGCGCGAGACGACGATGTTGCCGCGGCGGCGATCCATCTTGAGGATCTGGAACGGCTGCGGCAGGTCCATCAACGGCTGCACATCGCGGACCGGGCGGATATCGACCTGGCTGCCGGGCAGGAACGCCACGGCACCGCCCAGATCGACGGTGAAGCCGCCCTTGACCCGGCCGAAGATGACGCCTTCGACGCGGCCTTCCTTGGTGAATTCGCCTTCGAGACGATCCCATGCCTCCTCGCGGCGCGCGCGGTCACGGCTGAGCATCGCTTCGCCCATCGCATTTTCGACGCGATCGACATAGACTTCGACTTCGTCACCGACCTTGAGATCGGATTTCTGGCCGGGAGCAGCGAATTCGCGCAGGGACACGCGGCCTTCGCTCTTCAGCCCGACGTCGATGACGGCGAGGTCGTTCTCGATGGCGGTAATCGTGCCCTTGACGACGCGGCCTTCGAAGGCGGTGTCGGCACCGCCGAGCATGTCATTGAGCAGAGCCGCGAAATCGTCGCGGGTTGGATGTGGCGAAGTTGCCATTGGGTTAGAGTTCCTTCAACAAATTTTCCGGCCGAGCGGTTGTATCCGCCGGTCTTTTCTCCGCTCCGGCGGGATTGCCGGCCCTCCCGGGGAGGGAGAGTTTTAGCGGGCCAAAAGGGCCGATTTCCCCGCCTGGCCGGATGCCAGAGCGAAGGTCCGATATGCCAAGGCTAACGGGACGCCGCGCCGATAGACGAAAAGGCCCGCGAAAGCAAGGAAGTTGGTGGTGGTCGCGGGGTCGGTCGGCGTCGTTGGCAGTCAGCCGTGCCGCGCTTGCACTGCTTCGATTGCCACAGCGATGGCGGCGGCGATGCCCATCGCACTGGTGTCGAGCAGCACGGCATTCTCGGCCATCGCCAACGGGGCAGCGGCACGCGCCGCATCGCGCGCGTCGCGCGCCGCCAGATCGGCGGCGATGGCCGACAGGGCAGGGGCTTGTCCCGCCCCCAGCCGCGCGATCATCTCGCGCCAGCGGCGGTGGGCGCGGGCATCGACACTGGCGGTGACGAACAGCTTGGCATCGGCATCGGGCGCTATGACGGTGCCGATATCGCGCCCGTCGAGCACCGCCCCGCCGGGCTGCGTGGCGAATGCGCGCTGCCGCTCGAACAGCGCGGCGCGCACCGAGGGGTGGATGGACACGCGGCTGGCCAGCCCGCCGGTCGCCTCGTCGCGCAGCACGGGATCGTCGAGCAGCGCGTCGGGGAAGGCGCAGGCGGCCAGCGCATCAGCGGGGTCATCAGGATCGCCCCCACCCAGCGCGACCTGCCGCCCGACGGCGCGATACAGCATGCCGGTGTCGAGATGCGGCACGCCGAAATGCGCGGCGAGCGCTCGCGCAATAGTGCCCTTGCCCGATGCGGTGGGGCCGTCGACTGCGATGATCATCTGCCGCTATCGCTTGCGATAGGGGAAGGCGAAGAAATCTCCCTCTCCCCTCTGGGGAGAGGGCTGGGGAGAGGGGC
>JAYSZB010000052.1:0-1874 GCA_043727035.1 Sphingomonas sp. | reverse complement strand
GCTTCGTCATGCCGTTCGTCGATCTCGGGCTGGTGCCCGAAGCGGCGAGTTCGCTGATCCTGCCGCGCCTGGCCGGTCGCCGCCGCGCCGCGCGCTACATATTGCTTGGCGAGCCGTTCGGGGCCGAGGCCGCCGCCGATTTCGGGCTGGTCAGTCATGTCGTTCCAAAGGGCGAGATCGCTGCCGCGCTGGCCAACACAGTCGCCGCCTTGCTCGCCAAGCCGCCCGAGGCACTGCGCCAGACACAGGCGCTGCTGCGGCGCGAGGATGTGGATGAGCTGCTCGACCGGATCGAGCTCGAAAATGGCCATTTCGGCGAGCGGCTGGCGTCCGACGAGGTCAAGCAGGCGATTGCGTCCTTCTTCGCCGCCAAGGCCCGCGCCAGCGCCTAGAACCTGGGCCCTAAAAAGCGGTCCACACCCGCTTGGAGCGGCTGACGCTGATCGTCGGCCCCGGGAACAGCAGCATGTCGGTCTGCTGCGTGTAGGTGACTTTCAGGTCGAGAAAGTTAGCATTGTCTAACGTCCCCGTCTCCGGTGGGGCGATGGTAAAGCTGCCCGGCCCAATGCCGTACACCGCGTCCGTAATCTTGGTCTGGACCGCATCGTTGGTCGGCTTGGGGAACAACGTCGCCATGCGCGACCCTTCGCCGAGCCCATGCTGAATTCCGGACATTGCGCGGAACACCAGTCCGAGCTGGACGATCATCCACATCAGCACGATCAGCGCCGGCAATGCGAACGCCATTTCGATGACGGCCGCGCCATCCTGGTTGCGGCGGATTTTCTTCAACAGACGCATCATTCGGTCCTCATTCCGGCACTCGCCTGAATCCGATATTTGCCACCATCATCGATTCCGGAAAAATGGACCGGAAACATCGGTTCATAGTCGTCCCAGATGGTCACCTGGATCCATTTCGACGACACTTCGCCCGTCGCGCAATCGACGCCGGCACTGAGCGTCCCATCGCATTCGAGGCGGTGAGTCACGGTTACGTTGGCGGCGGTGATCGGCGCGGTCTTGCAACTGCCGTCGGCATTGGTCCCGTTGACCTGGCAGATCGCTTCGTTGGCGATGGTCGTTTCGACCGATGTGATACCGGTGGTTTGCATCACCTTCTCGATCGAGCGCTGGGCCGCCTGCTCGAGCTTCAGCTTGCTGCTGAAGCCGTTCGACAGGTCGACCACGCCGACCGTCATCAGCGCGATCACCGGGGCGACGATCGCCAATTCGATGATCGCGGCACCGCGCTGTTCGCGCCACAGGGTGAGGAAGCGGCCCATCTTACACCACCAGCCGAACGCGAAGGCTGGTCTGGATCGCGCTTATGCCGCGCAACTCGCAATCTTCCCCGGCGGTGAAATTATTGATTCCGCTGTTGCCCGACCAGTAAATCCGCTTGGCAACGAATTGGGTGCACGTCGCGCTTCCGGTACCATTGCCGTTGTAGGTGAGTTGCTGATTGGGGAAATAAACCGCGCCGGTGATCGTGGCCCCCGACGAGCCGTTGATCAAGTTCGGGCTGTTGGCCGAGATGTTGCCGGTCGGCGAATTGTCCGTCGCGCGGCGATCCTGGTAGATGGCCATGCCGGCCCATTTGCCCTCGGTTGGCGCGGTTGCGTTTAATGAGCCGGTGGCGTTCATCGTCAGCGAGCCAATCGGCTGTGTCCCGCTATTGTGGTTGCTAAGTACCAGCGTCGCGTTGACGAGGTTGAGCCGCCCTTGGATGTTCACGCCACCGCCGCTGATGATGTAGAGCCCGTCGCTGAGCGTCAACGTACGGTTCGTGCCAACGCTGAGCGAGGCGTAACAAGCGCCCCCCGTCACTTCCAGCCCACTGTTCGAATTGTCGATTGTCAGCGCAGGAGGCG
>JAYSZB010000051.1:0-4611 GCA_043727035.1 Sphingomonas sp. | reverse complement strand
CCCCCCCCCCCCCCCGGGGGGGGGGGGCCGCGAAGCGAAGCGAGCCCGACCCACTCCCTCCACTACCCCCCTCACAGCAACCCCATCTGCTTGTCCGCATCCCCCTTCGCCGCCGCAGCTTTCACCGCATCGGCGCGCGCCATCGGCAGGTTCAGGCGGACGCCGGGCCGGTCAGGCCGGTCGAACAGTTCGGCGACGGTCACCACCTGCAACCGGTCGTCCTCTCGGTCGAGCATCGGATGCTTGTATTTCCCCGCCGCCGCAATCTCGTCGCGCATCGGCTTGGTCGGCAGGCCGGTGCAGATCAGAAAACCGAAATCGGCTTTCTCCCGCTGCCTATCGCTGTTCAGCGTCGCCAGATCGCCGCGATTGCCGGGCCGCGACTTGACCTGGAATATCGCCTTGCCGTTCTCGTCGCGGTCCTTGAGGAAATAGGCGATGCCGTCGATGCCCCCATCCGCCCCCTTCTTCTCGTTGATCCGCGCCTGATTCTTCGAATAGGTCAGCACCGCCCATTTCTCGAATTCCTTGCGGGTCTTGTCATCCTTGCGGTTGGCCAGCGCCATCGCGCTTTCGATGTCGCGCGGCACCCCGTCGAGCAGCAGATCGGCCTCTATCGCGGGCCAGTCCTCGGGGTGCCGGTCCTCCAGCCGCTTGAGGATCAGCGCGATCGACTGATAGGTCACATCGATACCGATCCACCGCCGCCCGAGCCGCTGCGCGACCGCAACGGTGGTGCCGCAGCCGCAATAGGCGTCGAGCACCGTATCGTCCTCGTTCGACGACGCCTTGATGATCCGTTCGAGCAGCGCTTCGGGTTTTTGGGTGGGGTAGCCGAGGCGTTCGTCAGCTTGGGAGCCGATAGCTTCAATATCGGTCCAAAGATTATCGATCACAGCTCCGTGATCCTCACCCGGCCGTACCTTGCGGCGCGGAATGCCGTTCGATGTCCAATACATATCACCGGCTGCATCGATGGCTGCGATCTTTTCCTTCGTCATCCTCCATCCGTAAGCGGGCGGGGTGAACCCCTTATATTCGTAAACAAGATTTGGGCGTGGCCCCATCGTATCCGAGCGAACAAGCGGGCCGCTAGAATAGCGACCTTTCGCGTCTTCGTTGGGATACATCTTCTTCAGTTGCGCATCGGTCAAAATAGGGCGGATAGCTTTATCGTCAAAAACGTAGTTGCCGGACTTGGCGTAAAAGAAGATTATGTCTGTTGAATTGCCGTAGCGCTTTGCCTCAAATTGCGATCCCTTCGGTCTGCTGTAGCGCCTCCAAACAATCTCGTTCAGATAATCCCCGCCCTGCCCACAGAACACCGCATCCAACACCAGCTTGAGATAGTGCGAGGCGGTCGGGTCGCAGTGGAGGTAGAAGCTGCCGGTGGGTTTGAGCACGCGGTGGATTTCGACGATGCGCAGCGTCATGTGGACGAGATAAGCGAGCAGCGACCCGCGCCCGAGCACCTTTTCGAGCCCGCGGATCAGTTCGACCGTCTGTTCGGTCCACTTTGTCACATCCGCCCCGCCATGCAGCCGCTCGATGCTGAGGATATAGTCCAGCCCCTCGACCGCCTCGTCGCCCCAGTTCCAGGTATCGACAAACGCCTGCGCCTGCGCGCGATCCTCGCTGCCCTGATTATTGTAGATCTGGAAATAGTTGCGCTTCGAATTGAACGGCGGATCGATGTAGCACAGGTCGACGGTCTCGCTTTTGACGCTCTTGCGCAGCACGTCGAGATTGTCGCCATAGTAAAGCTCGTTCTTCGCCACGCCCAAAAAACTCCCCAAATCCGCCCATGCCGAGCTAGTCGAAGCACTGCCCTCCTTTCTTGCGACGGACACAGACAAAGAACAACCGCCGATGCATCGCACCACCACCGCGGGCGACCAATGCCGACAGAAAATTTGTTCACGCGGAGGCGCGGAGACGCGGAGAAGAAATGTTCGCGCAGAGGCGCAGAGGACGCAGAGACTTATGCGGCGAAGCCGCCCTAAAACTACACACCGCGCCCAACGCAACGCCAGACCGTCAAAGCGACAGCCCCCGAAAAACCCTCCGCGCCCTTTGCGCCTCTGCGCCTCTGCGCCTCTGCGCGAACCCTTCTTCCTTCCCTCTCCGCGTCTCCGCGCCTCCGAGTGAACAAAAATTCTCACGCGAAGACGCGAAGATGTCGCGTGAGGCCGCAACGCCGCCCTCTGCAAAACCGATGCGCCTGCCGCACCATCGATAAACGACGCCGCTTCGCAGTTTAGCCCGCCCTCTTCGCGTCTTCGCGTGAGCCAATCGGGCGTTCCAGGGGCACGGGCACTATGGGACCATGATAACGGATTGGAGTGAGGCTCGACACCGAATGCTGCTGCTGCTGGGCCATGGTTCTAGGCAACATGATTTGAAATAATATATCCTACAATTAAAACATAATATCAATAACTGCACCCACCACGCATCATCGGGCATGAACTTTTGTGACGTTTTAACCTTTGGGTCGTTGCTGAACCAGTGTCATCAGCCCTTCCCTCTGGCTGCGCGACCACCTCCACCAAGCCGAAAAACCAAAAAAAGGCAGGCGGATCGCTCCGCCTGCCTTCCTCATCTCAACCTCGCAACCGCAGCCTACTGGTTCAGCCCCTCGGCGCGCGGCAGATCGAACCGGTCGGCGTTCATCACCTTCACCCACGCGGCCACGAAATCGGCAACGAACTTCGCCTCATTGCCCTTCTCGGCATAGACTTCCGCGGTCGCGCGCAGGATCGAGTTGGAGCCGAACACCAAATCGGTCCGCGTCGCCTGCCACACCTGCGTGCGGCCCTCGCGCTTCATCCCCAGAAACTCCTCGTCGCTCGACGCATCGACCAGCGTCCAGAAGGTCTCGTTGTCGAACAAATGCACGAAGAAGTCGTTGGTCAGCTGCCCCTTGCGGTGGGTGAACACGCCCTCGGGCTTGTCGCCATGATTGGCACCCAGCACGCGCAAACCCCCGACCAGCACCGTCATTTCCGGAGCCGACAGCCCGAGCAGCGCCGCACGATCGACCAGCAATTCCTCGGTCTTCACCGTTTGCCGCGTGTGCAGATAGTTGCGGAAGCCTTCGGCCTTCGGCTCGAGCGGTTCGAAACTCTCGACGTCGGTCCAGTCCTGCACCGCATCGCCGCGACCGCCAGTGAACGGCACCGTCACGTCGAACCCGGCGTCTTTCGCTGCCTTTTCGACCGCTGCGGAACCCGCCAGCACGATCGCATCGGCGAGGCTCATCGATCCGCGCAAGGCGTTGAGCTTGCCCAGCACCACCGCCAGTTCGGCAGGCTCGTTGACGTCCCAGTCCTTCTGCGGCGCAAGCGCGATGCGCGCGCCATTGGCACCGCCGCGATGGTCCGACTTGCGGTAGGTCGAGGCAGAGGCCCAGGCGGTCTTGACCAGCTGGCCAACGGTCAGGCCCGACGCCAGCACCGCATCCTTGAACGCCGCGATAACGGCATCCGAAGGCGCGACACCCGCAGGCACGACATCCTGCCAGATGAGGTCTTCGGCGGGAACTTCCGGCCCGAGGTAGCGGATCTTCGGCCCCATGTCGCGGTGGGTCAGCTTGAACCAGGCGCGGGCAAAGGCATCGTCCAAAGCCGCCTGATCATCGCGGAACCGCTCGGAAATTGCGCGGAATTCGGGATCGAATTTCAGCGCCATGTCCGCCGTGGTCATCATCGTCGGCACACGCTTGCTCGCGTCGCGCGCGTCGGGGGCCATATCCTCATAATCGGGATTGACCGGCTGCCACTGCTGCGCGCCCGCCGGGCTGCGCACCAGTTCATAATCATATTTGAACAGCAGCCGGAAATAGTCGCCGCTCCACTGCGTCGGGTTATTCGACCACGCACCCTCGATGCCCGATGTGGTGATATGGCCCTTGCCGATCTCCTCCTCGTCGGTCAGCCAGCCCATGCCCTGCATGTGCAGCGCCTCGGATTCGGGGCTCTTGCCGAAATTGTCGGCGGGCTTTGCACCATGCGCTTTGCCAAAGGCATGGCCACCGGCGGTCAGCGCCACCGTTTCCTCATGGTTCATCGCCATGCGCTCGAAGGTCAGCTTCATGTCGCGCGCCGACTGCAGCGGATCGGGGTTGCCGCCCGGGCCTTCAGGGTTGACGTAGATCAGCCCCATCTGGATCGCCGCGAGCGGATTATCGAGATCGGCCTCTTCCTCGGGGCGGATGCGGGTGAGATTGCCTTCCTCGCCGACCCACTTTTCTTCCTCGCCCCAATAGATGTCGCGCTCGGGCTCGAACACGTCCTTGCGGCCGCCGCCGAAGCCGAACACCGGCCCGCCCATCGATTCGATCGCGACATTGCCGGCGAGGATGAACAGGTCCGCCCAGCTGATATTCCGGCCGTACTTCTGCTTGACCGGCCACAGCAGCCGCCGCGCCTTGTCGAGATTGCCATTGTCGGGCCACGAGTTGAGCGGTGCGAAGCGCTGCTGACCGCTGTTGGCGCCGCCGCGGCCGTCGGCGGTGCGATAGGTGCCCGCGGCATGCCAGGCCATGCGAATCATGAACGGGCCATAATGCCCGTAATCCGCCGGCCACCATGGCTTGCTGTCGGTCATCAG
>JAYSZB010000050.1:0-4647 GCA_043727035.1 Sphingomonas sp. | reverse complement strand
TTCGGCGGGATCACATCGCTAAACGACGTGATCATCCCCAAGCTGAAGGAGCTGTTCACGCTCAATTACACGCAGGCGATGCTGGTCCAGTTCTGCTTCTTCACCGCTTATCTGGTGATCGGCATTCCCGGCGCGCAACTGGTCAAGAAGATCGGCTACATGCGCGGTGCGGTGGCGGGGCTGCTGACGATGATGGTCGGCTGCCTCCTGTTCATCCCGGCCTCTCAAAATGCGACCTACAGCCTGTTCCTGTTCGCCTTGTTCATCCTCGCCAGCGGCGTGGTCATCGTCCAAGTCGTCGCCAATCCGCTGATCAGCCTGCTCGGGCCGGCCAAGACCGTGCACAGCCGGCTGACCTTCGCTCAGGCGTTCAACAGCCTGGGCACAACCGTTTTCCCGTGGGTTGGGGCGGCCTTGATCCTCGGTGGACTGGCCGCAGTCACCGCCAATCAATTGTCGGGCGCCGAGCTGGACGCCTATCGAACCGCCGAGACCAGCGCGATCGTCAGCACTTATATCGGTCTTGCAGTAGCGCTGGCGGTGATCGCCGGCGCGGTGTTCCTGTTCCGCAATCGCTTGCCCGACGAAACGCATGATCGAAGCTCGCCGCTTGCCGGGTTCGAGCTGCTGAAGCGCACCCGCTTCGGCTATGGCGCGCTGTGCATCTTCCTCTACGTCGGTGCCGAGGTCGCGATCGGATCGCTGATCGTCAATTATCTGATGCAGGAAAGCGTGCTGGGCCTGACCGACGGCGAGGCAGGCAAATTGATCGCTTATTATTGGGGCGGCGCCATGATCGGCCGTTTCATCGGCAGCTATTTCCTGCGCATCCTGAGCCCCGGCAAGATATTGGCCGTCGTTGCAACCGGCGCCATCGTGCTCATCGCCATTTCCGCCAACACTAACGGCGTACTGTCGGGGTACAGCCTGCTCGCAGTCGGGCTGATGAACTCGATCATGTTCCCGACCATCTTCACCCTCGCCTGCGAAGGGCTGGGTGCGCGCGCGGCGGATGGCTCCGGCATCATCAACGTCGCCATTGTCGGCGGCGCCATCATCCCGCCGCTGACCGGCTTGCTCGCCGATGCCAGCGGCAGTCTAGCGCTGGCGCTGGTCATCCCGGCGATCTGCTATGCGGTGATCGCGGCATTCGGCCTTTATGCGCACCGGCGACGGGTGGCGGACAGGGCCGATAAAGTCTTCGGATGAATGATCCGTCTGCTCGCCTTGCTTGCGCTGCTTCTCGCTGTCCCGGCGGCAGCGCAGGCGGACGGGCGGCTGGTCGACTGGGAAAGCGTCGCCTCCGCCTACGTCCAGCCGCGCAACGTCACCATCTGGCTGCCACCCGGCTATGATGCTGGACGGCGGCGCTACCCCGTCATCTACATGCACGACGGGCAGAATGTCTTCGTCCGTGGCCGCGCCTATGGCGGTGAGGAATGGGGCGTCGATGAAGCCTTGTCGCGGATGATCGCAGCTCGGCAGACGCGCGGAGCCATCGTTGTCGGCGTATGGAACACCGACCTGCGCGGCCGCGAGTATCTGCCCGAAAAATGGCTCGACCATCTCCCCGCCGAAACCCGCGCCCGCATCGAAAGTTTTCACACCGGCCCCAGTCTTGCCGACGCCTACCTGCGCTTTGTGGTGGAGGAGCTCAAACCACGAATCGACCGTGAATTCCGCACCCGCAGCGGTCGCCGCGACACCGCGATCATGGGGTCGAGCATGGGCGGACTGGTTTCGCTTTACGCGCTTGGCGAATATCCACAGATATTCGGCCAGGCTGCCGCGCTGTCGATCCACTGGCCGCTCGCCAACCCTGCCGAGGCTACGCCCGATGAACCCCGCACGGTGATCGACGCAGTCCGCCAATGGCTCTCCGCGACCGGCATCGATCCGCGCCGCAACCGCCTCTATGTCGATACCGGCACCGAAACGCTCGACGCTTTTTACACGCCCTACGCCGACCGCTTCCGCCCGTTGATGGTTGCGCGCGGCTGGTATCCGGGATGTCGCGGCATGGAGCGCGTTTTCGCCGGCACCGCGCACAACGAGACCGCGTGGCGCGCACGGGTGGAGACGCCCCTCGCTTTCCTGCTGCGGCGGTGCTGACCCGCATACGAATAATCGCTTGGCAAGAATGTTGCACCGCAACAGCTTTGCGCTAACAGTCGCAGTCCTGCGGAGTGCGATACGACATGCCATTTGTTTCCAACCGGCTGATCCTGTTCGGCGCGACCGGCGATCTCGCCCGCCGGATGCTGCTCCCCAGCCTCGCCGCGCTGCACGCCGACCGGCTGGTGGCGGACGATCTCAGAATTGTCGGAACCGCGCGATCGAGCCATGACGACACCAGCTACCGCGCTTTCGCTCGGGAGGCGCTGACAGAGTTTCTGCCCGCCGACCGCATCGATGCAAACACCATCGACAGCTTCCTCGAACGGCTGTCCTATCAGCCGCTCGATGCGTCGAACATCGATGGCTTCGGGGCGCTGGCGGCAAAGGTCGGCGATGTCGATGGCGGCCTCTCCATCTTCCTCTCCACCGCCCCATCGCTGTTCGAACCGACCATCGCCGGGCTGGCGTCAGCGGGGCTCGCCGGGGACAAGGTGCGCATCGGCCTCGAAAAGCCGCTCGGCACCGATCTCGCCTCCTCCTGCACGATCAACGATGCCGTCGCCGCCGTCTTCCCCGAAGACCGCATTTTCCGCATCGACCATTATCTCGGCAAGGAGACGGTGCAGAACCTGCTGGCGCTGCGCTTCGCCAACATATTGTTCGAACCGCTGTGGAACGCCCAGCACATCGCCCACGTCCAGATCACCGTCTCCGAAACGGTCGGCCTCGAAGGCCGCGTCGGTTTTTACGACGGCGCTGGCGCGCTGCGTGACATGGTGCAGAATCATATGCTGCAACTGCTCGCGCTGGTGGCAATGGAGCCGCCCGCGCAGTTCGACGCGACCGCCGTCCGAGACGAAAAGGTTAAGGTTTTGCGCGGCCTGCGTCCGTTGGGCGGCGGCGACAGCGTCACCGGGCAATATCGCGCCGGAGCCATCGGCGGCGTTGCGGTTCCCGGCTATGACGATGAACTGGGCAAGGATAGCGCCACAGAAACCTTCGTCGCGATCAAGGCGCATATCGACAATTGGCGGTGGAAGGGCGTGCCCTTCTTCCTGCGCACCGGCAAACGCCTGCCCGAACGCAAGACCGAGATCGTCATCCAGTTCAAGCCGGTGCCGCACAGTATCTTCGCCTCGTCGGGCGCTGCGGCGCAGCCCAACCAGCTGATCATCGGCATCCAACCGCGCGAGAATGTGCGCCTCTCGGTGATGGCGAAAGTCCCGGGGCTCGACCGCAACGGCATCCGCCTACGCGAAGTTCCGCTCGACATATCGATGCCCGATGCCTTCGCCGGCCCGAAAAAGCGCATCGCTTATGAACGATTGTTGCTCGACCTGATCGAGGGCGACCAGACCCTGTTCGTCCGCCGTGACGAGGTCGAGGCGCAATGGCGCTGGATCGACGCGATCCGCGCTGGCTGGGACGCTAGCGGGCTGACGCCGAAGACCTACACCGCCGGCAGCTGGGGGCCAAGCGCGGCGGTGGCACTGGCCGAGCGCGATGGGGTGAGCTGGCATGAGTAGCGCCAACCAGAACCTCCCCGGAACGGGGAGGGGGACCACGAAGTGGTGGAGGGGTTGCGAGCAAAGCGAGCTCCTGCCTATGCCGATAGCGCAGCTGCTCTCTGCTCTCGCTACCCCTCCGTCTCGCTGCGCTCGCCACCTCCCCGTTCCAGGGAGGTTCTGGTCGTGACCGCCATCGTCGCGGTCGACATCGGTGGCACCCACGCCCGCTTCGCCATCGCCCACATCGCCAATGGCCGCGTCACCTCTCTCGGTGAAGCCACGACGCTAAAAACCGCCGAACACGCGAGTCTGCAAACCGCGTGGGAGGATTTCGCAGGCCAACAGGGCGGCACTCTGCCCCGCGCCGCCGCCATCGCCGTCGCCAGCCCGATCCGCGGCGATGTGATCAAGCTGACCAACAACCCGTGGATCATCCGCCCTGCCCTCATCGAGGAGAAACTCGGCGTCGATGCCTTCGCGCTGGTCAATGACTTCGAGGCGGTCGGCCATGCCGTCGCCCAAGCCACGCGCGAGCATTTCGTCCACCTTACCGGCCCCGACGAACCGCTGCCCGACAAAGGCACAATCAGCATCATCGGCCCCGGCACCGGTCTCGGCGTCGCGCATATCCGTTGCAATGGCGAGACCTATCATGTCCAGCCGACCGAGGGTGGGCATATCGACTATGCCCCGCTTGACGTCATCGAGGACGCGATCCTCAAATCGCTCCGCCAGAAGTTTCGCCGCGTTTCGGTCGAGCGCGTCGTCTCCGGCCCCGGCATCGTCGACATCTACACTGCGCTCGCCGCGCTCGAGGGCCGCGCGGTGTACGCGCAGGATGACAAGGCGCTGTGGGCGCTCGGCGTGTCGGGCGACGACAGCCTCGCCGCCGCCGCTGTCGATCGTTTCTGCATGGCACTGGGCAGCGTCGCAGGGGATATTGCACTGGCGCAGGGCGGCAGCGCGGTGGTTATCGCCGGGGGACTCGGCCTGCGCATCAAGGATACGTTGCTCAAATCGG
>JAYSZB010000049.1:0-38437 GCA_043727035.1 Sphingomonas sp. | reverse complement strand
TTGGGCTGGCGGACTCCCCCTCTCCCCGGCCCTCTCCCCTGAAGGGGAGAGGGAGATTTTATATGACCAGTATCGCATTCATCGGGCTCGGCAATATGGGTGGCGGGATGGCTGCCAATCTGGCGAAGGCGGGGCATGATGTGCGCGCTTTCGATTTGTCCGCCGAGGCGCTGGAGCGCGCGGCGGAGGCAGGGTGCCTTGCGGCTCCGAGCGCAGGCGAAGCAGTGACAGGCGCGGAAGTCGTCGTGACTATGCTGCCCGCCGGTCATCATGTCGCGGCGGTGTATGAGAGCGACGTGTTTCCCAATGCCGCGCCGGGCACATTGCTGATCGACTGTTCGACCATCGACGTCGCCACCGCGCGCGCCAATGCCGAGGCGGCGACCGCCAAAGGTCTGGCGGTCACCGATGCGCCGGTATCGGGCGGGATCGCGGCGGCGAATGGCGGCACGCTCACCTTCATGGTTGGCGGCAGCGCCGATGCCTTTGCCCGCGCCGAACCGATCCTCGCGGCGATGGGCAAGGCGGTGATCCACGCGGGCGGCACTGGTGCAGGACAGGCGGCGAAGATCTGCAACAACATGCTGCTTGGTGCATCGATGGTCGCGACCTGCGAGACATTCGCCATGGCCGAGAAACTGGGGCTGGATTTGCAGACCTTCTACGACATCTCGTCGCAGGCCTCGGGCCAATGCTGGTCGATGACCAGTTACTGCCCGGTCCCCGGCGTCGGGCCGGAGACCCCGGCAGATCGCGGCTATGAGGGCGGCTTCGCCACCGCGCTGATGCTCAAGGACCTGAAGCTGGCGATGGAAGCGGCGCAATCGGTCGGCGCGGACGTGCCAATGTGTGAGCGCGCAGCGGCGCTCTATGCGGCTTTTGCGGACGCCGGCAACGGCGGCAAGGATTTCTCCGCGATCATCGCGACGATGAAGGGCTGATCAGCGCAACGCGCAAATGCAAACCGCCCCGGTATGCGCCGGGGCGGTTTGGATCGATCAGATCGGCGTCGAGAGCAGGAAATCGCTCGAACTAAGCGTAACATTGCCATCGACCCGGATCATGAAGTCGGCGAGGCCGTCGCCATCGACATCGCCCTGCACATAGGTGTTGCCGCCGATCAACTGGGTGCGCACTTCGCCCGCGCTGTTGTTGAACGCAGCAGTGCCGATGAAGCTGGTGACGCCGATGCCCTGTAGATTGATCAGGTCGCCCTGCGCGCTGCTGAAGCCCTGGATGCGATCAGCGGTTGCGGTGGTTGCGCCGGTGTCGCTAGCGGCAAGGAACAAGTATGTGTCTGCGCCCAGACCGCCGTTGAGGATGTCAAGCCCTGCATCGCCACGAATAAGGTCATCGCCAGCTTCACCATAGAGGGTATCGTTGCCCGCACCGCCGTAAACTTGATCAACCTCTGCACCGCCGTACAGAAGATCGT
Organism: Sphingomonas sp.; assembly: GCA_043727035.1. GTDB lineage: Bacteria > Pseudomonadota > Alphaproteobacteria > Sphingomonadales > Sphingomonadaceae > Sphingopyxis. The sequence goes on along the minus strand of JAYSZB010000049.1, from coordinate 37,002 downwards.
TGCCATCGTTGCCGTCGAGCTGGTCTAGGCCTGCATCTCCGAATATCCGGTCGTTGCCATTGTCGCCTCGCAACAGATCATTACCTGCACGACCATAAACCGTGTCGTTTCCGTCGCCGGCAAAGACGTCGTCGGTATCGGCGCCCCCCCCGTAAACATTGGCAAGTGCGTTGAGAACACTGTCTACCCGACCACTTGATACGTTAGAAAAGTTCTCAACATCGGCAGCAGCGACATAGGTGCTCAACCCTTGAAGCGAAGCTGCAATCTGCACCGTATCGGTGCCAGCGCCGCCATTGGCCACATCGCTCGCGTTATCGACGACCAGAATATCATTGCCGTCGCCGCCGTTCATCGTGTCGGCACCAGTGCCGCCATTGAGGCGATCGTTGCCGAGACCGCCGGTCAGCGTGTCGCTGCCCGCTTCTCCGCCGAGCGTATCGTCGCCATCGCCGCCGTCGAGGATGTCATCCACCCCACCGCCGACGATGATGTTGGCGAGCGCATTGCCGGTGCCGGTGAAAGCACCCGCGCCAGTGTATTCGAGATTCTCGACATTCGCGGTCAGCGTGTAGGCGGCGAGGACGGTTTCGACGCTGTCGATGCCTTCGCCGTCGAGTTCGATCACCGTGTCGGTGGCGCTGCTGACGACGAAGATGTCGTTGCCGCTATTGCCAGCGAGGCTGTTGGTGCCGCTGCCGCCGATCAGCACATCGTTAAGCAGGCCACCGAGCAGCATGTCGTCGCCATCGCCGCCGTTAAGCACGTCATTGCCGTCGAGGCCGTCGATGGTGTCGTTGGCGAACGTGCCGGTCAGCGTATCCGCGCCAGCAGTTGCGCCGGGGACGACGGTGTTGGCGACGGTGAAGTTTGTCGCCGCTGGCCAGACATAATCGTCGGGCTGGTTGTTCGCACCGATCCAGTTCGCTTCATTGGCGATGGCGGCGAGAACCTCCTGCACCGAACCGGTCAGCGGACCGTTGTAGCGGCCATTGTCGGTGTTGAAGGCCAGCGCGGTATCGCCGTTCGTCAGACCGGTAGGGACCGCAGACGTATTGCTGGACGTCGCATCGCCGGCCCATGCCGCCGTCGTGCCGGCCACCTGCACGCCGAACAGGAATGTCGGCGATGCAGCACTGCCAACATAAGCGAGGATGGCATCGCCGCCCGAAGACGCGTCGAACGAACCGCCGCCCGCGTATGCGATGGTGTACACCGTTCCTATCGGTGCATCGGCAGGGACATTGAAGGTCATCGAGCCTTCCCCGGGGCGGAACGCGCCAGCGGCTGTCCAGCCGTTGTCGGTGAAGGTGATCGTCTGTCCGCGCAGAGTAGGATCGAGCAATACGAAGCTGAAATATTTCCCGTTGATACCCGAATCTGTGCCATAGGAAACAATTGCGATTGAGCCTGGTCCGGCCATTGTGGCTACTCCCCGAGTTGCCCGAAAGCGGGCGGTCCATTACGGAACGGAAACGGATGTTTTTCCGTTAACTTGCCGTCTGATTCGGCATGGTGAATGTCAAATTAATTTTTGCAAATTTTGGCCTGAAGGATCGATCAGAAGGTCGAGCTCGCTGGTCGATTCACCATCGCAACGTAAAAGGGGGCCCATGGCGGCCGCCTCTTGATTGTTGTAAGATGTCTGCAGCAATCACGCCGCCAAGGCCTCATGGCCCCGCGAAGACGAAGTCGTTGCCGGACAGCGCGACATTGCCGTCGATGCGAATGATGAAATCCGCCACGCCATCGCCGTCGATATCGCCCTGCACATAGGTTGCCCCGCCCGACTGCTGATAGCGCAGCTGGCCCGCAGTGCCGGTGAATGCGCCGCTACCGATGAAGGCGAAGGCATCGTCGCTGCCGCCTGCGATAGCGTCGATCTGCGACAGATCGATGCGGTCGCCCTGTGCCTGGCTGAAGTCGGTGATGCGGTCGGCGGTGGCGATTGTCACACCGGTTTCGCTGGCGGCGGTGAAGACGAATTGGTCGCCGCCTGCGCCGCCGACGATAACATCGAGGCCCGCGCCGCCGGTGATGATGTCCGCGCCAGCTTCGCCATGCAATTTGTCATTGCCTGCGCCACCGAGGATGGTGTCGGCGTCGCCGCCGCCATAAACGAAATCGATGCCATCGCCACCGTCGAGTGTATCGCTGCCTATATCGCCGAACAGATAGTCATTACCGCCCTGCCCGCGCAGCACGTCGTTCCCGCTGCGGCCATAGATGCTGTCCTGACCGTCACCGGCATCGACGGTATCGACGCCGATGCTGCCGCCATAGGTGTTGGCGAGCGCATTGAGTGTTACCGAGAGCGCACCGCCGGAATGGTTGGAGACGATCTCTATATCGCTTGCCAGCGTGTAGGTTAGGTCAGTGGCGGTGAACTGGACGGTATCAGTGCCGGTGCCGCCGTTGGCGATATCGCCGCTGTTATCGATGATGATGCGGTCGTTGCCGTCTTCGCCGTTCATCGTATCGGCGCCGATACCGCCGAACAGGCGATCCGCACCATTGCCGCCGGTCAGCAGGTCGTCCCCGGCTTCGCCGCCAAGCGTATCGTCGCCGTCCATGCCCGAAAGCGTGTCGCCCTGGCCGCTGCCGACGATATGATTGGCCACGGCATTGCCGGTGCCGGTAAATATTTCGCTGCCGGTATATTCAAGATTTTCGACATTGGCAGTTAGCGTATAGGTGGCGAGGCTGGTATCGACCTGATCGGTGCCTTCGCCCGATCCTTCGGTGACGATATCACCCGCGCTGTTGACGACGACGATGTCATTGCCCGCACCGCCGTTGAGATTGTCCTCACCGCCGCCGCCGAGCAGGACGTCGTTGCCGTCGAGGCCGTTGATCGTGTCGTTGCCGCCGGTGCCGTTGAGCGTTTCCCCGCCCGCCGTGCCGTTGATCGGTGCTGCGCCGATGAACAGGCGGGTGACCAGCGCGTCATGATCCGAATTGACTTCACCGAACAACGTGTTGCGGTGGACGATGTCGAATTGCGCGCCGTCACTGAGCGCGTTCGACACAAGGATATGATCGATCTGCTGCGCGCTGCCCTCGAAAATGTAGCTGAAGCGTTCGTCGGGGGCGAGCAGGAAGGTCAAATTCTCGAGCACCTGCGCACCCGCCGGGGCCACCGCCGCGGTGCCGTTCCAGTCACTCTGTCCGGTCAGGATACGCAGCGGCTCCTCATTCTGGAAATCGTTGAAATCGCCGCCGACGACGATGTTGGCGTTGGGGTTGGCGGCGAGCAGCGTATCCACGAAATCATTGACCAGGTCGGCTTGCGCTGCGCGCTTGCCTTCGCCCTGGTTGGTGGACGGCTGGACCGATCCCTGCAACGGGCTGGAGCCGCCCTTCGAGGTGAAATGATTACCGATGACGGTGACGGTCTGGCCGTTGAAGGTGAAGTCCGCCGCGAGCGGCAGGCGCGCGCCGTTGAACGGGTTGGACGCATTATTGGCTTGATCGGTCGGATCGGTGACGGTGCGCAGGCTGCCATCGACGAAATCGACGGTGTCGGCGCGCCACAATATGGCGACGCGGATATTGCCGCCGGGTTCGCCACCATTTTTGTCGTCGGTGATGAAGGGATTGTCGATCCAGTTATACACCACGCCGGTTTCGGCGAAGATCGCATCTACCAGCATCTGCAATGTCAAGCTGGCTGAGACGACGCTGTCGTTGGTCGCGCCATTATTGTCCTGAATTTCGTCGAGGATGACGATGCCGGGCGCGCCGAGCGCGAAGCCGATATCGCGGGCCAGCGCGGAAAAGCGTGCTGCGCCATCGGTTGGATCGAGATTTTCGGCATTGTAGCTGCCGATGGTGAGGTGGGTGCTATCGCCGAGCAACAGCGTGTTATCAACGGTATTGGTCGATGCCTGCGCAACCGTCAGCGCGGTGGTTGCGACGACTTCATACTGCCCGGCATTATAGTTGACTACGCCGGTGACATCATTGAGCTGCGCGCCGGGCGATATGCCCGATGGAACGCCGCCAGGCGTTACCGTTGAATCGACCTGCAACTGGATACGCTCAGGGTTGAAATCGCCGCCAATGGTGTTGTTGACATCGATACCGCCGCCGACCGCGCCGTCGATCACCAGAACGCCGAGATCGGCGTTGAAGCCGCTGGCATCGGTGTCGATCCAGTCCCGCGTGGCGACCGCGTAAATCTCGTTGAAGCTGCTGACGCCGCTGACCGCGACCGGATCCTGCACGGTGACCAGCATTCCTTCCAGGCTTTCCCAAAAATCGAGGCCATCGGTCTCGGGCTGGTAGCTGGCGAAATTGTCATCCTCATAGATTTCCGACGGCGGGTTGATGCCGTCGGGGCCGATCAGCACCGCAGTGGGCAGCGCATTGCCGCTGCTCAGCACGGTTATGGCGGTGGGGTTGCTGATTTCGGTCAGAGTCAGCCGCTGGGCGTTGTTACTCTGGAGGAATTCGACGACGGTGCCGGTGACTGCCACCGACTGGCCGACGACGACAGTCGGCGCGGTCGAGGTGAAGACGAGAATGCCGTCCGAGGTGCGGGCGTTGCCGTCTCCGGTCGGATCCTGAAGGTAAAAGCCGTTGCTGTCGACAGCCGTGACGATGCCGGTGGTGGTCACCGATTGTCCGGCGAACGAGGAGGTGTGGCCCTCACCCTGAATGGTGTAGATGGCGACGGCGGTGAAATCGTCGTTGCCGATCGTGCCGAGGCCCTGCGCATCGGCTACGGTAGCGCCAGTAACGTTGGTCAGATTGACGAAGAATGTCTCGATGCCTTCGGACACGGTGTCGCCGTTTATGATGACCGTGAATGTCTGGGTCAGTGAGCCGCCGCTTGCCAGCGTCACGCCGGTCAGCACGTTGGCGGCATAGTCGCTGGCAGACAGCGCGGTGCCATCGGCTGTGGCGATATCGAAGGTAACGTCGGTGCTGTTGTCGCTGCGGGTAACGGTGAAGGTAAAATTGGTCGTTCCGCTATCGCCCTCTGCGAGCGTTACATTGTTGATTGAAATGGTCGGGCCGCCGCCGCCTGCGTTGACGGTGAAGCCGGCAGGTGGCGTGACCGGGGTCGAATCGTTCGATGTCCAGTTGCTCTCATCGGCAATATTGGCGAGAATTTCCGAAACATTGCCGGTCAAAGGGCCGGTGTAGGCGGTATTGTCGAGCGCGAAGGCGAGTGCATTGCTGCCATCGGTGAGGCCAGTCGGGACGGCGGAGGTGTTCGAGTTGGTCGCATCGCCGGCCCATGCGGCGGTGCCGCTCGCAAACTGGACGCCGAACAGGAAAGTCGGCGCAGCAGCGGTGCCGACATAGGCGAGGATGGCATCGCCGGAGGTTGAGGGATTGAGCGTGCCCGTCAGGCCGGTGATCGTGTAGACCGTACCGAGCGGCGCGTCGGCGGGGATGGTGAAGGTGACGGTGCCCTCCCCTGTGCGGAAAGCGCCGGCGGCGGTCCAGCCATTGTCGGTGAAAGTGATCGTCTGGCCGCGCAGCGTGGCATCGAGCAGGACGAAGGACACAGACTTGCCCGCGGTGTCCGCGCTTACACCAACGATCGCGATCGAACCGGGACCCGCCATAACCAAACACTCCGCCTAAACACGATGTTCGACCGACGAACATCGTTGCAAAATCAAAACGATACTGGGGGAATCGGAGGGATGCTCCGCACACGCCAGACGGCGGCGTCTAGTCGGCACATGTGACAATCCGGCGTCACGCCGGTGCCACCATGACGTCAGCCCCGCTGCGACAGGTCGCGCGGGGCTGGGTCTTGAGTCAAGTGGATTCGAGCTGGGTCAGCGCGCGGCGGATGTTCCTTCGCGTGTCCGCAACAGCCGTGCCCTTCCTGCCACATAGGCGCGGATGGCCTCTGCATCGGCGGGGGTCAGGTAGCGCGCGAAACTGCGCATTCCGCGATCCTGCAAGGCACCGTCGATCAATATGCTCTTCCAAGTGTCGGCGTCGGTCAGGCTGGCGCGGCGGCGCAGATCTGGCAGCACCCCCGACGAGATGCCGCCGGGGCCGTGGCAGACGCCGCACGATGATTCGTAGAGCATCTGCCCGCGCGTCACCTGCGCCGGGGTGAAGGTGCCCGAGACTTCGACTGCAGGCGGATTGGGAATCGGCGTGACCGAATAGGGAGTACTCGCCCCTAGCTTGAACACCAGCAACCGCCCGTTCGGCATCGGCCGCGGATTATCGACATAAGGCGAGGACAGAGGATACGCTCCGCCATAGCCGGCCATCACGGCGATAAATTGCTGGCCATCGACCGAATAGCTGACCGGCGGGGCGATGATGCCGGTCCCGGCTTCGAAACTCCACAGTTTGCGTCCGTCATCGGCAGCAAAGGCTTGGAACTGGCCCGTGGCATTGCCTTGAAACACCAGATTGCCGTGCGTTGCCAGCACGCCGCCGTTCCACGGCCCGTCATATTGCACCCGCCACACTTCGCGCTGGGCTACCGGATCCCAAGCGATCAACTGTCCTTTGAGTAGCGCGCGGATCGCACGAAAAGCGGCAGGATCGTCGGGCACGCCATTGGCGAGGAAATCGATGCCGGGGTTCCAGCCACCGGCTCGTCCGGCGAAATTGGCATCATTGGCATACGCGAAGGGGACTTCCTGCGCGGGCAGATAGACGAGGTTGGTGTCCGGGCTATATGCCATCGGATGCCAGTTATGCGCGCCGATCGCCGACGGAAAAGCAAGGAACGGCCCATTTTCATACCGTGCACCGGGGGCCTCGATCGGCCGTCCGGTGGCCATATCGACGCCGGTCGTCCAAGTCTGCGGCACGAAATTTTCCGCCGAAATCAGTTCGCCGTTGCTGCGGTCGATGACGTAGAAAAAGCCATTCTTCGGCGCCTGCATCATCACCTTGCGCGGTCGCCCGTCGATCATCAGATCGGCGAGGATGATCGGCTGCGTTTGGGTAAAATCCCATGTCTCCCCCGGCGTTCCCTGATAATGCCATTTATACTGACCAGTGTCGGCATCGAGCGCGACCACCGAGGAGAGGAAGATATTGTCGCCCTTCCCCTCCGAGCGAAGCTTGTGGTTCCACGGAGAACCATTGCCGACACCGATCAGGATCTGGTTGAATTCACGGTCATAGACGATGGCATCCCAGACGGTGCCACCGCCGCCGAACGCGCCCCAGTCGCCCGACCAAGTTGCGCGGGCGCGTTCAATGACATTGTCGGACGCCGCGCCGTCGGCAGGCTCGCCGGGGGCGGGGGGCACGGTGTAGAAGCGCCAGTCGAGATCGCCGCTGTCGGCATCGTAAGCCGAGACATAGCCGCGCACGCCATATTCGGCGCCGCCATTGCCGATCAGCACGCGCCCCTTCACCACGCGCGGTGCGCCGGTGATGGTATAGGGTTTGGACTGATCGACCGTCACCTTCGACCACACCGGCTCGCCGCTTGCAGCATCGAGCGCGATCAGGCGGCCGTCGATGGTGCCGAAGAAGACCTTGCCATCATAGACCGCGACACCGCGATTGACGACGTCGCAGCAAGCGTTGAACCCGGCCTCTCCCGGCACTTCGGGATCATAGTTCCACAGCGGTTCGCCGGTGGCGGCGTTAAACGCGTAGACCTTGCTCCACGCTGTGGTGGTGTACATCACGCCGTCAACGACGATCGGCGTCGCTTCCTGCCCGCGATTGGTGTCGAACTCGTGGCTCCACGCCAGCCCCAGCTGCCCGACATTGTCGGCAGTGATCTGGTTGAGACGGCTGAACCGCTGCTCCTCATAGGTCCCGCCATGCGTAACCCAATCGTTCGGATGCTCGGCAGCAGAGGTCAGCCGTGCCTCATCGACGACCGGCGCGCTCGCACCCACAGCTCCCCCGCATCCAGTCAGCGCCAGCATGGCCGACGAAACCAATAGCAGCAATTTGCCCTTCATCGCTCTCTTCCCTCTTTCCCGATGGACCGCCCTGTTGCCGGGTCGTGTCCCTGTTTAGTTTATCAGTGTTTCGGCCCGCGTCGAGGGGAGAGCGGCCGCCCTTTGAACCCGACTACCCTGAGCTTGTCGAAGGGCTGTCCTTTCCTTTGCGAAGGCGAAGAAAGGAAGGACAGTCCTTCGACAAGCTCAGGATGGGCGGGGACTGGAACTCAACATTGTCTACCTCACCGCACCGCTCGCCCGCGCCGCAGCAATCCGCTCCGCATCGAAGCCGATCCCCGTCAGTATCGCATCACTATGCGCGCCCACCTTCGGCGACGGCGTCGGCATATCGACCACCGTTTCCGAATAGCGCGGAGCCGGTGCGGGCTGGACCACGCCGCCGACGTCGATGAACGTGCCGCGCGCGACATTATGCGGATGATGCGGGGCTTCCTCCAGGCTCAGCACCGGCGCGAAGCAGACATCGGTCATTTCCATCATCGCGCACCATTCATCGCGCGTCTTCGTCTTGAACAGCGCGGTCACCTTGTCCTTGAGCGCGTCCCATTGCGACTGATCATCCTGCGCATCGAAGGCCGGGTCGGCATCGAGGCCGGTATGCTTGCGCAGCAGCGCGTAGAATTGCGGTTCGATAGAGCCGATCGAGACGAACTTTCCATCCGAGCATTCATAGGTGTCATAATATGGCGCGCCGCCATCGAGCCGGTTGACCCCGGCCTCGTCCTTCCACACCCCCATCGCCTTGAAGCCCCAAGTCATGGCCGAGAGCAGCGCCGAGCCATCGGTCATCGCGCAGTCGATTACCTGACCCTTGCCGGAGGACTTGGCCGAGAGCAGCGCGCTGACCATACCGAACGCCAACATCATGCCGCCGCCGCCGAAATCGCCGATATAATTGACCGGCGGGACGGGCTTTTCTCCGGCGCGCCCCACCGTGTGCAGAACGCCCGACAGCGCTATGTAATTGATGTCGTGCCCAGCAGCCTGCGCATAGGGGCCATATTGCCCCCAGCCGGTCATCCGTCCGTACACCAGTTTGAGATTGTCGCCGATGAGTACGTCGGGGCCGAGGCCGAGCCGCTCCATCACGCCAGGGCGCAGCCCTTCGATGACGCCGTCGGCGGTCTTGCACAGCTCGCGGGCGATGGCGACGGCCTCAGGATTTTTCATGTCGAGGCTGATCGACTTGCGGCTGCGGGTCAGCGGATCGGCGGGGAATACCATGCCGCCAGGGCGATCGATGCGGATCACCTCGGCACCATGATCGGCCAGCATCATGCCGGCGTACGGGCCAGGGCCGATGCCGGCGAATTCGACGATGCGGATACCGTTCAGGGGGCCGGGCATGGTGGCAAATCCTTTCTCGTAAACCGTCATCCCCGCGAAGGCGGAGATCCATCAACGGGTAGTTCGTCATCCAGCAGCAGGTGATGGTTTCCCGCCTTCGCGGGAATGACGAAAGTGAATAATCCGACTGTTGCCCTCTATTCAGCGCACAAATCCGGCCAGCCGTTGACCGATGATCGCCTCGGCCTCGGCCATGATCCGGTCGATCAGCTCCTGGCACGTCGGAATATCGTGGATCAGCCCGGCAACCATGCCGCAGCTCCATGCGCCCGCATCCATCGTGCCCTCCATCATGATCTTGGGATAGACGCCCGCGACTTCCTCGATGATGTCCTCGAACTTGAGATCGGCACCCAGCGCCTTTTCCTTCGCCAGCAATCGTTCGACCGCGACATTGGTCAGAACGCGTTCGGTATTGCGCAGCGAGCGCATCACCAGCCGCGTGTCGAGTTCGGACGCGGCGACTAGTGCGGCCTTCACATTGTCGTGCACTGGCGCTTCCCTGGTGGCGATGAAGCGCGTGCCCATGTTCATGCCCTCCGCACCCAGCGCCAGTGCGGCGACCAGACTGCGCCCGTCGGCCATCCCGCCAGATGCGACAAAGGGAATGTCGAGTTCTTCGGCCGCACGCGGCAGCAGGATGAAATTGGGCACATCGTCCTCGCCCGGATGCCCGCCGCATTCGAAACCGTCGACCGAGACGGCGTCGCAGCGGATCGATTGCGCCTTGAGGCTGTGGCGCACCGAGGTGCATTTGTGGATCACCTTGATCCCGGCTTCCTTGAAGGCGGGAAGCACTGCGACGGGATTGTTGCCGGCAGTCTCGACCGCTTTCACTCCGCCCTCGATAATCGCGCGGACATAGCCGGGGTAATCGGGGGTGTTGACCATCGGCAGGAAGGTCAGGTTCACGCCGAATGGCTTGTCGGTCATCTCGCGGCAACGCGCGATTTCCTTCGCCAGATCGTCGGGTGTACGCTGCGTCAGGCCAGTGATGATGCCGAGCCCGCCAGCATTGGACACTGCCGCCGCCATCTCGGCAAAACCGACAAAATGCATCCCACCCTGGATGATCGGATGTTCGATACCGAACATTTCGGTGATGCGTGTAGTGATTGCCATGCGCTTTCTCCTTCAGCCCATCAGCGGCGCATAGTCGCGCGCCATCCCGGCCATAATCTCGTGAAATTCATCGATAGTTTCGCGGATGATCTGTCCTGCCGGCTTCACTTCATCGATCCGCCCCGCGACCTGCCCTGACAGCGCAATCGCCGCCTCCATGTCGCCGCCGAAATAGAGGTCGAGTGCGCCGCGCATCTCGCCCATTATATTCTCGCTCCCCTCGACATCGAGCCGGGTTGTCCGCTCGGTGCGGAGCGCGCGCAGGGCCGGGCCGGGGCCGTGGCGGTTGAGGAAAACGGTATCGGTCTCCTTTGCGTCGAGGATCGCCTGTTTCCAGTTATGGTGCACCGGCGATTCCGCTGCGCTGACCATGCGTGTTCCCATCTGCACGCCCTCAGCCCCCAGCATGAAGGCCGCCGCCATCGTCCGCCCGCATGTGATGCCGCCAGCGGCGATGATCGGCACATCGACCTTCGAGCGGATGAGCGGCAGCAGCACTATCAACGCGACGTCGCGCGGATTTTTGAAACCGCCACCTTCGCCCCCCTCGACCACTAGCCCGTCGACGCCGGCATCAATGGCTTTCATCGCACCGGCGAGCGTGGGGACTACGTGGAACACGGTCAGCCCAGCGGCCTTCAGCGGCCCGCAATATTTGTTCGGATCGCCCGCGCTGGTGGTGACGAACTTGACCCCCTGATCGACGACGAACTGGACGATGTCGGGATCGCGGACGAACGCTTGAGCGATGTTAACGCCGAACGGCTTGTCTGTCAGCGTCCGTATTTTGGCGATCTCGTCACGCACCTCAGCGAGCTGACCCGAGCTGGTCTCGATAATCCCCATGCCGCCCGCGTTGGACACCGCCGATGCCAGCTGCGACCGGGCGATCCAGCCCATCGGTGCCTGCACGATCGGGTGTTCGACGCCGAGCATGTCGGTAATGCGATTGCGCAAAGCGCCTCTCCCACTTTTGTATTGTTTCGCCGGACTGTGGTTTCCGTTAGCGTAAACGTCAACAGGCAATTTGGAGTGCTGGCCGTGGCCCGCTTCTTGCGCCCAGGCTGTGCCCGTCTTAGCTCCTGCTAACTCCAGTGCCAGCCCCTTCGACAAGCTCAGCGTGAGCGCGGCGGCGTTTCGGATGTCGGCAACCGCACAAGCAGCAGCGCCAGCAGGCTGAGCGCGCACGATCCGACCAGATACCAGCCGACCCAGCCGAGCCCGCCTTCGTTCGCCAGCCATTGCGCGCCATAAGGCGCAACGGCTCCACCGAACACGCCGGCCAGATTAAAGGCGATCGAGGTGCCGGTATAGCGCACGCGTGCCGGGAACAGGCTGGGCAGCCAGCCACCGGCGGTGCCGTAGCTCAGCCCCATGGCGAACAGTAGCAACGCCATCGCCACAACCATCGGTCCTGCGGTTGCCAGTCCGAATAGCGGGGCGAAGGCGAGCGCTGCGGGAACTCCGAGGATACCGCCAGCGATCATCGCGATCATCGGCCCGTGTTTGTCGGCGAGCCATCCGGCGATGAGGATCCCTGCGGCGAGCGCGAAGATGGCGATGAGCTGCATGATTAGTACCTCGCTGCGCGGGAGGCCGAAGGTGGCGGTGGCGTGGCCAAGGGCGAAAGCGGTCGAGACATAGAACAGCACGAAAAAGGCGACGCTGGCGAAAGTGCCCGCGAGCAGCGCGCGGCCATGATCCCGCACCGTCTCCCGCACCGGCGCGACCGGCGGCGAGCCTTTGGCGAGCATCGCCTGAAATTCGGGCGTCTCGCTGACCTTCAATCGCACCCACAGGCCGGTGGCGACCAGCGCGGCGCTGAACAGAAAGGGGATGCGCCAGCCCCACGCGAAGAATTGCGCCTCGCTCATCATCGCGCCGAGCGCGAGGAACAGCCCATTGGCCATGATGAAGCCGACCGGCGCACCGAGCGGGGGCGCGATACCGTAGCGATAACGCCAGCCGGGTGGGGCGTTCTCGACCGCCAGCAGGCTCGCCCCGCCCCATTCGCCCCCGAGCCCTATCCCCTGCCCCAGCCGCAACACGCACAGCAGCGCAGGCGCGATCCAACCGGCCATCGCATAAGTGGGCAGGAAGGCGATCAGCAGCGTCGACAGACCCATGATTATCAGAGATGCGACCAGCGTCGATTTACGCCCGATCCTGTCGCCGAAATGGCCGAAGATGATGCCGCCGACGGGGCGGGCGAGGAAGGCGATGCCCATGGTGGCGTAGGAGGCGAGCAATTGGGTTGCCGGTGATTCGGATGGAAAGAACAGCGCCGGGAACACCAGTGCGGCGGCGGTGGCGTAGATATAGAAATCGTAGAATTCGATCGCGGTCCCGGTGAGGCTGGCACCAAGGATGCGGAAGCTGCCCTTGTGCAGATTTTCGTGAGCCACGCTTCCCCCTAGACCGACCACCCTGAGCTTGTCGAAAGGCTGTCCTCGTTCTGAGCGGTGGCAAAGCAGAAAGACAGTCCTTCGACAAGCTCAGGATAGTCGGATTATGGAGTGACTATAAATCGTCACTGCGTTTGCAGCATCTCTCCAGTGATGGCGTAACCGCCGCTCAGCCAATCCACTATCTCACGCGCCGCTGGATGATCGATGGTGGCATAGCGCGCCGCCAGCTTCGCCTTGCGTTCGTCGCTCAGCCGGTCGAGGCCGCCGTCGTTGAGGGTCAGCAGATCGATTTGCAGCATCGCGGCGATCTGCTCGCCAACCGCCGCGACGGCCGCCTCCATGAACGCCGCGCCGTAGCGATACTCCTCACCGCGCGCATAAAGCATCGCCAAGGTCAGCGCCGGGATGCAGCCGAGCAGTGGCTGCGACATCGGGTTGATGGCGTGGTGACTGAGCATCTCTCCTGTCGCCGCCGACCGACCGGTGAACGCCCGCAAATGCAGATATTGCGACATGCGAGGGCCATCGTTGACCGGATAATTGTCCCACAGCGCCGGTTTGCGATTGAGCAAGTGAGCGACATCGGCGAGGTGGGCGCTGGAGATGTGGCGCGAGCAGACTTCCTCGCCGGTCCAGTAGATGGCTACTGCCGGGTCAATCAACCGTCCGAGGTCGGCGAGATAATTGTCCGGGCGCTGGCCGAACACGCGATCGAGAACCGGATCTTCGCTGTAATAGCTGGGGCAGAGGAAGAAGCGGGCGGCGCGGCTGTGGTCGAGCACGAACGCCATCACCTCTGCCTGCCGCGCGGCAAGATCGGGGATACTGCCCTCCATATCGTCGAACAGGATCGCGCAATCGTCGATGGCGGCGGAGTCGAGTTGGGCTAGTTTGGCTTTGAGCGCGATGCGCTCGTCGGGGCCGAAGCCGAATTGCACGCCGAAGGGGGTAAGGCCGACGCCGAAACGCATCCCGGCATCGCGGCACTGGCCTGCGAAGTGCGCAAGTGGCGCTAGTCCATCCGCGCCAAAAGGCTCCTGCCACTGCTTGCGCAGCAGCCCATCGGCCTTGGGGGCGTAGTGGAAGAAGCGGTATCCGGCGGGCGCGAGGCGAGCAATGACTTCGGCGCGCGCACGCCAGTCCCATGAGCGCCCAAAATAGCCTTCGATGATGCCAAGTTCAGGCATCGCGCTCAGTAGATCAGGTGCGGCACGCGCGTGTTGAGCCATGCCCCCTCATCCGGCCGTGCAATGGCATCCAGATTGGCGGGCTGCGCATTCGCGTCATCCACCCATTCACGCAATATCGACGACCCGTTGATCACATCGATGGCGAGGACGTCATCAGTATATTCATATTTGAAATCGGTGCCGCGCCACAGTGGATAATCCGGATATAGTGATCGGATTGCTTTGAGGCCTGCGGCCTGCACGCGCCACGGACGAAAGTTCATGTGGTCGTAGCTTAGACCGTCGGCATGTATGAACACGCCCGAGCAGAGTTGCCCGACATGCTTGTGGAATGTGGGTTGAAACCAGAAGTCGCGTAACGTGCATCCGGTCAGCCACCACGACGGTGCGATGCGCCGCATTTCGGCGATCACCGCTTCGGCGTCGATGTCGGGCGCGCCGAACAATTCGAGCGGGCGGGTTGTACCGCGGCCTTCGCTCAGCGTGGTACCTTCTAGCATCACCGTACCGGCATAGGCGCGCGCCATGTTCACATTCGCGGCATTTGGGCTGGGGTTGATCCACACGCGCTCGGCGGGCCAGCCGTGCCCGGGGGCTGCGTCGGGTTGCCAGCTTTCCATGGCGATGACGCGATAGTTCACATCTAGCTTGAAATGATCGATGAACCAGTGGCCCATTTCGCCGAGCGTCATGCCGTGGCGCATCGGCATCGGGCCTGCGCCGACGAAGCTTTCCCAGCCGGGGCGGAGGATGGTACCTTCGACTGGGCGGCCAGCGGGGTTAGGCCGGTCGAGCACCCACACAGCTTTGCCATGCTGCGCCGCGGCTTCGAGCACGTAGAGCAATGTGGTGACGAAGGTGTAGATGCGGCAGCCGACGTCCTGGAGATCGACCAGCATTACATCGAAGGTCGACATCGATTGCCCGGTCGGGCGGCGCACCTCTCCGTAAAGGCTGAAAACGGGCAGATTGTAGATGGCGTCGGTGAAGTCGGGCGACTCCATCATATTGTCCTGCAAATCCCCGCGCACGCCATGCTGCGGCCCGAATATTGCAGTGATGTTGACCCCCGCCGCGATCAGCGCATCTAAGCTGTGAGTGAGGTCTGCGGTGACAGAGGCGGGATGCGCGAGCAGCGCAACGCGCTTGCCCGCGAGCGGTGCGCGCAGGGCTGGATCGGCGAGGAGTCGGTCTATTCCGAATTGGGTCGTCATGAGGGCGGCGGTGCCTCAAGCGTCAGCGCAAAGCAATCGGGGTGGTGGAAATCGGGGGGGCCGGGCGGGTGGCGCAGCGCCCAGTAGGATTTGGTGCCGTCGGTTTCCTCGATGACGGCCGAGAGAGCGATCGACACGGGCAATAGCTCCGGGCCACTCAATCTTATCATAGCATATAGCCAAGTGTCCTCTTCTACCATTGCACAAGACGGCGGAAAATCATTCGACTCAAATGGTGTCATACCTTTTCGGTAATCATCAAAACTATATGCAGCCCACTGTGAGGATGGGCTAAAATTATACTCCGTGTACCCGCCGTTTGTGTTGGTATGGAACAACTCGAAGCAAGTATGCTGCCACAATCCATCAGTCCGATAAGGTTTTGCGAAAGCTGGCAGGCGTATGCGGGTTGGATGGCAATCAATGATAATCGAGAGGTACAACCTCTTACCTTCCCATAGCAACGATGCCCTGACAGCTCGAACAGCGTCGCTCGGCGTATCACGATGGCAAATCAGCTCATGCCAGGCTGGTTTGCCGTCAGGTCCTATGAGCGCATCTCGCAAGTCACCTTCTGATTGGCCGTTGACCGGGCTGAGGAACGTGACCAGCCGTTTTAGCGCATTTCGCAAACCACTCCCCAATGCGCTTGCTCCATGCTACGCGCCGCCGCGCAATGACCCAGTTCCAATCCACCCTCCTCCGCACCCTCTCGGAACGCGGATACATTCACCAGCAGACCGATGCCGCTGGGCTCGATGCGCTTGCCGCAAAGCAGATCGTGCCGGGGTATATCGGGTTCGATGCCACCGCGCCATCGCTGCATGTGGGCTCCCTCGTGCAGATCATGCTGCTGCGTCGCTTGCAGCAGGCCGGGCACAAGCCAGTCGTCGTCATGGGCGGCGGGACGACGCGGATCGGCGACCCGACCGGGCGCGACGACAGCCGCAAGATGCTGACCGATGAGACCATCGAGGCCAATATTGCCTCGATCCGCACCATTTTCGCGCGGCTGCTGACCTTTGGCGACGGGCCGACCGATGCGGTGATGGTCAATAATCAGGACTGGCTGGGCAAGCTGGGGTATATCGAGCTGCTTCAGGAAGTCGGCACGCATTTCACTATCAACCGGATGATGAGCTTCGATTCGGTCAAGCTGCGGCTCGACCGCGAACAGCCGATGACCTTCCTTGAATTCAACTACATGATCCTGCAGGGCTATGATTTCCGCCATCTGTCGCGCGAAATGGGCGTGCGGTTGCAGATGGGCGGCAGCGACCAGTGGGGCAATATCGTCAATGGGCTGGAGCTTGGTCGCCGCATGGATGGGGCGGAACTATTCGGCGTCACCACCCCGCTGCTGACCACCGCGAGCGGTGCCAAAATGGGCAAAACGGCGGCGGGGGCGGTGTGGCTCAATGAGGAGCAACTGCCCGCATTCGATTTCTGGCAATATTGGCGCAACACGGACGACCGCGATGTCGGCAAATTCCTGCGCCTGTTCACCGACCTGCCGCTCGACGAGATCGCCCGGCTGGATGCGCTGCAAGGCGCAGAAATCAATGAAGCCAAGAAGCGGCTCGCCGACGAGGTGACGCGGCTTTGCCGGGGTGAGGAGGCTGCGGCCTCTGCCGCAGACACCGCGCGGCGGACGTTCGAGCAGGGACAGGTCGGAGGTGATTTGCCGACAGCGGCGGTCGGGCCGGATGGCATGGGAATTCTCGCGCTGCTCAAAGCGCTGGGTTTTGCTGCGTCGAATAATGAGGCGAAGCGCAAGATTGCCGAAGGGGCAGTCAAGGTTGGCGGGATTGCGGTGACCGATCCGTTGCTGGTCGTGCGGGTGAGTGGCGATGCTGTGCCGGTGCAATTGGGAGCCAAGCGGCACGGGCTGGCGACCTGAAATCGGACAGGTCGTTGCGGCCCGTCGCAGCTTTAACCTTTTGTTATCGGGCCTCGCGCAAAGTCGGCGGCAGAGGACCTTTGCCCACCATGCCACCGCTTGCCACTGCCTCCTATGTCGGCGTCGATCAGCGCCAGTCGCCACGCAGCGATGTCTACGCACGGCTGCCGGTGATGCTGCCCGATGGGCGCACGGCAATGGTCACTGCGGTCAATATCTCCGCCGACGGGCTGCTAATGCGGCATGAACACCGGCTGGAGGAAGGCAGCATCGTCACCATCTCGCTGCCGGTGATCGGCAAGGTTAAGGGGCAGACCGTGTGGTCGGTGGGCGGACGCAGCGGCGTCAATTTCATGCAGAGCATCGAAATGCGCGATTATGTGCCGCTGCTCCGCGCCATGGGGGCGCAGGTTCCGGGCTAACCGGCTCCCCTGCCAAAGGCGCTCAAGCTTAGCCTGTCGAAGCCTTTGGTCAGCCCCCTTCGACAAGCTCAGGGTCAGCGCGATTGGGCGCTATTCATTTTGTCATCCGCCCCTCAACAACGCAACTCCTGCATCGCGCTCGAACAAATAGAGCAAGTTGCGCGCGGCCTGTCCGCGTGCGCCGTCCAACCCGCCGTCGCGTTCCAGCAGCAATCGCGCATCGTCACGCGCCACGGGAAGTAACCGTTCGGCCTGTTCGGCTGTGGCGATATTGAACGCGGCGTCGCCCGATTGCCGCGTGCCCAACACCTCGCCACCGCCGCGCAGTTTCAAATCTTCTTCGGCGATGCGAAAGCCGTCGTTGGTTTCGCGCATCAGCGCGAGGCGCGCGCGGGCGGTTTCGCCAACGGTGTTGGCGCGGATCAGCAGGCAGGTGGATGCGGCGATACCCCGCCCGACCCGCCCGCGCAGCTGGTGGAGTTGCGCAAGTCCGAAGCGTTCGGCGCTTTCGATAATCATCAGGCTGGCTTCGGGCACATCGACGCCGACCTCGATCACAGTGGTGGCGATCAGCAGCGTTTTGCGGCCCGCCTTGAAATCCTCCATCACCGCGTCGCGCTCCGGCCCCTTCATCCGGCCATGGACGAGGCCGACGACATCGGCACCGAAGCGCAGCCGTAGCAATTGCGCGCGTTCCTCCGCCGCCGCGCTATCGACCGCCTCATTTTCCTCAACCAGCGGGCAGACCCAATAAGCGCGCTGACCGGATGCCAGATGCCTCGCCAGCCCGTCGATCACCTGTGGTAGCCGCTCGGCGGAGACAACGCGGGTGTCGATCGGGGTGCGCCCGGGTGGCAGCTCGTCGAGGCGACTTTCATCCATCTCGCCATAGGCGGCCAGCGTCAGCGTACGCGGGATAGGCGTCGCGGTCATCGCCAACACATGCGGCGGGATGCGGCCCTTTTGCGCGAGCAACAGCCGCTGGGCGACGCCAAACTTGTGCTGCTCATCGACGATGATCAGCCCGAGATCGCGGTAGGCGACCGCGTCCTGAAAAATGGCATGGGTGCCGATTAGGATATGGATGCTGCCATCGGCAAGGCCCATCAGGGTGGCTTCGCGCGCACGACCCTTGTCGCGTCCGGTGAGCAGTCCGATTTCGACGGGGAGGCCGGTCAGCATCCGTCGCAGCGTCTCAAAATGCTGGCGCGCGAGAATTTCGGTGGGGGCGAGGAACGCGCCCTGCGCGCCCGCCTCGACTGCCGCGAGCAGCGCCATCAGCGCGACCAGCGTCTTGCCAGAGCCGACATCGCCTTGCAGTAGCCGCAACATCGGCGCGCCTTGCGCCATGTCTCCGTCGATCTCGGCGATGGCGCGGCGTTGTGCCCCGGTCGGCGCGAAGGGGAGTTGCAGCATCGCGCGCAGCCGCCCGTCTCCGACGATCGCCCTGCCCCGCCGCGCGCGAGTCGAGGCGCGGACCAGCAGCAACGCGAGCTGGTTGGCGAGCAGCTCGTCATAGGCGATGCGGTCTCGGGCAACGCGGTCCTGCGGATCGGCGTGCGCACGCGCCAGCGCGGTGGGCCAGTCGGGCCAGCCGTCGCGCACCAGCAGGCCGGTGTCGATCCATTCGCCAAGCGCGGGCAGTGCGATCAGCGCGTCTTGCGCCACCGCGGCCATGCGACCGTTGGTCACGCCTTCGGTCAGCGGATAGACCGACTCTCTTGTGCGGATGCTGTCGGCCTGCGCCGGATCGACCACCGCGTCGGGCCGAACGATTTGCAGCAAGTCGCCATAACGGTCGAGCCGCCCAGCGACGACTTTGGGCTCACCCAGCGGAAACGCCTTGCGCGCCATGCCCTGCGCACGGCCGAAATAGACGATTACCGCATGGTTGCCGAGCGGATCGAACGCATCGACGCGAAACGGGGCCTTTGGGCTGCTGCCCGATTTATAGCCTTGGGCAGTCAGCGGCACGATGACGCCCTGCCCGACCATGGCATCGTCCAGATTCGTCACACGCAGTCGGTCGATCCGTCCGGTCGGAAGATGGAAAAGCGCGTCTTTGACGCGGGTGATGCCCAGCTTCTCCAGCAGGCGCACCATCTGCGGTCCCACGCCCTTGCGCGATCCGATTTCGGCAAACAGGGAATTGAGTATCGTCGGGCGCATGGCTATCTGGGGCGTAGCATAGGTTGAGCGGCGCGCCAGCGCCAGCGCGGCGAGTGGCGGAAGGCCAGCTCGCCTGTTTGGCGTTGAGGAGCGCGCGACATGGACCGGGACACCAGACTGAAGGCGCTGCGCTATCGTGCATGGCATCGCGGGACACGCGAGGCCGATTACTTGATCGGCGGGTTCTTCGACGCGCATAGTGCCGGGTGGGATGACGCTGACATAACTTGGTTCGAGGGCGTCATCGACGAGCAGGATGTCGACATCATGAGCTGGGCGCTGGGGCGCTCCGACCCGCCCAAGCATTTGAACGGACCGATGGTCGATGCGCTGAGGCGGCTAGATTATATCGAGATTCCGGGGTGACAACCTCTCCCTTCCCGCTTGCGGGAGGGGCCGGGGGTGGGGCTGCCCGGTTAGACCAGTGCCCGCTAGACAGCCCCACCCCAACTCCTCCCGCAAGCGGGAGGGGCTTCATAAATGAAAGTTCGACTCGACCAAATGCCTCCCCTCTCCCGCCTTACGACATCCACTGTCCCGCTGACGCTCGCCCGCGTTGCCAGCGGCTTTGCGCCATTACTGGCCGCCGATCTGGCGCGCGCCGTCGCGGGCACAAAGGACGGTCGCCTGCTGTGGATAGCGTCGGACGATCTCGCGCTGCAAGCGATGGCAGACAGCGCCGCGTGGTTCGCCCCCGAGATCGAAGTCATTCGCTTTCCGGCGTGGGATTGCCTGCCCTATGACCGCGCCGGGCCATCCTTGCGCGCCTCGTCCGAACGCATGGCCGCGCTCGCCCGGCTTCAGGTACCGCGCAGTGGCAAGCCGCAGCTGATCGTTACCACCGCCAACGCCGTCACCCAGCGCACGCTGACGCCGTTTCGCATTCGCCAGCTCTCTGCCCGGCTGGCTCCCGGCGCAAGCATGGACCGCGACAAGCTCGCCGGACTGCTTTCGGCGAACGGCTATTCACGCGTCGATACGGTCGCCGATCACGGCGAATTCGCGGTGCGCGGCGGCATTGTCGACCTGTTCCCGGCAGGCGAGGACCTGGGCTACCGGCTCGACTTCTTCGGCGACGAGATCGAGACGCTGCGCCGCTTCGACCCCAATGACCAGCGCAGCAGCGGCAATGCCAGCGAATTGCTGCTGCTGCCCGCCGCCGAAACTTTGCTCGACGAAAGCACGATCAAGCGATTCCGCACCGGTTATCGCGACCTGTTCGGCCAGACCGCGACCGGCGATCCTTTATATCAGGCGATTTCCGAAGGTCGGCGGCAGGCGGGCATGGACCATTGGTTGCCATTGTTCGAGGAGAAGCTGGCGACGCTGTTCGACCATCTCGGCGATGCGCCGCTATTGGTGCGCGATCATGGCAGCATCGCGGCTGTCGCCGAGCGGTTCGAGGCTATTGCCGATTATCACGCCAATCGGATCGAGGCGGCGAAGGCGAGCCCGGGGAGCTATCGCCCGCTCGATTCCACCGCGCTCTATCTGGCGCCAGCCGAGTGGACCCGCGCGATCAAGCATCAGCCGATCCACCTCGCCACCCCGTTCGACGAGCCGCCCAGCGATGCGGTAATGGATTTCGGCACGACCAGCGCCCGTGACTTTGCGCCGGAGCGAACGGCCAACGAGAACGTCTATGACGCGCTGGTCGAGCATCTGGCAAAGGAGCGAGCGGCGGGCCGCAAGTCCATCCTCGCCAGCTATTCGGAGGGATCGCGCGACCGGCTCGTCGGGCTGGCTAAGGAACATGGCGTGCTCAGCATTGTGCTGGCCGACACCTGGCAGGAGGCGCTGGGTCGCGCCGACCGCGAGACGGTCGTCGCGGTCGTCGTGCCGCTCGAGCATGGCTTTGCCAGCGACGCGCTGTCGCTGGTCGCCGAACAGGATGTCCTCGGCGATCGCCTCGTCCGCCGCCAGCGGCGCAAGAAGAGCGCTGACGCTTTCCTCGCCGAAATGGCGACGCTGTCGGTCGGCGATCATGTCGTCCACCGCGATCATGGCATCGGCCGTTATGAGGGGCTGACCTCGATCCCGGTCGGCGCGTCACCGCACGATTGCGTCTGGCTGACTTATGCTGGCGGCGACAAGCTGTTCGTGCCCGTGGAAAATCTCGATGTCCTCTCGCGCTACGGCGGCGACAGCGATGGCGTGTCGCTCGACAGGCTCGGCGGCGAGGCGTGGCAACGGCGCAAGGCGCGGATGAAGGATCGCATCCGCGAAATCGCTGGCGAGTTGCTGGCCACGGCGGCGTTGCGGGCGCTTCGCCCGGCGGATATTGCCAATGCCGACGCGACCTACCCCGAATTCGTCGATCGCTTCGCATACGCCGAAACCGACGATCAGGACCGCGCCATCGGCGATGTCCTCGCCGATCTCGCGGCTGGCAAGCCTATGGACCGGCTGGTGTGCGGCGATGTTGGCTTCGGCAAGACGGAGGTCGCGCTACGCGCCGCCTTCGTTGCGGCGATCGCCGGAATGCAGGTGGCATTGGTCTGCCCGACCACGCTGCTCGCCCGTCAGCATTTCACCAACTTCGCGGAACGGTTCAAGGGCTTCCCGATAAACGTCGGTCGCCTCTCGCGCCTCGTCCCCGCTGCCGAGGCCAAGGCGACCAAGGAAGGGCTGACCGACGGCAGCATCGATATCGTCATCGGCACCCATGCACTGCTGGCCAAGAGCGTCGAGTTTAACCGGCTCGGGCTGGTCATCGTCGATGAGGAACAGCGCTTCGGCGTCGTCCACAAGGAACGATTGAAGGGCCTTAAGACCGACGTCCATGTGCTGACGCTGACCGCCACCCCCATCCCGCGCACGCTGCAGATGGCGATGTCGGGTCTGCGCGAGCTGAGCGTCATCAAGACGCCGCCGGTGGATCGGCTCGCCGTGCGCTCCTACGTCATCCCCTGGGATCCGGTGGTGCTGCGCGAGGCGCTGCTGCGCGAGCATCATCGAGGCGGGCAGAGCTTCTTCGTCACTCCGCGCATCGCCGACCTGCCCGACATCGAGGAGTTTCTGCGCAAGTCGGTGCCGGAAGTGAAATATGTCGTCGCGCATGGCCAGATGGCAGCGGGCGAGGTCGAGGAGAGGATGAGCGCCTTTTACGACCGGCGCTACGACGTGCTAGTGTCGACCACCATCATCGAAAGCGGGCTCGACATCCCCAACGCCAACACGATGATCATCCATCGTGCCGACCGATTCGGCCTCGCCCAGCTTTATCAACTGCGCGGCCGGGTCGGGCGGGCGAAGACGCGCGCCTACGCCTATTTGACCACGCCGGCGGACAGGATCATTACAGAAACCGCCGAGAAGCGGTTGAAAATCCTGCTCGATCTCGATTCACTCGGTGCGGGATTCCAGCTCGCTAGCCATGATCTCGATATTCGTGGCGCGGGCAATCTGGTCGGCGACGAACAATCGGGGCACATCCGCGAAGTCGGCTTCGAACTCTACCAGTCGATGCTCGAGGAAGCGATACTGCTCGCCCGCGCCGAAGGCTCGGGCCTCGCCGCACCGAAGGAGAAATTCTCCCCGGTCATCACCATCGACGCGCCAATCCTGCTGCCTGAGGACTATATCCCCGACCTGCCCGTCCGCATGGGCCTTTACCGCCGCCTCAACGAACTCGACAGCCGATACGAGATAGAAGCTTTCGCCGCCGAAATGATCGACCGTTTCGGTCCGCTGCCTGAGGCGACGCAAAACCTGTTGATCCTGATGGAAATCAAACTCAACGCTACCATCGCCCGCATTGCCAAGCTCGATGTCGGCGCAAAGGGCGCGCTGGTCGCCTTCCACGGCGACGCTCCGCCAAATGTCCCGGCGCTGATTGGCTATGTCGAGAAATTGCAGGGTACGGCGAAGCTGCGGCCAGACAGCAAAGTCGCCATTACACGCGCGTGGCCGACGCCGCAGGCGCGGCTCAACGGTGCGCTGCAATTATCGAAGGGACTGGCAAAGATTGCCGGATAGGCGGTAACGCGACACTTTCACGAGGGCCAAGACGCGTTGCGCAGTAGCGGTCAGTTGGCGCTTTTCGCCCGCGCATAATCCTGTGTCCCAAGCGCGATGACTTCATCCCCTGCTATGATATCGGCGACAACGATGTCCGGCAACACTTCCAGTCGGGCGTACAGCGGCGCGAAGTCAGTTTCGACAGTTTTAGTCAATAAATCTGCGTAACTGTCTATAATGAAATAATTCTGCTGATAATCGTCGATGCGGTATTCGGTACGCATGATGCGTTCGAGATCGAAACCGATGCGGTGCGGGCTGGGATCGTCGAGTGCAAAGATGCTCTCGCCAAAACTTGAGACGATGCCAGCCCCGTAGATGCGCAAACCGCCACTTTCGCGAACCAGCCCGAATTCGACGGTGTACCAGTAGAGACGGGCCAACTTGTGCAGCGCCTCGAAGCCGAGACTACGCAGCCCACCTTTGCCATAGGCTTGCAAATAATCGGCGAACACCGGATCGGCGAGCATGGGGACGTGGCCGAAGACGTCGTGGAAGACATCGGGTTCCGCGAGATAGTCTAGCTGGTCGGCACGGCGGATGAAATTGCCCGAGACGAAGCGGCGGTTGGCAAGATGATCGAAGAACACATCGTCGGGGACAAGGCCGGGAACCGCGACGACCTGCCAGCCGGTGGCAGCCATCAGCCGATCGTTCAACTCGGCGAAATCGGGGATTCCGGGCTTTTCCAACCGCAGCACGTCGAGCCCGCGCAGGAAAGCGTCCGACGCTCGACCGGGCAGCATCTCCGCCTGGCGCGCGAACAGCGTGTCCCACACGCGATGCTCTTCCGCAGTGAACCGGTGCCAGTCTTGCGATATGGTCCAGTCGGCGGATGCTCCGGGTGGCGGAGTGGCGTGGACGTGGCTGTCTGGGGTGGTGAGCATCGGCATGGTCTAGCGCGCAACCTGTTACGACTGCAACCAGTGCTCGGTCATGCTGCACTGCAACGCAATTGACATTGCTACTGCCATCTTTAGGGACGGCCCGCTTGGGGAGGGACATTGTCCCGATAGTGGACGATGACCGACGGGTGACCTTGCTCTCTGCCTTGATCGGTACTGCGGCGCTTGCAGCGCTGTCTGTGGTGCCGACGGCAGCGCAGACCGAGATGCCCGATGGCGTCGATGGTCCAGCGGTGGCGGCGGCGGACATCGTGACCGGCATCTTGTCCTACACCCGCTGGCCTGGCAGCGAGGGGCCAGTGCGATTGTGCGTGGCCGGGCAATCGACGGTGTCATCGAGGATAATGGATCGCGCGCTGGTGAGCGGACGACGGTTGGTGGTTTCGCGGCGCGCGCCCACGTCTTTGGCGGACGGAGGTTGCGACGCCATCTTCATGGCGGGGCTACCAAC
The DNA here is from genome assembly GCA_043727035.1 of Sphingomonas sp. GTDB lineage: Bacteria > Pseudomonadota > Alphaproteobacteria > Sphingomonadales > Sphingomonadaceae > Sphingopyxis. The sequence goes on along the minus strand of JAYSZB010000049.1, from coordinate 11,935 downwards.
GCGTGAGCAGGAGCGGATTGCCAGCGCAGCGCAGCGCGAGGCGATTGTCACCATGACCGATGCCGATCCAGCGTGCGACAGCGGCGTCATGGCGTGTTTGCGCTTGGTGCCGGGTGGAATGAGCTTCGACCTCAATCTCGACGCGGTGTCGCGCAGTGGCGTGCGTATAGACCCGCGAGTGCTGATGCTGGCAACGCACGACGGGACTCAGCGATGAGCGAAGTGAGGGCGAGCGAAGCAGGCAGCCTGCCGATGCAGCGCGCGCTCAATCGCGCGCTCGCGGCGGTCGCGATGCTGGCCATCGCTGCGTCGCTGGTCGCTGTACTGACTGCCGGTGTTTTCTTGTTGCGCGATTATGCGCGGCAAAATCTGGAGCTGATCGCCCGGCAAGCGGCCTATTCCGTCGAGGTGGCGGTGGTGTTCAACGATGCCGCAGCGGTGGAGCAAATATTGCAGCCACTGTTCGACAGCACGGCGATAACCGCCGTGGAGGTGCGGGACACACAAGCCGTGCTGTACGAGAGGACATGCGCGGAGAGTTGTCGAGCATCGTCGCTCGGCACGCGTTTTGCGCCTGCGCCGGTCAATATACCGATCCGCGCGACCGGCTCACCGATCGGGACGATTACCGTACATGGCCCGACCAACGGCATAGGAACGTTGCTGGTCGCCAGTCTGATCGGCGCACTGGCCGCCATTGCGCTGGCCTTTGCGGCGACGCGACTGGTCGGTCGGCGGTTGCGACAGACAATCATCCGTCCCTTGCAGGAGATTGCGGCGGCGGCGCATGGCGTCCGCAACGAGCGCAGCTTCGCTCGTCGGGCACCGCGCGCCCAAATTGTCGAAGTCGATGCACTGTCCATCGATTTCAACGCGCTGCTCGACGAACTCAATGACTGGGACCATCAAGTGGGGCAGGCGCATGATGCCTTGGTGCAACGCGCCAATTTCGACCCATTGTCAGGCCTGACCAACCGCGCCAGTTTCATCGAACAGGTCCGCGACGCGATAAAGGCGAGCCAGCGTACCGGCGACCGTTTCGCCATATTGTTCATGGACGGTGACGGGTTCAAGGAAACCAACGACCGCCACGGACATGCGGCGGGCGACATAGTCATCGCTCAAATCGCAGCACGTTTAGTGCCAATATTGCGCGTCGGCGATGTCGCATCGCGTGTTGGCGGCGACGAATTTGCCGCGCTGATTCACCATCTGGAGGACGATACCGCTGCCCAGGCGGTGGCCGATCGCATAGCAGAGGCGATGACCCAGCCGATCGCGGTCGGCGAGCGCAAGGCCGTGACCGTTGGTTTAAGCATCGGCATCGCCGTCTATCCCGACGACGGCAGCGAGGTCGATGCGCTGATGAATCACGCCGATGCGGCGATGTACGCCGCCAAATCCGCGCGCAAAGCGGGGATTTAGGGTCAGGTCGCGGTTCGTTTCGGTCTCGCTCGGCAGTCGGCAGCGCGAGCGCCCGCCAATTTCGTTACCCGGTACCCGATCCGGCATCGCTATAGTGGGCGCGCGAGGGCGCTGGCGGCCCGAAATCATGGCGCGGACGACATCACCTGCTGGCAGCGACGATCTCCGCCCAGCCCGCCTCGTCGACCACCGTTATCCCCAGCTCGCTTGCCTTCTTCAGCTTCGATCCAGCGCCCGGCCCTGCCACCACCAGATCGGTCTGCGCGCTGACCGATCCGGCGGCGCGGGCGCCGAGTGCCTCGACCTGGGCCTTGGCCTCGTCGCGGCTCATGGTTTCGAGCTTGCCGGTGAAGACGATGGTCTTGCCGGTCCATTCGGTCGGGCGGGCGATGGAGAGGTAGGGCGGGGGCGAGACTTCGGAGAGGAGATCGTCGCACAGCTCGCGGTTATGCGGTTCGTGGAAGAAATCGCCGAGCGCTTCGACGACGGCGGGGCCGATGCCGTCGATGGCGGTGAGGCGAGATATGGCGTTGCCTGCATCGTTTAACTGACCATCGAACGGCTCGTCAGCGGCAGAGCTGTTGGAAACCTCCACCGTCTCCCTCAACGCGGGCAAAGTCCCGAATGCCTTCATCAAATCGCGCGCCGTCACCGCGCCGACATGGCGAATGCCAAGACCGAACAGCATGCGGGCGGCGTTGGGCGCGCGCTTCGCCTCAATCGCGGCGAACAGATTATCGACCGACTTCTCCTTCCAGCCCTCCTTGGTCAGCAATTCGGCGCGATGCCGGTGCAGACGGAAAATATCGCCGGGCCGCTCAAGCCAGCTGTAGCCGAGAAATTCGGCGATGCTCTTTTCCCCCAACCCCTCAATATCGAGCGCGCCTCTACTGACGAAATGACGCAATCGCTCGAAGCGTTGCGCCGGGCAGATCAGCCCACCCGTGCAGCGGACATCGACCTCGCCCTCCTCGGCGACGGCCTCGCTGCCGCACTTTGGGCATCGGTCGGGGAACGCGAAGGGTTCGCGCGCTTCGTCCCGCGTCAAATTCTCGACCACTTGAGGGATGACATCGCCGGCCCGCTGCACGACGACGCGGTCGCCCGGGCGCACACCGAGGCGGACGATTTCGTCGCGGTTGTGCAGCGTGACGTTGGAGACGATGACCCCGCCGACGCCGACCGGGGTCAGGCGGCCGACGGGGGTAAGCTTGCCGGTGCGGCCGACCTGGATGTCGATGCTTTCGAGCGTCGTCTGCGCGCGTTCGGCAGCGAATTTGTGGGCGATGGCCCAGCGCGGAGCCTTGGCGACGAAACCCAAACGGGTCTGCCAGTCGAGCTTGTCGACCTTGTAGACGACGCCGTCGATGTCGAACGGCAAGTCGGCCCGCGCAGATTCGATATGCGCATAATGGGCGAGCGCCTCGCCTGTCCCATCGGCGCGGATCAGCAGGTCGCCGACCGGCACGCCCCATTCTGCGATGGCCTGCATCACGCCGTATTGGGTGTCGGCGGGGAGGTCCGAGACCTCGCCCCAGCCGTGCGCGAGGAAGCGCAAGGGCCGCGCGGCGGTGACGCTGGCGTCTTTCTGACGAAGGCTACCCGCGGCGGCGTTGCGCGGGTTGGCGAACAATTTGCCGCCCGCTGCGGCTTGGCTCTCGTTAAGCGTAGCGAAATCGGCCTTGCTCATGTAGATTTCGCCGCGGACTTCGAAGATGGCGGGCAACCCCCTCTCCCCTTCAGGGGAGAGGGCCGGGGAGAGGGGCAGTGTGGCAGGAGCTGCGCCCACGCTCGCTGCACTTCGCTCTTCCTCCTCGTCCAACCCTCTCCCCAAGCGGGGAGAGGGCTTCAAGGTCTGCGGCACATCGGCAATCGTCCGAACATTGGCGGTAACATCCTCCCCCACACTGCCATCGCCGCGCGTTGCCGCCTGCACCAGAACGCCATGCTCGTAGCGCAGCGAACAGGACAGCCCGTCGATCTTGGGCTCGGCAGTGAGCGCGACGGGCGCGTCGTCTGGCAGTGCGAGGTAACGGCGGACGCGGGCGACGAATTCTTCGACTTCGGTGCCCAAGAACGCATTGTCGAGGCTGAGCATTGGTTTTGCGTGCGTGATTTTGGCGAGCGCGGTGGTGGCGGAGGCACCGACCATTTTCGATGGCGAATCGGCGCGCACCAGATGCGGAAACTCAACCTCCAGCGCCGCATTCTCCCGCACCAGCGCGTCATAGTCTGCATCGCTGATCTCGGGCTCGTCGCGGTCATGATAGAGCCGGTTATGCCGCGCAATCTCCTTGGCGAGGCGCATCAGGCGGTTGGCGGCGTCGGCTTCGGTCATCGCCATCACACCACTTCCAGCAACCGCGTCGCCTGCGCCCTCGCCTCATCGGTGATATCCGTGCCTGACAGCATCCGCGCTATCTCCTCGCGGCGCGCCCGGTCATCGAGGCTACGGACGCCGGTTCGCGCCACCGTTCCGTCGCTGGATTTGGCGATGAGATAATGTTGTTGGCCTCGCGCGGCGACTTGCGGGCTGTGGGTGACGACGAGGAGTTGGCGCGATCCGGAGAGGCGGGCAAGGCGTTCGCCAATGGCACTCGCCACCGCGCCGCCGACGCCGCGATCGATTTCGTCGAAGATGATCGTGTCGGCGCCGCCGACCTCGGCAAGGCTGACTTTCAGCGCCAGCAGGAAACGCGAGAGTTCGCCGCCCGAGGCGATCTTGACCAGCCCTGCGAAGGGCGCGCCGGGGTTGGTGGCGATAAGGAATTCGACTCTGTCGGCACCGTGGCGGCTCCATTGATCGGGCTCCTGCGGCTCAACAGCGGTGCGGAAGCGGGCGGAGTCGAGTTTGAGCGGGGCGAGTTCGCCCGCGACCGCGGCATCGAGCCGTGTTGCAGCTTCCATGCGCGCGGCATGGAGTTTCATTGCGACGTCGCGATAGCCGGATTCGGCGGCACGGGCGGCATCTTCGAGGGCGGCGAGCCCTTCCTCCCCGATATCGATAGCGGCGCGTCGGGCAGTGAGATCAGCCAGCAGATCGGCCAGCGCGTCGGGCTCGACGCGATGCTTGCGGGCGACACCGCGGAGATCGAAAAGGCGGGTTTCTATGCGATCGAGTTCTGCGGGGTCAAAGCGCATCGCCTCGGCGGCTTTCTCCAGCACGTCCTCGCCCTCGCCTGCCTCGATCGTCGCACGGTCGAAGGCGGCGAGCGCTTCGGCGAACAGCGCATGTTCGCTCGCCAACCGGTCGAGGCGGCGGGTGGCGGCGCGCATTTGCGCCAGTGCACCGTCCGATCCACCCAGAAGCTTGTCGACTGCCTCCATTTCCTCGGCAAGCCGCGCGCCCTTTTGCATGGTGGCGCGGGTATCGGCGAGCGTAGCTTCCTCGCCAGGTTCGGGCGACAGCGCCGCCAGTTCTGCGACGCTATGGTCGAGCCAGTCGCGTTCAGCGGCGTCAGTAGCGAGGCGGGAGCGCGCTTCGGCGAGCGTCGTTTGTGCGGCCTGCCAAGCCGTGAAAGCTGCGGCGACCGGGGCGGTGTCGAGCCGACCGAAAGCGTCGAGCAGCGCGCGGTGGCCGCGCGGGTTGAGCAGGCCCCGCTCGTCATGCTGGCCGTGGATTTCGACGAGCGTCGCGGCTATGTCACGCAGTAATGCGGCACTGGCGGGCTGATCGGCAATGAAGCCGCGACTGCCGCCGTCGCGCTTCACTTCGCGGCGGATGACCAGCGGCTCGCCAGATTCGATTTCGATCCCGGCATCGTCGAGCAGCGCCAGCGCGGGATGGCTTGTGGGGAGTGGCGCAAAGCTGGCCGTGACCCGTGCCCTGTCCGTACCATGGCGGACAAGCCCTGTTTCTGCGCGCATTCCCAGCGCCAGACCGAGTGCATCGAGCAGGATCGATTTACCAGCGCCGGTTTCTCCGGTGAGCACGCCCAGCCCTTCGCTGAAATCAAGATCGAGTGCTTCGATCAGCACGACATCACGGATGGCGAGCGCGGTCAGCATGGGGCGGTCATGCGAGCATTATAGAACAAGAACGATACAGGAACAACCATCGTGCTATTCCATAAGCGCTCAGACTGAGCCTGTCGAAGCCTTTAGTGCAGCCCCTTCGACAAGCTCAGGGTGGGCGCCTTTTGACGACAGCCTCAGCTTGTCGCGCTGATCTGCGCCGGCGCTTCCTCACCGAGCAGTTCATATGCCCGCCCATACCATTCCGATCCCGGATAATTACGGCCCAGCACGGCAGCAGCCCGGCGCGCCTCGTCGGGCACACCCAGCGCCAGATAGGATTCGGTCAGCCGGTACAGCGCCTCGGGCGCATGACTGGTGGTCTGATAGGTATCAACCACCTGCCGGAAGCGCAGCGTCGCCGCCAGCCAGCGCGACGAGCGCTGATAGAAACGGCCGATCTCCATTTCCTTGCCCGCGAGATGATCGGCGACCAGATCGAGCTTCAGCCGCGCATCGGCGGCATATTCGGTATCGGGGTAGCGGCGGACCAGTTCGTTGAGCGCGTCGCGCGCCTGCTGGGTGATACGCTGGTCGCGCGTCACGTCGCTAATCTGCTCGTAATAGCTCAGCGCGATCAAATAATAGGCATATGGCGCATCACGGTTGCCGGGGTGAAGCTGGAGGAAGCGCTGCGCCGAGGCGATTGATTCGGTATATTGCGCGGCGGCATAATAGTTGAACGCGCTCATCAGCTGCGCGCGGCGCGCCCATGGCGAGTAGGGATGCTGGCGCTCGACCTCGTCGAACAGCGCGCCGGCCAGCTTATACTGGCCGTTGTCCATGCGGCTTTTAGCCGCACCGTAGAGCGTGTTGACATCGCGCGCGACATAGCGGGTGTCACGCGGTCCGCTGCCCCCCCCGGCGCAAGCGGTGAGCAGGAGGGCGGGGATGGTGGCGGCGGCAATCGCCAGACGTGCGCTGTTCATGGCGCGTCGTATAGCTACGGCAAAGCTGAACGCCAAGCGAACAGATGCGCGTCGCGGCAGCTTTGCGTCAGGCAGTGGTGCCAACCGTTGCGCAGGCAAGAAACAGCAGCAGTCCGGCGGTGCGATTAGCGCGAAAGCGGGCGAGGGCATTGGCACCGTCGGCGGGATCGAGCGTGGCGACTTGCCAGACCAGCTGCGCCGCAACCGGGATCAGCGCGGCGAGCGCCAGCGGATCGGGCCGGACCAGCCACAGCGCCGCGCCCCATCCGGCCAATGCCAATGCGTAGAACAGCCCGACGCCGGGGCGCACCCGACTGCCCAGCGCCCGCGCGCTCGAGCGGATGCCGACGATGGCGTCGTCCTCGATATCCTGCACCGCATAGATGGTGTCGTAGCCGACCACCCAGGCGATGCAGCCGACATAGAGCGCCACAAGCGGCCACAGCCGCGCGGCTTCGTCGATCGCCACCCAACCGACTAAAGCGCCCCAGTTGAACACCAGCCCGAGCCACAATTGCGGCCACCAGGTGATGCGCTTCATGAAGGGATAGGCGGCGACCAGTGCGATGCTGCCCAGCGCGACGATCTGAGCGGAACGCGGCAATTGCAGCAGCACGATCAGCCCGACAAAGCAAAGCGCGAGCAGCCATATCCACGCCGCACGCAGCGTCACCGCGCCGCTGGCGAGCGGACGGCTGGCGGTGCGCGCCACCTGCGCGTCGAGATCGCGGTCGACGATGTCGTTGTACACGCACCCCGCCCCGCGCATGGCGATGGCGCCGAGCAGCATCCACAGGATCAACGGCCAGTGGCTCAACAATCCCCCCGCCAGCGCCGCCCCGGCAGCGCAGGGCCAGAACAGCAGCCACCAGCCGATGGGGCGATCGAACCGGGCGAGCAGAGCGAAGGGGCGTGCGGCGGCGGGGAGCAGGCGGAGGAGGCCGGCGGATTGCGTGTCGGGGAGTGGGGTAGCGGTCACACAGCGGGGTATAGCGGCGGGTGGGGGCGGGGTCGATATGATCGGTGCGCCACTACAGCCCCCGAGCTAGCAAAACTGGATTGCTTGAAACGATCTCGCAATGGCCTTCGATCTCATGCGTGCTTTGCAGAAAAAGTCATATCGGCTTTGAGCCACATATTTCGTTGTCGAATCAAAATTTTACGTTAATGTCAGAGCGCTTAGGGCGGCCTTTATGCATGGTTAACCGGACCTGCGAGGCACTGCCCTTCAAGGAGACTTGCGCCATGGTTGCCGCCCGCATCATCGACCTCACCGGCCTTGCTGCCGCAGACGGGTTCATCATTCAGGGCGACAGCAATGGCGATGAAGCGGGCTACAGCGTCAGCGACGCCGGAGACGTCAACGGCGATGGCATCGACGATCTGATCGTCGGCGCGCGGGCAGACGATTCGGGCGGCAATAATTCGGGCCGTGCCTATATTATCTTCGGTAAAACCGGCGCGACGCGTGCCACCATCGACCTGACCACCGTTGCCGCGAGTGACGGTTTTTCGATCATCGGCGACACCAGTTACGATCTCGCCGGGGCGGCCGTGTCTGCTGCGGGCGACATCAATGGCGATGGCATCGACGATCTGATCGTCGGCGCGCGTGGTGGCGACAATGGCGGCAATCTGGCGGGCCAAGCCTATGTCATCTTTGGCATGGCTGGCGCGACGCGCGCCAATATCGATCTGACCGGTCTTCCCACGACCGATGGCTTCATCGTTCAGGGCGACGGAGTCAACGACTTGGCGGGCAACGCCGTGTCAGGCGCAGGCGACATCAACGACGATGGTATCGACGATTTCATCATTGCCGCTTTCGCTGGTGACGACGGTGGCATCAACGCCGGTGAGGCCTATGTCATCTTCGGCAAGAGCGGTGCGACGCGGCCCAATATCGATCTGACCAGCCTGTCGACCAGCGATGGCTTCATCATTCAGGGCGACACCGATCAGGATTTGACCGGAATCAGTGTCTCGGACGCAGGCGACATCAATGGCGACGGCATCGACGACCTGATCGTCGGCGCGCCATATGGTGACGATGGCGGGGTCAACGCCGGAGAGGCCTATGTCATTTTCGGCAAGGCAGGCGCGACCCGCGCCAATATCGACCTTACCAGCCTGTCCGCGAGCGACGGCTTCATCATCATTGGCGATGCGGCGGACGATTATACTGGCGGCAGCGTGAGTAACGCAGGCGACGTCAATGGCGACGGAATCGACGATCTGATCGTTGGCGCAAAGCGCAGCAGTGACGGCGGGGCGATGGCCGGACAGGCATATGTAATCTACGGCAAGAGCGGGGCGACGCGGGCGAACATAGATCTGGCGACTCTGACGGCCGCAGACGGCTTTTCGATCGTTGGCGATGCAGCAAGCGATCGCGCCGGGTTCAGCGTCTCGGCAGCCGGCGACGTCAATGGCGATGGAATCGGCGATCTTATCGTCGGCGCACCTTATGGCGATGACGGCGGCACCGATGCAGGCGAGGCCTATGTCATCTTCGGTCGGCAAGGCACGACGCGCGCCAACATCGATCTGACCAATCTGGAGTTCTCCGATGCATTAGTCATCCGCGGCGATGCCCTCGGCGATCAAGCGGGGTCCAGCGTTTCTGGCGCAGGCGACATTAACGGCGACGGGCTTAACGATCTTATCGTCGGTGCGCGCTATGGCGATGATGGCGGCAATCGTTCAGGCGAAGCCTATATAATCTATGGCTCGCGCCTGCTCGGCGGGATTACTGGCACGGCAGCCGGTGAAACGCTGGCCGGCACGGCAGACGCCGATTTCATCAATGGTGTCGGCGGCAACGACATCCTCGACGGCGGTCTCGGCGCGGATACGCTGAGTGGCGGGATGGGCAACGATATCTACTTAGTCGACAATGGCGGCGACATCGCAATCGAAAGCCTGGACCAAGGTATCGACCGGGTCGAGACAGCGATCGCATTGTATACGCTGCCCGCCAACGTCGAGAATCTGGAATATTTCGGCGGGGCTGCGTTCAACGGCACCGGAAACGCGCTCGACAATGTTATCGTCGCCACTGGCGGTGCCGACACATTGTCGGGTCTCGACGGCAACGATACGCTTGGCGGCGAGGCAGGCATCGATGTTTTGAACGGCGGCAATGGCAATGATCGCCTTATCGGCGGCACCGGTGCGGACAGTATGAACGGCGGTGCGGGTGACGATATTCTGATCGTCGATAATGCCGGAGATGTCAGCAACGGCGGCGACGGCATCGATACGGTGCAATTCACCGCTATCGCGCTGACCTATACCGTGGGGAGCGATATCGAGATCGTCACCAACGCCACGGGCAGCGGCAATGGCGTGAATATCACGCTTAACGCGCTGGCCAACACTTATGGCGGCGGCATGGGTGAGGACCGGGTTACGGCAGGCGATGGTGCCGACTTTCTCTATGGCCGCGCGGGCAATGACATTTTGATCGGCGAAGGCGGTAACGACCGGCTGTTCGGCGATACCGGCGGTGACAGTCTGCTCGGCGGCGATGGCGACGATCTGCTTTATGCCGGGGCCGATGTCGATCAGGTGTTGGGCGGTGCAGGCAACGACACGCTCTATGGTGAGGCTGGCAACGACATCATCCGGGGCGGCGACGGCGTCGATCAGTTGTTCGGCGGCAGCGGATCGGACCGCTTCTTCTTTACCGCAGGCGAAACTGGCACGACACTGGCCACCGCAGACCGCGTCCGCGATTTTAATCAGGGTCAGGGTGACCAGATCGACTTGCAGGGCTTCGATGCGATCACCGGCGGCACTGACGATGCGTTCAGCTTCATCGGCTCGGGCGCATTCACCAATGTCGCGGGGCAGCTCCGCGCAGTGGTCAGCGGCGGACAGACGCTGGTCTCAGGCGACATCAACGGCGACGGCGTTGCCGACTTCCTCATCCGAGTGGACGGCGTGCTGACGCTGGGCACAGGGGATTTTATTCTCTGACTGCGCAACTGCTTGCCATCCCCTGCCCCCTTCCCTAACAGCCGCGCGGATTGAGGCGCGCGGAAAACTGCGAAAGTTGCGGTTGAAACCGGTCGGGTAGTAAAAGGGGGAAACCGGTTCGGCCATGGCCCGTATCGTGATGAAATTCGGTGGCACGTCGATGGCGGGGACGGATCGCATCCGCACCGTCGCGGCACTGGTCAAGCGGGAGGTCGACGCGGGCAATCAGGTCGCGGTCGTCGTCTCCGCCATGGCGGGGGAGACGGACCGGCTGGTGCAATTCTGCCGCGAAGCCAATCCGCTGTATGACGAGGCCGAATATGATGTCGTCGTCGCGGCAGGCGAGCAGATCACCTCCGGCCTGCTGGCGCTGACCTTGCAGGCCATCGGCTGTCCGGCGCGCAGCTGGCTCGGCTGGCAATTGCCGATCCGCACCATCGAGACCCACGCTAAAGCGCGCATCACCGACATCGAAACCGACGTACTGCTGGCGGCAATGACGACGGGCCAGGTCGCGGTGATCCCAGGTTTCCAAGGGATAATGGAGGATGGCCGCATCTCGACGCTCGGCCGCGGCGGATCGGACACCAGCGCCGTCGCCATCGCCGCCGGGGTCAAGGCCGACCGCTGCGACATCTACACCGATGTCGACGGGGTCTACACCACCGATCCGCGCATCGTGCCGAGCGCGCGCAAGCTTAACCGCGTGACCTTCGAAGAAATGCTCGAGCTGGCGGGGAGCGGGGCGAAAGTCCTGCAGGTCCGCTCGGTCGGGCTCGCCATGCGCGAGGGCATTCCGCTGCGCGTCCTGACCGCGTTCGAAGACAAGCCCGGCACCGAAATCGTTGCCGAATTGGGGAATGACATGGAACGAAGCGCCATCGCCGGCATCGCCGCCGATCGCAACGAGGCCCGCATCACGCTGACCGGCATCCTCGACCGGCCCGGCATGGTGTCCGCCGTGATCGGGCCGCTCGCCGAGACCGGAATCCAGATCGACATGATCGTCCATTCGGCGACCGAAGGCATCGGCGAAAGCGACCTCACTTTCACGGTGCCGCGCGCCAGCGCGGCGCAGGCCGTGGCGGTGATCGAGCCGCTCAAGCAAGCGCTCGGCTTTGACCGGATATTGACGGACGCGACCGTCGCCAAAGTGTCGATCGTCGGGGTCGGCATCCGCTCCAACCCCGGCCTCGCGGCGACGATGTTTGCCACGCTCGCCGAGCGTCGCATCAATCTGCTCGCCGTGTCGGCCAGCGAGATCAAGGTCAGCGTGCTGATCGCCGAAGACGAGATGGAGCTCGCCGTCCGCGTCCTCCACTCTGCGTTCGGGCTCGATGCACCCCAGGGGAATGAAGCATGAGCGGCGAGGGAATGATCGCGGAAACGCGCGGCGTGCACGGTGACGCCGGCGCGATCCGATTGAAGGAATTGATGCGCCGCGGGACCGAGTTCCTCGGCTGCGAATGGGCGATCCTCGGAGGGGCGATGAGCTGGGTCAGCGAGCGCCACCTCGTTTCGGCGATCAGCAACGCGGGCGGCTTTGGCGTCATCGCGTGCGGCGCGATGACCCCCGATTTGCTCGA
>JAYSZB010000048.1:0-38633 GCA_043727035.1 Sphingomonas sp. | reverse complement strand
AATGCCGGCAACAACATCCTCGATGGCGGCGGTGGGACCGATACGCTGATCGGCGGCGCGGGTAATGATACCTATATCTTCGACAGCTCGGGCGACCGTGCGATCGAGACGGTGACCGCGACGGTGACCGATACCAATGACGCGGGCGGCATCGACCAGATCCTCTCGGGGTTCACGGTCAATCTCGCCCAGTCGAACGGAATGAAGTTCATCGAGAATGTCACGCTGACCGGCACGGCGTCAGCGGCGGTCTATGGCAATGATCTGGGCAATGCGATCACCGCCAATAGCGGTGCGAACTATCTCGACGGGGCCAATGGCAATGATGTCATCCTCGGGCTTGGCGGGAATGACACGATGCTCGGCGGTGCAGGCAATGATACCCTTGACGGCGGCGCGGGCCGTGACCGGCTGACCGGCGGGGCGGGCAGCGATATCCTAAGCGGCGGTAGTGAGGCTGACACGTTCGTGTTCGGCACCGGCGACATGGGCACCTCCCAAGCAACGGCAGACCGCATCACCGACTGGAGCGGGACAGGCGCGCAGGGCGACCGCATCGACCTTGCCGCCATCGACGCCAATAGCGCCAATGGCGGAGGCACCAACGAGGCGTTCACGTTCATCGGTGGAGTCGCGTTCAGCAATGTTGCGGGGCAACTGCGCTCCGAGGTGGTCTCAGGCAACAGCTACCTCATCGCCGATACCAACGGCGATGGCACAGGCGACCTGTGGTTGCGGTTGGACGGCGCGGTGGCCGTGGGGGTGGGGGATCTGGCGCTGTAAGGTTCCGCTCGCATTCCAATCCCGGTCGTCACCCGTTCTTTTTGCTGACCGGCGCCTTGGTAGGGGCTGCGGCCGCAATGTCGCCGCCGCTTCATTTTGCTTTCGCGCATAGTGCGACTTCAAATTGCCAGAGATGACCACGCTCGCCGCAGCGGCGCACGATCCCTGTTCGAGATTGTGGATGGCTGATTGCCGATGATTGCCATCCCATTTCAGGCATCCCGGAATTGGTATGGCTGATTTCGGTAACACCAAAATGATGCAATCTTTTAGCTGCTACGCTTGTTGGGGGGCGGGCTGTGGATGGGTGCCGACTGCCCATGGCCGCCAGATCGGCGGTATCCGGTTGGGATGGGTCGGCAGATCCTATGACTTCTCGGTTCTGGATGAGCGCGCTCCCCCTCTATATATACCCCTTTAGCGGACCTCAGCCGTATCCGGGATTTTTGCTTGCTGGCCGACGGAGCAATATGCGGCCGCTGCCCATGGGCGACTGGTAACGTCCGTGCTGCGCGGTCACGGCAATGGCGCAATGCTGGAGCCCGCTCGGGCATGGCAACCGTGGCCATCTTGATCAGCACCAATTTGCCATGGCTGCATAGCGGACCATTTGCTCCTCAATGCGGATGTCATCGCAGCGTGTTGCCCCCCGCCCCCCCCTCCATTGCGATGGTCGTGGCGTGGGTGGTTCGCTGAAGCGCAACGTCAACCGGTGACACGCAACCCTGTTCGGAGTAGATTATCGCTGAGCGCTACAAATGGCTCGAGTTCAACGGGCTGGGACTGCGGGGAACACGCGACCCGCTGCGGGTCGAAGCGGAGGTCACTGCCAATCGGCAAATTGAGACCCAGCCCATGGCAGAACCGAGTGCTAACTATGGGCACCGACACCTAGTCGCTTAGCACGCGTTTCAGACGCGCAAATCGATTGCTGCAACGGTGCACCAACCAGCGCTGTAACGCTCTCAGCAGCGCTAACAGGGGCTAAGAGAGGTGATCGCTGAGGTGATCGCGCTGCATGGTGCGACAAGACCACAAATCAGTGCGATATCAAAGCACTGTTCACAACGCGGCGCCGACGCCTACATGGCGGCCTGCAACCGCCACACAATGACAGCCAAACGCCTGAGGAAGCCTGAATGCCTGTGGCCCGGCAGCCATGGCACCAAACCTCAGGCGTGCCCATGGGGCCAGCATCGGCGACGGACTACCGCCGACGATACCGGCAAACATAAGTGGCGATTGACCGATGTGCTGACACCTACATAACACCGTCACCAAGCCATGGGCATCAAGCAGCCATCGGCCACTCATCCCATGTGCGGCCATCGAGCTCGCGGCCATGCAGCTTCTTTTGAACACCGCCTCACTGCTTGAAATGGAACGCGGCGTCGCTGTCGATGCAGATGTCCCTGATCTCGCGCACCCAGATGTATTCCCCGGCACGTGAGCCTAGCCCGCTTTCGCCACCTGCAATCACCCAGTCGATACCAGTTAGGTTCATGGCGGCAAGCGAACCGAGCATCGGTTCGCACGACAGGAACTTCACGGCTGCGCCGGTCTCGCGCAACCGATCAAATAATTTCACCTCGATTTGATCGCTGCCATGGGTCATCGCACCACCGACATTTCTTTAAAATAAACGGCCGAATCGTTAAAGATAGCAATAAGAACACGAAACTTGACTCTTCAGCAACGTGTCAGTCAGTAGGCGTTAAGCGAGGTCGTTGCGTCTATAGTAAATGTCGGCCCTGTGCATGCCAAATATGCGCCTGAGCCGATCAATTGCAGCACAGCGCCGATGCCATCACAACGATAGCACCGGCGCCCACTGAGCTTACAGATCGCCTGCTGCAAGGTCCCATGGTGGAAGGATCGTATAGCCATCACGGCATGGTCCAGCCACTCCGGTGGCACCATGCGATGCGGCCACGGCAAACTGCTCATAGCCTCCCTTAAACGAGCTCATGGGTATCTCATACAGATTGAAGCCGGTGTTGACCTTGCCGAGGTGGAGCTCAGACCAGATGGTGTAGACCTCATCAGCCTCATGATCGTCGGCTGCGAACACGAACATCTGGTCGCAGTCGTTCTGGTCATCGGTCACCGTGAACGCCTTGACCGGACGCTTCTCGATATAGACCGGCCCTGCTGCCTCCATATCCGCCGGCAGCACGACCCATCCAGTGCCGACCATGAACGATGCGACACCGGGGTTGCCGAGCGCGAGTGCCTGATTGAGGTGCGGCTTGCTCGCAACGCTCTCGGTGCTGGCCTCGGTGATAGCGAACTTGGGCGTGGGTCGCTCGTAGCGTGGCTGGTGCCAGGCAGCGAATATTTCTCCAGCGTGTGCACGGTCGCTGGCCATGATGGTCAGGTGGCCGACGAATGCGCTGAACGTGATCTCGTATATCTTCATGGTCTGGTTCTCTCTACCGTGGTTGGTGAGATGACCATGACCGGTAACCGTAGCGCTGTCGGGTGGCTTCGTCGTGGGAATGCATGGCTAATGCGAGGATGCTACATCCACTGATCGATGGCATCTTCACCGATGCGGATAAGCATCCAAAGTCGCTGTGCCTCTTTGGACAGTTCGCGCGATGTGACCAGCCTCTGCGGCCCCAACGATCGGCTCACACGTTTGGTGTTCTTGAAGGCGTAGCTGATCCAATCCTGATTGCTGATCTGCCGGTATGGCTTTCGCCACCAGATGTTCCGCCTCTGGTCACGCCCATTGACGTTGCGCCGACTGGTGTGCTCGTTACCGGTCGCTCTCAATAAGGCGTCGTGGGTGATTTCGCGACCATGGGCTAGTTTGGCTTCCTCAAGCCCGCTGGCATTAATTATCCGACGGGACTGGATCGACGTCCTACCGTGGCTCAGGATCGGCAGGTCTGCACTGCGAATTTCAATCTCGCCATGAATGTGCGGACGGGTGGCGCTAGTTCCGGTCGCCGTTCGGTTCTCGATAACAAACCAGAAAAAGGGAACCTGACCGTAGGCGGCACGCAGGCAGCGGCCTATCCGATCACGGAAATATTCTCGCAGCTCATCGGTATCGCAACCATTCATCTGCGCCATCACATCGTCGTGCAGGTGGGCCCTGAAAACCATCATCCTCCGCTCCATAACGCACAGGGAGGCAATCTGCGTCTTCATCCATGGGGATAGGTGGCGCCATAACTGAACTGGTTGTCCGTTCGGCTTCTGAAGCGGGAATGCTACTCCCCGGTATCTTCTATATAGTGTAGGATGTTGAAATAGTGGCTTCCTGCCGGATGATCGCAGTATGGCGCTACGCATCGCGGCCCGCAGCATATCGTGGGTTTTGGCGTCGCGGTCGATCCTCGGATCCTCAAGACGCAGGTCTGTGATCGCGTCGACTTTTTGCATGTGCTTGCGCTTGGGAAAGTGCGACGCGCGCGTTGGGAACAAACGGTGATTTTGCGGAACAAACTTGATCGGCATGTCGGTCGAGCGTCTCCATCCGATGATTCGCCGGGCCGAGCGGATTGCTCTCAACTGCGCGCGATGACCACGAAATTGCTGTGATACAACGCTGTGTTACAATCGCGTCAGGATGACCAAAAAACCACGCAAACGCGTATATGGTGAGCCCTGCTGGGTTCGAACCAGCGACCTACTGATTAAAAGTCAGTTGCTCTACCGACTGAGCTAAGGGCCCCCGCGCCTGCGGTGCGGGGTTCCCCTAGGCGGTGCGGGGATAAGGGTCAACCGGTTGGGCGCGGCGCAGGTGATGCGCGATGTGGCGAGCGCTGCGGTTGGTGAGCGGATCGCGCCAGTCGGGGGCAATCTGGGCCAGCGGATCGGCGACGAAGCGGCGGGTGCGCCAGGCTGGATGGGGGATGGACAGGGTGGGGGTACTCCACAGGCCGCCGGACCACAGGATGATATCGAGATCGAGCACGCGCGCGCCCCAGCGCTGGCCGGGGCGGCGGCCGAAGGTGCGTTCGATGCGCTTGAGCAGGGCGAGCAGGGCGAGCGGGGCTAAAGTCGTTTCGATGATCGCGGCGGCGTTGGCATAGCGGCGGCGCGAGGGGCCGAATGCGGCGGACGAGAGGGTTGCGCTGGTAGCGACGATCGTTGCATCGGCAGCGGCGAGCGCGGCAAGGGCTTCGGCGATGACGGCGCGTGGGTCGCCATACCGTCCGTGCCGCCGGTTGGAGCCGAGCGCGATGGCGTATAGGTGGGGCGCGCTTGCTTCGCTCATGCTGTGGGGCGTATCGCGGCGCGATGTCCTCTGCCAACCCCCATATCCAAAGTCCGCTGCCCGAACTCGAGCCGCCGCATGATTGTCCGCGCTGTCCGCGACTGGTGGCGCTGCGCGAAGCGGTGCGCGACGAGCACCCCGACTGGTGGAACGGGCCGGTGCCTGCGTTCGGCGACGCAGAGGCGTGGCTGGGGCTGGTCGGGCTGGCTCCGGGCAAGCATGGGGCGCATCGAACGGGGCGGCCGTTCACCGGCGATTATGCTGGCGAGCTGCTGTTTGCGACGCTGGCCAAGTTCGGGCTTTCGGAGGGCGAGTATCGGGCCGATCCTGCGGACGGGGTGACGTTGACCGGTGCGGTGATCCTCAACAGCGTCAAATGCCTGCCGCCGCAGAACAAGCCGCTGCCGGAAGAGGTGCGCAATTGCTCGGTGTTTTTCGAGGCGCAGCGGGCGGCTTTGCCCAATTTGCGGGTGCTGATCGCGCTCGGGCAGATCGCGCATCAGTCGGCGGTGCGGGCTGTCGGCGGGCGGCAGGTGGAGTATAAGTTCGGGCATCTGGCAGAGCATCGGCTGCCCGACGGGATGTTGCTGATCGATAGCTATCATTGCTCGCGCTATAACCAGAATACCGGGCGGCTGACGGCGGCGATGTTCGAGGCGGTGTTTGCGCGGGCGGTGGAGGTCAAAGGTTAAAACGTCACAAAGAGTCACGCCCGATCGTGCGTTCGACGTGATGTTACTGTACGATTATTACATTATACGGTAACTATATTGCGTAAATGTTGGCGATGTCAGCCTGACCGCCGAGTGCTTCACCCCCGTCCCGGCATGATCCCCATCAGTTTGCAGATAATCCCCAGCATCACTTCATCCGCGCCGCCGCCGATCGAGCCCAGCCGGCCGTCGCGGAAGCTGCGCGAGATGCGACTTTCGTCCATGAAGCCCATGCCGCCCCAATATTGCAGGCAGCTATCGGCGACCTCGCGCTGCAAGCGCCCGGCCTTGAGCTTGGCCATTGAGGCGAGGCGGGTGACGTCTTCGCCGTTGACGTGGCTCTCGACGCACTTCCACGTCAGTGCGCGCAGCGCCTCCACCTCCGTCGCCAGTTCGGCCATGCGGAAGTGGATGACCTGGTTGTCGAGCAGCGCTTTGCCGAACACCTTGCGGCCCCGGGTATAGTCGATGGTGTCGGCGATCATGCGTTCGCAGCCGACGACCGAGCCGACAGCTGCATAGAGCCGCTCCTCCTGGAACTGCTGCATCTGGTAGGTGAAGCCGAGCCCCTCCTGGCCGATGCGGTTGCGCACCGGCACGCGGACATCGTCGAACCAGATTTCGGCGGTGTCGCTGCTGTGCATCCCCATTTTCTTGAGCTTGCGGGCGATGGTAACGCCCCGCGACCTTTTGCCGCCCTCTTTGAGCGGCACGCAGATCAGCGTCTTGTTTTTATGCACCCCGTCGCTGGGATCGCCGGTGTTGGCCAACATGCACATCCAGTCGGCTTGCGTGCCGTTGGTGATCCACATCTTGCCGCCGCTGATGACATAATCGTCGCCATCGCGGCGTGCGGTGGTCTTGATCGCCGCAACATCCGAACCCGCATGAGGCTCCGACACGCCGATGCACGAGACGAGATCGCCGCTAATCGAGGGGGCGAGAAATGCGCGGCGGACCTCGTCCGATCCGAAGCGGGCGAGAGCGGGGGTGGCCATGTCGGTCTGTACGCCCAGCGCCATCTTGACCCCGCCGGCGTTGATCGTGCTGGTCGCCTCGTTGAACACCGAGGCATAGCTATAGTCGAGGCCGAGCCCGCCGTAGTCGACCGGTTTGGAGATGCCGAGCAGGCCGAGATTGCCGAGCGCCTTGAACACCTGATGCGCCGGGAAGATCTGCTCTTCCTCCCATTGCTCGACGAACGGATTGATATGCTCGGCGACGGCCTTGAGCGTCGTGTCGCGGAGGGATTCATGTTCGGGGGTGAGTTTCATATTGAGTTGCTCCGATTAGCTTCGCGCTCACCCTGAGCTTGTCGAAGGGCCTCGCCGACGGGGCTTCGACAGGCTCAGCCTGAGCGCGGGGGGATGGTGGCTGTCCAGCACCGCGCAGACCGGTTCATGCGCCGCCCTGCGCCGAACCAGCCTGCATTGCGTCGATCTGCGGCGCGAATTCGGCGACGATCGCAGCGTAGAGATCGCGTTTGAACGGGACGATCAGATCGACGAGGCTTTCGGGCGCGACCCAGCGCCATTGATTGAACTCGGGATGTTCGGTGGCGATGTTGACGTCCGCGTCCTCGCCCAGATAGCGCAGCAGATACCAGTGCTGCCGCTGGCCGCGAAATTTGCCCTTCCACACGGTCGAGATGAGATCGGCCGGCAAAGCATAGTCGTAGGGCGTTGCGCAGCACGAGACGGTGTCGACCAATGACGGCACGATACCGGTTTCTTCCTCGAGCTCTCGCAACACCGCGTCATCGGGTTCCTCGCCCGGATCGACGCCGCCCTGCGGCATTTGCCAGGCATCGAGTGACGAATCGATCCGCTGACCGACGAAGACGAGGCCGTCGGCGTTGACCAGCATCGCGCCGACGCCGGGGCGGTAGGGGAGGGCGCTCATGCGGGGGCGGTCACGCGGTCGAGCAGGCGGCGGAAGGCGGTGAGCAGACGTTCGACATCGGCGTTGGCCGAGGGCACGCCCTTGCGCAGACAGATGAAGCCGTGGATCGTACCCTTCATTTCCATGAATTCATGATCGACACCGGCATCGGCCAGCGCCTTGGCATAGAGCCGTCCCTGGTCGCGGATCGGATCGAGGCTGGCGGTGATGACGACCGCCGGTGGCATCCCCTTCTGGTCGAACAGGCCGGGGCTGGCGGCGGGGTGCGACAGGTCGGCGGCATAATGGTCGGCGAAATATTCCATCGAATCGCGGGTCAGGAGATAGCCGTCGGCGAATTCGCTGTAGCTGGGATGTTCGGTGCCCATATCGGTCGCCGGATAGATCGGCAGTTGCGCGATCACCGGGACAGCGGCGGGTGCGTCGCGCAGCGTCATCGCTGCGACGATGGTCAGATTGCCGCCGGCACTGTCGCCACCCATCGTCAGTGCGGTGACGTGGAGGCCGAGTTCGGCGGGGCTGGTCGCGATCCAGCGCGCGGCGGCCTCGCAATCGTCGGGGCTGGCGGGCCAGGGGTCTTCGGGGGCCATGCGGTAATCGACCGAAATAACCGGGATATCGAGCAGGCGGGCGGCTTCGGTGCAGAAGGGTTCGTGCGTATCGATATCGCCGATGACGAAGCCGCCGCCGTGATAGAAAACCAGCACCGGCCCGGGATCGCGCGCTTCCCGCGCATCGTAGAGGCGCAATTTGATGTCGCCGCGTGGGCCGGGACAGGCGAGGTCGCGGACAACCGCCAGCGGCGTCGGATCGGCATCGGCGACGGCGCGCATCGCCAGCATCATGCCGCGCGCCGATACAGGGTCCAGCTCGTGCATCTTCGGTCCTTCCTGCGCATTGAGGAAGTCGAGGAAGGCACGAACATCGTCGCGCACATAGGGCTGATCGGTCATCGCACTCTCCCGCATGGCTCGCCGCTTTGTGCGCGCGAATCGCTGGTACTGACCTGTCATTTTTTCCGTCGCAGAACAAAATCTATTTGGCGCAAGCGCGTCTGCGAGCGTAGGAGCAGGCATAACCGAAAAAAAGCAGGTCAGGACGCCGAACCGAGATGGCAACCGCCGTACACGAAACCACCGCCGCCGAATCCATCGCCACCCCAGCCTCCGACGCCGTCGTCGTCCGCTTTGCCGGTGACTCTGGCGATGGCATGCAATTGACCGGCGGACAGTTTACCCTGTCGACCGCGCTGACCGGCAACGATCTGGCGACCTTTCCCGACTTCCCGGCGGAGATACGCGCGCCGCAGGGCACGTTGTTCGGTGTATCCGCATTCCAGATCAATTTCGGATCGGACCAGATCGATACCGCTGGCGACCAGCCCGATGTGCTGGTGGCTATGAACCCGGCAGCGCTGAAGACAAATGTCGGTGCGCTCAAAACAGGCGGGCTGATCATCGCCGACAGCGGTGAGTTCAACGATCGCAATCTGAGCAAGGCGAAATATGACGCCAACCCGCTGGAGGACGGCAGCCTTGCCCGCTGGCAGCTGGTGTCGATCAATATCTCGGCGCTGACGCTCGAAGCGGTGAAGCCGTTCGGCATGGGCAACAAGGACGCGCTGCGCTGCAAGAATATGTGGACGCTGGGGCTTGCGCTGTGGATGTTCGACCGCGACCGTGCGCCGCTGATCGACTGGCTCAACACCAAATTCGCCAAGAAGCCGATGCTGGCGGAAGCCAATATCGCTGCGTTGAATGCGGGACACGCTTATGGCGAGACCGTCGAGATTGGCGGCGATCTGACCCAGCGTGCGGTCGCCCCTGCGCCGGTGTCACCCGGCCTCTACCGGACGATGACCGGGGCCGAAGCGATTGCGCTCGGGCTGGTAGCGGGCGCGCAGCTGGCCGGCCTCAAGATGTTCTTCGGCGGTTACCCGATCACGCCTGCCTCGGCGATCCTCCACTATCTATCGGGCCTCAAGGAATATGGCATCACCACATTTCAGGCCGAGGACGAGATTGCTGCGATCGCCTCGGCTATCGGCGCGAGCTACGCCGGGCAACTCGGCGTCACCTCCTCGTCCGGCCCCGGTATCGCGCTGAAGGGCGAGGCGATGGGATTGGCGATCATGACCGAACTGCCGCTGGTCATCATCAATTCGCAGCGGGGCGGGCCATCGACCGGCCTGCCGACCAAGACCGAACAGTCGGACCTGTATCAAGCCGTCTATGGCCGCAATGGCGATGCACCGATGCCGGTGATCGCCGCGCGTTCGCCGGGCGACGCGTTCGAATGCGCGATCGAGGCGGTGCGCATCGCCACACGCTATATGACCCCGGTGATGCTGCTGACCGACGGCTATATCGCCAACGCCGCCGAGCCGTGGAGATTGCCCGACCTGGATGCCATCGAGCCATTTCCGGTCGAGTTCATGGACGTTGCGCCCGAAGGTGGCTTCAAGCCCTATGCCCGCGACCACAAGCTGGCGCGGCCGTGGGTCAAGCCCGGCACCCCCGGCCTGCTCCACCGCATCGGCGGCATCGAGAAACAGCTCGACACCGGCAACATCGAATATGGCCCGGAAAACCATCAGGCGATGACTGATATCCGTCAGGCCAAGGTCGCCGGTGTCGTGGTGCCCGATCAGGACGTGCTGCTCGGCGCGGTGGGTGCAAAGCTTGCCATTGTCGGCTGGGGATCGACCTACGGCCCGATCCATCAGGCAGTGCGCCGCGCGCGCGCCAAGGGTGTCGATGTCGCGCAGATCCACATCCGTCACATCTGGCCGCTGCCCGCCAATCTCGGCGACCTGCTCAAGGGTTTCGGCAAGGTGATCGTGCCCGAGATGAACACCGGCCAGTTGAAGACGCTGCTGCGCGACCAGTTTCTGGTCGATTGCAGGCCGCTCAACAAGGTGTCGGGACAGCCGTTCACCATTGCGGAGATCGAGGCGGCTATTGTGGGGGCGCTCGCGTAAAATGGACAGCCGCACCATCATTGCCCTGATCGAGGAGGCAGGATGGGAGTTCAAATCGCAAGCGGGCAGCCATCGACATTTTCGCCATCCTCAGCGGGCTGGCAAAACGACAGTGCCTCACCCAGTGAAAGATGTTAACGTGAAGACCGTCATTTCCATCGAGCGCCAGTCTGGCGTCAACCTGCGGAGGCGATAATGGCTCGTCGGATATATCTGGGCGGAGTGAGCGGACATCCGGGCAATTACGGCATCGTCTTTCCGGATTTTCTTGGTTGCGTTTCGTGTGGTGATTCGATGACCCATATTGCTGCGATGGGGCGCGAAGCGTTGCAACTGCACGTCAGTTCAATGGTTGAAGATGGCGATGAAATTCCCGAACCTTCGCCAGTGGATTTCGAGCGCTTGAACGCTGAGTTTTCCGACCCCGATGACCCTGACGATGTCGAGCCATGGGTTGCGGTCATCGCAATCGAAGTCGAGGTTCCGACATTCCCCGATACGATTGCGGTCCCGCTCGACACCGCGCTCGTCCAGGAAATCGATCGCGCCGTTCCCGACCGCCGCCAGTTTATCATGGACGCCACTCGCCGCGAACTTGCCCGGCTCAAGAAATCTGCCTGAAAGTCTATAGAGACAATGAACGCCATCACCCCCCCCAATAACTTTGGCGTCCGCGCCACCACGCCCAAGGATTGGGAAACCGACCAGGAGGTGCGCTGGTGCCCCGGCTGCGGCGACTATGCGATCCTCAAAGCGGTGCAGCGCACCATGCCGGAAATCGGCGCGACGCCGGAGAATACGGTGTTCGTCAGCGGCATCGGCTGCTCGTCGCGCTTTCCCTATTATATGGAAACCTATGGCTTCCACACCATCCACGGGCGCGCGCCGGCGGTGGCGACGGGGGTCAAGCTGGCTAATCCGGAACTCGATGTGTGGATCATCACTGGCGATGGCGATGCGTTGTCGATCGGCGGCAACCACACCTTCCATTTGCTGCGCCGCAATCTCGATGTGCAGTTCCTGCTGTTCAACAACGAGATTTACGGGCTGACCAAGGGGCAATATTCGCCGACCAGCGCGGTCGGCACCCGCTCGCCATCGACGCCGTTCGGCTCGGTCGATCGTCCGGCGCAGGCCTGTGCGTTCGCGCTCGGTGCTGGCGCGCGGTTCGTGGCGCGGGCGATCGACGTATCGAAATATCTGCCCGACGTGCTGAAAGCCGCGCACGCGCACAAGGGCGCGAGCTTCGTCGAAATCTTCCAGAATTGCATCGTCTATAATGACGATGTCTTTGCCGGTTTCACCGAAAAGGCTAACGCGCATCACCAGTTGTGGCTGACGCATGGTGCGCCGATGCTGTTCGGCAACGCCAAGACGGGTATCAACAAGGGGCTGGCACTCGACCGTGACCGGCTCGAACTCAAAGTGGTCGATGTCATCGACGGCGACTGGCAGGCGGCGGGCGTGCTGGTCCACGACATCACCAACCGCAGCGTCGCGCACATGCTGGTCGAGATGAAGTTCGGCGAATATCCGATGGCGCTGGGCGTGCTGTACGACGATCCGCGCCCGACCTTTGATGACGCGGTGATGGCGCAGAATGCGGCGGCCAGTGCGGGCAAGAGTGCGGATCTGGCGGGGCTGCTGCGCAAGGGCCAGACGTGGCAGGTGGAAAAGCAGCCGCGCGAGATGTGATCTCGTCTGAGGTGGGGCTAAGATGATCTCACGCGAAGACGCGAAGATAGCGGCGGATGACCAGATCGAGCGCCTTGCTCGCATTGTCGTCGATTGCGGCTACCATTTGCACCGCGATCTTGGGCCTGGTCTACTTGAATCGGCTTATGAAATCCTGTTGCGAGAGCTGCTGTTAGAACAGGGTTTGAGCGTTCGTTGTCAGGTCCCCGTGCCGATCCGATATCGGCACATCGTCATCGACAATGCGTTCAAGATCGACTTGCTGGTGAACGACAGGCTGATTGTCGAACTAAAATCCGTTGAAAAATTGGTGCCATTGCATGGCAAGCAGCTTCTGACATATCTGCGGCTGATGAACGCACCGCTAGGATTGCTGATCAATTTCGGGCAAGCGATGTTCAAGGACGGGGTCCAGCGCATCGTTAACCGGCATACCGGCACCATCGGCCAGAACTGAAATCTTCGCGTCTTCGCGTGAGATAATCTGGCGCACTGTCGAAAGGCGAACGCGACCGTGGACAACCTCACCCACAGCCTGATTGGCGCATTGATCGGGCAGACGGGGCTGAAGAAGCTTTCCGGGCTTGGCATGCCGACGCTGATCATTGCCGCCAATATCCCCGATATCGACGCCGCCTGCTTCCTCTGGCTGGAGGGGACCGAGCATCTAGGGTTTCGGCGCGGCATCACCCACGGCCCGCTGGCGATGCTGATATTGCCGTTGCTGCTGACCGCCGCGATGGTCGGGTTCGACCAGTGGCAGACGCGGCGGGGGACGCGACCTGCGGCGCGGGCGGCGGTGCGGTTTGGACCGCTGTTCCTGCTCGCTCTGATTGGCACGCTCAGCCATCCGGCGTTTGACTGGCTCAACAATTATGGCGTGCGGTTGCTCGAGCCGTTTTCCAGCCGCTGGTTTTATGGCGACAGCATTTTCATCATCGATGTGTGGATGTGGGTTATCCTGATCGGTGGGCTGGTCTGGTCTTGGCGGGCGGAGAAACGAGCGAAGCGTTGGCGAATTCCGGCTGTCGCTGCTGCTACCTTGCTCATGAGCTATGTGTTTTTAAACATTTACATCTCCCGCTCCGCAACATCGGCGGTTACGGAAGTAACTTGTGGGAATGGAAGTGGCCCTGACGATCCGTGCGGGATCAAAATTGCCGTTGTCAGCGCTCCGCCAGCCGGACTGATGTTCACTTACAGGGATGTCTACTGGCGGACAGCCGATGAAGTGGGCTGGATGCAATATGCATGGCCCTATGGCGTTCAGGACATTCAGGAGTGGGGAGCGATCGGCATGGACGATCCCCGCATCGCCGCCGCAGCGCAAACCGACCCACAAGTCCGCGCTTTCCTGTTCTGGTCGCGGATGCCGTTTGCCGAGCGCGAGGCCGATGGCAGCATCACCATCAGGGACCAGCGCTTCACAAATCCACTGACCGGCGACAGGTTTAAGGTGCGCATTGTGTCTGACGGTGGGCCATCAGATATTGAAACCCGCCTACCCTGAGCTTGTCGAAGGGCTGTCTTTATTCTTTGTGAGCCAGCAAGAAAGGGCAGTCCTTCGACAAGCTCAGGAAAACGGAATTTGGGATGGCTGATTTCCCACCATGGACGTTAAGCTATCTGACATGACAAGCATCCTCTGGTTCCGCCGCGATCTGCGCCTATCCGATCAAGCGGCGCTGATCGCCGCTGCCGAGGCGGGGCCGGTGATTCCGGTCTACGTCCTCGATGACGAGACGCCGAAGCATCGGCGGATGGGCGGGGCGTCGCGCTGGTGGTTGCACCATAGTCTGGCGGCGTTGGCGGCGGCGCTGGAGGCGCGGGGATCGCGGTTGATCCTGCGACGCGGCAGCTCGCCCGAGATACTGGCGGCGCTGGCGGCGGAGACGGGCGCGAGCGCCATCCATGCGCTTCGCCATTATGAGCCGTGGTGGCGTAACGCCGAGAAGGCACTGGCCAAGGCTTTGCCGGATAGCGTCGCGCTGCACAGCCACGACGGCAATTATCTGATGCCGCCGGGCAGCGTAACCACCGGGGCGGGCGGTATCTTCAAAATCTACACGCCCTTCTCGCGAGCGATATTGGTGCACATGCCGCCCGCCGAGCCGACGCCAGCGCCGGCGCAGATCGCTGCGCCATCGGTGTGGCCGCCGAGCGACGCGCTCGACGACTGGCAACTTCTGCCGACCCGACCCAATTGGGCGACCGGCTTCGAGGCGGAATGGACTCCCGGGGAGGATGGCGCAGTAGCGCGGCTGGCGGCCTTTGCCGATCATGCCGCGCGCTACGACCTCGCGCGGAATCTGCCGTCGGAGGAGGGCAGTTCGCGGCTGAGCCCGCATCTGCATTTTGGCGAAATTTCGCCAGCCACCGTCTGGCACGGTGTTTCGGGCAGCGGGGCGGGGCGGGAGACCTATCGCAAGGAATTGATCTGGCGGGATTTCGCGCAGAATCTGATCTGCCTCTATCCCGATTATGGCAAAGCGAACGGGCGGGCGCAGTTCGATGCATTTCCATGGCGCGATCCGTCGGACCCGGCGGTCGCGGCGGATATCGCCGCGTGGCAGCAGGGGCGCACCGGCTATCCCATCGTCGATGCCGGGATGCGGCAATTGTGGGCGACCGGGTGGATGCACAATCGCGTGCGGATGATTGCGGCGTCGTTCCTGATCAAACATCTGCTGGTCGATTGGCGCGTGGGGGAGGTGTGGTTCTGGGATACGCTGGTCGATGCCGATTACGCGTCGAACGCGGCCAACTGGCAGTGGGTCGCCGGCACCGGGGTCGATGCCAATATGTTCGTGCGCATCATGGCACCGCTGTCGCAGTCGGAGAAATTCGATGCGGCGGGGTATATCCATACGTGGGTGCCCGAGCTGGCGGACGTGCCGGAGCCTGCGGTGCATGATCCCTATGGCGCGGGGGTGTTTGTGCGCGGGTATCCCAAGCCGCTGATCGGGCATCGCGAGGCGCGCGAACGGGCGTTAGCGGCGTTTGCCGGGATTAAGGGGTAGGTCGTTCGTCTCGCTTTGTCGCATCCTCCCCCTCGGGGGAGGTGGCTCGCCCCAGCGCCGACATAACCATCGAGCGATGTGGTTGAGGGGCGAGACGGAGGGGTCGGTTCCGGCATGCTCTCCTCGGGCTAGGCCGCGCCGGCCCCTCCGTCCGCTTCGCGGCCACCTCCCCTGAAGGAGAGGCAGCGGAGCCAAGCGTCCTCCTCCAAGTGGGAGGACGCCAAGATGTAATTGCCACCCGCGCCCCGCTGCGGCAAAGGCGGCGCGATGAATGTGTCGGCACAGGGCAGGGGGGAGCATCTCGTTTCGGCGGACCGGGGCTTTGCCTCGGCCAGCCTTGCGGCGCGTGTGGTCGGGCGGTTTCCGGCTGCTTTCTTTCATCGCCTGATCGACCGGCTCGACGCCGCTTTCGATTGCGGCGCGATGGAGGGGGCGCTGCCCGATGGCACCATCCGCTTCATCGGCGGGCGCGGGGTTGGGCCGGTGGCGGAAATCCGCATCCATAGCTGGTCGGCGTTTGTCCGGCTGATGCTGTCGGGATCGGTCGGCTGGTTTCGCGCGTGGATGAACGGCGAATGGTCGAGCGACGATCCGGTCGCGGTGTTCGCGGCTTTCTCTGCCAATCGCCGGACGCTGGCCGATGCCGGGCGCGCGCGCGGGCCGATGCGCTGGATCAACCATTTGCACCACGCGCTGCGGCGCAACAGCCGGGCCGGGTCGGCGCGCAATATCCATGCGCATTATGATCTGGGCAATGATTTCTATGCGGCGTGGCTCGACCCATCGATGACCTATTCGAGCGCGCTGGGGGTTCGCGACGGCGAGCCGCTGGAGGTGGCGCAACAGCGCAAGATCGATGCGGTGCTGGGTCGGCTCGATCTGCTGCCGGGTCAGGCGCTGCTGGAGATCGGCTGCGGCTGGGGCTCGCTGGGGTGCCGTGCGGTCGAGCGGTTCGGGGTGGCCTATACCGGTCTGACGCTGAGCGACGCGCAGGCGGCGCGGGCGCGGGCGTTGCTGGGCGATGATGCCATCGCCGTCTGCGATTATCGCGATCACATCGGGCGCTACGATGCCATCGCCAGTGTCGAGATGGTCGAGGCGGTGGGACAGGATTATTGGCCGACCTATCTCGATGCCATCGACCGACTGCTGAAACCCGGCGGCAAGGCGGTGATCCAGTATATCGCCATCGATGATGCGATCTTCCCGGCCTACGCCGCCAACGCCGATTTCATCCAGACATATGTGTTTCCGGGTGGGTGCCTGCTGTCGGAATCGCGGTTTCGCGCTCTGGCGGAAGGGCGGGGGTTCGCATGGGAGCAGCAGCATGATTTCAGCATCGACTATGCCGAGACGCTGAAGCTTTGGCGCGCGAATTATGATGCGGCGCTGGCGGGGGGGCGTTTGCCACAGGGCTTTCCGGACGAATTCCATCGCCTGTGGCGCTATTATCTGATGTATTGCGAGGGCGGGTTTCGCGGTGGCGGAATTGCCGTGGCGCAGGTCACGCTGACAAAGGCGGGCTGACGGTTTGACAGGGAGAGAGAGAATGCGGTTGAAATCCGGTTTGCTGACGGCCTGTGCCGCAGCGGTGCTGCTGTCCGGCTGTGCGAGCAGCGACACGCGGATGCAGACCGCGTCCGGGCAGCCAGTGGTCGAACTGCCGCGCGACCAGAATGTCCTGTTCTGGACGCAGGACCAGCGCGATCTGGCGTTTCGCATGTTCGATACCGTGGTGCCCGCCAATAGCATCCGCGCCGGAACGACGCCGCTGGCGCTGCCGCAGGGCGCGGCACTTCCCGGCGAGGCGGCGGCGCTCGATGCCTATATGGAGCGGCAACGGCTGGCGGGGCTGATCGTCATCCACGATGGCAAAGTGCGGCTGGAACGCTATGGCCTGGGTTTCGGCGCGGCTGGGCGCTGGACCAGCTTTTCGGTGGCGAAGAGCTTCACCTCGACATTGGTCGGCGCAGCGATTCAGGACGGACATATCGCCTCGCTGTCCGATCCGGTGACCCGCTACATTCCGGCGCTAGCGGGCAGCGGCTATGACGGCGTGACGGTGGCGCAACTGCTGGCGATGTCGTCCGGCGTGCGCTGGAACGAGGATTATACCGATCCCAACAGCGACGTGGCGCGGTTTTTGGGGCAGCAGCCCGAGGGTGATGTCGATGCGGTGACCGCCTATATGCGCCGCCTGCCGCGCGCGCACGCGCCGGGGACGCGGTGGAATTACAACACCGGCGAGACCAATCTGATCGGCGTGCTGGTCGAACGCGCGGTCGGCAAGTCGCTGTCGGAGTATATGACCGAGAAGGTGTGGCAGCCGTTCGGCATGGAGGCCGATGCCAGCTGGGTGTTGAACGCCAGCGGCAAGGAGGTCAGCGGCTGCTGCATGCAGATGCGGCTGCGCGATTATGGCCGCTTCGGGCTGTTCGTGCTGGGCGGTGGGCGTGCGGGCGGGCGGCAGGTGGTGCCCGAGGGCTGGTTCGCAGCGGCGGGATCGAAGCAGGCGGAGATCGGTCGGCCGGGGTTCGGTTATGGCTATCAGTGGTGGACCTATGACGATGGGTCGTTCGCCGGACAGGGGATATTCGGGCAGGGGATGTTCATCGATCCGGCGCGGCGACTGGTGATCGCGGGCGTGGGCAACTGGCCGACCGCGACCGATCAGGCGCGCGGGGCGGAGCGCAACGCGTTTTACCGTTCGGTGCAGCGGGCGATCGATGCGGAGGCGAGCACGCGGTGATTATTTGCCGAGTGCGATGAACTCGGTCGATTCGAAATCGCGCGCCAGCAGTGCGACGATCGCGTCGGCCACGACCGTTGGCTCCTTGACGTCCTGCTGGTTCTCCCCCGGGAAGGCCCTCGCACGCATCGTCGTGCGGGTGGCACCGGGATCGACGATCGCGGTGCGGATGTTGGAGACGGTGCGCATCTCTTCGCCAAAGGTGCTGACCAGATTTTCCAGCGCGGCCTTGGATGCGGCGTACGGTCCCCAGTAAGCGCGCGGATTGCGGGCGACGCTGGAAGTGAGGGCGATGACGCGGGCGGCGTCGGCGCGGCGCAGCAGCGGCTCGAAGGCGGCGATCATCGCCTGCTGGGCGAGCACGTTCAGCGTGAACAGCTTGCTCATTTCCTTCATGTCGGTCGCGGCGATGGGGGCCAGCGTGCCGAGCATGGCGGCATTAAGCACCAGTATATCGAGGTGTTGCCAGCGCTGGGCAATGGCGCCCGAGAGGCGGGCGATGGTGTCACCGTCGGCCATGTCGAGCGGAGCGATGGTGGCGTTGCCGCCAGCGTCGTGAATGCGATCCTCGACCACCTCCAGCGCCGCCGCATCGCGCGCGACCAGCACGACATGCGCGCCAGCGGCTGCCAGTGCCTGTGCCGTCGCCGCGCCGATGCCCTTGCTTGCGCCGGTAACCAGCGCGACCTTGCCGTTCAAATTCATGTCAGATCACCCGTTCCGCCAGCAGCGCGAACTGGTCTTCTCCGCCTTGTTCGTCATGGTCGGTCAGCGGCGTGGGGTAGTCGCCGGTGAAGCAGGCGTCGCAATATTGCGGACTGCGCATCTCTCGCCCGGCTTCGCCGACGGCGCGATAGAGGCCGTCGATCGAGATGAACGCCAGACTGTCGGCGTGGATGTAGGCCTGCATTTCCTGAATATTGTGCTTCGATGCGAGCAGCTTCGACCGCTCGGGCGTATCGACACCGTAGAAGCAGCTGTGCCGGGTCGGCGGGCTAGCGATGCGCATATGCACTTCCGCCGCGCCCGCATCGCGCATCATCTGGACGATCTTGAGGCTGGTGGTGCCGCGGACGATGCTGTCGTCGATCAGCACGATCTTGCGCCCCTCGACCAGCGCGCGATTGGCGTTGTGCTTCAGCTTGACGCCGAGGTTGCGGACCTGATCGCTCGGCTGGATGAAGGTGCGACCGACATAGTGCGAGCGGATGATGCCGAGCTCGAACGGGATACCCGATGCCTGGCTGAAACCGATCGCGGCGGGGGTGCCGCTGTCGGGGACGGGGATGACATAATCGGCGACGACCGGGCTTTCCTTGGCCAGCTCTGCGCCAATCGCCTTGCGCACCGAATAAATCGAGGTGCCGTCGACGATCGAATCGGGGCGGCTGAAATAGACATGTTCGAAGATGCAGGGGCGCTGTTTGACCGGCGGAAAGGGACGGATCGAACGGACCTCGCCATTCTGGACGATGACCAGTTCGCCCGGATCGACGACGCGGACGAATTCGGCGCCGACCACGTCGAACGCGACTGTTTCGGAAGCGAACAGCCAAGCATCGCCGAGCTTGCCCATCACCAGCGGGCGCACACCGAGTGGGTCGCGGCAGGCGATCATGCCTTCGCTGGTCAGGCAGATCAGCGAATAAGCGCCCTCGACCTGCTTCAGCGCATCGATGAAACGGTCGAGCAGGGTGCGGTAGCTGGATGTGGCGACGAGGTGGATGATGACCTCGGTGTCGCTGGTCGACTGGAAGATCGATCCGCGTCGCACCAGCTGGCGGCGTAGCGCTAGCGCGTTGGAGATGTTGCCATTGTGGGCGATGGCAAAGCCGCCCGAGGAGAGATCGGCGAACAGCGGCTGGACATTGCGCAACGCAGACGCGCCAGTGGTCGAATAGCGGACATGGCCAACGGCGGTTGTGCCGGCCAATGTTTCGATGACATCCTCGCTGTCGAAATTGCCGGCGACATGGCCCATCGCGCGGCGCGCGTAGAAATCATCGCCGTCGAAGCTGACGATGCCGGCTGCCTCCTGCCCGCGATGCTGGAGCGCGTGCAAGCCGAGCGCGGTGACGGCGGCGGCCGATTCGCTGCCAGATATGCCGAATACGCCGCACTCCTCGCGGAGTTTGTCGTCGTCGAAAGGATGCGTTGTGAGCATGGTGCGCCGAGACCCGCTTGGCCCGTCGAGCGGGCGGTTGCGCGGCCTATAGGGGGATGACATGCGAATGTCGCCCCCCAATGGCGTCAGTAATGTGACTATTTGGCGGCGCTTGACAGGATGCGGCAAAGCCCGCTTTTGAGCGGCATGGGACAGGATATCGAGACGACGACGGCGCTGACGCCGCGCTTTGGCGCTGATGGGCTGATCACTGCGGTGGTGACCGATGCCGCCAGCGGGGCGGTGCTGATGGTGGCGCATATGAATGCGGAGGCGCTGGCGATGACGCTGGCCAGCGGTGACGCTATTTTCTGGTCGCGCAGCCGCAGCGCGCTGTGGCGCAAGGGCGAGACCTCTGGGAATGTGCTGAAGGTCAAGGACATCCGCATCGACTGCGACCAGGATGCCTTATGGCTGATTGCCGAGCCGCAGGGGCCGACCTGTCACACGGGGGCGACATCCTGTTTTTACCGGAGGATCGCGGCGGATGGCGCTCTGGAGCCTGTCGCATGAGGATGAGGGTAGCGCTGGCGCTGATCGTTGGGCTGGCGGGCTGTCGGGGCTCCGATGAGGCAGCACCCACCCGGATCGACGCGGACAGCCCGCTCGAGGCGGCGGCGCTGGAGGCCAATCTGGTGGTCGATCCCGATGTGACGCCGCCGACCGGGCTGTATGAACGCATCCACACCAGCGGCACCGACAGTTTCTGCGTGGCGCCCGATGGCGGGGGCGATGCCTATCGCTTCGGGCTGATCGCCAGTTTCGGAACGACGCTGACCTGCGAGGGACGGGGCACGGCGCAGCATGACGATGAGGCATTGGCGCTCGATTTCGACGATGCCGATTGCAGCTTCACTGCGCGCTATGACGGACAATCGGTGACGATGCCGGGGGTGGTGCCTGAGGGATGTTCGGCACTGTGCGGGCCACGCGCGTCGATGTCCGGCGTGTCGATAGAACGCACCGGGTGGGAAGCGGGAGATGCGCGTCGTCTGCGCTCGCGGCGCGACGACGGCGCGCTTTGCGGGGGTTGACCGCGATACTGCAACAACGCGCAAAGTCGTTTCGTGCATTTCCCTGCATTACAAATCTTCGTTGACGTTAACGTGAACGTCACATAGCACTACCGCATGGCAAGCGAATATGGACAGTCCCACATCGACACGATCGATGAAGCCGGACGCGAAAGTTTCACGATCACCGATCTGTCGAACGATTTCGACGTTACGGCACGCGCGCTGCGCTTCTATGAGGACGAGGGGCTTATCGCGCCGTCGCGGCGGGGGATTGCGCGCATTTATTCCAAGCGCGATCGGGCGCGGCTAGCGTGGATATTGCGCGCCAAACGCGTCGGGTTCAGCCTGTCGGACATCCGCGAGATGATCGATCTGTATGACGTCGGCGATGGTCGCAAGACCCAGCGTGAGGTGACCATCGAAATGTGCCGCACACGCATCGATTTTCTCAAGCGGCAACGCGCCGATATCGACAGTTCGATCGACGAACTGGAGCAGTTCATCACCGTCGTCGAGACCGCCAAAGCTAAAAAATGATTTGGCCGCGCTGACTGACAGTGCCTGCCTTTTCCTTTACACAGACTTTCATCCCCTAACCGGACGAGGACGCTGCCATGCCCAGTTACAAAGCCCCTGTGAAGGACATGCTGTTCCTGCTCAACGAGGTGGTCGGCATCGAGAAATATGCCAATCTCGAGGGCTTCGCCAACGCATCACCCGATCTGGTCGAAGCTGTGCTGAACGAAGCGGCGAAATTCTGCGAGGATGTGCTGGCGCCGATCAATTATTCGGGCGACCAGCAGGGTTGCACGCGACATCCCGATGGCTCGGTGACCACGCCGGATGGCTTCAAGGAGGCGTACAAGGCCTATTGCGAGGCCGGCTGGACGCTGCTGACCCAGCCCGAGGAGTTCGGCGGTCAGGGGCTGCCGCATGTCATCGGTTTCCCGGTCGAGGAGTTTCGCATGTCGGCCAATCAGGCGTTCGCCATGTACCCCGGTCTGACGCAGGCGGCGATTTCGGCGGTGCTGGCCAAGGCGTCCGATGAACTCAAAGCCAAATATGCGCCGAAGATGATCAGCGGCGAATGGGGCGGGACGATGAATCTGACCGAGCCGCATTGCGGCACCGATCTTGGTCTGTTGCGCACCCGGGCCGAACCAATCGGCGATGGCAGCTATGCGATCACAGGCACCAAGATTTTCATCTCGTCGGGCGAGCATGACCTGACCGAGAACATCATCCATCTGGTGCTTGCCAAGACGCCGGGCGCGCCCGACAGTAGCAAGGGCATCAGCCTGTTCATCGTCCCCAAATATTTCGTCAATGATGACGGATCGCTGGGCGATCACAACAAGCTGATCTGCGGGTCGATCGAGCACAAGATGGGCATTCACGCCAATTCGACCTGCGTGATGAACTATGACGGGGCGACCGGCTGGATGGTCGGTGAGGAGCATAAGGGTCTTGCCGCCATGTTCATCATGATGAACTCGGCGCGGCTCGGCACCGGCATCCAGGGGCTGTCGCAGGCCGCAGTCGCCTATCAGAATGCCGTCACCTACGCGATGGACCGGCGACAGGGCCGCGCGCTGACCGGCCCCGCCGAGCCTCAGGAAAAGGCCGATCCGCTGTTCGTCCACCCCGATGTCCGCAGGATGCTGATGGACGGTAAGGCACTGACCGAGGGTTTGCGCGCGCTCGCCGTATGGGGCGCGCTACAGGTCGATCTGGCGCATGTCGCCGAGACGGAGGAGGAGCGACAGCTCGCCGACGATCTGATCAGCCTGCTGACTCCGGTGATCAAAGGCTATGGCACCGACAAGGGCTATGAGGTCGCGACCAACGCCCAGCAGGTCTATGGCGGGCACGGCTACATCGAGGAATGGGGGATGAGCCAGTTCGTCCGCGATGCCCGCATCACCATGATCTACGAAGGCGCGAACGGCGTGCAGGCGATGGACTTGGTCGGGCGCAAGCTGGCGACCAACGGCGGCCGCGCTATCCAGACGCTGTTCGGTATTATCGACCAGGAAGTCGCCGATGCGAAGGGCGTTGCGACGCTGGCAGACTATGCGGGACGGCTGGAAAAATCGACCAACGATCTGAAAGCCGCGACGATGTGGTTTATGCAGAATGGTATGGCCAACCCCAATCATATCGGCGCGGGCGCGCATCATTATATGCACATCATGGGCACGGTGGCGCTGGGCCTGATGTGGCTGCGGATGGCGACGGTGGCGCAAGCCAAACTCGATACGGGTGAGGGCGATGCCGCGTTCTACAAGGCGAAGCTGGTCACCGCGCGCCATTTCTCCGAACGGATGATGCCCGATACCGGCGCGCTGCGTCGCAAGATCGAGGCCGGTTCGGACGCGATGATGGAGCTGGTGCCGGAGATGTTCGTCGCAGCGTGAGTTTGGTTTGACGGCTGCGAAACAAACTCGCCGCTGACGCGTTGCCGCTGTGACGCGAGCGGGGAGGTTTCGAATGGATGAGAACGACGACAGCAAAGCCGTGATGCGACAACCGATCGTTGTGCCCGGCCAGAACTGCTGGCGCATTGCCCGCGCCGGGCGGGCGACGGTTGTCGTCGATGCTGCGCATTACTATCACTTCGTCCGTGAAGCGATGGAGCAGGCCGAGCGGCGGATATTGCTGATCGGCTGGGATTTCGACGTGCGTATCCCGCTCGAGCCGGACGACGCGGGGCAGGGCGAGAGTCTGGGTCATTTCATGCTGCGACTGGCTCGGGAAAAGCCGCATCGTGACATTGCCATTCTGAAATGGAGCTTTGGTGCGTTGAAGCAGTGGGTGCGACCATCTGCGGCGGTCATGTTGCTGCGCTGGGCGGCGACCAAGGCGATCCGTTATCGCTTCGACAGTGCACATCCGGTCGGGTGCAGCCATCATCAGAAAATCGTCGTGATCGATGATTGTTTTGCGGTGTGCGGCGGCATCGATATGTCGACCGCGCGCTGGGACACGAACGATCATGTCGACGATGAGCCGCGCCGCAAGTTAATCAACGGCAAGCCTTATGCGCCGTGGCATGATGCGACAATGCTGGTCGATGACGGTGTCGCCGTCGCCTTGTCGGATTTGTCGCGCGACCGGTGGCAATGCGCCACTGGTGAAGCGATGGACGCGCTGACCAAGGCACCCAGCCTTTGGCCCGACGATATCGAACCTATGTTTCGCGACGTCGATATCGCCATTGCCCGCACTCGCGCGGAATGGAAGGACACGTCGGAAATTCGCGAGATCGAGGTCTTGTGGCTCGACATGATCGCAGCGGCGCGGCGTTTCATCTATATCGAAAACCAGTATCTGACGAGTGGCAAGATTGCAGCGGCGATCGCCGAGCGGATGGCCGAGGACGATCCTCCCGAGATCGTCGTCGTCATGCCGCGCACGGCCGATGGCTGGCTCGAGCAGCGCGCGATGGACGGGGCGCGGGTGCGGCTGGCACGGGCGATCGGCAAGGTCGATTGTCACAATCGGTTCCGCATCTACGTGCCACTGACCAAAGGTGGCACCGACATCTATGTCCATGCCAAGGTTGCCATCGTCGACGATGTCGTCCTGCGGGTCGGATCGGCCAATCTCAATAATCGCAGCTTCGGGCTCGACAGCGAATGCGATCTGGTGATCGATTGCGCTTTGCCTGCCAATGTCGATTGCGGCAGGCAGATCAGGGCGTTGCGCGAGCAATTGATGGCTGAGCATCTCGATGTGGAACCGGCCGAGATCGCAGCGCGCTTCGAGGAAACCGGATCATTGATCGCGGTGATCGACGCGCTGAACACTGAAGGCCAGCGGCGGCTCGACTTGCTCGATCTGGAGAAGCCGGACGAGTTGGACAAGTTCATCGCCGACAACGAACTGCTCGATCCCGAAAGCGCCGACGGATTCCTTGAGCCGCTCAACAAACGCAGTATCTGGAAAAGCTGGAGCAAGGGGCGGCAAAGGCTGCGGGCGCGGTTGGGGCGCGGGCGGAAGACCTGACGACCTAGCGCCGCATGCATTGCGTCGCCTGATCGCGGGCGAACTCCTCGCAGTTCCAAAGCGCCCGCTCCAGGCTGCGCTGCTCGTCGCGCAGATAGCTGAAACTCATCGCGGCGCGGGCGATGCCGCTCATGCTTTCGCTGTCGGGCATCAATGCCGGGTTGGTCCAGCCCATCACCTTGCAATAGGCGCGCGGACCGCAGGCGGCCTCCGCCAGCGCGGCGAAGCTGGCCGATTGGGTGCGGTCGAGCGTCAGGAGAAGGGTGTCGCCGAGCTGGATATTCTGGCGTGGCAGAACCGTGGAGACAGCCGCAGTCACGGCGGCGGGCGTGATGCTGGTGACCAGATCGGTTTCGAGCAGCAGCGCCAGATCGGGTCCCGACAGGCTGGCGTTATGCACGGGGGACAGTGCAGCAAGCCGGGCGATGGCCGGCTCGTCGTTGGCGATGCCGAGCTGCATGACAGCCGGCGTCCCCCAATAGCCGGGGATGCGGAAGAACAAATGCGTTCTGACGCGCGCGAGCTTTTCGAGGCTGCTGCTCCATGTCGGGTGGACCCAGTCGGTGTGATAATGGGTAGCGAGACCCACCGGGCCATAGACCTCACCCGACAGCATGGCGAGCGCGGTGGCGCGCGCGCGATTCCATGCTTCGGGGGCGACGCGGCGCGACAATGCGCCATCGCAGGTGAAGGTGAACTGGCAACCGGTGCTGCGCGCGCTGCCCTGAAACACCACGCCGCAGATCGTCTTGGGATAGGCGGGGTGACGGGCGCGGTTGATGATGACCTGCGCTACTGACAGTTGGCCCTCGGCATCGTCACCCGCCTCGTACAACACTGCCGCAGCGAGGCAATCGAGCGCGCGGGCGCGCGATTCGGAATCGCCGGTGTGCAGGAAGGGTAGCGCGACAGGGACGCTGCCGGTGACAAACGGCTGCGCGGCATTGAGTGCGCGGGCGTCATCCGGATCGAGATCGGGGCCGGGTTCGGGCAGCATCGCCAGCGGATCGACCCCGCCAGGCAACAGAATGCGACCGTCGGGGGTGCGGACCAGCGCAGGCGACAGCGGCCTGCTGCTGGTGCCGATGACCAGCGCGAGCGTGACGAACACCACGAACAGGGTGGCGCAGATGGCGATCAGACTGTGGCGTTGGGTGCGGCGCATAGCGACCGCTCCCTACAACTCCGGAAGGAAATCGGGAACCGACAAATAGCGTTCGCCTGTATCGTAGTTGAAGCCGAGGATCCGGCTGCCCGTCGGAAGCTCTGGCAGCTTTTGCGCGATGGCGGCGAGCGTCGCGCCCGATGAAATGCCCACCAGCATCCCCTCTTCGGCGGCTGAGCGCCTAGCCCATGCCTTGGCATCGGCGGGATCGACCTGGATAACGCCGTCGAGCTGGTCGGTGTGAAGATTGGCGGGGACGAAGCCCGCTCCGATGCCTTGGATGGCATGCGGCCCGGGCGCGCCACCTGAAATGACCGGCGACAACGTCGGTTCGACTGCGAAGACCTTCAGATTCGGCCAATGCGGCTTGAGGAACTGGGCGACCCCGGTGATGTGCCCGCCCGTGCCGACACCGGTGATGATCGCATCGATCGGCGTATCGGCGAAATCGGCAAGGATTTCGGGGCCGGTGGTGCGGATATGCACGTCGATGTTCGCCTGATTCTCGAACTGCTGCGGCATCCAGGAACCCGGCGTCGTGGAAACCAGTTCGAGCGCGCGTTCGATCGCACCCTTCATGCCCTTTTCGCGCGGCGTCAGGTCGAAGGTCGCGCCATAGGCGAGCATCAACCGGCGGCGTTCGAGCGACATCGATTCGGGCATGACAAGTACCAGCCGGTAGCCCTTGACCGCAGCGACCATCGCAAGGCCGATGCCGGTGTTGCCCGATGTCGGCTCGATGATCGTCCCGCCTGGCTTCAACTCGCCGCTGGCTTCGGCTGCCTCGATCATCGCGAGACCGATGCGGTCCTTGATCGATCCGCCGGGGTTGGCGCGCTCGGACTTGATCCACACTTCGGCGTCGGGGAACAGCTTCGCCACACGGATGTGGGCGGTGCTGCCGATTGTGTCGAGGATCGATGCGACTTTCATGGCGCGGGCTCCTTGGGCTTGGTGACAGGAAGAATGTCGGGCGCGGCAAAGCTTTTGGCAAGCCTCAACTCGGGGAAGAGTTTTGCCCAAGCTAGAGTGATGACAATCGCCCCGACCCCTCCGGCAACCACTGCCGCAACCGGGCCTATGGCTGCGGCGAGGAAGCCGCTTTCGGCCTCGCCGAGCTCGTTGGACGCGGAAATGGTCAGTTGCGACACAGATGACACGCGCCCGCGCATGGTATCGGGCGTATGCAGCTGGATCAGCGACTGGCGGACATAGACCGAGATCATGTCGGCGCATCCGGCGACGAACAGCGCAGCCAGACTTACCCAGAAAATCGTCGACAGACCGAATACAATGGTGGCGATGCCGAAGATCACGACCGCGCCGAGCATGGCGTTGCCGACGTTCGATTTGAGCGGGCGGATCGAGAACAGGATCGCCATGGCGGTTGCCCCGACAGCGGGTGCAGCAGCGAGGATGCCGAGGCCTTCGGGGCCGACCTTCAATATGTCGCGGGCATAGACCGGTAGCAGCGCGGTCGATCCGGCGAGCAGCACGGCGAACAGATCGAGCGTGATCGTCGAAAAGACCATGCGGTTCTGCCAGACATAGGTGAGACCATCGACCATCTGTCGCACCGGATGGACATTGCGCGCCATCACCGGCTGCTCGACGCGCCCGATCAGCCAGAAACCGATCTGGGCGACAAGGAACAGGCAGAAGGACCCGGCATAAGCCAGTGTCTGATCGATCGCGAGCAGCGCGCCGCCAAGGCCGGGACCGACGATCGAACCGGTCTGCCAGGCGATCGAGCTGACGGCGATGGCAGTGGGCAGCACCGCTTTGGGCACCAGATTGGGGGCGAGCGCGCTCATCGCCGGACCGGAAAAGGCGCGGGCGACGCCCATCAGGGCGGCAAAACCGAACAGCATCGGCAGCGACAAAGTGTCGGTCCACGTCAGCCATGTCAGCAAAGCGGCAACGCAAAGCTGCAAGCCGATGGTGCAACGGGCGATCATCCGCCTGTCGAAGCGGTCGGCGACCCATCCGGTGACGGGGGTCAGCACGAACAGCGGCAGGAATTGCGCCAGTCCGATCAATCCAAGCATGAACGCCGCCTGCTTGACGCTCATGCCGAGCTCGCTGCGCGCATGATCGTACACCTGCCAGCCGAGGATCAGGACGAGGCTGGTGATGCCGAGCGTGAGGCTAAGCCTGGCCACCCAATAAGCGCGGAAATCGGGGATGCGGAAAGGATGCGGTGCGACGTCCGCAGGGGCGCTGCTCATCCGGTGTCGGTACCGCGTGCCGGATCGGCCGTGTCAATTGCTTCGAACAGACGTGCGAGCAACGCCCGTTCCTCGACCGGTATTTCGGGCCGCCAGATTTCGAACAACAGGATGGTGCGGTCGGCGTTGCCGCGGTTCCACGCCTCATGTTCGAAGCTGTCATCGAAGATCAGCATTTCGCCGAGCCGCCATTCGCGGGTGTCATGGCCGACGCGCAGGGCGCAGCCGCCGGGAACGACCAGCGGCAAATGGCAGATCAGGCGCGTGTTGAGCAGGCCATGGTGCGGGGCGATGTGGGTGCCGGGCTTGAGCCGCGAGTAGAGCGCCATAGGCGAGCGCGCGGCGATGTGCGGGATCGGTGCTGCGTCGAGCGCGGCCATGGTCGCGGGGGTTTGCGCCGCCAGCGCGGTCGGCGCGCCGCTCTGCCACAGATAGGCCGCGCCCCAGCTCGGGTCTTCGAGCAGCGGGCTGGACGAGGCAGGGCGGCTGTCGCTGCGCTGGATATAGGGAGCGAAGCGTCCTTCGTCGGCGGCGATAGCGGCGAGAAACTCGTCGCGCAGGACGGCGGACTGCGCTTCTATGTCCGCCACCCAATCGAACTCGCCTCGCTCGTAAAAGGCGCGCTGGGGCAGGCCGGGGTAGTAGAGCATCGTCGGCTGCTGGAGATAGATTTGCGAGTGGCCGTGGAGCAGATCGACGGCATGTTTGAGCGCCGGGGTGGCGGCGCTATCGGCGGTGATGTCGGCCAGCGCCGCGTCGAATTGCGCGGTGAAGCGGGCTTTTGCCTCCTCGCAATAAGCGTGGGCGCGGTCGAGCAACGGCTTTAGCGCGGGCGCGGTCTGGCTGACGCGCGCCTGATTGATGGCTGTGGTGTACCAGGACACGGCGGCGCGTTCATCATCGCTGTCGGCAAATGATTGCGCCATGGCGAGCAACGCAGGGATGTCGCGGCTGTTGGCGCGCAGGATCGAATGCAGCGCGGCACGCTCGCTTATCCGGTCCCCGGAGCGGGCGGAGGCGCGGGCGAGCAGCCATTCGGCCTCGGTCGGCCAATAGGATGCCTTGGCCTTGTGCGCGGTCAGCCGCCGTAAGGCTTCGAGCGGTCGGCCTTCGCCGATGTCGCGTTGGGCCATTTGCAGCAGCGTGGAGAGGGGATCGGCCATGCGGCGCGGTTAGACGGGTGGGGGCGCAGGTGGCAAGGCCGTATGCATCCTCCCCCTCGGGGGAGGTGGCGCGCAGCGACGGAGGGGCTGGTGCGGCCTTTCACCGCTTGCGCAAGGCGGCACCGGCCCCTCCGACCCCTGCGGGGCCACCTCCCCTGAAGGAGAGGATGCTAACGCACAGATCACACCAGCTTTACAAAACTGTCGAGCATCCGCTTTTGTCCGCTGTTTTCGAAATCGATGACCAGCTTGTTGCCCTCGATGTCGGCAATGACCCCGTAACCGAACTTGTCATGAAACACGCGCATGCCGATGGCCAGATCGGTGCGGCCCGGATTGCCGAGGCTTACGGCGCTGCGGCGCGCTTCGACCACATTGGAAGGCGTCGCGTCGTAGCCAACGGCAGCCGCGCGCTGCCAGCCGGGGCCGCGACCCGATCCGCGCGCGACATTGGCGAAGGGATCGGCGGCGTTCGACCAGTTGGCGCGCCACAGCGATTCGCCGCCGGACATGGTGGTTTCCGCCTCGACATGCTCCACCGGCAATTCGGCGATGAAGCGTGAGGGGATGGCGCTCTGCCACTGGCCATAGACGCGGCGGTTGGCGGCATGGAAGATGGTGCAGGCGTCGCGCGCGCGGGTGATGGCGACATAGGCGAGGCGGCGTTCTTCCTCCAATGCCTTCATGCCGCCCTCGTCGAGTGCGCGTTGCGAGGGGAACAGGCCGTCTTCCCATCCGGCGAGGAAAATGTGCGGGAATTCGAGCCCCTTGGCGGCATGGACGGTCATGATCGTCACCTTCGGCTCGTCGGTCGCGGCCTCATTGTCCATCACTAGGCTGACATGGTCTAAGAATTCGGCGAGGCTGTCATATTCGTCCATCGCGCGGACCAGTTCGGTGAGGTTTTCGAGGCGACCGGCGGCTTCGGCGCTGCGATCCGCCTGCAACATCGCGGTATAGCCGCTCTCTTCGAGGATGGTCTGCATCAGCAGCGTGTGGCGGTGGGTGGACGCGGTGTCGCGCCAGCGGGCGACGGCGACAGCGAACCCGCCGAGCGCGCGGCGCGCCTGCGACGTGCCCTCATCCGAGTTGGCGATCATCGCAGCCGCGCCGAGCAGCGGCACGCCCGACGCGCGGGCGAGGCGGTGGAGATTGGCGATGGCCTTGTCGCCCAGTCCGCGCTTGGGTTGATTGACGATGCGTTCGAAGGCGAGATCGTCGGCGGGCTGGTTGACCAGGCGCAGATAGGCGATGGCATCGCGGATTTCGGCACGCTCATAGAAGCGGAACCCGCCGACCACCTTGTAGGGCAGGCCGATGTGGATGAAGCGTTCCTCGAATTCGCGGGTCTGGAAACCGGCGCGGACGAGGATGGCGCTGGCGTCGGGGGATATACCGCGCCGTTCCAGCGTCTCGATCTCCTCGCCGACGCGCCGCGCCTCCTCCGGCCCGTCCCATACGCCGATGACGCGCACCTTGTCGCCCGCGTCGACCTCGGTCCACAATGTCTTGCCCAGCCGCTCGCCATTATGCGCGATCAGCCCCGATGCCGCGCCGAGGATATGCGGGGTCGAGCGGTAATTCTGTTCGAGCTTGATGGTTCTCGCGCCGGGAAAATCGCGCTCGAAGCGCAGGATATTGGCGACTTCGGCGCCGCGCCACGAGTAGATCGACTGGTCGTCATCGCCGACCACCGCGATATTCTTGCGCTCTTGCGCCAGCAACCGCAGCCACAGATATTGCGCGGCGTTGGTGTCCTGATATTCGTCGACGAGGATGTAGCGGAAGCGCTGCTGGTACTCGACCAGCACCTCGCGATGGGCGCGGAAGATGACCAGCATGTGCAGCAGCAAGTCGCCGAAATCGCAGGCGTTGAGCGTTTTCAGCCGCTCCTGGTAGAGGCGGTACAGCGCCTGCCCCTTGCCATGGGCAAATCCGTCATCGTCGCCCGCTTGCAGATCGTCGGGC
This sequence comes from Sphingomonas sp., assembly GCA_043727035.1. Classification (GTDB taxonomy): domain Bacteria; phylum Pseudomonadota; class Alphaproteobacteria; order Sphingomonadales; family Sphingomonadaceae; genus Sphingopyxis. The sequence continues at coordinate 6,848 of JAYSZB010000048.1, read as the reverse complement.
ACCAGCCCGCGGTTCTTCCACCGGTCGAGCAGCCCGGCGAACTGACGATTGGGCCAGCGTTTGTCGTCGACGCCCTCGGCCTGCAATATCTGCTTGATGACGCGCAGTTGATCGTCGGTGTCGAGGATGGTGAAATTGCTGTGCAGCCCGACCAATTCGGCATGCCGGCGCAGCATCTTGGCGGCGATGGCGTGGAATGTGCCGAGCCACCCCATCCCCTCGCTCGCCGGACCGATCAGCCGCTCGATCCGCTCGCGCATCTCGCGCGCCGCCTTGTTGGTGAAGGTGACCGCAAGAATCTGGCTGGGGTAGGCGAGGCGCGTGGCGACGATATGCGCGAGGCGGGCGGTGAGCGCCGAGGTCTTGCCGGTGCCTGCGCCGGCGAGGACCAGCACCGGCCCCTCGGTGGTGAGCACTGCTTCACGCTGCGCAGGGTTGAGGCCGGCGAGGAAGGGGGAGTCGGTCTGTGCGGCGAGAGGAGCGGGGCTGTTCACGGGTGAACGGGTAGGGAACATTGGCGGCGGGGGCAAGGTTTGCGAGACGGAAGGTAAAGATCAGTCAGCCATCTCTTCGGGCGTGCGCACTTCCAGCCCCTCGATCAACCCGCAAAGATGCCCAACATTCCAGGTGACAAGCAGCTCTGCTCCGGCCGCCTGCGCCGCGCGGGCGATCATATAGTCATAGACGCGGGCACCGATGCCGCCGGAAGCAGCAAAATCACGCACCGCTGCGAAGCTACCTGCCGGAGATAGGCCAACCAGGCGCGTCCGCTCCGCAATGCTCTCAAGTCCAGACCAAGCCTCTTCTGGCGTCCAGTGGAACGGCGCGCGCACGCTACGTCTGGTCAAGGTGCAATGGGCTTCGGCGTAGCTATGTGCCGCGACGACAATCGAGTGATGGCTGTTCAACAATTCCAACGACGGCACATGATGGACATGATCTATATCAACCGCTGCGACGATCACGTTGGTGTCGATCAGGATCAATCCGGATGGCAATGCTCAACTGCCGCGTTCGTTGCGGATCTCGTCGATGGCGGCGTTGGTTTCCTCCAGCGTTATCTGTCGACCTCTGCTAGTCATAACCAAAATCCGCCCTTTGCGCACCAGTCTGCCGACGGGCTCAACCACCGGCGGCGTGTAAGCGCGTAACGCCTCCTCGACCACCTGAGTCGTGGTCATGCCGGTCGCTTTGGCCAAGTTGGCTGCGCGCTCCTTGGCATAGGTCGAGCGGACATTGAGTTGGGTAGCGGCGCGGGTCATGTGCCTCAAATAGGCCCGCGCTGTCATCGTGTCTAGCCACTTTGGACAAGTGGCTAGCACATTCGACCGTCCGCCCCCCCTAGCCCAAAGCCCCCCTCTTGGTTACATGGGCCGCCACCCGCGACTCGGCTCCCCCGCGCCGCATGCCCGACCAGACAGCGAAAGTGGCACTTCATGGATATCCGCCTCGGCCTCACCTTCGACGATGTGCTGTTGCAGCCGGGTGCTTCGAGCGTGTTGCCGAGCGAGGCTGACACGACGACGCGGCTGACGCGCGGGATTTCGCTGGCAATTCCGATTATTTCATCGGCGATGGATACGGTGACCGAGGCGCAGATGGCGATCGTCATGGCGCAGCTGGGCGGGATTGGCGTGCTGCATCGCAATCTGGAGATCGACGAGCAGGCGGCGGCGGTGCGGCAGGTCAAGCGGTTCGAAAGCGGGATGGTGGTCAATCCGATCACCGTCTGGCCCGACGCGACCTTGGCGGAGGTGCAGGCGCTGATGGCGCAGCATCGCATCTCCGGCTTTCCGGTGGTCGAGGCGTCAGGGCGGCTGGTCGGCATCATCACCCACCGCGACATGCGCTTTGCCGACAATCCAGCGCAAGCCGTGCGCGAGCTGATGACCAGCGACGATCTGGTGACGGTGCGCGCGGGCGTGACCACTGCCGACGCGCGGCGCTTGCTGCATCAGCGGCGGATCGAGAAGCTGCTGGTGGTGGACGAGGCGCAGCATTGCGTCGGGCTGATCACCGTGAAGGATATCGAGCGCGCGGTGACCTATCCCACCGCGACCAAGGACGAGACCGGTCGCCTGCGCGTCGCGGCGGCGACGACGGTGGGGGAAAAGGGGCTGGCGCGCGCCGAGGCGCTGCTCGATGCCGAATGCGATTGTCTGGTGATCGACACCGCGCACGGCCATTCGAGCATGGTTGCAGACGCAGTGACGGCGGTCCGCCGCATGTCGAACACCGTGCAGATCGTCGCCGGCAATGTCGCCACCGCAGAGGCTACGCGATCGCTGATCGATGCCGGGGCGGATTGCGTCAAGGTCGGCATCGGGCCGGGCTCCATTTGCACGACGCGGATCGTCGCGGGCGTCGGCGTGCCGCAGCTGACGGCGGTGATCGATTGCGCCAGGGAAGCCGCCAAATCGGGCACGCCGGTGATCGCCGATGGCGGCCTGCGCACGTCGGGCGATATCGCCAAGGCGCTGGCGGCGGGGGCGACGACGGTGATGGTCGGCAGCTTGCTCGCCGGGACTGAGGAAGCGCCGGGCGAGACATTCCTCTATCAGGGCCGCAGCTACAAAAGCTATCGCGGCATGGGCAGCGTCGGGGCGATGGCGCGTGGCTCTGCCGATCGCTATTTCCAGCAGGACATCAAGGACCAGCTCAAGCTGGTGCCCGAGGGGATCGAGGGGCGGGTGCCGTACAAGGGCAGCGCGCGCGATGTCATCCATCAGCTGGTCGGTGGCGTTAAGGCGGCGATGGGCTATACCGGCGCAGCAACGCTGGACGAGCTGCGCGCCAAGGCGCGGTTCATGCAGATCACCAACGCCGGGCTCAACGAGAGCCATGTCCATGACGTGACGATTACCCGAGAGGCACCAAATTATCCAACGCGTTGAACCCCTTACAGGCCATAGTTCATGACCCCCGCAGCCCGCGTCCAGTCGGCCATCGATCTGCTCGACCAGATCATCCACGCCGCGCGTGAAGGCGGGGCGGCGGCGGACACTATCGCCAGCCGCTTTTTCAAGGAACGCCGCTACGCCGGATCGGGTGACCGCCGCGCCATCCGCGAGCTGGCGTGGGGCGCAATCCGCCGCTTCGGCAAGCTGCCCGAGAGTGGCCGCGCAGCGATGATCGCGCTGGCCGATGAAGATGCCGAATTGGCCGCGCTGTTCACCGGAGAAACCAACGCTCCCGGCCCGATCTTCAACCGCGAGGCCCGCGCCGATGGATCGGTGATGCCCAAATGGCTGCTGCCGCATCTCGATGCACGGGTCGGCGGAAAGGGCGGCAACGCGGCGGAACTGGCGGCACTGCTCGAACGCGCCCCGCTCGATCTGCGCATCAACCCGGCGCGAGCAGAAGGCGTCGATATGCCCGAGGGCGAGCCGCTGCCTGCGCCGCTGGTCGGTTTGCGCCTGCCGGGCGATACGCCGGTGCTGGAAACCGGAGCCTATCTCTACGGCGCGATCGAGGTGCAGGACGCGGGCAGCCAGTGGGTCGCCTGGGCCTGCGATGCCAAGCCGGGGCAGACGGTGATCGATCTGTGCGCCGGCGCCGGCGGCAAGACGCTGGCGCTCGCCGCCGCAATGCGCGGCGAAGGGAGATTGATCGCCATCGACAGCGACCGCCGCCGCATCCAGTCGCTGCCGCCGCGCGCCGAACGCGCCGGGGCGGAGGGCATCGAAACCCGCATGGTCAATCCCGGCGACGAGTGGGACATGCTGTCCGATCTCGAACATGCGGCCGATATCGTGCTGGTCGATGCCCCCTGTTCGGGCAGCGGCACATGGCGGCGCAACCCGGAGGCGCGCTGGCGGCTGACTCCGGCGCGGCTCGAGCGGCTGGTCGAGCAACAGGCGCGGCTGCTCGATCTGGCGGCGCGCATGGTCGCGCCGGGGGGCACGCTGGTCTACGCCGTCTGCGCGATCACCCGCGCCGAAGGCGAGCTGCAGGTCGGCGCGTTCATCGAGCGGGACAAGGGCTGGATGGCGGAAGACGCCTTCACCGGCGCGACTTCCGGCGTCGGCCGGCCCGCCGGAGCAGGGCGGTTGCTCACCCCACTGCACGATACAACCGACGGTTTCTTTATCGCGCGTTTGCGGGCAGGATGATGCTCCGATGCCGAAACCCGCCGATCCTTCTGTCTGGACCACCTTCATGCGCTTCACGCCTGCGGCCCTCGCCACTGCCCTGATCTTCGCCACCGTGTCGAGCACGTCGATCAGCGCCCCAGCGCGCGTTGCGCCGATATCGGAGACATCGCTGGCGATGGAGGCCGAGGGGCGGCGGTTGCAGGCGGCGGGAGAGCTGGATGCCGCCATCGGCTTCTTCGAAACCGCACTGGTCGCCGATCCGCGCAACGCCAATGCCTATATCGGGCTGGGCCAGATCGCCCGGGTGCAGGATTTACCCGGCAAAGCCATCGGCTATTTCCGCGAAGCCCTGGCCCTCGCGCCGGAGAGCAGGGCGGCACTGGTCGGCCAGGGCGAGGCGATGGTGACGCGCGGCGCGCTCGACAAGGCACGGCAGAATCTGACGCGCTTACAGACGGTGTGCGGCACGGCGGGCTGCGACGAGGCAATGCGTCTGACAGCGGCGATCACCGCCGCAGGCGCGCGCACCGCGCTTACGACCGAAGATGTGATGCCGCGCCCGACGGTCGAGGCGGCTCCGCAGGCGTCGAATTGAGTGGGGCGGTTTGCTCGGGAGACGGCACAGGCTTCAATTTAGCTTTCAACATTTCAAAAAGCGACAATTGAGGGACAATAGGCGTGGGCACAAAGCCAAACTGAACCTTGCACTCATCATTGATTAGATGACGTCGGTTATCCGGTGTAACCGAGATGAAACGGTCTCCGATTGGCCTAAGGATGACATGAGTTCCGCAGGACATACGAGCATCTGACAGGACGTTGTAGGGCAAACGTCTGTCGCGGTCGCCTGCATTCATTCCTAAACCGATGACGCCTACGGAAAAAGCAAAAGCGCACCAAGCCATTTCGACTGGTAGTCCGTACAAATTAAGACGTGTGGCTGTTTTCCACCACGTCGGTAACAGTGCTAACACGATTAAGGTCAGCATGAAGTGGTAGTCGCGTATTGCACCGAACCAAATCTGAGATATGAATATTGTGAGAAAAAACAGAGCAAACGCGGGGAGCGCCCACGTAGTAAAATTAATCACCCATTGGCGGGTCGCGACCATAGCAGCCTTTGCGACGGGGTCATCCTCTTTAGCGATTAAATCGGCAGCGTAAGCGCGCCCCGAGCGGTGGCGCAGTAAGATGATTGCGATCGGCATGCCCAAGCTGAGCACGTACGTCGTAACAAGATGCTGGATGGTGATCGTGAAAAAGTCAGCGGCAGAGAACATACCGCCAATGTTGCCGCCGAACCCGGCCGAGTAGCCTGCCATGTATAGGCCACAGGCAGTCAAATGAACGATTGGCACCATGATAGCGATGCGACCGGAGAGCTTGTCAAAATCCATTGCAATATCCTGACACAGATAACGGGTACACAATAATGAAATAAGCCTCGCGCGGCATCAATGTGCACTTTTTTAGCTCATGGCCTGTCAGACGCAAAACCCGGCATCCACTCTGCGCGACACTCGCCGCCCGAAAACAGCCCGCACATCGACCAATCACGTCGGTATTGAATAGCAAGCGCAGAGAGCGCAGTAAGGCCGACGTTTGCCGCATTTTTAAGGCGAAGACACTTGGTGCGTTGGTTTTCTTTGTAGCGGACGTATTACTCCTCGATCCAAGAGGTGGGATCTGCATGATCGAGTTTGACAGTGCTCACCAACCCGTCTCGCCAATAACTTGGCTTGTCGATGGGATAACCCTTGTCCAAGCTAGTATTGTGGGGGCGTTGGATGGGCACTTTGTAACCATATCGAGTGCAGTGGACATTCCCGGAAAGCGACTTGTATTGACACATGCCAAATACAATCACCCCACCGCCTTTTTCAATAATGTCAATTTCAGACTTTTGGACTCCGTAAAATCCCCCGCCCATGGCAACGGATTGACCGGGGATCACGAAGCCGCTGGTGGCAGCGCGAAACCAGTCTGGAAGATTGTCGGGAATGTTTATTTGGCCGCGATCATCGTGGGCAGCTATGTAAAACGTGAACCAAGTCGACATAATCCAGCACGGCTGATTTCCGACATTTTTGAAGCCAAAAGTTGCTTCAATGTGACGATCCAACTTGTGTTCTGGGGTGTCCCAAGGTGGAGGGAACGGTGGTCCCACAAATCGACTGTTTTCCAAATCGAACACCATGATTGGCCTCGAACTGGCCACCTGCGTGCGTAGAGTTTTGACAGCGATTTCGCTTTGCTTGCGCATCGCGTCGGTAGCTTCGCTGGTGTCCTTCACGGCCTTTCTCGTCAGCCTAATTTGCTCATAAAGCAGAGTTGTGCCGATCAGCGTTATAAGCACCTGCACACCCGCGATGATGGCCGCCCAAAAAACCCAATCAGCCGCCTTCCACTGGGCTGCAAGATCGCTCTCGGAGCGCTGGCTCTCGCGTTCGGCATCTACAATGTCGGTTACGCATTCTCGGAACGCAGCAGTCGGGGTTTGTGGGCACTCTCGCTGCACGCGGTTGGAGGTTTCGGCAGCATAATGCTGGCGCTCTTCACGGGCGCGCTGCTCTTTGCTGCCCGAATTATAGCCAGCGCTGTAGAACATCGTCCAATAGGCTGCGACCGTGAAGCCAGCCAGCAAGACGCTCAAAGCTAGGCAGTGTTGACAAAGGGGATTCCTAAGAGGGTGGTTATCTGATTCAAGGTGGCTTTTGGGGAGACTGTCTTGATCCTGGGTTTGATGAGCGACGA
>JAYSZB010000047.1:0-1920 GCA_043727035.1 Sphingomonas sp. | reverse complement strand
GAGGCGCTCCGCGGGCTCTGTGTCGATGACTGCAATCATTGAGGAGAATGAGCGGATCCAAGTGGTCACCTGACTCACATCGCCGTAGACGCCATATTTGAGCTTGCGTCCGCAGCCTTCCCCCCAACTCACCACCCCCGTCAGCCGCGGCACGGTGGGCATTCCGGAAACCAACGGACCGCCACTGTCGCCTTGACAGCTATCCAATCCGCCGTCCCTCACTCCGGCGCAAAGCATCGACGCCGTAATCGCGCCACCGTAGCTCTCGGACGAGTTGCAGACGTTACGGTCCACGACTGGAATGTCGGCAGCCAGAAGATCGGGAGTTCCCTGCCCTCCTTCGGCGCGCGCCCCCCATCCGCTCACTTTGCCGACCAGCCCGGCTGCCGGTGCCGCACCTTGAATCGCGACCGCCGCTCCCGAGGCCGACGGTTTTGCCAACTTGAGGATGGCGAAATCGAAATCCATGGTCGATGAATTCCACTGGGGATGAATATTGATCGCCGCGACCGCGATCCGGTCCCCTCCAGCCCCATAAAATGCGGTGCCCGATACGATATTGAGCCTCGCCGCGTCTTTCCGGATAATGCTGTTGTCGACGCAATGGGCCGCAGTGAGCACGATGTCGGGCGCGATCAGCGTGCCGCCGCAAAAATGCGACCGCGTTGGTTCCGGAGCGTAGCCGCGAACGAGGGCAACCTGCCACGGGACTTGAGCGATATCCACGCCTGTACCGCCGATGATCCGCGGGTCCACGCGAAACGCTCTGATGACAGCCGCTTGCTCGGCAACGGGAAGCGACCGAATGACACTGTTGATCTGTTGCGCTGTTGTCGCGTCTTTGAGACGTTTGATAACGTCGGTCATAAATTGAGCATTGACCGGCGCGGGAACCAAAAGCGCAGCTGCCAGTAGACAAGGGATGATTGCTCGACGCATGGCGCTCTCCACCATTCATGGGGCCGAGCAATTACAAACTATATACTGAACTGTGTTTTATGGAAGCCTTACAAGCCATTTGCATCGCCAGCTTCATGACCCGCCCGGTCCGACATGACTGAGGCCTTCATCTGTGACGCCGTCCGCACCCCGATCGGCCGCTACGGCGGTGCGTTGGCCAGCGTCCGGCCCGACGATCTCGCCGCAATCCCGCTCGCCGCATTGAAGGCGCGCAACCCCGGCGTTGACTGGGCGCATCTCGACGACGTGATCCTCGGCTGCGCCAACCAGGCGGGGGAGGATAATCGCAATGTCGCGCGCATGGCCGCCCTGCTCGGCGGCCTCGGCGACAGCGCACCCGGCACCACCATCAACCGTTTGTGCGGCTCCGGCCTCGATGCGGTTGCAATGGCTGCGCGCGCGATCAAGGCGGGGGAGGCCGATTTGATGATCGCTGGCGGGGTCGAAAGCATGACCCGCGCGCCGTTCGTTAGCCCCAAGGCCGAAACCGCCTTCAGCCGCGCCAACAATATCTATGACACGACCATCGGGTGGCGCTTCGTCAACCAGAAGATGAAGGCCGAGTTCGGGATCGATTCGATGCCCGAGACCGCCGAGAATGTCGCTGGCGACTTTGGGGTCGGCCGCGAGGACCAGGACCGCTTCGCCCACGCCAGCCAAGTGCGCGCCGCCGCCGCGCAGGCCAGTGGCCGCCTCGCCGCCGAGATTGTCGCGGTGCCGATTCCGCAGCGCAAGGGCGATGCGATCGTGGTCGATATCGACGAGCATCCGCGCCTCACCAGCCTCGATGCGCTCGCCAGATTGAAACCGATCGTGCGCGAAGGAGGCACCATCACTGCGGGCAACGCCTCGGGGGTAAACGACGGTGCGGCGGCGCTGATCATCGCCTCGGAGGATGCGGTCAAGCGCCACGGCCTGACGCCGCGCGCCCGCGTGCTCGGCACCGCCATCGCCGGGGTT
>JAYSZB010000046.1:0-1937 GCA_043727035.1 Sphingomonas sp. | reverse complement strand
GTCATCGACAAAATTGATATGTCGAAACCGATACCGCCCGTCAGCAAGCCGGGCGACTTCATCTGGATCGGCTTGCACGAACCCGGTGATGGTGTGCTTAAACGGATCCAGGAGCATTTCGGACTTCACCCGCTGGCGGTCGAGGATGCGCTCGATCCCAAACATCTGCCCAAAGTCGAGGCGTATGGCGACCATCTGTTTCTGGTGGTCCGGACGCCGCGGCTTGAGGGTGACAAGATCATCTACGGCAACACCGCGATCTTCATGGGGCGGCAGTTCATCATCACCGTGCGGCACGGGTCTGAGAGGTCGCACAGCCCGGTGCGCGCTCAACTCGAGGCGACCCCTTGGCTGCTCAAGCAAGGGCCGGACTATGTTTTGCACGCGATCCTCGACTACATCGTTGATGGCTATAATGACCTGGTCGATTCGATGGAGGACAAGGTGTTGGCGATGGAGGACCGAGCGGTTGACAATTTCCTCGGTCGTGCCGAAACCGCGCGGATATTCATGCTTCGCCGCGAACTGTTCCGGCTGCAAAGGATTTTAGGGCCGACCGAAGATCTGACCAGCCGTTTCATCAACCTCGAGATGCCGCAGATTGACGCCAACATCTACCCGTTCATGCGCGACCTGCTCGACCATGTTCGCCGCCTTGTTTACCGGGTTGAGGGGCTGCGCGATACGCTGACGTCGGTGATTGAAACCAGCGGTTTGCTCGAACAGCAACGGCAGGGGGCAATCACGCGGCAATTGGCGGCTTGGGCCGCAATCCTCGCGGTGCCGACGGCGATTGCCGGGATTTACGGGATGAACTTCGAGCATATGCCCGAGCTTCGCTGGAAATATGGGTATTATGTCGTCGTCGGCGTAATGGCGACGATCTGCCTGTCGCTTTATGTCCGGTTCAAGCGGGCCGGGTGGCTCTGACGACTTGGCGCAGCAGTTCGGCATAGCCTGAAGTAATCGTCATACGCTGGTGATGGCCGCCCTGACCAAGTGACGCATGTGTGCGGGGTAGATGATAGCACGGCACGCCCATGAACAGGTGATGCTCGCTGTGATAGTTCACCCAATATGGCGCGACGGTCGCGCGTTCAAACCAGTTGGCGTAGGTCGTCCGCGCATGGGTAAATGGGTCATCGCTGCCGGTCGTTGTGCAGGCGTGTTCAGCGATATTGCGGACTCGCAAGAAAAGCTGGAACGTAGTGGTGAGCGCCGCGAACCAGAGCAGAAACGGCGTCCATCCCCAGAACAGCAGCGAGACCGCTAGCAGCAGCATCTGGATAAACAAGAAGCGCCCGACGGTGCGGGCGGTTGTTTTAGCGCCTTCGATATTTGCGACGGGCGCATCGATGCCGCTCCGGCTTTGCAGATTCAGCGCACGACCGGCACTGGTGTCGCGCTTGCCGTCACCAGATTCCCGCGCCATCATCGCCTTCACCCCGCGCCAAGCCACAGCAAACTGCGCCTTACGCTGCTTGAAGAAGGTTTGCCCGGTCAGGTCGCGCATTGCTTTACGCTGCAGGCTTTCGCGGCTGGTGGGAAACGGTGCCGACAGCGACAAATCGGGGTCTTCGGGCTGTTGAGTAAATTTGTGATGCGTCAGATGATAAGCACGATAAGCATGGAGATCGCTCCCGGTCGCCGCACCACTCGGCCATTGGCCTAGGAAATTGTTTAGCTTCCGGTTGGGGTGCAGCAGCCCATGCGCGCCGTCGTGCATCAATATAGCCAGCCCCAACTGCCGCCCGCCTATGATAACGAGCGCAATAGGCGTAGCAGCCAGCCCTAACGCCCAATGCTCGCCCCAAGCCCAGGCGCCACCAAACGCCGCGAGCGCAACAACCAGCCAGGCATGGGCAATCAGCCAGATACCGCGCCAGTTCGATAGTGCGGTGATCGACTTCCAGACTTCGTTGCCGAATATCTGGCGC
>JAYSZB010000045.1:0-12955 GCA_043727035.1 Sphingomonas sp. | reverse complement strand
ATTTCCGCAGCACGCGATTTGCCCTGGCGCTTTGCCAAAGCGTCGAGCTTTTCGATATCGTCGTCGGGGATGTCGGTTAGAATTCTCATGCCGCTCGCTTCAACTGGCGACGATACCGCGCGATCACCTCGCGCAGCATAGAGGCGCGCGACGTGCCCTGTTCGCTGGCGCGGACGTCGAGCCACTTGATGTCGTCATCGGGCAGATCGGCGAGGATGCGGGTCATTGATATACTGATATCATATCATGATATCATGTCAATGGGGTGTCTCTGTGCCAATCATCTTCGGTTGGCAGCATGGACGAACTCACATGTAGACGCACGAACTCCAAAACAATTTTCCGCAATTCGTCATAGTGCGGCTCGCAGTTTCCCTGGCCCGACCAAATGCGGCTATTATTGACGCGCTCGAAGCCCATGGGTGAACCGTCGAGACACATAAACTCGCTATCGCCAGCGTAGCCGGCGATTTTAGCGTCAAATTCCTCAAGGAATGAGCGCGCGCTCGCTGCATCGACTTGAAAATCAACCCTGTTTACGCTGCTTGCGGCTTCGCCTTCGATCTCCCGGCCAAAGATGTAGACCGTTCCTCGCATGGCCCCGCGATGACCGTCTTGGGTCAGTGTCAGCCCATATTCGGCGTAGCCAAAGCTGGGCATGGCTACGAACCGGAAACCGTTCGGGTCCACTTCGGCGAGAGGCGGCAACTGACCCAATATGCTTAGCAGCCCGCCCCGAACATGAGGATCGCCGTTCGCTACCAGTGGACCAGCCGTGGTGCGACTGGAAGCAATTGCTTCAGCGTCGCCCTCACGCTGCCGCATGTATTCGGGGATGAGAACGGATAACATCCACGCCAGCAGGCCGATCACTATGGGTGTTGTGATGTAACCTGCACGATGGATCCACTTCAGCCAGTTGGGCGTGGTCGGCTGACTTTCACTCAACTGGATGGCTCCCGGGTGAAAACATCTCGGCCCATACTGCTCACCGCCCCGCTTTCTTCGCCGTCATGATCTCCCGGAACCGCGCCGCCCAGCCGGGCTTGGCCTGCTGCTGCGAGCGCACCAGCGCGAGTGCGTCGGGGGCAACATCATGCGTCACCGTCGCGCCTGCGCCCACGATCGCGCCGGCGCCGATCGTCACCGGGGCGACCAGCGCCGAGTTGCTGCCGATGAACGCGCCTTCGCCGATGATCGTACGGTATTTGAGGAAGCCATCGTAATTGCAGGTGATGGTGCCTGCGCCGATGTTCGCGCCAGCGCCGATGTCAGCGTCGCCCAGATAGGTCAGGTGGTTGGCCTTGGCGCCCTCGCCCATGCGGGTCTTCTTGACCTCGACGAAGTTGCCGACCTTGGCCTTGCGTTCGAGCACCGCGCCGGGGCGGAGGCGGGCGTAGGGGCCGACCTCGCAATCAGGCCCGATGTCCGCGCCCTCGATATGGCTGAAGGCACGGATGGTTGCGCCTTGGGCGACGGACACGCCGGGGCCGAACCACACGTTCGGTTCGATCGTTACGTCTCGGGCGATGGCGGTGTCGTGGCTGAACCAGACGGTTTCGGGGGCGATCAGCGTGGCACCGTCGGCCATGGCGGCGGCGCGACGGCGTTGTTGCCAGACGGCTTCCAGTGCGGCGAGTTCACCGCGCGCATTGACGCCGGTGACTTCAACGGGATCATCGACCTCGATCACCGCACTCGCCTGTCCGGGCAGCATAACGATGTCGGGGAGATAATATTCGCCCGCTGCATTGTCGTTGCCGATGCTGTCGAGCAGCACGAACAGGTCGGTCGAGCGCACCGCCATCAGGCCGCTGTTGCACAGATCGACCGCGCGCTCCTCAGCGCTGGCGTCCTTATATTCGACCATCTTGGCGATGGTGCCGTCGTTGCCGGCGATGATCCGGCCGTAGGTTCCGGCATCATCAGGGCGGAAGCCGAGCACCACTGCACGCGGTTCGATCCCGAAATTCAGCCGCTCGATCATTCGGGCCATTGTCGCGGCACTGACCAGCGGCACGTCGCCATAGAGGATCAGCACATCGCCCGCAAAACCGGCGAGCGCTTCCTTGGCCTGCGCGACAGCATGGCCGGTGCCGAGTTGCTCACGCTGCCACGCAATCGAGACGTCACGCCCCGCCACGGCCGCCTCGACCTGTTCCCCGGCTGCGCCGACCACGACGACGGTGCGCTCGGCACCCAATCCGGCGACGGTATCGAGCAGATGGTGCAGCATCGGCTTGCCCGCCAAGCGATGCAGCACCTTGTGCCTTGCCGATTTCATCCGCGTGCCCGATCCGGCGGCGAGGATGACGGCGGCGAGCGGGCGTGCATGTAGGCGTTTGGGGTTGGCGGGGTTGGTCATGCTTGTCTCTTCGCTGCGATCGGTTGACCACCCCCTTGCCAGCAAAAGATTGCGGATTCCACCGCTACGCGCGCAGCCCGATCCGGCACTGATCCAGTGCCGATCGGGCTGCGTCGCGGAAGTTCACAGTCACGCGGAAGTTGACAAAGTTTACACCAAGGCGGGCTGCCCCACGCCTCACCCCATTACAAAGGCGTTGAGCTTGTTGCCATCGGGATCGCGGAAATAGCCCGCGTAGAATGTGTCGCCACGCGGCCCCGGCGCGCCTTCACAAGTACCGCCATTGGCCAGCGCGATATCATAGAGACGGTGGACCTGATCCTTATCTTTCGCCTCCAGCGCAACCATCACGCCATTACCGACACTGGCAGGGTTGCCGTCATGCGGTTTGCACAGGCCGATGCCTGCAGCTCCGTCCGGCTTGCCCCAGGCGATGAAGCCGTCGAATTCCATCATGCGCGGCGTGTCCAGTTCGTCTGCGATGGCGTCATAAAAAACCGCCGCGCGCGCGAGGTCTCTGGTTCCCAAAGTCACATAACCGATCATCGACTCACTCCCTGCTCAAACATCAGAACATATAATGAACAACTCCCGATGTCAAAACAATTTCGCATCCGTGACAAATCTCACGGACTGATCCTGCTGACCCACGCACTGTGCAGTTGCCGTCGGCTCGAAGCTGCGGTGCGGTGGCTGAAGGGGAGACAGATATGTCCAATTGGAATTTCGAACAGATCGCCAAAATTCAAAAGGCTCTCGCGCAACGCGGGTTCGACCCGGGCGTAATCGACGGTGTTTGGGGCCGCCGCACAGAGGGTGCGGTGCGCGCCTTTCAAACTACACGTGGGCTGGAGAGCGACGGGGTAGTCGGGCCGCTGACCTGGACCAAGTTGTTCGGCACCGAGCCCGATATGGCACCGCTCGACAATCCGGCATTGGTCTGGTTTCAGGAGGCGCGGCGGCTGCTTGGCATCAAGGAAAAGAACGGTAGCGGAAACAATGAAGTAATAGTCGACTGGGCTGGCGATCTTGGCATTCCATATAAAACCGACGATATCCCGTGGTGCGGCCTTTTTGTCGCACACTGCATCGGCAGCACCCTGTCGCGCGAAGCTCTGCCGAATAACCCGCTTGGCGCGCGCAACTGGCTCAAATTCGGCGCGCCATGCGATCCCTCCCTCGGCGCTGTTCTGGTGTTTTGGCGCGGCAAGCCGACAGGCTGGCAAGGACATGTTGGCCTTTATGCGGGGGAAGAACCATCAGGAATCTTGCATGTGTTGGGCGGCAATCAGTCGGATAAGGTCAGTATCGTCCGCATGGCACGCAACCGACTACTCGGTGCCCGTTGGCCAGCGACAGCTCCAGTCGGCAACGGTGGCGCGCACAAAGTTCCTGTTGGCAAGTCGATTCTTTCAAGCAAAGAGGACTAATCCTGTACAGAATTACACCCGGCGCCATTTCACCCACAGATGGCGCATCAGCATCGGCAACGGCATCCTGATGAGATGCGATCGAGCGTAGAAACCGAGCCGCAGTAGCGGGCAAGTTTCGCTTCCCCAGTCGTCGCGAGCGAAAAGGTGTGCGGCGAATAGCGGGTCGGGAGGGTTGGACGTTGCCCAGTCCGGCGGGATTGGCGTAGCGAAGATCCGGTGAGCCAGACGCGCTGCGCGGTGGACGGCGGGGCGCAGCTGGTGATGGCGCGCGCGGGAGGCAAGGTCGGGCCAGAAGTCGGGTTCGCTCGCGGCGAAAAGGCGCAGCAGGCGATCGATGTCCCACAGGTTTCTGAGGCCGCCGGCAAGGTCGCCGTCGGCGATAAGGTGCGCGGCGGCGTGGCAGATCATGTCGGTGGAGGAGAGGATACGTAGTCCCCTCCCGCCTGCGGGAGGGGTTGGGGGTGGGGCTGGCCGACCAGCGTCGGTTTGGTTGGATAGGCCCACCCCCGGCCCCTCCCGCAAGCGGGAGGGGAGAAGAACGGCACTCGCGAGCAGCGCTGCCGCATCGGGGGTCGGCCCTGCGGTCAGCGGCAGGATGGTGTGGTGGACATCGACCATGCGGTCGCGCTCGCGATGAATGAGCGGGGGGAGTTCGTGCATGTGGTCGCGGTAATAGCACTGGTCATAGGGGTCGTCCTTGACCCACTCCCAGCCCGCGCCGAGCAGCGCCGCCTCGACCTCGTCGAGCCGGTCTCGCGGGACGAGGATATCGAGATCGCCGATCTGCCGTCCTGCCGCGTTGGGCAACCCGGCAGCAGCATAGGCTGTGCCCTTGAGCAGCACCGGTTGGATGCCGAGCGGGGCGAGCGCGCGGCGGCACATCTCGGCTTCCCACAGCGCATGGACCTGTGCCTGATCGGCAGCGATGCGGGCAGCGTTGAGCAGCGCGTGGACATCGAGCGGCACCGCCACTTCTGCCACACGACAGGCCAGCGTTCCCAGCAGCACCTCGGCGCGGGCGACGCTAAGCAATGCGCTCCAGCGCGGGCCATCGAGCGTGGCCACACTGACCGGATCGCGCAGCGCAGCGACCAGATCGTCGATCGCGCTCATCCGCCGATCTCACGCCACAGCGCCTCGACTGCGGAGATGCCTTCCTCGCTGCTGCCATAGCCGATGGCGACCGCGGGGACGGTCTTCACCAGCCGGACCAGCGCGGCGAAGGCGGGTTCGCCGAGCGTGACATAGTTGGTCGAGCTGTCGGTCAGGCGGAGGAAGGCTTCGGACGGTGGCACGGGGCGCAGTCCGGGCTCGCCGCCGAACTCGGGGAACAGCAGCAGCGCGGGGCTCGCGGGCTCGTCCATCCTCGTGATGGCGTCGGCGCGCGGAATCAGGTGGCGGATGACGCCCTTGGGTGTGCCGGTGATCAGCGGGCCGAAGCGGTCGGCGGGGATGCGCCGCGCCATTTCCGTCACCGCCTCGTTCTTGAGGCTGACCATGCGCGGGAAGGCGTGGATGGTGCCGCTTTCCAGCCCTAGTAACGCGAACTCGTCACCCATCAGCCGCCAGTCGGTTTCGCCGAGAAGCGCAGCCAGCGTCGATTTTCCCGAGCCCGACGCGCCGACCATGACCAGCGCGCGGCCATCGCGCTCGACCGCGCTGGCGTGGAGCAGCAGATGTTGGCGCCAGCCCAGCGCGACCTGCAGGTTCATCGCCATTTCCGCCGCCAGCAGCCCTTGCGCCAAGGGCAGCGGCAGCGCGTCGGGGATGGTATAGTCGCCGCGGATGTAGACGGCGGGGCGGACGAAGCGCCGCCACCAGCGGTTCGCCTCGAGCCGTACGGTGGCGGAGGTAAAGCCATCGGTCGGTTGCGGATAGGCGGCGTAGAGGCGGCGGATGGCATCGATGGGCGCGGCCCAGTCGGAGCCGATGCGGAACGCCACCGGGCCGACGCGGAGGCTGTGGTGGTGCCTCAATGCGGTTCGACCAGACCGAGTGCGGCGAGTTCGTGGAGACGCGCGGCGATGACAGACGCGGCATCGCCCTCGGCGGACAGGTCGAAGGCTCGGGACAAGCGCGCGACGAGTTCTGCGGCGGTGGCGGGGCCTGCCGCCAGCGCGGTCAGGATTTCGGGAGAGGGGGCGGCGAGCAGATGGGTCTGGCCCGATGCACGGTCGAACAGCGCGGTCAGGCTGTCGAGAGGATGGGCGATCAGGCGCTCGGGGGGCGGGGCGTGCCAGACGCCGGCCATCGGGCGGATAGTGGCGGCGTCGTCATCGATCATAGAACGGCACAGTCCGCGCCCACCCTGAGCGCAAAAGGGCGTTGAGCCGGGGCTTCGACAGGCTCAGCCTGAGCGCGAAAATGGCAGATCGACCGCTCAGCGCGGCATCTGGATCGAGGCATAGCAGGTGAAGCCGCTCTGCCCCGCGCGCAGGCGGCGGATGTAGTTCATATAGGCACTGCCCTGCTGATAGCCGGTGCCGGGCAGCGAGCGGCCCTGCAACGCGGCGCGCACTTCCTCCCCGGTGAACGGGCGGGGTGCGGGCGGGAAGGCTCCGCGCGTGCCCGCCGGGACCAGCGTGCCGTCGAGCGCGATATATTGTCCGCTGCGCGCCGGATCGGGCACCGGAATCTGGCAGTTGAACACCGACGCCGCGGTCTGGGCAAAGGCCGGGCGCACCGTCAGCACCGATGCGACACCCGCCGCGCCGAGCATCAGCGCCTGACGACGCGCGCCATCGAGCGGGCCGGCTTGATTGGCATTGCCGCCGGAAGCGCCGGTCGGTTCGATCGGCCGGTGCTGATCGTTCGTCGGGGTGTGGTCATCCATGGCGCTTGCCCTATCACAGCCGGTGCAAAGCGCAAAAGATGTGCAAATGCCGATGTGCCACTATGGCAAGCGCGTTAACTGTCGATATCCCGCGACTCGATCAAGGCGGTGCCGTTTCCCACCATGCGTAACCCCCTTCCCCTGATACTCGTGGCGCTGGCCGTGATCGCCGTCGGTGCGGTGCTGGCGCTGATGCTGGGTACGCCGACAAGCGGCGTGATTATCCTCAGCGTCACGGCGGTGGCAGCGGTGACCATCCTTGCCACTATGATCCCGGTCGACCCCGCTGCACGCCGCCGCGAACCGGCTGTCGATGCGCCCCGCCAGCCGCTGCACCTCCATCCCGATTTCAACGATCTGTTCGATGCGCTGCAAACACCGCTGCTGCTGGTCAGTGCAGCACAGGTGCGCGCCGCCAACCGCGCCGCGCGCGCATTGCTGGGCGATTTCATCGTCGGTGCCGATGTCCGCACCGCCATCCGCCACCCCGCCGCCGCCGACCGACTGGCCAATCCGCGCGCCGAAGGGGCGGTCGGGGTGACCGATCTGGTCGGCATCGGTCGTCCCGGCCAGCGCTGGGAAATGCGCACCTTCCCGCTGGCCGACGGGTGCCGCCTGGTCGGGCTGACCGATCAGACCGCGCGCGATGCGGTCGAGCGGATGCGCGCCGATTTCGTCGCCAATGCCAGCCATGAACTGCGCACGCCGCTCGCTGCTATCCTGGGTTATGTCGAGACATTGTCTGATCCAGACGCGGGCGAGGACACGGTATTGCGCCAGCGTTTTCTGGGGATCATCGACAAGGAAGCGCGGCGGATGCTGCGGCTGGTCGAGGACCTGCTGTCGATCAGCCGGATCGAGGCGAGCAAGGGCTATCTGCCTGACGAAGTCCACGATCTCGGCGACCTGGTGCGCGATGTTGCAGCCGAACTCGCTGCGACCACCGATCCGCGCGGCGACGACATTGTTCTGGCGATCGACGATAGCGCGCCGATCAAGGCTGATCGCGCGCAAATGTCGCAGTTGCTCCACAATATCATCGGCAATGCGATGAAATACGGCCGCGCCGATACGCCGGTGATGGTCCGCATCGCCCGCACCGGGGCGCAGATGATCGAACTGTCGGTGGCCGATCGGGGCGATGGCATACCGGCAGACGCGCTGCCCCGGCTGACCGAGCGATTCTATCGCGTCGACAGCGCGCGCAGCCGCACACTGGGCGGCACCGGGCTCGGCCTCGCCATCGTCAAGCATGTCGTCGAACGCCATCGCGGGCGGCTCGATATCGACAGCCATGAGGGCGAGGGGACCACGGTGCGGGTTCGCTTGCCAATCGCACAAGCGTCCGAAGACGCCCGCTGACCCGCCCCCATGTCATCAAATTGTCACCCCATTGTAAGATTGGCGAGGTCATCGAATCAGTGCGGGGGCGACTGGCGGAACCACCGCCGGGCTTCTGTCTCGGGGACTTGCACCATGCCGACCGGCCTGACGCTGCGGACGCTCGCACTGAGCGCGATAGCGCCGTTGTTGCTGGTCGGCTGCGCCCGGGGCGCGTCGCGCGACTATATCTCGGCAGTCGGTTCGTCGACCGTCTATCCTTTTGCCACCACCTCGGCAGAACTGCTGGTGGCCGGCAATCCCGACCTGAACATCCCCAAGATCGAATCGACCGGGACCGGCGGCGGGATCGAACGGTTCTGCAAGGGCATCGGCGCAGACACGCCCGATATCGCCAACGCCTCGCGCCGGATGAAGGCATCGGAATATGCCACCTGCGCTGCCAATGGCGCGGGCGATATCGTCGAATTGCAAATCGGCATCGACGGGCTGGCGCTGGGCCAGTCGATCGACGGAACCCCGCTCAGCCTGACCCGCGAACAGGTCTATCGCGCCATCGCCGATGCGCCCTTCGGCCGCCCCAACACCGCGCGGACATGGCGCGATATCGACCCGTCCCTGCCTGCCGTTGCCATTTCGGTACTCGGCCCGCCTTCGACATCGGGCACGTTCGACGCATTCAAGGAACTGGTGCTGGCCAAGGGATGCGAGACCGATGCAGCGACCAAAGCGCTGAAGGACAGCGACAAGGACCGCTATGAATCGATCTGTTTCCGCCTGCGCGGCGCGCCCTTCTATGTCGAGCAGGGCGAGAACGACAATCTGATCGTCCAGAAACTGGCGCAGAACCCGGCAAGCATCGGCATCTTCGGCTACAGCTATCTCGATGCCAACCGCAGCTTGATCCGCGACATTCCGATGGAGGGGGTGGAGGCAACCCGCGCCACCATTGGCGACGGCAGCTATCCGGGCGCGCGTCCCCTGTTCGTCTATATCAAGCGCCGCCATGTCGATGTCATTCCGGGCCTGCGCGAATTCATGGACGTGATCATGTTTGCCGCGCGGCCCAATGGTCCGCTCGAACGGCGCGGGATGATTGCGCTGCACGCGGGTGAACTGGCGGAAATGACCGCCGTGGCCCGCAACGCCACCCCGCTCGATGGATCGCAGCTCAGATGAGCGCCGCCAGCATATTGTTGATGGTGCTGCTGCTCGGGCTGATTGCCTGGGCCTGTGGTCGCGCCCGGGCTATCCAGTTGGCCGCGCCCGCCAAGGCCGAGGCTGCCGCTGCTCAGGTGGTGCCCCAACGCTCGCATTCGCTGCCGGGCTATCATGGCTGGTACGCGGCACTGTGGACGATTTTGCCGCCGCTGGCTTTTCTGGCTTTGTGGTCGGCGCTGATGCCGGGCCTCGTCATCGAACAGGTGCTAGCGACACCCGAAGCGGCTAGCTTGCCTGCCGACGCCTTCACCCGCAATTCGATCTTGTCCGAAGCCCGGGCGCTGGCCGACGGCAGTCTTACGCGTGGTTTCCATGCCGAATCGCCCGCGCTGGTCGGGGCGTTCCGCGCCGCCCTGTCGCGCTACTCGTCCATCGGTCTGGTCATCAGTCTTGTCCTCGCTTTCGCTGGCGGAGCCTATGCCTTTACCCGTATTCGCCCCACGTTGCGTGCGCGCACCTCGGTCGAGCGGCTGGTGTCGCTGGCGCTGCTGCTCGCCTCGCTAATCGCCATCCTCACGACGTTCGGCATCGTCTTCAGCTTGATTTTCGAATCAGTGCGCTTTTTTTCGATGGTCTCGCCTCTCGAATTTCTTACCGGAACTTATTGGAATCCGACGGCTGGCGAGCCGGTGCCCGGCACGTTCGGCGGTGTTCCGCTCTATTGGGGCACGGTGCTGATCGGCGCGATCATCGCGATGATCGTCGCCATCCCGCTGGGGCTGATGACCGCCATCTATCTAACCCAATATGCCCATGAGCGCGTGCGTCGCTGGCTGAAACCGACCATCGAGATTCTCGCGGGCGTGCCCACCGTCGTCTACGGCTATTTCGCCGCGCTGACCGTCGGCCCCGCGCTGCGCGGTTTTGCAGAATTTCTGGGTATCGGCGGGGCGAGTTCGGATTCGGCGCTGGCGGCGGGCATCGTCATGGGCATCATGATCATCCCGCTGGTTTCATCCATGGCCGACGACAGCATCGCCGTGGTGCCGCGGGCGATGCGCGACGGCAGCCTTGCCCTTGGTGCAACGCCATCCGAAACCATCCGTCAGGTGCTGATCCCCGCCGCGCTGCCCGGCGTGATGGGCGGCGTGCTGCTCGCGGTCAGCCGCGCTATCGGTGAGACGATGATCGTCGTCATGGCAGCCGGGCAATCCGCCAACCTGACCGCCAACCCCTTTGCCAGCGTCACCACCGTCACCGTGCAGATCGTCAAGCTGATGACCGGCGATCAGGAATTCGACAGCGCCAAGACACTTGCCGCCTTCGCGCTTGGGCTGGTGCTGTTCGTCGTCACGCTGCTGCTCAACATCGTCGCATTGCGCATCGTCAAGCGCTACCGGGAAGCGTATGAATAGCGCCGGACCCGCCGCCGTGCCGACCGGTTCGCGCTGGGCCCAGCCCGCGATGCAAAGCCGGATCCGCGCGCGCTATGCCGCCGAACGCCGCTTTCGCTGGTTCGGCTTTACCGCTGTGGCGCTGTCGGCAGGCTTCCTCGTCTTCCTGCTTGTGACGATGGCTGCTGCCGGCCTGTCGGGGTTCAGCCAGACGCGCATCAGCCTGCCCGTCGATTTCCGTGATGGCGGCCTGACTATTACCTCCGCCCAACTAACCGGGGACGATGCGCGCCGTACCCTGGCACGACAGGATCTGGAGGCGGTGGTTTTTGCCGCCGCGACCAAAGCCTATGGCGACGGCGCGCAAAACTGGTTCGGCACTGCCGCCGAGCGCAGCTTGCGCGAAGCGCTGCTCGCCGACCCCGGCCTGGTTCAGCGCAGCGCGACGATCGATCTGCCCGCCGCGAGCGACATCGATGTCGCCGCAAAAGGCGATGGATCGCCCGAGGCCGAGGCCGCCGTCACCCGTCTAAAACGCGAAGGCAAAGTGTCGAGCGGCTGGGACACCGCTTTCCTGTCGAACGCCGACGCCACCGACCCGACCGTCGCCGGCATCTGGGGTGCGTTGAAGGGCAGTCTGCTGACGATGGCGGTAACGCTGGGGCTCGCCTTCCCGATCGGCACGCTCGCCGCGCTGTATCTTGAGGAATATGCGCCGAGGAACCGGCTGACCGACATCATCGAAGTATCGATCAATAACCTTGCCGCCGTGCCGTCGATCATCTTCGGGCTGTTGGCGCTGGCGCTGTTCATCAACGTCTTCGGCCTATGCCAGGGCAGCCCGCTGGTCGGCGGGCTGACGCTGGCGCTGATGACCATGCCGGTAATCGTCATCGCCGGACGCAACGCGATCAAATCGGTGCCGCCGTCAATCCGCGACGCGGCGTTGGGCGTCGGCGCGTCGAAGGTGCAGGTGGTGTTCCACCATGTCCTGCCGCTCGCCCTGCCCGGCATTCTTACCGGCACGATCATCGGCATGGCGCGCGCTTTGGGAGAGACCGCACCGTTACTGCTGATCGGTATGCGCGCCTTCGTCGGCGGCACCCCCGATGGCCTGTGCAGCAGCGCCACCGTGCTGCCGATGCAGGTTTTTCTGTGGTCGGACGAGGTCGATGCCGGCTTTGTCGAGAACACCTCGACCGCGATCATCGTGTTGCTCATCGTCCTGCTGACGATGAACGCCGCCGCTATCTTCCTCCGTAACCGCTTTGAAACGCGCTGGTGATCATGACCGAAACCACACCGACCACGCCCAAGATGACCGCGCGCAACGTCAACGTCTTCTATGGTGAGAAGCAGGCGATCGACAATGTGTCGATCGATATGTTTACCGATTCCGTCACCGCCTTCATCGGCCCGTCGGGCTGCGGCAAATCGACCTTTCTGCGCACCATGAACCGGATGAACGACACGGTTCCCGGCGCGCGGGTGACCGGCGATATCCGGCTCGATGGCGAGGATATCTATGCGCCATCGATGGATGTGGTGCAGTTGCGCGCCCGCGTCGGCATGGTCTTTCAAAAGCCCAACCCGTTTCCCAAGTCGATCTACGACAATGTCGCCTATGGCCCGCGCATCCATGGCATGGCGAGCAACAAGACCGACATGGACGGCATCGTCGAGGATGCGCTTACCCGTGCCGGCCTGTGGGGAGAGGTCAGTGACCGGCTGGCCGATAGTGGCACGGCATTGTCCGGCGGCCAGCAGCAGCGGCTGTGCATCGCGCGCGCCATCGCCGTCGATCCCGAAGCAATTTTGATGGACGAACCCTGCTCGGCGCTCGACCCGATCGCCACCGCCAAGATCGAGGAACTGATCCACGAATTGCGCGGCCGCTACGCCATCGCGATCGTGACCCACAACATGCAGCAAGCCGCGCGCGTGTCGCAGCGAACGGCCTTTTTCCACCTCGGTGAGATGGTCGAATATGGCAAGACCAGCGAGATTTTCACCAATCCGCGCGAACAACGTACCCAGGACTATATCACCGGCCGCTACGGCTGATCGGAGCGAATGTAATGGCGACCACCAGCGGACATACGATCAAGGCGTTCGACGAGGATCTCGACCGGCTGCGCGCGCTTATCAGCCAGATGGGCGGGCTTGCCGAGCATGCCATCCGCGAGTCCATGCGCTGCCTCGTCCAGCGCGATATCGACGGCGCGCAGATGATCGTCGAGAATGACAAGAAGCTTGATGCGCTCGAAATCGAAACCGAGCGGCGGGCGATCCAGTTGATCGCGCTCCGTGCGCCGATGGCCGACGATCTGCGCGATGTCGTCGCCGCGATGAAGATCAGCTCGGTCGTCGAACGCATTGGCGACTATGCCAAGAATATCGCCAAGCGCGTGCCCCTGCTCGAAAATGC
>JAYSZB010000044.1:0-12984 GCA_043727035.1 Sphingomonas sp. | reverse complement strand
CTTCGGGGCCCCCCCCCATCTGCGTTGGGGGGGAGTTGATGAAATCCCCCCCGTTGCGTAGCAATGGGGGGGTGGCCCCGAAGGGGTCGGGGGGGAAGGCTATGGCGAGGCAGCCGCGACGCTATCGGGTCGAGCTGACGCTGCCGGAAGTATTGCTGTGGCAGCGACTGAAGGGATCGCCGCAGGGGGTGGCGTTTCGCAAACAGCATCGGCTTGGTCCCTATACGCTCGATTTCTATTGTGCCGCTGCCAGGATCGCGTTCGAGATCGATGGGATTGCGCATGACATGGGCGACCGGCCGTTGCGCGACGAGCAGCGCGACCGGTGGGTGGCGGCGCATGGTATTGCGACGGTGCGTATCGCGGCCAGCGGCGTGCTGGCCGATGCTGACGCTGTGGCGCAGTCTATCGTCGATCAGTGTGTGGGGGTAATCGGGGGTCGATGAACTTTAGTCTTGGGGGTGGTTGTGGGGCTCGCTTCGCTTCGCGGCCCCCCCGTCATCGCTGCGCGACGCCACCCCCCCATCTTTGATGGGGGGGAGTTGAGGAAATCCCACCCATCGCAGATGGGGGGGTGGCCCCGTAGGGGTCGGGGGGGTATTGCTTGGCGACTCACCCCCGCTGCGCTACCCCTCCGCCACCACATCCACGCCGCGACAGGGGACCGCCGCCATGACCGTGACCATCCGTGAGGACGACCTGATCGCATCGGTCGCCGATGCGCTGCAGTTCATCAGCTACTTTCATCCGATGGATTATATCCGCGCGCTGGGGCGGGCTTATGAGGCCGAGAAAGGTCCGGCGGCCAAGGACGCGATTGCGCAGATTTTGACCAACAGCCGGATGTGCGCGGAGGGGCATCGGCCGATTTGTCAGGATACGGGGATCGTTACCGTGTTCGTTCAGTGGGGGCAGGAGTGCCGGTTGGATAGCCCCCGGTCGCTGCAACAGGTGGTCGATGAAGGGGTGCGGCGGGCGTATCTGCATCCGGAGAACAAGCTGCGCGCTTCGATCCTCGCCGACCCTGCGTTCAGCCGGGTCAACACGCGCGATAACACGCCGTCGGTGCTGCATGTCGAGATGGTGCCGGGCAGCAAAGTGCATATCGATGTCGCGGCGAAGGGCGGCGGCAGCGAGAACAAGTCCAAGTTCAAGATGATGAACCCGTCGGACTCGATCGTCGACTGGGTGGTGGAGATGGTGCCGCAGATGGGCGCGGGCTGGTGTCCGCCGGGGATGCTCGGCATCGGCATCGGCGGCACGGCTGAAAAGGCAATGCTGCTGGCCAAGCAGAGCCTGATGGGCAGCATCGACATGGCCGAGCTCAAGGCGCGCGGAGCGAGCACGCCGCTGGAAGAGCTGCGCATCGAGATTTTCGACAAGGTCAATGCGCTGGGCATCGGCGCGCAGGGGCTGGGCGGGCTCGCCACCATCCTCGACGTCAAGATCATCGACTGGCCGACGCATGCGGCATCGAAGCCCGTAGCGATGATCCCCAATTGCGCGGCGACGCGGCATGCGCATTTCACGCTCGACGGCAGCGGGCCGAGCTTTCTGGAGGCACCGAAGCTGGAGGAGTGGCCCGATGTGCAGTGGACGCCGGACAAGGCGGCGATCCGCGTCGATCTCGATGCGCTGACGCCTGACATGGTGCGCGGCTGGAAGCAGGGCGACCGGCTGCTGCTCAACGGCAAGATGCTGACCGGGCGCGACGCGGCGCACAAGCGGATTGCCGATATGCTTGCCCGGGGCGAGGCGCTGCCGGTGAGCTTCCGCGACCGCGTCATCTATTATGTCGGGCCGGTCGATCCGGTGGGTGAGGAGATCGTCGGTCCCGCCGGGCCGACGACGGCGACGCGGATGGACAAGTTCATGGACATGATGCTCGATCAAGGACTGCTCGCCTGCGTCGGCAAGGCCGAGCGCGGCCCGGCGGCGACGCAGGCGATTGCGAAACATCAGTCGGCGTATCTGATGGCGGTGGGCGGGGCGGCCTATCTCGTGTCGCGGGCGATCAAGGGGTCGCAGGTCGTTGGCTTTGCCGACCTCGGCATGGAGGCGATCTACGAGTTCGAGGTCAGCGATTTTCCGGTGACGGTGGCGGTCGATTCGAGCGGCGCGAATGTGCACCAACTGGCGCCGGCGCATTGGCAGAAGAAGATTGCCGAGGAGGGGTTGCTGGTATGAGCGAGGCGACGCGCACCGAGCGGCATCCGCGCCGCAGCCTTTTCCGCATCGCCAACTGGGCCTTTGGGCTGATCGGCCTGTTGCTGGGCAGCGTCGTCGTGGCGCCGCAACTTCTGGCCTTTCCTCATGTCGCCGATGTCGCGGGGACGCGGGTCTATGCCGAGGCGCCGATCGATCGGGCGGCGGTGGCGCGGGTGCTGGCGCGGGCCGATGCGCGGTTGGCGACATCGCCGCTGTACCGCGAGCCAGTGGGCACGCGAGTCTTCCTGACCGATGGCGGCTGGCGCTGGCGGGTGCTGGCGTTGACCAGCAGCGGTTCGGTTGGCTTCACGCGGCCGTTATCGGATATCGTCAGCGATGCGGTGTTCCTCAACCGCAGCGATCTGGGGCGAGACAGGGTGTCGAGCCTATTCGGCACGCGCTCCATCTCTGGCGTGATCGCGCATGAGCGCACGCATATCATGGTGCGGCGGCAGCTGGGGCTGGTGGCGGGCATCCGCCTGCCGCGCTGGATCAGCGAGGGCTATGCCGATCATGTTGCGGGGGAAATTGGTTTGAGCGCTGCGGATGTGGAGCCATTGCGCACGACCAGCCCCGATCATCCGGCGATTTTCTACTACGACTCGCGGCGGCGGGTCGAGGCGGCGCTTGCCAGCAATGGTGGCGATGTCGAGGCGCTGTTGCGGATGCAATGACGGGTCAATGAAATAAGGCGGGGCCGCGATGCTCCAGCCGATTTGGAGAGAAAAGCGCCATGCCAGACATCATCCTGCATCATTATGACATGTCGCCCTTTGCCGAGCTGGTGCGGGTGGCGCTGGGGGTGAAGGGATTGCGCTGGCGGTCGGTGATCATCCCCAACATGATGCCCAAGCCCGATCTGGTCGAGCTGACCGGCGGCTATGCGCGTACGCCGGTGTTGCAGATCGATGCGGAGGTGTATTGCGATACCGCTGCGATTTTGGACGCGCTGGAGGCGGTGCATCCCGCGCCCAGTCTCTATCCCCAACCGCTTGGGCCGCTGCACCGGATGATCGCGGGCTGGGCGGGGGGCGCGCAGTTCGGCGCGCATGTCGGGGCGGCGATGGGCAATATGCCGCCGGGGGTGCTGGGGCCGGGCTTTGCCGAGGATCGCAAGCGGCGCTTCGTCGGCTTCGATTTCGACAAGATGCCGCTGGTGGCGCCGCATCTGGAGACGCAAGTAGCGGCCAATGCCGCATGGCTGGAGGCGACGCTGGCCGACGGGCGGGCGTTCATCGGCGGCGATGCGGTGGGGCATGGCGACCTCGCGCTCTACTCGAACCTGTGGTTTCTGACGATCATGCCCTTTGCCAAGGGTTTTGCCGATGCCGTGTTCGCGCATCCGCATCTGGCCGCGTGGTTCGGGCGGGTGCAGGGAATCGGGCATGGCGACTTCGTTGAGTCGAGCGCCGACGAGGCGATCGCCATTGCTGCGGCGAGTGTGCCTGCCGAGATCGCCGGGCCGGTCGAGGCTGGGCTGAGTGTCGGGCAAATGGTGCGGATCAGGACCGAGACATCGGGCGACGATCCGGTTGCGGGGACGCTGCTGCGCTGCGGGCCGGACGGGATCGTGGTGCGGCGGGAGAGTGGGCGGGCTGGGGCGGTGAATGTGCATTTCCCGCGTGTGGGGCAGGTTGTGGTGGCGGGGTGATAACTGGTAAATTGATCCGGGCTTGGCTGTGCGAATATTTGAGCGCTTCATCAATGGAGCGCCGCAATGTCCCGTCCAGTCCCCGACACCGAATGGCTCCGCCGCCCACACGCCGAAGGCGAGGAGGCGCAATGGCTCAAGGAGCGGAGCCAAGCAAATCGGCGAGCAAAGTTTCATTCGCGGCGTTGAACGGGTTGAGGATGGTCAGGCCGTCTACCACGAGGCCGTCGTGCATATCCTCGCTCAGCAGCACAGTCGCCCCGGCGCGGCGGGCAACTGTGAGGATCACGGCATCGAAAAATTGCAGATGATGCTGGGCAGAAAGCAAGGCCCCGTTTGTCAAATCTTCGATTGTCGTCGGCACCTCACCGAACGCATCGGCATAAAGCGAGGCTTTGGTAGCAGCAGTTTCGAGGGCAAGTACGCCTTTCGCGCGACACACATTGAGAAACTCGCCGAGCACTTGAAATGAGATGATGGCTCCCAGCGGTGCCAGCGCGTCCATCAGGGCGATGGCCTGTTTGTGCCGGCCCTTGGTGTCACTCGCGTCCTCGACATAAATGAGAATATTGGTGTCGAGCGCGATCAACGCCCGGTCCGTTCCTCATAAGTGGCGGGCCCGGTCAGGCCGGGAATGCCGGTCTTGAAACCTTCGCGCAATTGCTCCCAAGCCGCGCGTATCTTGGGATCGTCGAGCCTGTTAGTACGGGGCGGACCGATCTCCGCAACGATCTTGCCGTGCTTCGTTAATTGGGTGAACTCGCCACCCTGCGCCTTGGCGATTACGGCAGAAGCATTGGCGTTGAATTCGCGGATCGACATGACGCCCATGGCACAGCTTTCATTGTTGCAACTGTTGCAACATAGCCGAGCGCAACGTCTGCAGCAACCGGCTTGCCAAGCGGGAGTGGTTTGGACAGTCTTTGCCGCGAGGGAGAATCGCCATGACATTCAGACCATTTGCCGTTGCCGCTCTGGCCGTTTGCGCGCTGCTTGCCGGGGGATGCGCGACGACCGCTTCCGCGCCGCGCAGCGGATCGGGCGGGAGCGATCTTGGTTCGATCTTCGGACCAAACCCGGCCAAGACCGGCGCCGATCTCGCACGCGCCGTAACCGCTGCCGACCAGCACCCGCTGGGCAGTGCGCAGAACCCGGTGCGGGTATCGACGCCGGTGGGGCAGCGCGCCTATCTCGACCGGCTACGCTGCGCCGATGGGCGCGCGCCGAGCTATGTCCGGCGCGGTAATGTCGGTTTCGGCGTGTTCGGCGGGATCGTCGACGATTATGCGGTGACCTGCGCGGGCCAAGCGGCGGTGTCGGTGCAGATGGACATGTATCATCCGACGCACCGCGAGACGCGGACGGTGCCGGGCTTCACGCTGGTTCCGTAAGCGCCGGTCAGGGTGAGGACATAGGATAGCGCCATGAACCTTGGCCCACCACCCGCGCGCCGCGAACTTGCCGTTGCTGCACTTGGCAGTGCCGTGTTCATCGCGCTTGGCATCGCCATGCTGCTGTGGGGTGATAAGCCGGTGGCGGTGGTCGCGTGGATTTCTGTCATATTCGGTGCAGTCGGCGTGGTCGGTGTCGGATTCCGGCTGAGCGGGCGGACTTTGGGGCCGACCCACGAATATTTGGAGCGGCGACGGGCGACCAAGGCGGGGCGGCCTGCCCGCGCTCCAGTGCCCGTGCACCACAAGGGACCATTGCCCCAATTGTCGGCGCGTAAGCAGGGCGATGTGCGTTGCACCGTGCGGGTTATGGCCGATCATGGGTTGTTCGCGCCCGAGGTGCCGGACCCGGCGCTGCTCTATGCCGGGGTGGCGGAGAAGGCGGGGTCGGTCAAGCCGGACACGATCCTGAACGCGATGGGCGAGGCCGACCATTATCATCCCGGCACCGACGCGACACGCTGGATGGCCAATTTGCTGACGCATGGCAGCCATACCGAGCAGGATGAGGCGGCGCAGATTGCCGGTCTGGCGCGACTGGCGGGCGATGCGCTGGATGTGCACGATGTCACGGTGCGGCGCGGCACCGCGCCCGTTCACTCGCGCAGCGTGCAGGTGGATGTGGCGATGACAGGGGATGGCGAGGCGGTCGTCCTGTCGTATCCGGGCGACGTCAAATATCTGTTGACGCATATCCATCATGCACTCGCCACGCGAATGCGAAAGGGGCATGGCGGCAAGCGGCTGGGGTGGCTATGGGACGATCAGGGGGCGAGGATCAGCGTGGTGCAAGATGGTGCTGTCGAGGCGTTAAACAGTGTGTTGAAGCTGGGACCACGGGCGCGCTGCGTGTGGAGTTGGGTGGACGAGGCCGAGCCGATGGCGGCGAGCAGCCTTTTCGTCGAAAGGGACATCGCATGAGCTTCACCATTACGCCCATCGGCCGTGTATCTGCTGGCCGCAGTGCCGCTGACGACGATGGCTGGGGCGCGGAACGGGCGACGATAATGCTCGATGCGGCGCAGTTTCAGCCCGAGGCGCTGGCGGGGCTGGACGAATTCAGCCATGCTGAGATTGTCTATCTGTTCGACCAGGTGCGCGATGATCAAATCGAGCGCGGCGCGCGACATCCACGCGGAAGGAGCGACTGGCCCAAAGTCGGAATTTTCGCGCAGCGCGGCAAGAACCGGCCCAATCGGCTGGGGGTGACGGTAGCGCGGATCGTCACGATCGACGGCTTGGCGCTGACGCTTGAAGGGCTTGACGCAATCGACGGCACGCCGGTCATCGATATCAAGCCGGTGATGACAGGATTTCTGCCGCGCGAAGAGGTGCGCGAACCTGAATGGGCGGGCGAGATCATGGCGGGGTATTGGGACGGACCGGTGCAGACGGGTTGACTCGACGTCCGCGCGTCGGCGCGGCATATGATCCGCATGATCGTCACCATGATTGCCATATTGTTCGCCGGGGTCGGCAATTTCGCCATGCATCGTTGGATGCTGGAAAGCGGACATCCGGTAGTGGATGCGGCAGCGGGGCCGATGCGGCGGACACTGGGGCGCAACAGCACCTATGTGCTGGAGTTTTTGCTGCTGCTGGGCGCGCTGTTTCTCAGCGAAACAAGCTGGTTTATCGCGCTGTGTATTTATGGCGTTTATACGGCGATGAATGCGGCGACGGTCGGGTGGCTGAAGGGGCATGACTGGGAATGATTTTCGCGCTTCCTGCCCCTTGGGGGAGGTGGCACGCGTAGCGCCAACGCCTGCGTTGGGGGAAGCCATCGAGAGGCGTGACGGAGATGCTGGTGCGGCTTTCGACCATCGCGTGATGAGGCGCCGGCCCCTCCGACCCCTGCGGGGCCACCTCCCCTGAAGGGGAGGATGCGGCTCAGCGGCGCGGGGCACGCTCAGGCTCGGGCAGGCCCGCCGCCTCTATCAGCGCTTCCTCCGCAGCGGTGAACGCCGAGCGGGTGCCGGCGGGCGCATCGAATTCCGGATTTTCGGTGACGAACCAGACCACGCCGGTGCCGCGTTCGCGGTCGATATACAGGCCGGAGCGCAGCGAATAGGCGTCGCCGGAATGGCCGATGCGGGTGCGGCCATCGCCGAAGGGATCGTCGCGGCAGCCCGGGCGGCGGGTGGCGAGCTGATGCAGCGCGAAGCCATAGCGGCAGAAGAATTGGCCTTCGCCGCCTTCACCGACCGAAGCCGAGGGCAGCGCGGTGACAGCTTGCGTCTGCATCAGGCGGCGGAAACTGCGGGGGCGGAGGAAGCGGTCGCCATCGCGCAGCAGCATCTGGCCGATGCTGGCCAGGCCGCGCGCAGAGATGCGCAGACCGCCTTGGGGTGAGAAGGCTGCTCCGTGACGGGCGAGGCGGTACGTTTCCAGATCGCAGCTGCCGTCGCGCGCGGGGACGACGGGGCAGGCGGGGCGCTGGCCGCCCAGATCGTCGCGCGCGACATCGCCGTTGGGGCGATAAAGGGTGACGGCGCGGGCGACGGCGTCATCGCTGCACATTGTCCAGTTGTAGCAGGCGTTGATCCTGAGCGGCTGGAAGACGATGCGGTGCATCAGCCGGTCGAAACGCTCACCGGTCGCTCCCTCCATCGCCGCCGCGATCACCGGGAAGTTGATATTGGCGTAGGCGAAGGCTCCACCGGGACGGCGGGTGCGGTCCCATGCGGCGGGATCGCGCAGCGCGGTTTCGAGATCGGCGTCGAGCGGCAGGACATAGTCGATGCCGTCGGCGAGGCCCGAACGGTGCGACAACAGCATCGCCAGCGTGATCGGCCGGTCGGGGTAGGCGGGGTGGCGCAGTTGCCAGCCGAGGTAGCGCGCGAGGTCGGCATCGAGATCGAGGCGGCGCTGATCGACGAGGCGCATCACGCCCAATGCCACGACCAGTTTGGAGATCGACGCAACCCGCACCGGATCGTCGGCGGTGAGCGGGCGGCGACTGGTGCGGTCGGCAACGCCGCGCAGGATGCGGGTCTGTTCCGCGCCGGTGCGGTCAAAGGTCATCAGCACGGCGGCGGGCTGGTGCGGCGCTGCGGTGACGACGATCTCGGGCGGTTCGATCGGTGCGGTCTGGGCGGCAGCGGAGAGGAGGAGGGCAAGGAGCATGAGCGAGGTGGTAGGGGGTATATGGGGCAAAGCAAATCCTCCCCGCAGGGCCAGGTTTTTTTGTCGCTCCCCTTGAAACCATTTCACCCTCTGCATATTTTTGTCGCACGAGCCGGGCCCCTCTGGCGCTTATGGTCCTCCCTTCTTGGGCCGTGGGCGTGATGTCGGATCGTATCGGGTAATTCCCGGTATGCTGCGGCCCATGCCCTCGCCATCCCGCGCACTCCGGAACGCCCGATGAACCATTTGGTCCATTTGAGGAGTGTTACGATGAATTCCCGTCTTTTTCGCCTGATCGAGACCCATGCCCGCGTCGATGCGGCGTTGCGCCGTGAGCAGCAGCGCAAGGCCGCCAACTGGCAGCGGATCGGCGAGCTCAAGAAACTGAAGTTGCGCGCCAAGGATGTGATCCAGCGGCTGATCGCGCGCGGCGCTCCTCGGGTCGCCCACGGTTAATCCGCAGGCGCCGTTTGGCGGCGGCGCGCATCCCCCCTCCGCTGCGCCGCCGCCATTCGTTGCAATTCAATCTGAATTTCGTCCGGTGTGCCAGGCATGACACCATGCCGCCCGCCAGACGCCAATCGACCAGGGATAAGATATCGTGGAATTTCTGTTTATCGACTGGCTGGGAACGCCGGTCTGGTTCTGGATAAGCTTTCTCGGCCTCGTCGTCGCGCTGACCGCCTTCGATCTTGGCATCCTCCACAAGGAAGACCGCGAGATGGGCATCGGCGAGTCGCTGAAACTGTCGGCATTCTATATCTCGATCGCGCTCGCGTTCGGGATATTCGTCTATTTCCAGAAGACGGCGGCGTTCGGCAGCGAGGTCGGGCTTGACCTGACGATGAAATATTACACCGGCTTTTTCATCGAGAAAGCGCTGTCGATCGACAATATCTTCGTCATCGGGCTGATCTTCACCACCTTCGCGATCCCGGCGAAATATCAGTATCGTGCGCTGCTGTGGGGGATCATCGCGGTGATCGTGCTGCGCGGCATCATGATCGCGCTGGGCGCGGCGCTGGTCGAGCAATTCTACTGGCTGCTCTATATATTTGCGCTGTTTCTGATCGCCACCGGCGTCAAGATGCTGTTCGCCAGCGAAAAACCGATGGATGTCGCGGGCAATCCGGTGGTGCGATTCCTGTCGCGGGTGATGCGGGTGACGCCGCAATTGCATGGCGAGAAATTCTTCGTCCGCGTGCCCGACAGCAACACGGGCAAGCTGGTCCGTGCGGCGACGCCATTGTTCCTTGCGCTGGTGGTGATCAACATCGCCGATCTGGTGTTTGCGGTGGACAGCGTGCCGGCGATCTTCGCGATCACCACCGACACCTTCATCGTTTACACGTCGAACATCATGGCGATCCTTGGCCTGCGCGCGCTCTATTTCGCGCTGGCGGCGATGGTCCATCGTTTCGAATATCTGAAATATGCGCTGGCGCTGGTGCTGGTGTTCATCGGATCGAAGATTTTCGTCGCGGACTTCATTCTCGGCGGCGACAAATTCCCGCCGGTGCTGAGCCTGGCGGTGACCTTCGGTCTGATCCTCGGCGGCATTATCTGGTCGCTGTGGAAAACGCGGGGGCAGGGGGATCGGGATAGCGTCATCCCGACCGCGTCGCAGGGTGACCATTTGCCGTAGGCGAGGGCCGAGGGGCGGCGTTATGCCGCCCCTCGGGTTCGATCAGCGCGCCGAAGCGGTGGGTGCTGCCGGGCGGCTGGCGGCTGTTGCTTCGGCTTCGGCGCGCGATGCGGCGGTGCATTCGCCGGTACGGCGGGTCTGGACGCGCATTTCCACCGTCGCGCTGGCGGCGGGCACGGCCGGGTTCGGCAGGCTGGTGCTGACGCGGACGTCCGATGCCTCTTCACCCATCGTACCGGCCATGGTGATGGTCGCGGATGCGTTGCCGGGCATGCCGGTGCAGCGCAATTCGCTGTCGACATCTTCGCCATCGACAGTGAAGCGGGCGAAGGTGCAGTCGCCCTGCGCATTACCCAATTCCTTCAAACGGTCCTGCTGGCTACGCTGCGCCTCGCTCTCGGTCAGGCAATAGCTTCGCTTGGTCGCGGTCTGCTTGGCCATCTCGGCGCGCGCCTGCTCGACGGCGGCGGCGGGCATGCCGGGGATGTTGAACTCGAGGAATTCTACTTCGGCCTCATATTGGCCGGGGCGCATGGTCTTTGTGTCGGCCATCGCCGCTTCGATCTCAGCGGGGCTTGCGGTGTCGCCGGTGGTGGCGCTGTCGCTGCAAGCGGTGAGCGAAAGCGCGATGGCGGCGATGGTGGCGATACGCATGGAAATCCTCCTCGAAATACGGCTGCAGGCGGCGGTCCCGTGTATCTTTCTCGCCCGACTATGTCGCGACGCATCGCGCCAAGCGGCGCGCAGGGCAAGATAAAATCGCGCTATGCTGAGCCGTGCAGCGGATTGCGGCGGGGGCGGCGCTGGGCCATATAGGGAACATGGCCATCCAGATCCGCACCAACCTTGCCGAACCTGAAACCAACGCGAACTTTGTTCCCCATCGCCCCGCAAGGCCCGACAAGGTCGAGGGGGGCAAGCCGTTCGTTCTGGTGAGCGAATATGAACCGGCGGGCGACCAGCCGACGGCGATTGCCGAGCTGGTCTTAGCAGTGGAGGCGGGTGAGAAGGATCAGGTGCTGCTGGGCGTCACCGGCTCCGGCAAGACCTTCACCATGGCAAAAGTCATCCAGACTGTGCAGCGGCCTGCGCTGGTCCTGGCGCCGAACAAGATCCTCGCGGCGCAGCTTTATGGCGAGTTCAAGAGCTTCTTTCCCGACAATGCGGTCGAATATTTCGTCAGTTACTATGATTATTACCAGCCCGAAGCCTATGTCGCACGGACCGACACCTATATTGAAAAAGAGTCGAGCGTGAACGAGGCGATCGACCGGATGCGGCACAGCGCCACGCGATCGCTGCTCGAACGCGACGATGTCATCATCGTCGCCTCGGTCTCGTGCCTTTACGGCATCGGCTCAGTCGAGACTTATTCAGCGATGATCTTCGACCTGAAAAAGGGCCAGACGGTCGATCGTCAGGAGATCGTCCGCAAGCTGGTGGCGTTGCAGTATAAGCGCAACGATGCCGCGTTCCAGCGCGGCAA
Organism: Sphingomonas sp.; assembly: GCA_043727035.1. Taxonomy (GTDB): domain Bacteria; phylum Pseudomonadota; class Alphaproteobacteria; order Sphingomonadales; family Sphingomonadaceae; genus Sphingopyxis. Next base: position 1,417 of record JAYSZB010000044.1, on the reverse strand, counting down.
TTTCCGCGTGCGCGGCGACAATCTCGAGATTTTCCCGTCGCATTATGAGGACAGCGCGTGGCGGATTGCCTTCTTCGGCGACGATGTCGAGGAAATTACCGAGTTCGATCCGCTGACGGGCAAGAAAGCGGCAAGCCTGAATAGCGTGCGGGTCTATGCCAACTCTCATTATGTGACGCCAGGGCCGACGCTGAAACAGGCGTCCGAAGCGATCAAGCATGAGCTGGCCGAACGGCTGAAGGAATTGCAGATCGAGGGCAAATTGCTCGAAGCGCAGCGGCTGGAACAGCGCACCAATTTCGATCTCGAGATGATCGCCGCGACCGGCAGTTGCGCGGGAATCGAGAACTACTCGCGGTTTCTGACCGGACGGTTGCCGGGCGAACCGCCGCCGACGCTGTTCGAATATTTGCCTGAGAACGCGCTGCTGTTCGTCGATGAAAGCCACCAGACGGTGCCGCAGATCGGCGCGATGGCCAAGGGCGATCACCGCCGCAAGATCACGCTCGCCGAATATGGCTTTCGCCTGCCGAGCTGTATCGACAATCGGCCATTGCGGTTCAACGAGTGGGACGCGATGCGGCCGCAGACGATGTTCCTGTCGGCGACCCCCGGGCCGTGGGAGATGGAGGCGACCGGCGGGGTGTTTGCCGAGCAGGTCATCCGCCCGACCGGGCTGATCGACCCGCCGGTCGAGATCAAGCCGGTTGAGGATCAGGTCGACGATCTGGTCAACGAGGCGAAGAAGGTCGCGGCGCAGGGGTATCGGACGCTGGTGACGACGCTGACCAAGCGCATGGCCGAGGATCTGACCGAATATCTTCACGAGGCGGGGCTCAAGGTTCGCTACATGCACAGCGATGTCGAGACGCTTGAGCGGATCGAGCTGATCCGCGACCTACGCCTCGGGGTTTATGACGTGCTGGTCGGGATCAACCTGCTGCGCGAGGGGCTCGACATTCCCGAATGCGGGCTGGTCGCGATCCTCGATGCCGACAAGGAAGGTTTTCTGCGCTCCGAAACCTCGTTGATCCAGACCATCGGCCGCGCGGCGCGCAACATCGACGGGCGCGTGATCCTCTACGCCGACCGCGTCACCGGATCGATGGAGCGCGCGATCGGCGAAACCGACCGGCGGCGCGAGAAGCAGGTCGCGTTCAACCTCGCAAACGGAATTACGCCCGAAAGCATCAAGAGCCACATCAACGACATCATGAGCGACGTGACGATGCGCGACGGCGTGCTGGTCGAAACCGGCGACGACGAGCGGCCGCACCTCGTCGGGCATAATTTGCGCGCCTACATCGGCGATCTGGAGGCGCGGATGCGGAAAGCCGCGGGCGACCTCGAGTTCGAGGAAGCCGGGCGCCTCCGCGACGAGATCCGCCGGCTGGAAGAGGACGACCTTGGCATTCCG
>JAYSZB010000043.1:0-1972 GCA_043727035.1 Sphingomonas sp. | reverse complement strand
CGTCCGCCTTGCGCTGGCGGATCGCCGGCACGGTCAGCCGCCGCATCGGCTGCGGGGTGGGGTGGGAGCGGCTGGTCGCGGTGTCGAGCTGGAAGGTGGTGGACATGGGGCAAGCTTGTAGTGCCTTGCCCGAACCATGCAAACCTGCGGCAAACAGGCTTGCGCGCGGCCATGAAATCTGCGGAAAACAGGCTTGCGCTCAGGGGCTTTGCCGCTAGCTTCCGCGCCATTGCATTCGCTCGGCGGCCGAAAGAAGCCGACCTGCCAAAGGGGAATTCCATGCTCGGTCGCGTCAAGTCGCTGGACGCCATTCTGGCGACCGCACAAAAGAAATCGTTACACCGCACGCTGGGCTGGTTCCAGCTGACCCTGTTCGGGATCGGCTGCGTAATCGGCACGGGCATCTTCGTGCTGACCGCCGCGGGCGCGCAAAAGGCCGGTCCCGGACTGATGCTGGCGTTCGTGATTGCCGGGGCGATCTGCATCGTCGCCGCGCTGTGCTATGCCGAAATCGCCGCGATGATCCCGGTTGCCGGCTCCGCCTACACATATACTTACGCCACGATGGGCGAGTTCCTGGCGTGGACCGTCGGCTGGGCGCTGGTGCTCGAATACGCGGTCGCGGCGAGCGCGGTTTCGGTCGGTTGGTCGGGGTACTTCTCGGGTACCATCCTCGGCGAATTCCTGGGGGTCCAGTTACCGCCGTGGCTGGCCGCGGGACCCTTGGCGCTGGGCGGCGCGCCGGGCGGGTTGATCAACCTGCCCGCGCTGGTCATCGCCTTGCTGGTCACCTGGCTGCTGATGATCGGCACGCGCGAATCCGCAATGTTCAACGCGATCCTCGTGGCGATCAAGGTCACCGCGCTGACCGCGTTCATCATCCTCACCCTGCCCGAGGTCGAGACCGCGAAGTTCAATCCGTTCCTCCCCGCCGGGGTGTTCGGCGGGTTCGGCTCGGGGGTCGGCGCGGTTGGCGCCGCAGCGACGATCTTCTTCGCCTACGTCGGCTTCGACGCGGTTTCGACTGCGGCGGAAGAAACCAAGAATCCGCAGCGCAACGTGCCGATCGGGCTGGTCGGCAGCCTGCTGTTCTGCACCGTGTTCTACATTCTCGTCGCCGCGGGCGCGGTGGGGACGATCGGCGGACAGCCGATCATGGGACCCAACGGCGTGCCGTTCCCGGCGGGTTCGGAAGAACTCGCCCGGCAGTGCGCATTGCCGCAGTATGCCGAAATGCTGGTCTGCTCGAACGAGGCGCTGGCCCACGTCCTGCGCCAGATCGGTTTCGGCACCGTGGGCAACCTGCTGGGCATCGCCGCGTTCGTCGCGCTGCCTTCGGTGATCCTGATCCTGCTGTTCGGCCAGACCCGGGTCGGCTTTGTGATGAGCCGCGACGGGCTGCTCCCCGAATCGTGGAGCAAGGTCCATCCCAAGTGGAAGACCCCCTATGTGATCACCGCGATCACCGGGGTGGCGGTGGCGATCGCCGCGGCGTTCCTGCCGGTCGGCCAGTTGGCCGACATCGCCAACGCCGGCACGCTCTATGCGTTCATGATGGTCGCCATCGCTGTGATGATCCTGCGGCGGACCGCGCCCGACGTTCCGCGCAGCTTCCGCACGCCGGCGCTGTGGCTGGTCGGCCCGGCGACGATCGTCGGCTGTCTCTTCCTGTTCTTCAACTTGCCGTTCGCGGCCATGATGGTGCTGCCGATCTGGGGTGCGCTGGGGCTGGTGGTCTATTACCTCTATGGGTATCGGACCAGCCACGTCGGCCGCGGGCTGGTCGAAGTCCACGAAGCCGAGCTTGCCGCGCTCGAGCCGGACATCCCTGGGGTCGCCGACCGCGATCGTCCCTGACCTTCGGCATACCGCTGACATGGAAAGGGCCGCCCCCGCGAGGGAGCGGCCCTTTCGCTGGGGTCACGGGAGCATGGCGTCAGAGGGCTGTCTCGACATGCTTGCCCGCAACCTC
>JAYSZB010000042.1:0-13239 GCA_043727035.1 Sphingomonas sp. | reverse complement strand
GGTGACGGCGCGGACATGGGCGATATGCTGACCGGCCTCAACGAACTGGTGCTGGGGATGCGGGACGGTGACAAAAAGCATATATCCGATCTCTACGCATCGCAGATGCTCGCACTCAATGCCGTGTCCACTGCGCTGCTGCAAAAAGCGGCGGGCAACATGGGAAAGCACATGGGCGCGACCGAAACCTATTTGAGACTGGCGTTGAAGGCGCAGTCACAATCCCGCCAGACTGCTGAAGCGCTGGCGAAGCTTCACCAGCCGCGCGAACAGGTCGTGCGCCATATCCACGTCAACGAAGGGGGTCAGGCAATTGTCGCCGATCAATTCCACAATCACGCCGGGGGTTCGGGAAACGGATTCATCGAACAACCCCGTGCAACCGCATTGCCTTGCGCAAGCCCCTCGGTGCCATGCTCGGACCCGCTCGGGGAAGCCGTGTCAGTCGCCAGCCGTGAAGGGGAACGCGCGCTGTAGGATGCATGGTGGCAAAGGCTCTGGCGCGCCTCGGGGCAACTGCAACGCCTTCAAGCATGGTGCGCGGTCGGCTGCGACATTACAGGCGGCGGCATTCGTTCGGGAGTTGGCGACGCTGGAAGTGTGATCGCCGGGGATTTTTTCGACGCCTTAACGCGCGCGAAATTAGAAAGCGGCCTGTCGGCTAGCAACCCCACTGCGGACATTGGTCCGGCATAAGTGCTCGAACCATTGCTGACGAGGGTGGACGTTGTATAGTGACGAAGTTGGGGGGCGACTAATGGCTACTACGGCAGACAAAAGAGTTATTCAATCTTCGTGGCGAAGCTTGGTGACGGCGCTCGTCGTCGCGGTGTTTCTCTTACTCGTCGTCACGTTCCTCGCGTTCAGCATCCCCGGCGTGGCGCGCCACCCTACGTCGATCCATTGGGCTTATTGGCTGCATATCGGCGGGGGTAGCGTAGTCTTAGCGCTCGGCCCATTCCAGTTCGTCGCCCCGATCCGCAATCGTTTCCGTCGCTACCACCGCCTCGCAGGGTACAGTTTCGTTGCAGGTTCGGTGGCAGCATTCGTTGGCTTCTGGGCAATTCAGCCAACTAACCCTGACACATTCTTTTTAAGCCAAGCCACGGCAATAAGTTTGTGGATACTTGCAATGGGGGCAGCGGTGGTTGCAGCGCAACGTAAGCGCTTCCTGACTCACCAGCACAACATGACCCGTGCTTTTGTGCTGGCGGCTTATTTCGTCGTTGTGCGTTTGATGGACCGTTTCGGAATGGGCGCACTGGTGCCATTTGCAAGCGACGAGAATGCGAGGCTGGCGCACAGCGATTGGATCACATGGGTGGTGCCGCTGGTGCTTGTAGAGGTCTATTACGGGCGAAAATGGGACCAACTGCTTCGCAGGCGGGAAACAGCTAGTTTCTAACATCCGCTTGCCACCCCATTCCAGCCATCGGCTGGGCCGGATACAATGCCGAAAGCCGAATGGCAGCTCACGACCCATTGCCGTCGTTAGCGCACCAGCAGTCCGGGCAACGCTGCATAGTGGAGGATGCGCGCATTGCCCGGACGCTGCCCCTGCTTCGCGACCCGAAGGCGAGGACATGGTCGGAAGGCCAGAACCGGGGAATGGTATGGCTGGCCCGCCGATTGGGTCGTATTTAGGCGTTTGCACTGATTGATGCCAATACAGGCTTTAGCCCGCACTGATCGATTGAGCCGATTATTCGGCGCGCGAATATCTCGCTGCATCCCCCCTGTCTTCGCGCCATTTTTTGACAATCATTCATCCAGCATACGGCTATGCAGAACCATGCCCGATACTGGCGACCCCATAATCACGATGGTGCAGATACGCGGGCGCGCGCGATAGTATAGGGGTTTCTGCGCGGATAACGCGCGCGCGGGTAGTTTGCGAAGCAATGCGCGCGCCCGCGCGTGTAACTATAGGAATTGCCCGGTCGATGATGGTGGAACTTGTCCGGTAACGAAGCTTTAACTTTCGCAGCGCAATCTTGCGCCATCGTTCCTATCGCGGCCTTAGAGTCTGGTCCCTTGCGGGCCGTGTCGGAGCACTTTAGCGGGCCATTCTCGGGTTCGTCCGATGAAGGCTTCCGGCGGCATCGTTATCTCGGGGCGGTGCCGCCAACCTTACACGATCCGCACATCTGGGGGCCTGCGATACACTCGCCGGTGGGCAAGTCTGGTCCATATCGTGGCACACCCGAGACGGCCCACCGCAAAATTGGCCTATGAGGGACATGTGAATTATCCGTAAAATCTGCTGGTGCTGAGAGCCGACAATCGGCTACGGATCGATCACTAAGCATTCTTGTCTTTTGAACGGCTGGCGTCATAATCGTGCGCAAGCCTCAGCTACTTACTCAGACAAATATGCCCTGAAGGCCACTATTGCACAACGCGCACACAAAAAAACCGACCGACCCCGAAGGATCGATCGGCTTGCAGTTGGCGACTCCGAATCGGAGTCTTGGGTCGCGCCACTCCCGTCGCATAATTTTAGATTGGTGTATTGGATGGATGCGACGCTGGAGGCTCGCCCAGGCTGACGCTGACAGCGCTCCCACCCCTTGCCGAATCGGAACAAGCGGTGAACAGGGGCGGCGTGATCGAAGCCCCCGCCACCATTGCTGAACTGCGGATGCTCGTTGCCGTTAAGCTGGCGGTTGCCCCGCGCCAATTGTTCGTGACGCTCGCCAAGCCAAAGCGAACGCCGACCGAGGCGGACAAGGCACGGGAGGAACTGGTCGAGTTTATCACCCGCGATCTGGCGCGTTGGCATTTCGTGCGCGTGGTCGATGAAAGGGTGCAGCGGGGACATAGCCCGCCGCCGTGCCATAATGGCTAGCTTGAGGATGCAAAGGCAGATTGCGCGCCAGCTAAAAGATGGAAGCGGCTGCGACCCCGGATATTGCCCATATCGCGGCGATCAAACCGACAAGCGCCATGTCCGCCTTGTCCACCTGGAATCGAGTCGGGTGCTTGTTCATCGCCAACTGATAGCGCGCGCAGTGTCGCGTCTTGCGTAACAAACGTTATCGCTACCGAAATTAGGACGCGAGCGACCACAGCAGCAGCGCCAGCGGGGCTAGGGTGATGCAATGACCGCGCGAGCGAAATTCACACAGGCGGACATCACCCGCATCCTCAAGGCCGTCAAAGAGCTTGGCGTAAAGGTCGGCAAGATCGTCATTGACCCGAAGACAGGATCGAAAGCGGTCTATATGAAAGGGTTGTTGGGAGGCCGAGGATGAGTGGGACGACTTCGACATTTGACCTGACTATGTTTGGCGGGACGGTGGCGGGCAACATCGCTGACAAGTTCCGGAGGGCTCTCCGTAATGGCACCGGGTGTCGGCTCACTTATGACGAGTGTCTCTATCTTGCGCACTGTGGCGCACTTGAGCTGATTTTGAAGCTGGAGATTGCCGGGCTGATCGAAGGCGCGCGCGATAGGCGACCGATACCCAAACTGACCTTCAACCCGGCACAGCAATCTTCGAGCATAGAGAAAGCGCAGCTTACTGCTCGTCGCCTACGTTCGCAGTCTGGCAAGGGGGCGAAGTCATGATAGCTTAGCGTGTTCGCCATTTTCGATGCGGCTGGTAAGGGCTGTGGAGACTTACCGTGACGCGTGTCACGGGCTGCACCTCTTTGACGGGTCACTCTCCGAACGATAACGAATCGGGAGCGCAGAATGGAAAGCCGACGCGGGTTCCTCGCTATGCTGTTTGGCGCGCTGCTGGTCGCAATCCCTGACGATGCGGAAGCGCGACGGCGTCGGCGCAGCGGCAGGCGCAGGCGGCGGGGTGGCGGTCGGCAAAGTGCGTCCAGTGCGGGTGCTGGCGGTTATGCTAATTGCAGCGCAGCGCGCGCGGCTGGGGCGGCACCCGTCCGGCGTGGCGATCCCGGCTATGCGAGGCGTCTTGATCGTGACGGCGACGGGGTGGGCTGCGAAAGGTGAGCCTTGGCCGGTGTGATAGCTGCGGCGGTGTGCTGCCGTTGGTGTGCGACGCATGCCCTCACTGTCAGCGACGATTGAGCGCGGGGGAAGTCGAACGGCTGCGGTTTGCCGAGCGGCGTTGGCAAATCACGACGCTGGGGCTGCTGATCTCGGCGGTTGCGCTCGGCGCAGTGTGGCTGGCATCATAGCGCCATGTCGATCATCGCCGCTGGCCTCGCCTTCCTCTGCACTCCTACCGCCGTATATGATGGCGATGGCCCGGTCTGGTGCGCGGAAGGTCCACGGCTGCGGCTGGCGGGCATTGCGGCGCGGGAAATGGATGGGACGTGTTCGCCGGGTCATCCCTGCCCTGACGCAACCGCATTTCAGGCGCGTGACGCGCTGGTGAGGCTGTTGGGTGGGTCAAGAGGGACGCTACCGACCGGGCATGTGGTTGTGAGCGCTCCTGCCCTGCGCTGCGTCTCTACGGGTGGAGCTGGCGGTAACAGGACTGGCGCGCAATGCACCTTGGCCGATGGCCGGGATTTGTCCTGTGCGATGGTAGCGACCGGCACTGTCGCGCGCTGGGATCGCTATTGGCGGTCGGGCAATTGTCGGTGAGCTTCCCAGATGGTGGCGAACGCCGAATCGTCGTGCGCACGAACAATTCCAGTAATGTTACCACCAAGAAACATGAGAAGGGCGGCACCCTGTAAAAGTGCCGCCCTTTCCTACGATTCAAGAGGCTCAAAAAGGAATTGAGCAGCTCAGAGTTTGGCGGCGGCGTTGTTAAAGGTTTTCGATACCCCATCGCCGACCGTGCTGAACGCGGCGATACCTGCAACAGCGATTAGAGCGGCGATAAGGCCATACTCGATGGCGGTCGCGCCTTTGGAATTGCGGACCAGCTTCTTGATCATGTTCATAGGTTTTCTCCATGATTGCGGGTCATCGCCACCCGATCTAGCCGACCTAAATTTTCGACGATGTCCGGGTTACGATCAAAAAGTTATCAGTTCGTTATCGTTTTGGTCCCTGCTGGGCTATCTCGGTATCAGTGGGAGGAGGGGTTAATCTTGACGCCTCAACGTGAACGGATGGCGGAAGCCCTCGCCGTCGAACGGATGCACGGCGCGGGCGCTGCTGCGTTCGTAGCGTCGCGCATTGCCGATTTGCGGGCCGCTGGGGACTCTTTGGGGGTCGAGCGATGGGAAGCTATAGGCGCGGCGCTCAATGCCCTTTCTGGCGACTCTGACGGGCATGGTCGCGCATAGCAAAAGGGGCAGGATTGCTCCCGCCCCGCATTGCCCGGTCTAATCGGATTACTTGCTGTAACTACCGCGCCGGTAAGTGCGAATGTCGCTTGCCAGCCAGCGGGGACGACCTGCCAGATTGACGCGCTTGGGGAAGGACGGCAGCTTTTGCCGGTCGCGCAACGTGCTTTGCGCTATACCGAGATGCTCGCAGACGTCTGCCGTGCCCCATGTTTCGTCGGGGTCTGTTTCCGGCGCTGGTGCTGGTGACGCCATCGCAGCTATGATACGCGGGGCTAAGCGTTCGGCCAGCGCGTCCAGGAGTGCGTCGATTATTTCGGTGGTTATGACGGTCTTGGGTGTCACGGAGTGGGTTCCTCTGAAAGGGGCGGAATTGCTCCCGCCCCTCGCTTGGGTTTTGTCATGCCCTAAAGGGCTGCGGGCTAGTGCGACGATAGGCCGTCCAGCATGGCAGGCTGTGCGCTGGCCTCGTCGTCTCCGAACGGGTCGAACGGTGCGCCATTATTGTAGAACGGCTGGTGCAGTCCTCCGTCTTCGCCCGCGCTGCAACAGTCGGGTTCGTCCACCTCTGGCTCGTCGTCCGGCTCCAAGTCGGCGTCGCTTTCCAGCTCGTCCAGCCGGTCGATTAGTCGATCTACCAGCCGCGCTAGGTCTGGTCGGGACAGCATGGGGACGGCTTGGCCGATCAGGGCGATGGGGAGGGCCGTAGCCCTCCCGTTGATGTGGGACAGTGCCATGGTCACGCCTCCCCCTGCTGAGAAAGGCGGGCCGCGTCGGCTGCAATGATCTTCATCACCTCGGCAGCGTCCTCCATGTCCTGATAATCGGTTTCAACCCAAACCCGCAACTTTGCAGCATGCGCGGCGAGGTCGGGGCTGGGAGCAGTGAAGACGGCAGTGATGGAGTCGCCGTGAGCATCCACAAAGGCCTCGAAGTCCTTTTCCACCTGATCAACCGCATCTGACAGGGCAACTTTCGCCTCTCCCTCGGCGGCGGTGTACTGGTCTGACAGCGGCTTGACTTGCTCATTCCAAAAGCGGTCCATATCTGCTTTCGCGCGCTCATATTTGACCAGTGCGGCGGCGAAGTCCTCGGTGCGAACCTGATCGGCGTTCGGCATTCCAGCGGGCAGCGGCTCAGGCTGGGGCAAAGCCTTTTCCAGTTCTTCGACATGCTCGAACATCACCCAAAGCTGGGCGTCGGCGGTCAGCACGTCCTCCTTCACGCGTTGCGCCATCTGCTGAACGGTTTCGATGGTCGTTGTCGCCATGCTTTTGTCGATGCGGGCGAAAACATCGTGGCGCAGTTGCAGTTCGCTGATCTGCGCGATGGCGTCGAGCATTTCGACGGCGTTGGTGTGAGCGGTTCCGCTGCTATTCAGGGCTGCACGGATTGCGGCTGATGTGCTATTCTCGGTCATGGTCGTATCCCTTCCACTAGGGGTGCGGTCAGGTCCGGGGCGACGTTCGTAGCGATGCCTCGGACCACCAAGCGATTGCTTGGTGATAACATCGTTATCATAGTTAATGTGGTTGCGGCAAGCAGTTTATGATACTATTGTTATCAGCATGACGCCCGATCAGTCCCGCATGGCGCGCGCCGCGCTCCGATGGTCGCTCACTGACCTGTCTGTTGCAGCCGGAGTAGGCCGCGCTACCGCTGCGCGCTTCGAGCTAGGGCAGTCGGTCGATGAAAAGTCGGTGGAGGCGATGCGCGGCGCATTGGTGGCGGCTGGCATCTTGCTAATCGATGCTGGTAAATCCAGCCCTGCGGCTGGTGTCGGGGTTCGGCTGGCGCGGTAACTTGCCTGTCCGTCAGAGCAAGCGCATACGTGCCCGATGATCCCAGTATTTGCCTCCGCCGACGTTCCGGCACTCGCCAGCGCCGATCTTCCAAGATTGGCAACCGGCCTCGGTTTTGCCTTGCTGCTGATCGCTGGGATTTACTGGTTGAGGCTGGCCGCCGCACCACCCGCTGCGCGCAATAGCTTTTTAGGAATGGCTGGCGGCATAACTGGCGTGGCGTTCATCGCCTTGGGGCTAGGCTGGTTCCTGCCCGGGATCATCTGACTTCCGCGTGGCGCTCAATGATCGAAAGTCGCTAACGGTTTGGCCCGCGCTTATGCGAAAGGAGTTGGCTGCCAGCTATCTTGATTTGCCGGTTACAGCCTTCATTCGCGCCGTGGCCTGTGGGGAACTGCCAATTTCCATCTGGATCAGCGGTAAGGAGCGGTGGAGCCGCGCGGCAATCGACGCCGCAATTAATATGCTGACCAGTGCGAAGGTTTACGACTGGCGGGCCGATCAACCGGGCCTGAACCCGTAGGCAAATAGGGCAACAACGTTGACTATCTAGCCCAGTCGTGGCATGGTGTTCTCCTATCATTGGAGGGCGTCATGCAGCCGATCAACGACAAGGCAGTCAGGGTTCGCCTCCCCGGCGTCATCCTCGCCCGCGCCACGAAAGAGGCGTCCAAGCGGGGCATGTCCCTATCCGAATTTATGCGCTGCGCTCTACGCGATAAGGTGGGGATGCACTGATGCGCGCGGCCCCGACCGAATTTGTCGCGGCTCACGTCGCTGCACTGCTTGGGCAGCATCACGGCGTCGATCCCTTCGCCGTTCGGCTGGTGATGGATGACGCGCCCCTGTCGCTCGATGCCTTGCTTGACGATCCGCGCGGATGGATCGCGCTGGGTGAGATTGTCCGGCAGGAATTGGGAGGGCGTGAAACGGTGTTCATGCCGACGCTGCACTGATGGACATCGAACGCCTCGACGGTTCGGCCATCCTGACGCGGCAATTGCTGATGCAAGCGTCTCGCGGCGAAGTCGAAGCGCAGCGCAGCTTAGTGAACCTGTGGCGGGCACTGGCGGACAATTCACAGGATAACCCGGACCTAGAAGCGGAATCCATGTCTTATGCGCTGATGTTCGCGCGGATGGCGGAAGCCAACACCGGCAGCGTGATCGACAAGGCAATTCTGCTCAACACTCTCGGCTGGTGCGTATCTGTCCGGGAGCGGTTCGGTGATGAATGGTCGGTGTCCGCGTTCAAGTCCGATGCCCTCGCCATAATCGACAGCGCCGCCAATCTGCCGGGTGCGGACGATGATGGCGAAACAAGCTCGGGCCTGATGACGCTGGCCATGGATTGCACTGCTGCGGAAGTCGAAGCGGCAAAAACCTATCGGGGGGTGTATGATGTCATTGGTTGAAAATCGGCCGGGATTGCTCGGCTATGCTGGTTCGGTTCCGGGATTGGCACTGGCTAACGCTGGCTCGTTCGGGGGATTGGCAGGTGCGCCGCCGTCTGCGCGTCGTGCATCGGTCCAGCCGCGCGGGATGTTTGGCAATCGCCTGCCGATGGCGTCGGGGCTTGTCGCCACCCCCGAACAGCAATCGGAAACCGCGCGACTGACTGCGCTATTGGGGGCGGAAGGGATGACTGCGTGCGCCCCGCTATTTCGACAGCAATGGCGACCAGCTCCGTTTCGATCCTGTGACTGGGCAGACAGAAACCCTATACGATGCGCCGTCGCCGTTCGATGAATATGCGCAGTCGCTCGGCCTCGAACCGGGGACGGACGACTATGCGACGGCACTGCAAGATTATGTGCTGCGGTCGAGCGGTCCCACCGCGACCGATAACGATCTTGAGATTGAGGGCGCACGGCAGTCCAATCGCGTCAGCCTCGAAGGTGTGAGGCAGGGCAACCGCGTCGAACTGCGCAACACTCCAACTTATCGCCAGGCCAATCCGCTGCCGCGCGCGCCGCGTCGGGCTGGTGCACCTCGTTCGCGCTCTACCGGGCCCACGGCGGTCAATCCGCAGACGGGGCAACGCATCACGCTCCGCAATGGGCGCTGGGTTCCTGCAAACTGAGGGCAACACAATGAGCGTTCAACCGAATTGGTCAATCCTACAGCCGGTCGATGTCGGCGGCATGTTCATGGCGGGCGCTGAGGCTGGCGATGAACGCCGGACATCCCGGATGCGCCGAGAGGCAACGGCAGCGTATGTGCGCGATCCGAAGAACGCAGAGGCCTTTGACACGCTTGTCGGTATCGATCCGACTTCGGCCTATCAGCTTCGCAGCAACATGGAGGCTCGCGGACAGGCGCAGCGGGAAAGCCAGCGCACCGCAGACTATGCCGATGCTGCGTCGCGCTACACGCTCGAATCGATGGGGCGCGGCCCGGTGGGGAACGATCGGTTGGGCGCGTTCGCTGGTCAGTTCCAGTCGCCGGGCGATTATCGGCGCAGTCGCGGGGGCGGATTGCCCTCTGCTATAGCACCGCCTGCGCTGGCCGTCGGTCGTCAACCGATGACGGCGGAGCAGGCAGAACAATATCGGTCGCTGCTGTTGACGCCGGGGACGCGTCCGGGCGAGCTGCAATCGTGGGCGTCTGGTCAAGGCTACACCATGCCCAATGCTAACGCGCTGTTGGCTTTTGCCCGCCGCAATCCGCAGGCTGTGTTCCGTCCCCAATTCACCGGGACTGAGGGGCCGACGCCGGAACAGTCAGCCGGTGAGCCGGGGTTCGTTACCCGCCAATTGGGAGCGTTCAACGAAGGGCTTGCCGATCTGGTGGGGTCGCCGGTCGATCTCGTTAACTCCGGGCTGGGCGCAATCGGTGTTCCGGTCGGCAGTCGTCCTTGGGGCGGGTCTGCGCAACTGCGCGACTGGATGCACGGCGCTGGCGTCGGACAGACTGACGACAGCTATGCGCCGCGCTCGGATGGCGAGATTTACACGCAAGCCTTTAGCCGTGGGACGGGACAGGCTGCGCTCCCTGCTGGCGGCGCTATCAGCATGGGCGGTCGTCTGGCGATGCGCGCGCCCACTGCCTACACCGCTGCCTCTCCGACACGTATGGCGGGACGGCAATTGCTGGTCGATGCCGCTCGCTATCCGGGCGTAGCTGTGGCTGCGGAAATTGGCGCGGGTGCATCTGCGGAAATTGCCGGGGAAGTCGCGGGTCAAGTCGATCCGGGCAACATCTATCTCGATATGGGTGCGCGTCTGGCGGGTGGACTGCTCGGCGGTGGCGTGACCGGCCTTGCTGCTGCTCGGATGGGCCGTCCGTCTGGCACAAGGTCGCCCGGTCGCGCTGCTGGCGTGGATGATGTTCCCTCGCCTACGGCATCAGTCAATCGCGCCTACTGGGATGTGCCTGATGATGTGACGATTACCGGTGTGCTGCCCGATGGTCGGCCCTTTGGCGTGTCTGATGATGGGGTGATTTGGGGCGCGCCTCAAGTCGCCACTGTCGGGGGCAATGCGCTTCCTGCGCCGAGTGGTGCGGCTGTGCCTGATGCGCTGCCGGCCGATCTGCCAGCCCTGCCCGATGGGTTCCAGCTTGAAGGCCGCGCGCCTGACCGTCTCGACATTGCGGGGCAGGCTCCGGGTGCTGCCTTGTCGCCGCTCGGCTATGATGTGCCGTCTGCATTTCCCGCGCGTCCAGACCTCGGACCGCCTGCTGATGGTGTAGGTCGCGCTGCTGATTATCTCGATATGTCGGGTGGGACGCCTCCGCTGCCTCGCGGGTTCCAGCTCGAAGGCGGCAGCTTGTCGCGCGAAGGATTTGACGGCCTCTCGCGCGATGCTTTTGTCGCTGAAGAGCGCGCAATGTCTGACCGCGCAATGGCGGCATATCGGGCAAATCTGCAACGCACTATCGAAGCGGACCTCTCAATGGGGATTGAGGACATGCGCCCATTCAGCGAATTTGTCGCTGAGTGGCGCGACCGTGAAGCGGCGGCGCGTAGTGGGAATGTCGCTGCTCAACAGTATTTGGATATGATGAGCGGGGACTCTTCGCTCCCGGCCGCACCGGGTCGCTCGGCGGGAATGGCGGCGGATGCGGACCCGTCGATCTCCGGTCCTGCCATGCCTCGCCAGCGCGATATTATCGACGTGAACGCGGCTCGCACGTCACCGATGGGCGCACCGATCAGCGAAGGGCAATTGCGCGCTGCGGCTAGTGGCATTTCGCCGCGCGATGTCCTGCCGATCCCGTCCAATGAAGTCGGATCGCTCGATGAGTTTCTTGCAGGCACTGGCGGTCAATATCGGCCTGTCCCTGCACCGAACGAAAACGATCTGCTCCTGCCGCGTGGCATCCGTTCCGCCAATGACGGAAGCCGGGTTGTTCCAAAGCGCGGGCCGCTCGATCTGGTGACGTGGATTCGGTCGCAAGGCGGACTGCAAGAGACTGGCGGTGAACTTGGTCACATGGGTTTCGACAATCGCAGTCGCACCGATGATTTTGCGCGCGGTGAACAGCGGTTTGGCCGATTGGTCGATAACGACAACGGCATGACGCTTGACGATGCGGCCTATGCTGCATGGGAAAAGGGCTATTTCCCAGAACGCGCCACGCCGCCAACGATCGATGAATTTCTGGAGGCGCTGGGCGATACGCACCGGGGCAACAATCGCCGGTTTCATCCTGACGATTATGCGGAAATTGAGAGCTACTATCAGGCGCAAGAAACGCGGCGCGCTATCGAATCTGCTGCCGACGAAGGCGCTCCCATTGTTGAAGACATCGGGCAACCGATCACGCAAGCCGACCTCGAAGCCAATACGCCACCGCTGTCGGCATTCGATGATTTACCGGGTGGGCAACCTGACTTTGCAGGCAACATTCGACTGGGCAATCTTGAAACGCCACAGGACATCGCGCGGGCGCTTGCTCAGTCGCATGATCGGGTCGGCGGATTCGACAACGCGACCCGTGGCCGCATCACGCAGGAAGAAACCGAACGGCTTGCTGCCGAACTGGGGATGACGCCGGACAAGCTGCTGTCGCGTCGTCGCGGGCAAGCGTTCAACGCTGAGGAGGCCTTGGCCGCACGCCAGATTCTCGCCAAGTCCGGCAACGAACTGGTCAACCTCGCCCGCCAGGTGCAGCGCCTCGACAATCCCGGCGATGAACTGCTGTCGCGGTTCCAGCAAGCGTGGGTGCGACACGTCGCTATTCAGGAACAGATTGCGGGCGCTACTGCTGAGGCTGGTCGTGCGCTGGCTCAATTCCGAATGATGGCGTCCAGCCGTGCGGTTCGTGGCGATGTGCTGGCCGCATCGGTCGGTGCTGGTGGCGGTCCTGACCGGTTGCGCCGCGCTGCCGAACTGATCCTAGAAGGCGAGGCAAGCGGTCGAGTGAACGTCGAAGCTGCGCGGGCGCTCAGCCCTACGCTGTCTGACAAGCTGGTCGAACTTTGGTATAACAGCATCCTCTCCGGTCCACAGACGCACGTGGTCAATGTGATGTCGAACACGATGACGGCGCTGGGTCAAATTCCTGAGCATTTGGGCGCGGCTGCAATCGGCGGGGTTCGCCGTGCTGTCTCCGGGGGTTCTGTTGAACGGGTGCTGCTGTCGGAAGTCGGGGCGCGCACGGTCGGCCTGCTGTCCGGTATGCGCGAAGGCATTGGGGAGTTTGCCCGGACGCTGCGCACTGGCGAGCCTTCGGACGCAGTGACGAAAGTCGAAGCCCGGACACAGCGGGCAATCTCCGGCATCAAGGGCGAAGTGGTCCGCATTCCCTCGCGGCTGCTGGCGTCGGAAGATGAGCTGTTCAAGGCGATGGCGCGGCGTATGGAACTGCATGGCCTCGCTGTGCGGCAAGCGCGCAAGGAAGGGCTGCGCGGCGCTGCTGCAAAGACACGCGCGGCGGAACTGATAGCCAATCCACCGGACGCGATGTTGGCACAGGCATTCGACTACGGGCGCTATCTTACTTTTCAGCGACCCCTCGGGCCGGTGGGGCAGTCGATCTCGCGCATCACGCAGGACATGCCGATCCTCAAGCTGGTGCTGCCGTTCGTGCGGACACCGACGAACTTGCTCAAGTTTTCATTCGAGCGCAGTCCGTTCGCTCCGCTGATGCGTGAATGGCGCGCCGATGTGCGGGCTGGTGGTGCGCGTCGTGACTTGGCGTTGGCGCGGTCGCTGATGGGGACGGCATTTGCTGCGGCGATGGCGGAAGCGGCTGCGAGCGGTCTGCTGACGGGT
>JAYSZB010000041.1:0-40483 GCA_043727035.1 Sphingomonas sp. | reverse complement strand
ATCTCGGCGTGCGCGCCGAAGCCGGCGACACCGCCTTCCTCGACAAGCACACGTCCGAGGAAGAAGAGATTCTCTACGCGCTGATCCGCCGCCTGCTCAAGGAAAAGCCGAAGGGCTGGTTCGGCGAGATGGCCAAATCGATCAAGGGCGTGTCGGAAGAGACCACGACCGGCGTGCATCGTCTCTACGAGATGCAGAAGAAGGGCACGCTGCTGTGGCCGGCGATCAACGTCAACGACTCGGTGACCAAGTCGAAATTCGACAACCTCTACGGCTGCAAGGAGTCGCTGGTCGACGCGATCCGCCGCGGCACCGACGTGATGCTGGCCGGCAAGGTCGCCACCGTTGCCGGCTTCGGCGATGTCGGCAAGGGCTCGGCGCAGTCGTTGCGCAACGGCGGCGCGCGCGTTCTGGTCACCGAAGTCGATCCGATCTGCGCCTTGCAGGCGGCGATGGAGGGTTTCGAAGTCGTTACCATGGACGAAGCCGTCACGCGCTCGGACATTTTCGTTACCGCTACCGGCAATGCCGATGTCATCACCGCCGATCACATGGCGGCGATGAAGAATATGGCGATCGTCTGCAACATCGGCCATTTCGACAGTGAAATCCAGATTTCGGCGCTGAGCAATTACAAGTGGACCGAGGTCAAGCCGCAGGTCGATCTGGTAGAATTCCCCGACGGCAAGCAGATCATCATTTTGTCGAAGGGCCGCCTGGTCAATCTGGGCAACGCAACCGGCCACCCCAGCTTCGTCATGTCGGCCAGCTTTACCAACCAGACGCTGGCGCAGATCGAACTGTGGCAACGCGCCGAGCAGTATGGCAACGACGTCTATGTCCTGCCCAAGCATCTCGACGAGAAGGTCGCGGCGCTGCATCTTGAAAAGCTCGGCGTGAAGCTTTCGACGCTCAGCCAGAAGCAGGCGGATTATATCGGCGTGCCGGTGACCGGGCCGTTCAAGCCGGATCATTATCGCTACTAGGAAATTTGTCGCCCCGGCCTTGAGCCGGGGCCGCTGGCGGTCTGGCGCAACGCCGAGAGCGGCCCCGGGTCAAGCCCGGGGCGACGCGCCAGTGTGGGGTCGGCACAAGACCAACACCCGCACCCTGACCCTTTGCCCCCCGCGAACTTTGCGCTAGGCGGGGCACCATGCCCGACACCGCCGTCCCCCGAGCGGAGAGCCCGCTCCGCCGATGACTATGCCCGATTCCACCATGCTCGCCCTTATTGGCATCCTCGCCGCGCTGTGGTTTGCCGCGGCTGGCTGGGCGATCATGCGCGGCCTCTCCATGCAGCGCCGTGCCGCCTTTGCCGAACGCCGCGCGCATCAGCTGGCGGCGATGGTCGAGGTCGGCCCGGCGCGTCCGCTGATCGTCCGCGCCGATGGGCGGATCGAGGGTGGCGGCGATTGCGCTGCTTTCTTCGGTCTCGACGCACTGCCGCCGACGCTCGACGGATTGGTCCACAGCGGCAGCGAAGGGCCGGTCGACGCCGATGGCGCCAAGCTGATCGATGAGACGCAGGCGGCGCAGCGCACAGGCAAAGCGTTTTCGCTGACCGTCCAGGATCGTTCGGGCTTGCGCACATTGAAAGTGCGCGGCGGGCCGCTGCCGCCAGCGTTCGGTCAAGGAGGCTCCGCATTGCTGTGGATCGCCGATGCCTCAACAGACGAAGCGCGGGTGCGCAAGCTGCAACGCCAGCGTAGCGATGCTGTCGCCGCCTTCGATGCGATTTCCGCACTGATCGAGGCCGCGCCCTTCCCGATGTGGTTCCGCGATAAGTCGCTCTCGCTGGCTCTGGTCAACCGCGCCTATGTTGACGCGGCAGAGGCGGGGGATGCGCAAGATGTCGTCACCCGCCAGATCGAGCTGGTCGAGCCGGTCGCGGGTATCAGCGCGCGCGATGCGGCGAAACAGGCGGGTGACGCGGGCGAGCCGGTGTCGCGCATCGTCCCCGTCACCGTCGCAGGCAAGCGGCGGATCATGCAGGCGGTCGATGTGCCGATCGCCGAGATCGGCGTCGCGGGCTATGCGTTCGACCGGCAGGAGCTGGAGGATGTCCGCAGCGAATATCGCCGCTTCGCCGACGCGCGCCGATCGATGCTCGATCAGATGTCGGCGGCGGTGGCGGAGTTCGGCCCTGACCGGCAATTGCGCTTCGTCAACCGGCCGTTCCTTCGGCTGTTTCTGATCGACGAGGAATGGGCGGCATCGGCACCGCCGTTCGAACGCTTCATCGACCGGCTGCGCGACAATGGTCGTACGCCCGAAGTGCGCGATTTCCCCGGCTGGCGCGCCGAACGGCGCGGCTGGTTCGCCGCCGCCGATCTGGTCGAGGAAAGCTGGATGCTGCGCGATGGCACGCATCTGCGCACCGTCGCCCAGCCGACGCCCGACGGCGGGCTGTTACTGATCTTCGAGGATCGCACCGAGCAGATCAGGCTGGCGTCGGCGCGCGACACGCTGCTGCGCGTTCGCACCGCGACCTTCGACAATCTTTACGAGGCGGTCGCGGTGTTCGCCCCCGATGGCAAGTTGCACCTGTGGAACCAGCGCTTTCGCCGCCTGTGGGACGTGCCCGAGGAATTGCTGACCGCGCATCCGCGTGTCGATGTGCTGATGGAAAAGATCGCCCCCAAGCTGCGCGATCCGCGCCAGCAGGGTGTCGTCCGTCAAATGATCGTCGGCGCGACGGGGGAACGCCAGCAGCGCAGCGGACGCATCGAGTTCCGCGAGGGCCAGCAGTTCGATTTTTCCGCGATCCCGCTGCCCGACGGCAATGCGCTGTTCACGCTGATCGACGTCACCGACAGCCGCCGCATCGAACGCGCCCTGCGCGAGCGGGCCGAGGCGCTGGAGGCGGCGGACAAGGTCAAGACCGATTTCCTCAGCCGGATCAGTTATGAATTGCGCACTCCTCTCACTTCGATCGGCGGCTTCGCCGAAATGTTGCAGGGCGGCTATGCGGGGGAGTTGAGCGAGAGCGGCAAAAGCTATGTTCGTGCTATTCTCGATTCGACAGCGGCGCTGGGCATGCAGATTGATACGGTACTCGACCTGGCGCAGAGCGAGGCGGGAGCCCTGCCGCTGGAGCGCCGCCCGATCGCGCTCGATGCGCTGGTGCGCGATGCCGCCGGGGCTTTTGCGGCGCAAGCACAGGCAGGGGGCATCGATGTCACGTTGGAGCTGAAGAGCGGGCTCGGCACGATAGCAGGCGACGCCAAGCGGCTGCGGCAGGCGATCGATCAGGTGCTGGCCAGCGCGATGACCGCCTTTGCCGAGGCGGGTGCGGATCGGCGCATCCTGGTGCATGGCGATGGCGATGCGACATCGGCGCAGATCATTGTCTCGGATAATGGTGCGGGCAACGAACCGGCTGGGTCGCAGGGGGTGGGCATCGCGCTGGCTAAGCAATTGGTTCAGGCGCATGACGGGCGTTTCGAGCTGGTGGCGCGGGCAGGCGAGGGCGCGATGATCGCGATGTTCCTGCCACGATGATCTTTGGGTTGGACCAGGTATACAGCATCGGCAAAGCCATCGCCGCCGCCACCCGCCCCGGCGACGCCATCGGCCTGATCGGCGATCTCGGCGCAGGCAAGACGACGCTGGCGCGGGCTATCCTCTCGGCTCTCGGGTTGGTGGGCGACGCACCAAGCCCGAGCTTCGCCATCGTCCAGCCCTATGCGCCGCCGGAAACCAACATCCCGGTCCTCCACATCGACTTGTATCGCATCGACAACCCCGCCGACATCGTCGAACTGGGCCTGGATGAGGCGCGGGCCGACCATCTGCTGCTGATCGAATGGCCCGAGCGGATGGGCGCGGGGCAATGGGCCGACATGCTGTTGCTGACCATCGAAGCGGCGGAGGGCGATGTGCGCCGCTTGACAGCACAAGTGCCTGAGGCTTGGGGAGGCCGATGGCCCTTTCCGACATGATTCCGCCCGCCGCGACCGACGAATTTCTGACCGCCGCAGGCTGGGGCGGTGCTCGGGTCGAGCCGCTGGCCGGAGATGCATCCTTCCGCCGCTATTTCCGCGTGATCGACGGTGCGCGCGTTGCGGTGCTCATGGACGCGCCGCCACCGCATGAAGACCCGCGTCCGTTCATCCATGTCGCGGAACACCTGCGCGGACTGGGGCTGGCGGCTCCGGCGATCCACTATCTTGACCTCAAGCAAGGCTTGCTGCTGATCGAGGATTTCGGCTCGGACCGGATGCGCGAGGCGCTCGATGTCGCGCCGATCCGCGAGGCTGAACTCTATAACGGCGCGGTGCGCGTGCTGACCGAACTGCACCGTCACGCGCCTGCATCCGGCTTGCCCGTGCACGCGCTAGAGACGTGGCTGTCGGAATTGACGCTGTTTACCGACTGGTATGGACCCGCGAGCGGGCTCAATCTCGACGCTGACAGCTTCCTCGCCGCGTGGCGCGCCGTGCTCGAACCGGTCGACAGCGACGGTCTGCCGCGCGTCACGATGCTGCGCGACTTTCACGCCGAGAATGTCATGCTGCTGCCCGGACGCACCGGCGTTGCCGCTTTCGGCCTACTCGACTTTCAGGACGCCTGCGTCGGCCATCCCGCCTATGATCTCGCCTCGATCCTAGAAGACGCGCGCCGCGATGTTACGCCCGCCATCGAGCGCGCGATGATCGACGCCTATGTCGCCGCAAACGCCCGCGATGCTCGGTTCGAGGCCGCCTATTGGGCGCTGGCAGCGCAGCGCAACTCTCGCATCCTTGGCGTCTTCTGCCGCTTGTGGAGGCGCGATGGCAAGCCGCATTACCGCAGCTTTCAGTCGCGCATGTGGGGGCTGCTCGAACGCGATCTGGCGCAACCGCCGCTCGCTCCCGTGCGCAACTGGTTCGATACCAATGTCCCTGCCGACAAGCGCGCGCCATTGTGGGCCGAATTCGCCGTATGAGCGCGCATATCGAAAGCGCGATGGTGATGGCGGCAGGGCTCGGCAAGCGGATGCGCCCGCTGACCGCCACGCGCCCCAAGCCGTTGGTCCGCGTCGCGGGCCGCGCACTGATCGACCATGCTTTCGAGCGGATCGCCGATGCCGGGATCGGCCATGTCGTGGTCAACGT
Organism: Sphingomonas sp.; assembly: GCA_043727035.1. Classification (GTDB taxonomy): domain Bacteria; phylum Pseudomonadota; class Alphaproteobacteria; order Sphingomonadales; family Sphingomonadaceae; genus Sphingopyxis. The sequence goes on along the minus strand of JAYSZB010000041.1, from coordinate 35,387 downwards.
CCATTATCTGGCCGATGCGCTGGAGGCGCATCTGAAAGCCGGGGACTGGCCGTTCGTCATCGAAACGTCGGACGAGCGCACCGCTTTGCTTGAAACCGGAGGCGGGCTGGTCAAGGCTGGGCCGCTGCTGCGCGGCGAGCCGATCCTGTGCGCGAACAGCGACAATATCTGGACCGACGGGCCGCGCAACGCGATCGATCTGCTCGCCGAGCGCTGGGACGATGCAGCCATGGACGCACTGCTGCTGGTGGTGCCGCAGGCGCGCGCCAACGGCCATGGCGGGCGCGGCGATTTCCACATGGACAAGCTCGGGCGGCTGACCCGGCGGCAGCCCGGCAAGATCGCGCCGTTCGTTTTCACCGGGGTGCAGCTAGTATCGCGCCGCCTGCTCGCCGACCCACCCGAGGGGGCGTTCTCGACGATGGTTTTCTGGGAACGCGCTATCGCCAGGGGGCGCTTGTTCGGTATGTCGCATGGCGGCGACTGGTTCGATGTCGGCTCGCCGGCGTCGATCCCGCTGGTCGAGGCGGCGCTGGACGAGGTCTGAGAAACCACCCCGTCCCCACGCACGCTCACCCTGAGCCTGTCGAAGGGCTGTTCTTTTTCTGTTCGATCGTGCAATGAACAAGGACAACCCTTCGACGAGCTCAGGGTGAGCGGGAATATGATGTCAGATTTGTCCTCGCCCAAGCCCTCGATCTTCACCCTCCCGGTCCACCGGTCGTTCGCCGATGCGCTCGTCTCGGGCGTGATGGCGCGGCATGGCGCGGACAGGCTGGGTCTTGCTGCGGGTATGATCTTGTTGCCGAACAATCGCGCGATCACGGCGGTACGCGATGCGTTTATCCGCCATTCGGGCGGGGCGCTGCTGCTGCCGCGCCTCGTTGCGCTGGGCGATGCCGATCTCGATGAGAGCGTCGGCGCTGCGCTCGACCGGATCGACGCGGATGAGGAGCCGCTGGCTCCCGCCATCGCGCCGATGCGGCGGCGGTTTTTGCTCGCACAGCTGATCATCGCCGAACGCGGCGGCACACCGGTCGGAGAGGCGCTGCGGCTCGCCGACAGTTTGGCGCGTGTCATCGATCTGCTGACCATCGAGCAAGTGCCGCTGCTGCGTCTCGCCAAGCTCGAAGAGGATGGCATGGCGAGCCATTGGCAGGAGGCGTTTGCGCTGCTGCAACGGCTGGCGGCGCGCTGGCCCGATGTGCTGGCGGGTGAGGGCGTGATCGATCGCGCGGCTCGGCGCAATGCCGTTTATCAGCGGGTAGCGCGGCGCTGGACAGCGCAGGGGCTGCCGGTGCCTTTCGTCATTGCGGCGGGCATCACCTCGACCGCCCCTGCCATAGCCCAACTGTTGCGCGCAGTTGCGTTTGCGTGGGGCGGAACAGTGCTGCTGCCGCATCTCGACGCGACGATGGCCGATGACTGGTGGGATGCGCTGGGCGATGACCCTGCGTCCGACACCGATGGCGCGCAGCCGCCGCTCGACGGGCATCCGCATTTTCATCTCAAGCTGCTGCTCGACCGGATGGGGATCGCGCGCGGCGAGGTCGAGACATGGCCCGCGACAAGCGCGATCGATGGCCCCGACAGCCGGCGCGCGCTGGTCCGCCAACTGTTCGCGCCTGCCGAACACACCGCGCAATGGCAGCATGTCAAGCGGGCGGAGCGCGATCCGGCGGGCATCGCACAGGTCGAATGCGCCACCCCGGCGGAGGAGGCGCTGGCGATTGCGCTGGCGATGCGCGAAGTGCTTGAAACGCCCGCGAAGACCGCCGCTCTGGTCACGCCTGATCGCGCCATCGCCACGCGGGTGGCCGGGCATCTGGCGCGATGGGGCATCGTCGCCGATGATTCGGCGGGCCAGCCGCTGACCAGCACGCCTGCGGGTGAATTATTGCTGAGCCTTGCTGGCGCAGCCGCTAGCGGCTTTGCTCCGGTCGAGCTGATCGCGCTGCTTTCCCACCCTTATGTTGCCACGAACGACCGGCTGCCATGGCTGACCCATGTGCGCGAACTCGATCTGGTGCTGCGCGGGCCGCGGCCAGCGGCGGGGCTGGCCAAGATCGATGCGCTGCTGCTTGCGCGTTCGCGCAAGGCCGATGGCACGCCCGATCCTGATAAGGTTCGGCTGCGTTCGTGGTGGTCGACCATAGTAATGCCGCTGCTGATCAGCGTCGAGGGCCGCTTCGCTGCCGACGCTGCGGTCGATCTCGCCACCGTCCTCGCTACGCTGCGGCAGGCGCTGGCGCTGCTGTCGGTCGATACGATCTGGACCGGCGCGGCAGGGCGGGCGCTCGCTGTGCTGTTCGAAGAGGTCGAGGCCGACGCCGCCGAACTGACCGCTCCAGTCGATCCGCGCGAGGTGGTTCCGCTGCTGGCGCAACTGATGCGCGATGTCGCGGTGCGACCGCCGCAGGGCGGGCATTCGCGATTGTCGATCTGGGGGCTGATCGAGGGTCGGTTGCAGCGCGCCGACCGCATGATTCTGGCAGGATTGAACGAAGGGCAATGGCCGCAACTGCCGTCACCCGACCCGTGGCTGGCGCCGATGCTGCGCAAGCGGCTGGGGTTGCCCGGGATCGACCGGCCGACCGGCCTGGCCGCACATGACTTCGCCTCGGCGCTCGGTGCAGGCGAAGTGCTGATTACCCGCTCGCAGCGACAGGGTACCGCGCCGACCGTGCCGTCGCGGCTGTTGCTGCGGCTGGAGGCACTGGTCGGCGATCGCGCGCTGATGACGGGGGAGGGGGATTATGCCGCGCTTGCCGCGGCGCTCGATTCCTGCGCGTCGCCGCAGCCGATGCCGCGCCCCGCGCCAGCGCCGCCGCGTGAGAAGCGCCCGACGCGCCTCAGCGTCACCGAGGTCGATACGTTGCTCGCCGATCCTTTCGCCTTTTACGCGCGCAACGCGCTCGGCCTCTATTCGCTCGATCCGCTCGATGCTGAACCTACTCCAGCATGGCGCGGTATTATGGTACATGGCGTGCTCGAACGCTGGCTGAAGGAGGGCGCGGCCAGCGTCGATCGTGTCGATGCGCTGCTCGACGAGGAACTGGCTGGGCCGGGGGTGAGCCCGTTGCTGCGCGCGCTGTGGGCACCGCGATTGCGGCCGGCGCTGCGCTGGGCGGTGGGCGAAATGGTGCGAATGCAGCGCGAGGATGGGCGCGCCCCGATCCTCGCCGCCTCCGAGGAGCGCGGCCATATCGACATCGACGGCATCCGACTGACCGGCAAGCCCGACAGGATCGACCGGCTGGCTGACGGCAGTCTGGCGGTAATCGATTACAAGACCGGCAGCAGCCCTGCCAAGGCATCGGTCGAGGCGCTGTTCGCGCTGCAACTCGGCTTGCTCGGCATGATGGCGCAGCAGGGGGCGTTTGGCGGTGAGCAGGGGCCGGTGTCGAGCTTCGAATATTGGCGCACCAATCGCCAGACCAAAGGCGACAGTTTCGGCTGGATCGATTCGCCGTTCCGCAAGAAGGAAGCGACGATCGACGCCAGCAATTTCGCGGAAAGCGCCGAACAGCGGCTGCGTGAGGGCATTGCCCGCTGGCTCAATGGCGACGAGCCGCTCAAGGCCAAGCTCCATTCCGAATACGCGCCCTATACGGATTATGACCAGTTGATGCGGCTGGAAGAATGGTACGGACGCGAGGGGGCAGGCGCATGACCTCCAATAGCGCCGCTACCCCCCTCCTCACCGCCCCGCAACGGCAGGGCGCGGACCCATCCGGCAACGCTTGGATGTCCGCCAGCGCCGGTACCGGCAAGACGCAGGTGCTGACTGCGCGGATCAAGCGGCTGTTACTCTCGGGTGTGCCGCCACACGCTATCCTCGCCATCACCTTTACCAAGGCGGGCGCGGCTGAGATGGCGCGGCGGGTGCGCAAGGATTTGGCCGACTGGGTGCGGATGGAGGACAAAAGGCTTGCCAAGGAGCTGTTCGCCATCGGCGATCCGCTGCATGACGATTTCGAGCGGCTGGCCTTTGCCCGCACCCTGTTCGCCAAGGTGATCGATGGAGCGGGCGGCGGGCTCGCCATCCAGACGATCCACAGTTTCTGCCAGTCGCTGCTCGGCGGGTTCCCCGAGGAAGCGGGCCTCGCCCCAGGCTTTCGCGCGCTCGATGAGGCCGAGATCGCCGATTTACGTGGCAGTACGCTCAGTGACATGATCGCCCATGCCGAACGGCATGATCCGGTGCTGGGCAAGCGCGTAGCCGATCTGGCGTTGGCGATCGATGAAGGCACGTTGCGCAGCTATCTTGATCGTTGCGCCGGGGCGGCGGATGCGCTCGACGCGCTGCCGTCCGGACTTGGACCGTGGATACGCGGGGCGTTCGGCTTGCCGACGGATGTCACGCCCGATGTCTGGCTGGCGGGGCGGTGCGGCGACGGGGCAATCGATGAGCGCTTACTTCAGTTGATCGGTCAGGCGAATATCGATTGGCGCACCGATACTGGCACAAAGCGCGCCGACATCATTGGCGCTTGGCTAGCCGCAGACGGTCAGGCGAGGACTCAGTCGCTAAAGAACTGCCTCAGCGCACTTGTTACCAAACAGGGCACCATCCTCGATCAATATAAGCCGGGCAAAAAGTTGGAAGCTGTCGGCGATTTGGTGGTGCGCGTCAGCGACACGATCGCACAAATCCTTGCCACGCACACCCAACTGGCCGCCGCCGACCGCCTCGCGGCCGGCCTCGAAGTCGGGCGCGCCTTTGCCCGCGCGGTCAAGGATCGCAAACGACGCGAAGGCCTGGTCGATTTCGACGATCTCATCCGCCTGACCGCGAATTTGCTGGCGACTCCGGGACGGGCAGACTGGATCCGCTACAAGCTCGATACGCGCATCGACCATATCTTGGTCGATGAGGCGCAGGACACCAACGAAGCGCAATGGGACATCGTCTGGGCGCTGGCCGAGGAGTTTTTTGCCGGAGAGGGCGCGAAGGACCGTCTGGTCCGCACCTTGTTCGTCGTCGGCGATTACAAACAGGCGATCTACGGATTTCAGGGCACGTCGCCGGAGAATTTTCTTGGCGCGCAGACGAAGTTTTTCGAGCGCGGCGATGAGGCCAAGCACCGCTTCGCCGATGTGCCGATCAACGAGAATTTCCGTTCCTCGCCTCCGGTGTTGCGCGTCGTGGATGAAGTCATCGATACCCTTGGGCCGGAGAAACTGGGGCAGGGGGTAGCCGGCGTCAGGCATGTGTCGTCAGTCCCTACCGCGCCCGGTCGCGTGGTGTTGTGGCCGACAGTATCGCCGCCGGCATCGGAGCGGGACGATGAAGACAGCGGCGAGGAAGGCTGGATCGACAGCGCCACCCGCACCGTCGCCGACCGCATCGCGCAAAGCGTGCGGCAGTGGATCGGCGCTTTGGACGACGGGGGGGGCATCGACGGCGAGGAAGTGCATCCGCGCGATGTGATGATCCTCGTGCGCAAACGCACCGATCTGGCCGGATTACTGGTTTCCCGCCTGCAATCGCAGGGGGTGCCGGTGGCGGGTGTGGATCGCTTGCAACTCAAGGTGCCTATCGCGGTGCAGGATCTTCTCGCCGCCGCGCGCTTCGCGCTGCAACCGCTCGACAGCCTCAGCCTTGCCAGCCTGCTGGTCTCCCCGCTGATGGGGTGGAGCCATGACCAGTTGATCGCGCATGGCTGGCGGCCCAATGCCCGCGACCCGTTGTGGTCGCATCTCAACCGGCAGGCAGGACCGGCCGATATGTTGCCCGACGGACTCACCATCGCCCCGCTCAAGGCACTGCTCAACATGGCGGGCAATGTCACCCCGCATCGGTTCTTCGAAACCATTCTCTCCGGGCCGATGCGGGGCAGGGCAAAGCTGCTGGCGCGGCTGGGCAATGCCGCGCGCGATCCGATCGAGGAATTGGTGTCGAAGGCGCTCGACTATCAGACGCGCGAGAGCGCGTCGCTGCTCGGCTTTGTCGCGGCGTTCGATTCCGGCGATGTCGAGATCAAGCGCGAGCTCGACACTGATGCCGATGAGGTGCGGGTGATGACCGTGCATGGATCGAAGGGGTTGCAGGCCAAGATCGTCATCCTAGCCGATGCCACCGGCGATCCGGCTGCGCGGAAGGAACGCGGGCTCGACTGGCCGAGCGACGGCGGCAAGGTGCCGCTGCTGCCGGTCAACAAGGCCGACCGCCCCGAGGTGCTGAGCGCCATCGCCGACAGACTGGCCGAGGCAGAGATGCAAGAGCATTGGCGGCTGCTCTATGTCGCGATGACCCGTGCCGAGCGGATGCTGTTCGTCGCGGGTGCCTTGGGCAAGAAGGCGAAGGACGAGCTGCCGCCCGAGGACAGCTGGTATGCCGCGATACAGCCCGTGGTCGAGGGCATGGGCGATGGCTGGGAGCCTGTTCCGGGCAGCGTCTGGGGCCATGAATGCGCCTATATCGTCGGTGGTAAGGAACCACGCGGGGCGCGGGTGCGCTCCATTCCGCCGCCTGTCGCCGTGCCGGATTGGGCGCGGACTTCCGCCCCCGCCGAGCCGCGCCCGCTGCGCCCGCTGGCGCCATCGGCGTTGGGCGAGAGGGAGTCGCTGGACGTTCCGCAACCTCCGGTCGCGCCGCATCTGCCGGGGCTGGCGGCGGAGCGCGGCGTGCTGATGCATGCGCTGTTCGAGCGATTGCCGCCGGTAGCGCCGGACGCGCGACGCGAAGCGGGTGCGCGCTGGCTGGAGCGGGCAGGGCAGGTGTTCGATCCGCAAGCGCGCGCGGATATGCTCGGTGCGGTGCTGGCGGTGCTCGACGATCCCGCTCATTCGGCGCTGTTCGGCCTCGGCAGTCTCGCCGAAGTACCTTTCTCGGCACTGGTCGGTGGCCGCGTGGTGGCGGGAAGCATGGACCGCCTGCTGGTGACCGACGATGCGGTGCGGGTAATCGATTACAAGACCGGCGTGGTGGTGCCCGGCAACGCCGGGGCGGTGCCGCTCGGCTATCTCAAGCAGATGGCAGCCTATGCAGCGGCGTTGGCCGTCATTTTCCCCGGCAAGCGGGTGGAGGCGGCGCTGCTTTTCACCGGCGGACCGAAGCTGATCGATTTGCCGACGGAGGCGCTGGATAGACATTCGCCTGCATTGCTCTGAACGGTCTCGGCGGGAAACCGGATCATGAAGTGCGCTGGAAGCTGGGCTATACAGACGTGAAGCCGATCTCGCCCGCGATGGCTTGAGGCGCGGGGTAGGCCGACCTATGTTGTATCGAACGAGACAGGCGCGGCCACCTCTGGCCATGCGCACAGGAGATATTTCATGGGTACTAAGGCGATCAGCGATGCTAGTTTTCAGGCGGACGTACTCGACAGCGACACGCCGGTGCTGGTCGATTTCTGGGCCGAATGGTGCGGCCCGTGCAAGATGATTGGGCCCGCCCTCGAGGAAATCAGCGATGAACTCGGCGGAAAACTGATCATCGCCAAGCTCAACATCGACGATCACCCCGAAACCCCCGGCAAGCTGGGCGTGCGCGGCATCCCGACGATGATGCTGTTCAAGAACGGCCAAAAGGTCGCCGAGAAGGTCGGAGCGGCACCGAAGAGCGCGCTGAAGGGCTGGATCGAAAGCGAGCTTTGACCCTGACCGGGCAAAGCGCTATTCTCAAGTCATGAGCGGTATGATCGGGCATAATCGCGGACTACATCAGTTCCGTTCCACGGGGGGAAGCATGTACGCGATTGTCTTCGATCTCGACACCCAGACGCTCGAACAGACTTATCCGACGCCATCGTGGCGCAACGCGTACACCGATGTCCGCAGGATATTGGAGCAGCGTGGATTCGACTGGCAGCAGGGCTCGACCTATTTCGGCAACGACGCCGTTACCGCCGTCGATTGCGTGCTGGCTGTGCAGGAGCTGAAGCGAACTTACAATTGGTTCGTGCCGTCGGTCCGCGACATCCGCATGTTGCGGATCGAGGAGAATAATGACCTTGGGCCGGCACTGGCTTAGGCCGGAGCTATTTTCAGCGTCTCCGCGAAGCGCAGAAGATACCCGTCGGGGTCGGCCACAACGAATTGACGGACAGTGATGCTGTCCTCATTCCGCTCATAGCACCTGGTTTCGAGAGGCACGAATATCGCCTTGCCATGACGGCCCAACCGGTCGTGCACCGCGGCCGCGTCCGCAACAGACACCTGCAGATTGATCCCGCGCCCGAAAGGATGTTCCAGTGATGCGAGCAGCCATTGCCGTTCGGTCGGTTGCTCGATCATCAGTTCGGCATCGTCCAGACCGAGATAGGCGAATCTCTCTATCGGACGTTGGTAGATAACCGCGAAACCAAGTATTTCGACGTAAAAGTGGATACTCTCGGCAAAGTCGCTGACATAAAGTTCGGGCACCAGAGGCTGCATATCAGCTGCGATAGTCTGCATTGATACTGATATACCCATGCGTCAGATCGCAGGTCCAAACCACCGCCTGCCCCTCGCCCAACCCGATATCGACCGCGATGCGCACCTCCTGCCCGCGTAAATGCGCCGCCACCGGCGTCTCGTCATAGCCCTCGACCGGTAATCCGTCCTTCGCCACCACCGTGTCGCCGAACGCTATCGTTAGCCGGTCGCGGTCGGCGGGTTCGCCGGCTTTGCCGACCGCCATGACGACGCGGCCCCAATTGGCGTCCTCCCCGGCAATCGCGGTCTTGACCAGCGGCGAGTTGCCGATGGCGAGCCCGATGCGCCGTGCGCTGGCGTCATCGACCGCCCCGGTGACGCGGATGGTGACGAATTTCTGCGCGCCCTCGCCATCGCGGACGATTTGTTGCGCCAGATCGCGGCAGACGGCGTGGATAGCGGCAGCGAGCGCGGCGGCTCCGGGATCGTCCATGCTGGCGAGCGGTACATTGCCCGCCGCGCCGGTGGCGAAGACCAGCAGCGTGTCGCTGGTCGATGTATCGCCATCGACGGTGATGCAGTTGAAACTTCTGTCGTTCGCCGCGCTCACCATCGCTTGCAACAGCGCCGGTGCGACCGCCGCATCGGTAAAGACATAGGCCAGCATCGTCGCCATGTCGGGGGCGATCATCCCCGATCCCTTGGCGATGCCGCTTACCTGTACCCGCCGCCCGCCGACGATCGCGCTGGCGGTCGCGCCCTTGGGGAAAGTGTCGGTGGTGCAGATCGTCGCCGCCGCCTCTTCCCATGAGCAGGGCAGGGCATCGAACACCGCCACCAGCCCTTCGCGCGCCTTGTCCTGCGGCAATGGCACACCGATGACGCCGGTCGAACAGACGAACACATCCGCTGGTTCGCACCCCAGATGCCCCGCCACCCGCGCCACGATCAGCTCCACAGCCGCGCGCCCGCGATAGCCGGTGAAGGCATTACTGTTGCCCGCATTGACCACCAGCGCGCGCGCAGAACCGCGCGCGATACTCTCGCGACACATTTCCACCTCGGTCGAACAGCAGATGTTGCGCGTCGTCACCCCTGCCACCGTCGTGCCCTTTGCCAACTCGACATAGGTCAGGTCACAGCGATCCCATTCCTTGTACCGCGCCCGCGCCACGCGCAGCGTCACGCCGCCGATGGCTGGCAGGTCGGGAAAATGGACGGGGGCGAGGGGGGAGCGGTTCACGCGGGGACTTGACCTTTTCAGCGACTGGTTCAGACTGAAGCCAATAGTTTTTGCCACGGAGCGATGCAATGTTGATGCTGTCCCTAGCGATGATGATGGCCAGTGCGGCAGGTGCCGATGCAGACGGGCCAGCCCCGGCCCGATCGGTCAACGGCGGCCGCGACTGGATTTACACCACCGACTATCCCGCCGATGCGCTGCGTGACCGGCGCGGCGGCGTTGTTACCGTGCGCCTGCGCGTCACCCGCGAGGGCGAGGTCGATGGCTGCGATATCGTCCGCTCCAGCGGCCACCGCGATCTCGACGATATCAGCTGCATGGCAATGGCGATGCGCGGCCGCTACGAACCCGCGCGCAACGCCGACGGCCAGCGCGTGGCGAGCGAAGTGCTGAGGCAGATCGTCTGGGATCCGAACGCTGTGCTGCGCCCGCGGGGTTGACGAAAGGTCTAATCGTTTGAGCTTCCCCGCTATTGCTTTCCCGCTCATCGCCTTGGTCGTGCAGGCTGCCGATATTCGGACGGACGGCAATCGAGCGCGAGATGTCAGCCCATCGAACGACGTTACGACGTGGATTACTTCCGACGACTATCCAATTTTTGCGTGGCGCGAGGGCCGCACTGGACGCACTTCAGTAGTATTGGACATCGACCGCAGCGGACGAGTGACGGCTTGCGTCATAGCCGAAGCCAGCGGGCATACCGACCTTGACGATGCAGCATGTCGACTTCTCTCGACGCGAGCTGCTTTCAGTCCGGCATTGGACAATCGCGGCAGGCCGATCGCATCCACGTATAGGAAGCGGATCAACTGGCAACTGCCGGACACCGGCGATGCTGGTGCGCCGGTCTTTGGCTATCGTTCCGTCAATGGAATCATTATCAGATTTCACCTCAATGCAGCAAATGAAGTGACGGAATGTAACGTCAGACTGGCCAATGCCGATGCGCCGCCAGCTGTTGCTGCCGAGGCCTGCGCAACGGTCAATCAGCGGGTTCAATCAGAAAGGCAGGAAATCCCGCCGGAGGGGATTTGGGTTGAAATACGCAATCTCATTTATTCCTACACGCGCGATCCGGGATGGAGTGATCCCGAGCCGCCTGGCGCCGACATGGCAACGCCGCCCGCCGAACCCGCCCTGCTCCCACCAGGACAAACGTGAAGCGAACAGCTTTCGATTGGACGAACGCTTCGTCAATCCCTATATGTCATGGCGTTGCACTGTGCCCATCGCGCGACCTGAGAGATTGAGCCCGAATTGGAACTGCTGACGATCCTCTATGCCTTGCTGGCCGCTGTCACCGGAATCGGTGGTGGCGATCGCGTGGCGATGGTCGATCGGGCGGCGATGGCGGCTCCGGCGTCGGTCGGCTGTGCAGCGGAAATCGCCGTCGTCAGGTCGGTTCGGGCAGTGCGCGCCGCGCATCGGCCACAGGCCGCCGCCCGCATCGTCACCATGGTGCGCGAACCGCGCGCGGTTATGGCGCTGGCCGTGCCGTCGCTGTTCGATCTGGCAAGCTTCGCCAACCGTCGCGAATAGAGCGCATTTCGGGCCATCCCAGCTTTGGCCCGTCTCCCCGCCCCGTGAATTTCAGCGTGCGGACCCGCGCGCCTCCCCTAAGATAATCAGGATACTCCTATGCTCGGCAAATTCGCCAAGTCGATGTTCGGCTCGTCCAACGACCGTTATGTCAAGACGCTCGGCAAGACCGTCGCCCAGATCAACGCGTTCGAACCGTCGCTAGTCGATGTCCCGGACGACGCCCTGCGCGCCAAGACCGACGAATTCCGCGCCCGGCTCGAAGCCGGGGAAACACTCGACGATATCTTGCCCGAGGCCTTCGCCGTCGTCCGCGAGGGCGCCAAGCGCGCGCTTGGCCAGCGGCATTACGACACGCAGATGATCGGCGGTATCGTGTTGCACAAGGGCGAGATCGCCGAGATGCGGACAGGTGAGGGCAAGACGCTGGTCGCCACGCTCGCCACTTACCTCAACGCGCTGGAGGGCAAGGGCGTTCATGTCGTCACGGTCAACGACTATCTCGCTCGCCGCGACTGCGACTGGATGGGGCAGGTCTATCGCTTCCTCGGCCTGACCACCGGGGTGATCGTGCCGAATCTGCGCGAGGACGAGCGCCGCGCCGCCTATGCCGCTGACATCACCTACGCGACCAACAACGAGCTGGGCTTCGATTATCTGCGCGACAATATGAAATACCGACGCGAAGACATGGTCCACCGCCCGTTCAACTTCGCCATCGTCGATGAAGTCGATTCGATCCTGATCGATGAGGCGCGCACCCCGCTGATCATATCCGGCCCAACCGAAGACAAATCGGACATGTATGTCATCGTCGATGCTCTGGTGAAGCAGCTGGTCGAAGATGATTATGATAAGGACGAGAAGCAGCGCAATATCGTCCTGACCGAGGACGGTACCGAGAAGATCGAGCGAATGCTCGAAGCGGCGGGCGTGCTGCACGGGGCCAATCTCTATGACATAGAGAACACCCAGCTGGTCCAGCACGTCAACCAGTCGCTGCGGGCCAATGTCATGTTCCGCAAGGACACCGATTATATCGTCAAGGATGGCAAGGTCGTCATCATCGACGAATTCACCGGGCGGATGATGGACGGTCGCCGCTGGTCGGATGGCCTGCATCAGGCGGTCGAGGCCAAGGAAGGCGTGCGGATCGAGCCGGAAAACCAGACGCTGGCCAGCATCACCTTCCAGAATTATTTCCGCATGTATCCAAAGCTCGCCGGCATGACCGGCACGGCAGCGACCGAAGCACCGGAATTCTACGACATTTACAAGCTCAGCGTCGTGGAAATCCCGACCAACCGCCCAGTGCAGCGGGTCGACGAGGAAGACACTTTCTACAAATCGACCGTCGACAAATTCCAGGGCATCGCCGCGACCATCCGCGAACATGCCGAAAAGGGCCAGCCGGTGCTGGTCGGCACGGTTTCGATCGAGAAATCCGAACTGCTGTCAGGCTTTCTCAAGGAAGAGGGCGTCGTCCACAGCGTGCTCAACGCGCGGATGCATGAGCAGGAAGCGCATATCGTGGCGCAGGCCGGTCGTTCGGGCGCGGTGACCATCGCCACCAACATGGCGGGCCGCGGCACCGATATCCAGTTGGGCGGCAACATCGAATATCGCATCAACGACGAACTGGCCGATATGGCCGACGGGCCTGAGCGCGACGTCGCGGTTGCGGCAATCACCCGCGAGGTCGAGGAAGAGCGCGAGCGGGTCAAGGCCGCTGGCGGGTTGTTCGTGCTCGGCACCGAGCGGCACGAGAGCCGCCGCATCGATAACCAGCTGCGTGGTCGCTCCGGGCGTCAGGGCGACCCCGGCCTGTCGCGCTTCTATCTGTGTCTCGACGACGATCTGCTGCGCGTGTTCGGGCCGGATACGATGTTCTCGAAAATGATGCGCTCCAATCTGGAAGATGGTGAGGCCCTGCCGCCGTCGCGCTGGCTGACCAAAGCGATCGAGACCGCGCAGAAGAAGGTCGAGGCGCGCAATTACGACATTCGCAAGCAGGTGGTCGAATATGACAATGTCATGAACGACCAGCGCAAGGTGATCTACGAACAGCGCAGCGACATCATGGATGCCGATGCGGTCGACGATGTGCTGTTCGACATGCGTCAGGAAACGGTCAACGCGATCGTCTCCGATGCCTGCCCGCCGAACAGCTATCCCGAACAATGGGATATGGAGGGATTGCGCCAGCGCAGCTTCGACATCCTCGGTGTCGATGCACCGACCGATGCCTGGGCCGAAGAAGATGGGCTGGAGCCGGAGACCATCGAGGAGCGGATGGCGGGGCTGGCCAACGGCCACGTCGAGGCGAAAACCGCCGAGGTCGAGCCCGGGGTGTGGAAGGGCATCGAAAAGAGCATTTTGCTCCAGAGCCTCGATCATCACTGGAAGGAGCATCTGTCGACGCTCGATTCGCTGCGCACCGTCATCTTCCTGCGCGCCTATGCGCAAAAGACGCCGATCAACGAATATAAGCGTGAGGCGTTCATGCTGTTCGAACGGATGCTGTCGACCATTCGCGAAGATGTGACGCGGACCGTGGCGCTGGCGCAACTGCGCTTCGACGAGCCGGCCGATCTGCCAGAATTGCCAGATTTCCTGACGACGCATTTCGACCCGTTCACCGGCGAGGACGACAGCTATGATTATGATGGCGGCGCAACCGGCGCGGTAACGACGCTGCTCCCGCAGATGCAGATTGCGCGTCCGGATATGCCCGAGGTCGATGGCGAGGTCGTCGCGCCCGCCAGTCGCAATGCGCCCTGTCCGTGCGGGTCAGGCCAGAAATACAAGCATTGTCATGGGGCGGTTTGAGCGGAAGGAATAGCTAGTGCCCCTATCCGCGCTCACCCGGAGCTTGTCGAAGTGTGCCAGAACCCAGGGTGCCTGCGTGGGGCGTCGACAAATTCAGCCTGAGCGCAAAGTGGTGCGTTGCTAAGTTGGCTCGCCCCGCTCTTCGCGCTGACCGCGCTGATCTACGCCTCGGTCGGCTTCGCCGGCGGATCGACCTATACTGCGTTGCTGGTGCTGGCGGGAGTTTCGCTGACGCTGGTTCCGGTGATCAGCCTGGCCTGCAACATCGTCGTCGCCACGGGCGGGGTGATACGGTTCGCCCGGGCAGGGCATATTGCCTGGCAGCGCTGCTGGCCGCTGCTGGCGCTGTCCGTGCCGCTGGCATGGGTCGGCGGGCGATTGCCGATCGACCCACAGCTTTTCGTGTTGTTGCTTGGCAGCAGTCTGGCAGTGGCGGGATTGTTGCTTGTGCTCGGTCCTGACCGGTCGGCGACCCGCGCCCCTGTCGATACGCGCCGCGGCGCAGGGCTGCTTGCTATTGCCATCGCTGCGCCGCTGGGTTTGTTGTCTGGCCTTGTCGGTATCGGCGGCGGCATTTTCCTGGCGCCCTTGCTGCATCTGATGGCGTGGGACAGCGCGCGGCGGATCGCAGGGACGGCGGCGCTGTTCATTCTGGTCAATTCGCTGGCCGGCATTGCCGGGCAGTTCGCCAAGCTCAACAATGCGGCGCTAATCGGACAAGCGCTCGACTGGTGGCCGCTGGTCGGTGCCGTGTTGCTCGGCGGATCGTTGGGCAGTCTGCTCGGCGTCAAATATCTGCCGCAACCGCTGATCCGGCGCGTGACCGGCGGCGTCGTGCTGTTTGCCGCAGTGCGCCTTATTTTCGGCTGACGACGGTGCGCTTATGGGGGCGCTTGCGTCAGCCCCGATGCAGTTTACTGGCGAGCGGCAGCCAGCGGCGGCGCATTTGGGCGGCGGCCAAGCCGAGCCAGCGGTCAGGGATGGCCAGTGCGGTGATCAGCGTAACCACGGCAAGAATAGCGCTGTCGATGACCGCGCGGAGCAATTGCTGGTCGCCGACCAGCGGACGGACGAGCAATTCGCAGACCGCCACGAGCACGACGGCTATCGCCATACCGGGAACCATCGCTGCCAGCACGCGGCTAACCGGCCCGATCACCGCGCGCTCCTGTGCGCCGATGGCAAACAGCAAAGAGAGATACAGCGGAATGGTCATCGCGGCGGCGACCCATGGCAAGCCGCGCCAGGCGAACAGCGCGAGACCGCCGAGCACCAGCGCGAGCAGGACAATATGGCGGATCGCCATACCGCGCACATCGCCGACGACGACGGCAAGACCATCGAAATAGAGACGGGCGATCCGCGGCGGCAGACCGGCGGCAAGCAAGGCGAGCGGCAGGGCAGCATCAGCCCATTGCGTGCCGAGCAGGATCAGAACGACCTCGTCGCGCAATATGATGATTGCGGCGGCGATAATGGCGCTGGCGAGGGTGACGAGGCGCAAGGCGGCAATCATCTGCGTGCCGACCGCAGGACCATTGCTCTTCGCCGAAGCAAAGGCCTGTCGCATGGTCTGGTCGACTGCCAGAAATGGCTCTTTCGCCTGGACGTTGATGTTATGCGCGCGGCTGTAGAGACCGGCGGCGGTCGGGCCGAGCAGGATCGACGCAGCGAGCGTATCGACGCTGGCCCACGCCCAGTTGATCAGTCGCGACAGCGCGCCATAGCCGCCGAGATGAACGTGTGCGCGCATGGCGGCAAAGCTGCGCGGCGGCATGACCGGCAGTTTTGCTAGGCTGGCCAGGACAATAGCTGACAGGATATTGGCCGCGATCATCCCCGTCAACACACCATAAAGGCCATAGCCCAGCACAACCAGAAGGACGGACAGGCCGACATAGAGCAGCACGGTGACTACCGATTGCACCGAGGCTGCACCGAAGCGATGGTGTCTGCGTAATATGCCCAGCCCGGCAACGAAGAAAACCTGCGAAATGGAAACCGGAATCATCGCCCGCAGGGCGTTGGCGAGGTGGGGGAAGTCGAGTTCGCTTTCGGCATATGGTGCGACCAGCCACAGGCCTGCGCTGAACACCAGCATGACCAACACGCCGCCCCAGATCAGGCTGCGAAGCCCTTCACGGGTGAGGTCGTCGTTGCGGATGGCCGGATAGTCGATTACCCCTTCGAGGATGACCAGCGACAGGACGGCAGCGGTCGTGGCGAGCGCCAGCACTCCGAAATCGGCGGGCGCGAGCAGCCGCGCCAGCACCAACATGCCGATCAGCGTGATGATCGTCCGTGCCAGTCGCCCGCCGAGCAGCTGGCCGCTGCCCTTGAGAATGGTGTGCCCCATGCGGCGATGATCGCCGCGGCCGATAGCTGCGTCGGGCTGGCGGACGGGGTCAGCACCGTCCGCGTCGATGGTCGGCTCATCGGCCATGGCTAAGCCCCGATCGCCTTGGTCGTTGCCGGGATCATGACCGCCGTGGACAAATCATGTGCGCGCTCAGGCGTGACGGAGGCAAATTCGCGCATTCGGATCAAAATCCCGGGCCGGCTGCATGGATCGCTTGCCTCTCGTGCTGAGCCATAGGCGCTGCGGGGGCAGGGCGGCAAGTCTCGCCGCCTGTGCAGCGACAAACATCGTCAGATGCGGTGGTAATCTTTGTACCAGCGCACGAAATTGGGCACGCCGACGGCGATGCTGGTCGATGGCTGATAGCCCAGATCCTGCTGGATCGCGTCGATATCGGCAAAGGTTTCCTTCACGTCGCCGGCCTGCATCGGCAACATGATCTTCTCGGCCTTGCGACCGCATTCATCCTCGAGGATCTCGATCAGGTGCATCAGGTCTTCGCTGCGGTGATTGCCGATATTGTAAAGGCGGTGCGGCTTGACGCTGCCGCCGGCCTTTGCCGCGCCGTCATCGGCGGGCGGATTGTCGACACAAGCGACTATCCCTGAGACGATGTCCTCCACATAGGTGAAATCGCGGCGCATATCGCCATTGTTGAACACCTGGATCGGCTCACCCGCCAGGATCGCCTTGGTGAACAGCCACATCGCCATGTCGGGGCGACCCCATGGGCCATAGACGGTGAAGAAACGCAGGCCCGTCTGCGGCAGGCGATAGAGATGCGCATAGGTTTCGCTCATCAGCTCGTCGGCCTTTTTGGTGGCAGCGTAGAGCGAAAGCGGGTGATCGACGCGGTCGGAGACGCGGAACGGCAGCGTCTCGGTGCCGCCATTGACCGAGGAGGTGGAGGCGTAGACGAAATGCTCGCTCTGCCGGTGACGGGCGATTTCCATCATGTTGAGATGGCCGACCAGGTTCGACTGGACATAGGCGTGCGGGTTTTCGATCGAATAACGCACCCCCGCCTGCGCGCCGAGATGGACGATACGTTGGAAATCCTTGCCCTTGAGCGCCGCGTCGAGCGCGATGAAGTCGGCAAAATCGACGTGGATGAATTCGAAATTGTCGCCGCCCAACTCCCTCAGCCGCGCAAGCCGATCCTGCTTTAACTGCACCGAATAATAATCGTTGAGATTGTCGATGCCGATGACCCGGTCGCCGCGCGCCAGCAGGCGGGTGGCCAGCGTCATGCCGATGAAGCCTGCGATGCCGGTGATGAGGATGTTCATGATTGTCTTTCGGGTCGGAACTACAGGCGCCAGAGCGCCGTCGGGAAGCTGGCGGCCGTGTCACCCAGGCCGTTTTTGAGATCGGCAAACAGGCCGCCATCGGCAACCAGCGCAGCGAGCGCATCGCTACCCAGCGCCAGATATTCTTTGTGCGCGACGGCGAGCAGCACCAGATCATAGCGGCGGTCGAGCGCATCCGGAGTCAGCGTCACGCCGTATTCGTGGTTGGCCTCGTCGCTGTCGGCGTGCGGGTCATGGATGGTGACATCATGCCCCTTGGCCGCGAGTGCCTTGATGACATCGGCGACCTTGCTGTTGCGCAAATCGGGCACGTCTTCCTTGAAGGTCAGCCCCATCACCAGCACCGAACCGGGCTTGCCGGCGCGGGCGCTATGCAGCCGGTCGGCGACCCAATCGGCCATGCCGTCGTTGATCGCGCGGCCCGACAGGATGACGCGCGGATCATGCCCCAGTTCCTCGGCGCGGTGGGCGAGGTAATAGGGATCGACGCCGATGCAGTGGCCGCCGACCAGACCGGGGCTGAACGGCAGGAAATTCCATTTGGTGTTGGCGGCGGCGAGTACATCCCACACCGACAGGTCCATGCGACCGAAAATCTGGGCGATCTCGTTCATGAAGGCGATGTTGATGTCACGCTGGGCATTTTCGATCACCTTGGCGGCCTCGGCGGCGCGGATCGATGCGGCGCGGAACACGCCGCCGCTGGTGATGCTGTTGTAGAGGTTGGCGACTTTCTCCAGCACCTCGGGGGTCTGGCCGGAGACGACCTTGGTGATTTTGTCGATGGTATGTTCGCGATCGCCCGGATTGATCCGCTCGGGGCTGTAGCCGAGGAAGAAATCGCGGCCGCATGTCAGGCCCGACGCCTCTTCCAGCACCGGCGCGCACAGGTCTTCGGTGACCCCGGGATAGACGGTGCTTTCGAAGACGATGATCGGCTTGCGGCTGGCATCGAGCATGGTAGCGACGGTTTTCGACGCCTTGACCACCAGCGACAGATCGGGGCGGTTGGCATCGTCGATCGGGGTGGGCACCGTGACGATGTAGAAATCGGCGGGCAGGCAGGCGGCGGGATCGGCGGTCAGTTGCAGCGACGAAGCCGCCATCCGCTCGGCGTCGATCTCTCCGGTGCGATCGTGGTTCGCCTCCAGCTCGGCGATGCGCGCGGTGTTGACGTCGACGCCCCAAGTCTCGAACTGCCTGGCCAGCGCGACGGCGAGCGGCAGGCCGACATATCCCAGTCCGATGACAATAACGCGGGGCTGGGTTGGCATGGTCATCCTCTGGCGGGCGTTGGGTGGCAGTCGCGCGCCCTCATAGCGGCAAAGCGGGCGCGTTCAACCTTCTGTTGCAGTGCAGCGGGATAGCTCTGCAGTTGGCTGCGTCGAGAGGCGCGACATTGCGCAGCCGATAGAAGCTGGCGCGAGCGCAAGCCTCACGCCATGGCGAACCCGCGTCGCGCCATCAAGCCAGCGCCGCATCCGCCCCCATCAGCGCGGGAAAAAAGCCCTCATGCGCGGCACGGAGGTCGGTGAGGGGGATTGAGGTGATTGTACCAGTTCCGATACTATCAGGTTCAAACTCTAGCCGCAGATCGCAGTGTTCTACCGCTCCAATAAGCTCGCAATGCACACCGGCATCGTCCGCGAGTTTGAGCAACCCCTTCTCGTCACTTTGACAGCAGGTCACGAGATATCGGCCTTGTCGCTCACCGAAGGCATAGTCAGTGAAGGGAGAGCGCCAATCAGTGAAGTAAATCCACGCACCGAGATTGCTCTTCAAGGCCATTTCGGTAACGGCAACCAAGAGTCCGCCGTCCGAGACATCATGCACGGCTGTAGCAATTCCCATAGCGATCAAGTGGCGGACATGCTCGCCAACACGCCGCTCCTTATCAAGGTCGACCTCTGGAACTGGCCCATCTTCGCGCCCTTGCAATTCTCGAAGCCACAGCGACTGACCAAGCGAGTAGCGTTGTCGACTGCCACCATCGAGCAGCAAGATAGAATCGCCCTCAGCCCTAAACCCAATCCCCACCGCCTTGCGCCAGTCCTGGATCAGCCCGACCGCCCCGATCGCCGGCGTCGGCAAAATCGCGCTGTCTCCGCCCGTCGCTTTGCTCTCGTTATACAGCGACACATTCCCCGACACGATCGGAAAATCGAGCGCGCGGCAGGCGTCGCTCATCCCTTCCAGACAGCCGACGATCTGCGCCATGATCTCGGGCCGCTGCGGGTTGGCGAAGTTGAGGCAGTTGGTCACCGCCAGCGGTGTCGCGCCGGTCGCGCTGATGTTGCGATAGGCCTCGGCAATCGCCTGTTTGCCGCCCTCATAGGGATCGGCATAGCAATAGCGAGGGTTGCAATCGGTGGTGATCGCCAGCGCCTTGTTCGTGCCGTGCACCCGCACCAGCGCCGCATCGCCGCCCGGCGGCTGCACGGTATCGCCGCCGACCTTCTGGTCATATTGCTCCCAAATCCACCGCCGCGAGGCGATGTCGGGGCTGGCCATCAGCTTGAGCAGATCGGCGGCAATGTCGGTGCTCTCTGGGATTTCGCCCAGCGGCTTTACCTGTGCCCACGCCTTATACTCTTCCTTCGACGCCGCAGGCCGGTCATACAGCGGCGCATCGTCGGCCAGCGGTGCGAGCGGGATGTCGCAGACGATTGCGCCATGATGCTCGAGCACCATCCGCCCGGTGTCGGTGACATGGCCGATCACCGCAAAGTCCAGCTCCCATTTCTTGAAGATCGCCTCCGCGAAATCCTCGCGCCCCGGCTTGAGCACCATCAGCATCCGCTCCTGGCTCTCGGACAGCATCATCTCATATGCGGTCATGCCGGTCTCGCGCTGCGGCACATCGTCCATCTTCAGATGCAGCCCGACCCCGCCCTTCGACGCCATCTCGACCGAGGACGAGGTCAGCCCCGCCGCGCCCATATCCTGAATCGCGACGATGGCATCGCTCGCCATCAGCTCCAGACAAGCCTCGATCAGCAGCTTTTCGGTGAACGGATCGCCGACCTGCACCGTCGGGCGCTTGTCCTCGTCGCCCTCGGTAAAGTCGGCGCTGGCCATGGTCGCGCCATGGATACCGTCGCGCCCGGTCTTCGACCCGACATAGACGATGCTGTTGCCGATGCCCGACGCGGCAGAATAGAAAATCTTGTCCTGATCGGCGACCCCCACGGTCATCGCATTGACCAGGATATTGCCATTGTAGGCCGGGTGGAAATTCACCTCGCCGCCGACCGTCGGCACGCCGACGCAATTGCCGTAACCGCCGATGCCATGGACCACGCCCGCGATCAGGTGGCGCATCCTGGGATGATGCGGATCGCCGAAGCGCAGCGCGTTCATGTTCGCCACCGGCCGCGCGCCCATGGTGAACACGTCGCGCAGGATGCCGCCGACACCGGTCGCCGCGCCCTGATAGGGCTCGATGTACGACGGATGGTTGTGGCTCTCCATCTTGAAGATCGCCGCTTGGGGTTTTCCGTCAGGACCGGGACCAATGTCGATGACCCCCGCATTCTCCCCCGGCCCGCAGATCACCCACGGCGCGGTCGTCGGCAATTTCTTCAGATGGATACGCGACGATTTATACGAACAATGCTCGGACCACATCACCGAGAAAATGCCGAGTTCGACCAGATTGGGCTCGCGCCCCAGCGCGCTTAACACGCGCGCATATTCATCGGGGGACAGGCCGTGGTCGGCGACGATCTGTGGGGTGATTCCGCTCATGGCCGCGCCTTAGCCGGGCGAACCGCTCCCGCCTAGTCCCGCGCCGGTACCGTCCGCGTCGATGCGACCCACGCTGCAACCAGTGCGACGACGCTGTATACAGCCAGCGCGGTCAAGGGGATTTCGGCCGTTATTTGGGCAGGCGGCGGGCCGAACCAGTTGATCGCCTGCACGGCCAGCAGCAACAACGCCAGCACGCCGATCGCCCATGGGGCCGACGAATTGGACGCGCGCGTGCGCATGATGAAAAACAGCAGTGCGCCGAACGTCAGCCCCAGTTCCAGCGGCATGGCGATCGCCGGGTAGTTCCACAGCCCGAACCCCAGCTTGGGCGTCGTCCCCCACAAGGTCAGGTCCGGCACATGCACCAGCAGATCGAGCAACCAGTGCGACAGCACCACCGCGCCGCCTACAGCCGCGCCGGTCCGGTTGCGGGTCAGCGCATAGATCAGCGCCGCAAATCCCGCCGCCCAGACCGCGCTGCCCAGCAGGCTGTGCGTCCACGGCATATGATAGAGGTCCATCGGGTTCATCGCCGATATCCCCGGCATCACCCGCATTTTCTCGACACCCAGCAGCATCAGCCCGAAAAAGCCGAAATCGACAAGCTGTCCCGCGACGAACAACGTGCCGAGCTTCGGCGCTTTGGGGTGAGTGGCGGCGATGAGCGCGGGTGCCCAGTGACCGATGAACATGGCTCAGGTAGCCGCTGGGAAGAAGCGCAGCGTCACCCACGCGGCAATCGCCGACGCCGCCCCCGTCGCCACCGTGCCCCAGATGATATCGACGATGGTCACCTTCAGGCTCCACACCTTCATCGTTGCATGGTTGGTGAGGTCATAGGTGGCGTAACAGAAGAAACCGAGCAGCGCGCCATAGAGCAACGCCGTGGTCCATTGTCCCGATTTAAGCGCCGGAGCGACCGCGAAGATCTGCATGCCGACCAGATAGAGCAGATAGAATATCAGCGCCGGAACCCAGCGCAATTCGCCCAGCAGCTCACCGATCTCTGGTTTATAGAGGCGCGTGAACATGGTGTTAAGCCACACCGCGTCCATCGCGCCAAAGGCAAGGGCGGTGACCAGATAGGCTGTCAGATACTGCATTTGGTATGTCCCTGTTGCTGACCGCGGGGCTGCCACCATAAGCGCCAGTGAAACCCGCGCAACCATGCTTGACCCCCGCCGCCGCCATCGCCACAAGTGCCCGCCATGAACGACACCCCAGCCGGCGCGGCGGCAACGGATATCATCACATTGAGCTTCGAAGACGCCCTCGATCAGCTCGGCGGGATCGTGCGCCAGCTCGAGGCAGGGCAGGTACCTCTCGATCAGGCGATTGCGCTGTATGAGCGCGCGACCGCGTTAAAAGCGCATTGCGATGCGCGGCTGAAGGATGCCGAGACGCGTATCGAGCGCATTCGCATCGGCAGCGATGGCGCGCCCACAGGCACTGCGCCGTTCGACGGCGAGGGCGCGTAAACGTTGTGACACTCGCTCCTGATTTGCTCGACACGGCTATGGCCGAGGTATCGGCGAACATCGATTCGCTGTTCGACGCGTTGCTGGCCGTGCCGCAGGATGCCCGCGCGCCGCTGTTCGAGGCGATGCGCCACGCTGCGATCGGCGGCGGCAAGCGGTTGCGCCCGTTGCTGGTCAGGGCCAGCGCGCAATTGTTCGCCGTCGATCCCGAATGCGTGTTGCGCGCTGGCGCGGCGGTAGAGGCGATCCATGTCTATTCGTTGATCCACGACGATTTGCCCGCGATGGACAATGACGATACGCGTCGCGGCAAGCCGACCGTGCATGTCGCGTTCGACGAGGCGACAGCGATCCTCGCGGGCGACGCGCTGCACGCGATGGCGTTCGAAATTCTCGCCGACATCGGTACGCACTCGGACTCGTTCGTCCGCAACGAGCTAATCGTCGAACTGGCCAAGGCCGCAGGTCCGTCGGGCATGGCGGGCGGCCAAATGATGGACTTGGCCGCAGAGAAGCAGAGCTTCGACCTGCCCACCGTCACCCGCCTCCAGCATATGAAGACCGGCGCGCTGATCTGCTGGTGCGTCGAGGCCGGCGCGATCCTCGGGCGGATGCCGCACGAGGGCCGCTCGGGCCTGCGCACCTACGCCCGCGACATCGGCCTCGCCTTCCAGATCGTCGACGATCTGATCGATGTCGAAGGCGATGCAGCGGTGGCGGGCAAGGCGGTCCGCAAAGATGCCGATGCGGGCAAGGAAACCTTCGTCTCGTTGATGGGCGTCGAGCGCGCCCGCGAACAGGCGCGGCTGCTGACCGAGCAGGCGATCGGCGCGCTGGCGAGCTATGGCGAGGAGGCCGACCTGCTGCGCGCCATCGCCCGCTATATTCTGGAACGCGATCATTGAGGGGCCGAGCTGCGATGACAAGAACGCTATGAGCCGCATCGGCATCTATCCGGGGACCTTCGATCCGATCACGCTCGGCCACATGGATATCATCCGGCGCGGCGCGAAGCTGGTCGACCGGCTGGTTATCGGGGTGTCGACCAATCCCTCCAAATCGCCGATGTTTACGCTCGACGAGCGGATGGAGATGGTGCGGCGAGAGGTTGCCGACATCGGCGGCGACATCGCCGTGGTCAGCTTCAATTCCCTGCTGATGGACTTTGCCGACCGCGAACGCGCCAGCGTCATCGTTCGCGGCCTGCGCGCCGTCGCCGACTTCGAATATGAGTATCAGATGGCAGGGATGAACCAGCAACTCAACGATCATGTCGAGACCGTTTTTCTGATGGCCGACGTCTGCCTGCAACCCATCGCTTCGCGCCTGGTCAAGGAGATCGCGCTGTTCGGCGGCGATATCCGCAAGTTCGTGCCCGGGGCAGTTGCGGCCGAAGTCGTCGCGCGCGTGGAAACCATTGGACGGCTGGGGTCATAAGCGGTTAATCCGCGCCGCATTATCGCGCGGCCCATTACCCGCACAGAGGATATCACCGTTTATGACATCTTTCCGTTCGCTGACCGGATTATCGATTGCCGCCAGCGCTGCTCTATCCATGTCCAGCCCGTCGATCTCGCAGGAGGCGACCACTGCCGCGCCCGATCCCGCCGCAGCGGCGATCGCCGCCGCGCGTTTCAATCCACCGGCAATCGCGCCCGAAGGCGTGCTCAACAATCCCGAACATATGCTGGCGCTCGACCTGTCCACCGGTGGTCGTGTCGTCGTTCAGCTGCGCCCCGATGTTGCGCCGCTGCATGTCGAACGGATCAAGGCGCTGACGCGGCAGGGTTTCTACAACGGTCTGTTGTTCCACCGGGTAATCGACGGCTTCATGGCGCAAGGCGGCGATCCGGCGGGCAATGGCACTGGCGGCAGCGCGATGCCCAATCTGGCGCAGGAGTTCAACGGCCTGCCGCATGTGCGCGGTGCGCTGGCGATGGCGCGGCCAGAAGATCGCAATGGCGCCAACAGCCAGTTCTTCATCATGCTGCTGCCGCGCCTCAGCCTCGACCGCAACTACACCGTGTTTGGGCGAGTGGTCAGCGGCATCGACTATGTCGACCGCATCCAACGCGGCGAACCGCCCGCCAATCCCTCGCGCATCGTCCAGGCGTCGATCATGGCGGATAACGTGCCCGTGCCGCCCGCCAGCGCACTGACCGAAGCGGTGCCTGCGGCTGCCGCGCCGGTCACGGCGGATCAGCTCAACGCACCAATCGGTGGGTAACAGCCGCCGTAGGCACATAAATCGGGGACAGTCCCCGATTTCCCTGCGAGCGCGATGCGTGACAGCAAGCGGTTCTCTGAAATCGGGGACTGTCCCCGATTTATGCATTCGCCAACCCATTGCTCAATGCGCGTAGACCTGTTCGATTTCGACCTCCCGCCCGAGCGGATAGCTCTGCGCCCTGTCGCACCACGCGACTCCGCGCGGATGCTGCTCGTTGGGAGCGATACGCTGACCGACCGCGCCGTGCTCGATCTGCCGGACATCCTGCGTCCCGGCGACTGCCTCGTCTTCAACGACACCCGCGTCATCCCCGCGCAACTCGAAGGCAGGCGCGGCGAGGCCAAGGTCGGCGTCACCCTGCACAAGCGCATCGACCTGCGCCGCTGGCAGGCATTCGTCCGCAACGCCAAACGGCTACGCATCGGCGATGTCGTCGATTTCGGCGCCGATGTCGCAGCGACTGTCGAGGCCCGCCATGACGACGGCAGCCTGACTTTCGCCTTCCACGGCGAAGAGCCGGTCGAACTGCTGCTCAGCCGCGCCGGCACTATGCCATTGCCACCCTATATCGCCAGCAAGCGCAGCGTCGATGCCCGCGACGCCAGCGATTACCAGACGATGTTCGCCGAAAAAGACGGCGCAGTCGCCGCCCCGACCGCGTCGCTGCACTTCACCCCGCGCCTGATGGAAGCACTGACAGTCGCAGGCATTGCCACCGAAACGCTGACGCTCCACGTCGGCGCAGGCACTTTCCTGCCGGTCAAGGCCGAAGACACCGACGCCCACATCATGCACGCCGAATGGGGCGAAATTGGCGCCGCCGCCGCCGCCCGCCTCAACGCTGTCAAGGCAAGCGGCGGTCGGATAATCGCCGTCGGCACGACTGTGCTGCGCTTGCTGGAGAGCGCAGCGGATGAGCACGGCATCCTCCACCCCTTCGCCGGCGAAACCCGCATCTTCATCACGCCCGGCTATCGGTTCCGCTTTGTCGATGGACTGATGACCAATTTCCATTTGCCCAAGTCGACACTGTTCATGCTGGTTTCGGCGCTGATGGGGCTGGAGACGATGCAGCGTGTTTATGCCCACGCGGTTGCTAACGACTATCGCTTCTACAGCTACGGCGATTCATCGCTGCTGCTGCCTTAGGCAGCGCCCCACTCCACTTCGATCGCTCCGACAATCGCATCCATATCCGCCGCCAGTTTCCCCGCCATACCCGCGTCGTCCATCCCGTCGAACGTGCTGACCTGCGGCATCGAAATTCCCACTCGCAACGTCGCACCCCAGCGGCCATCGGCCAGTTTGACGCATTTCACTGGTTGACCAAGCCGCACCCCGCGCCCCACCAGCGCGGCGTGCAGCTTGACCGCTGCATCAAAGTCCGGCGTGCCCGGCAGGGAAGTGAGATCGATCGTACTAAGCGTCCGCATCTCGACCGGATGCGCATCGCCCTCGGCGCGTTCGGCCGGCGCATAGGGGGCGAGACGGCGTCCGCCCAAACGCTCGACGAAAGCCGCGCGCACCGCAGCGTGAAATGCCAGCACCACCCGCTCGATCCGCGCAATCGGGATCGCCTGAAACCGTTCCAGTTCGAAAATCGAAGCCCCCAGCCGCAGCAGCAGGCCGAGGTTGGCCTCGTCGGGCAAGGCATCGACCGCACGCCAGTCGACAGGCCATTCGGCACGCCTGAAAATGTTGGCAAAGCCAGTCGGCAATTCGGCTGCCGCATCAACTACCGCCTGCGGCACCAGGGCAAATCCGCTAAACGGCGGCCCACCCATGAATTTGGAGCCGGTCAGCATGACGATGCAGCCACGCACGATATAGTCGGCGATGGCATCGCTGGTGATCCGCGCTTGACAGGCATCGACGATGAAGCTGACTGCCGCGCCATGCGTTGCCGACAGCGTATCGATGTGTGCGAAACTCGGCACGACCAGACCGGTCTTCGATCCGTGCACGACATGCACCAGACTGTGCTGTCCTGCCGCGCTTGCCTCCGCCACTGCCGCATCGATCGCCTCTGCCATTTCGGCAGCGCTGGATGCGCGTCCCGCGTCATCGCGCACCGGAATGTTGAACAGTTCAACGGACGCAGGCAGGGCACCGCCGATTGGCGCGCCTTTGGCTGCGGGCAAACCGCGCGCGGTTTCCGCCGCGAAATACTGTCCGCTTGCCGAATAGATACAACCGCTGCCGACCTCGTCCGCGCCGAGCAGGATGTTGCGGATGCCGCTAGCGCCCCGCCCCTTGGCCATGGCGAGGCCGAGATATTCGAGATCGGTTCCCGATGCAGCGAACACCACAGTGGCCGGACTGGCCACAGCATAAGCAGCGAGGATGCGAGTGCGTAGATCGTCGAGCGCCGCCGCATAGCTTGCCGCCGACAGCGTTCCATGCGGGGCCAGCGTCGCCATCCGCTCCAGACAATGCGCGAAGGCGTCCGCCGAAATGTCATTGGCAGTAGAGGAAGCATAGGCCACCGTCGCCACTGGCCAAGGCGAGCTGTGATACTGGTTGCGCTGCGTTGCGGGATCGATGCGGATGCGGGCATCGCCGCCCTCGCTCATCAGCCGACCCAATCGTTCGGCGGGCGTTTCGCTGGCCACAGCGGCATCAGCGGTCGGGTCGGTGTCGGTCATGGCGCTGCCATGGCGCAGTTCTACGGCAAAATGGTGGCGGCTGTTTCTCGCCACATTTGCCGACTATAGGCGCGTGAGCCCTTAATGACCCGACGGAATCCTGAAACCCGTGACGCAACCGATCATTCCGACCCGCATTCCTGAAGAGGCGCGCCAGCGCCTGACCACGCTGTTCATCGCCAAGCATGCTTTGGGGGACGGTTCGCTCCACCTGGAGGACGGAAACCACGCCGTTTATCATCACGAGGTGCGCAACATCCTCGAAGGGTTGGGAATAGGGCTGAAAGTCGCTAACAGCTATGACGCGCTGTTCGCCCGGCCCGATGGCGTCGATTTCGTCTTTCCGCTGCTCAATCGCGGCGGCTTTCTCAATTCGGAAATGATGCTGCCGCTGCTCTGCACGCGCGCGAAACTGCCCTATATCGGTGCGACACCCATCCTGCGCGGCCTCTCCGACGACAAGCATCTTTCGAAGCTCGAAGCGAAAGAGCGCGGCGTGCCGACTGCACCATGGGCGATTTTTCGACGCGGCGCGCCGGTCGATGTTGCGACGGTGCCGTCCGCGACGCGCTGGGTCATCAAGCCCAACGCCTCGTCAGCGAGTTGGGGCGTACAGGACGCGTGCGATGCGGCGGGCCTGAGCAGCGCCATTGCAGCCATTCATGACGATGGCCACGATGCCATCGTCGAGCCGTTCCTTGGCGGCAGCGATGTCGAGGTGCCGGTGATCATCGTCGGCGGCCGCCCGACGATCATGCCGATGATGCAGTTCCTGCAAGCCGACCCGGAGCATCTGCGCACCTATTATGAGAAGCGCGATCTGGTCGACCGCGCCCAAAAATACAGCCTCGTCGCCTATGAACAGCCTGAGATGGTCGCACGCATTGCGCAGATGACCGAGGCGCTGATGGCGATATTCGACCCGTTCGACTACGGTCGTTTCGAGTTCCGCGTCGATGACGAGACCGGCCAGATCGACTTCCTCGAGGTCAATCTCAACTGTAACCTGTGGTCGGAGAAGGTGTTCGGTCGCTCGGCGCTGCTGGCGGGCATCACGCAGGAGCAGTTGATCGAAACCATCGTCGGCGAAAGCATGATCCGTCAGGGCCTGTTCGCCCGATGAGCGGCACGGGCAAGGTGTCCGCTGTCGTCCTCGCGGGGCGGCGCGATGGCAGCGTCGATCCGCTGGCGGCGGCGCACGGCGTAGCCGACAAATGTCTGGTGCCGGTGCTGGGCACGCCGTGCATCGAGCATGTCTTGCAGGCACTCGCCGCTGCCTCTGAGATTGGCCAGATCATCGTTTCGATCAACGATCCGGCTATTCTGGCTGGGGTGCCGACCGCCGACCGGCTGGTTGCCGAAGGGCGGCTGGTCGCCATCAAGGCGGAGGCCAATCTGGCGCAGAGCGTCATCGCTGCCGCCGGTTTCGCGCCCTATCCATTGCTGGTCACTACCGCCGACAATGTGCTGATGACGCCCGAATCGATCCGCCTGATGATCGACGGAGCGGGCGATGCCGATGCCGCCGCTGCTTTCGCGCGCAAGGCCGCCATTCTCGCCGCGCATCCCGAGGGGCAGCGCCGGTTCTATGAATTTGCCGACGACGGCTATTCCAATTGCAATACCTACTGGATTGCCCGGCCCGAAGTGCTGCGCGTGGTCGAGATTTTCCGCGAGGGCGGCCAGTTCGCCAAAAACCCCGCCCGCGTCATCGCCGCCTTTGGAATGATCAACACGCTGATGTTTCGCCAGGGCTGGCTCAGCCTTGAATCGGCGGTACAACGCGTATCGAAGCGGATGAAGCTCTCGCTTGTGCCAGTGGTGCTGGCCGACGGCAGCTATGCCATCGATGTCGACAATGAACGCACCCACATGTGCGCTAGCGAGATCATGGCGCAACGCAGAGGCTGAACGGCCTTGTCGTGGCGATATCCAAATTTTGGCATGTGTCAGTTTTGTCTAATAAGTTTAACGTGATGCTGCTAACTATTGCGCCGACCGGCCAATGATGGCCGCCGGGCCAGAGCGAACTACAGCATGTTGCAGCGCATATTATTTTGCTCGAGAGGTCGGCACAGCCGGATGCGTCGCTATGCCAAACGGCGCGGCGAGGAATATGTCTCGCAATGTCGTTGGTGCCGCACTGCGATGGTGCGCGAAGATTCGGGGGACTGGATCACTCGCGACCGTTGGGAGAATCAGCAGGCTGCCCAGCAGGCCGATGTGGATTAGGCGTTAATCGGGCAATTCTCCGTTCGCCGTCAACACCTCGCCTGCCAGAAACAATGATCCGCAGATGAGGACGGTCGCCGTCGGGTCATCCGCCGCGATCTTGCCGAGTGCTTCCTCTACCGTCGCTGCCGCGTCCAGCTTGAACGACCCGAGTGAATTTTGCACCGACTGGCATAATTCACGGGGGTCATGATGGGCATGACCGGAGATCGGCACGGCATGAAATGTCGCCATCCGCGACGCCAGCGGCCCCAAAAATCCCGAAGCGTCCTTATTGCGGAGCATCCCGCAGACGATGTGCAGCCTCGCGTCCGGGGAAAACGCCGCAGCCAGCGCCGCGCCGGCGTCAGGATTGTGCCCGCCGTCGAGCCAGAGTGTCGCGTTTTGCGCGAACATGGCAGTCAGAGCGCCGTTGCCCAGTTTCTGCATCCGTGCTGGCCAGCGGGCGCGGCCAAGACCTTGGCTGATCGCTGCTTCGCTGACCGACAGTAGCGGCTGATGGCGCAGCATGGCTATTGCCAGCGCGGCATTGTCCAGTTGGTGCGCGCCGGACAGGACAGGGGGATCGGCGTAAAGTTTGCCTAGTTTGTCGGCATAGACAAAGCCGCGCCCGATGGCGCTGCTCGACCATTGCTGCCCGCGCGCCACCACCGGTGCTCCGACAGCCGATGCCACTGCCGCAATGCTCGCAGTCACATCCGACGGATAATCCATCGTCACCAGTGGCACGCCCGGCTTGGCGATCCCCGCCTTTTCAAAAGCGATCCGCGCCATTGGGTCGTCCGGCGTCCCCGCCTCGGGTGCGAGCAGGAATTCCTTATGGTCTATTCCCAGACTGGCTATGCCGCACACCAGTGGTCGCTCGATGACATTGGTCGCGTCGAGCCGTCCGCCCAGACCGACCTCGATGACGCACGCATCCGCCGGAACCTCGGCAAAGCGCAGGAACGCGGCGGCTGTGGTGACCTCGAAGAAGCTGGCGTCCAGCCCCTCCGCCACGTCCAGCACCCGCGCCAGTGCATCGGCCAGATCGTCGTCGGCGATCAGTGTGCCCGCCAGCCGGATACGCTCGTTGAAGCGCACCAGATGCGGGCTGGCATAGGCATGCACCCGATACCCCGCCGCTTCGAGCATCGCGCGCAGAAAAGCGCAGGTCGATCCCTTGCCGTTGGTGCCGGCGACATGGAACACCGGCGGCAGGCAGTGCTGCGGGTTGCCCAGCCGGTCGAGGAGTGCAGCAATGCGCTCCAGCCCCAACGTATCGCGGCCGGGGGAAAGCGCCGACAGCCGGTCGAGCTGTGCCTGCACGGCGGGGGAATCGGAATAAGCGTGGTCGGGCATCAGTCCCCCTCCCCTTCAGGGGAGGGGCTAGGAGTGGGGACTCTCCGGATCGAGCAACGCCAGCCGACAGTCCCCACCCCAACCCCTCCCCTGAAAGGGAGGGGCTTAATCACGCCGCCTTGGCCGGTGCCAGATAGCCTATCACCCGCGCCAGAGTGGTGCGCAGATCCTTCCGCTCGACCACCATGTCGACCATGCCATGTTCCAGCAGATACTCCGCCCGCTGAAACCCTTCTGGCAACTTCTCGCGGATGGTCTGTTCGATCACCCGCTGCCCGGCAAAGCCGATCAGCGCGCCCGGCTCGGCGATCTGCACGTCGCCGAGCATCGCATAGCTGGCGGTGACGCCGCCGGTGGTCGGATCGGTCAGGACGACGATGTAGGGCAGGGCTGCACGTCGCAGCCGCTGGATGGCAACGGTGCTGCGCGGCATCTGCATCAGGCTGAGAATTCCCTCCTGCATCCGCGCGCCCCCCGCTGCCGTAAAACACACGAATGCGCAGCGTTGTTTCAGCGACTCTTCCGCCGCCGCGACGAACGCCTCGCCCACTGCCACACCCATCGATCCGCCCATGAAAGCGAAATCCTGCACCGCGACCACCGCCGCATGGCCGTCGATCAGGCCATAGGCCGCCTGCATCGCATCGACATCGCCGGTGTTAGTGCGCGCGGCCTTGATGCGGTCGACATATTTTTTCGAATCGCGGAACTTCAGCGGATCTTCGGGCGCGCGCGGCATGGCGATCGCGCGACAACTGCCCTCGTCGAACAATTGCCCAAAGCGCCGGTCGGCACCGATGCGGTCATGATGCTCGCAGCGCGGGCAAACGCACAGATTGTCCTCCCACTCCTTGCAGAACACCAGCGCCTCGCACGCCTTGCACTTGTGCCACAGATTGTCGGGCGTTTCCTTCTTGGCGATGAAGGGGATGGCGTTGCGGACGTTGTTGATCCAGCTCATGCTTTCAATCTTCCTTGTTCCGCTCATGTCGAGCGAAGTCGAGACACCGTGCATCTTGCCCATGGTGTCTCGACTTCGCTGGACATGAGCGGGATAGGAGGGTCATTCACTCGCTGCAACAATAGCGCTTTTCAGCCCCGCGACAAACTCGCGCACCGGCCCCGCCGCATCCGCACCATGCAGCCCGACCAGCTCGACGATCGCCGTGCCGACCGCCACGCCATCCGCAACCCGCGCAATCGCCGCCGCCTGATCGGCCGTCCGCACCCCGAATCCGACCACGATGGGAATGTCGGTCGCTGCTTTCAGCCGCATTACCGCCGTCTCGATCGAGACCTGCGATGCTTGCTGCAACCCGGTGATACCCGCGACCGACACGTAGTAGATAAACCCGCTCGCCCCATCGAGCACCTGCGGCAGCCGCGCCGCGTCCGTCGTGGGCGTGGCGAGCCTGACCAGCGCCAGGCCCGCGTCGCGCAACGCCGGGCCGAGTTCCGCGTCTTCCTCGGGCGGCAGATCGACGCAGATCACCCCATCGACGCCCGCATCCGCCGCCGCTGCGGCAAACCACGCCGCCCCGCGACGCAGCATCGGATTGGCATAGCCCATCAGCACCAGCGGCACATCGGGGTGGCGGGCGCGAAAGCCCTTGGCGAGGCCAAAAATGTCTGCGGTCGTCGTCCCGGCCCCCAGACTGCGCAGATTGGCCGCCTGGATCGCCGGGCCATCGGCCATCGGATCGGTGAACGGCATCCCGAGTTCGATGACATCCGCACCGCCCGCGACGAGCGCGTCGAGGACAGCAGCGGTCGGGCCGTCGCCTGCGGTGATGAAGGCGACGAGGGCGGGGTGGGGTTTGGCGAAGGCGGTGGCGAGGTGGGACATCAATCTATTCGAAAGTCTGATGACTTTGAATCAAGGTGCAGCTTGGATCATTCTCGCGCTCCTTTGCGTTAACGAGATTGTATGATTGCTTTACCGCCTTCCCAATTTGCTGATTGGTTGCATCTAGGCCATTTTCTTGCACACAGCGTAAATACTGCTGCATCAAAGATCTATCATTCTGGATTTCAAGAAAAACAGTATTAGTGATCCTTCTATTAATTCTTCTAATTGCTTCCTCAGCTATTTCAGGTGGTGTCACTGTCGATTCTCCTTTTGCAAAATTAAGATCAGATCTGGGTCCCCAGCGCCTCAGCCACAGTGAAAATATCCTTGTCCCCCCGCCCGCACAAGTTCGCCAAGACGATCGCATCCCTATCCATCGTCGGTGCCACCTTCGCCACCGCCGCAATCGCGTGGCTCGGCTCCAGTGCGGGGATGATCCCCTCGGTGCAGCACAGCAGCTGGAACGCGTCGAGCGCCTCCCTATCGGTCACCGACGTATAATCTACCCGCCCGATATCGCGCAGCCAGGCATGTTCCGGACCGATTCCGGGATAATCCAGCCCCGCCGAGATCGAATGCGCCTCGGTGATCTGGCCGTCCTCGTCCTGCAGCAGATAGGTCTTGTTGCCATGCAGCACACCGGGGAAGCCGCCCGCCAAACTCGCGGCATGCTCCTTGTCCAGCCCATGCCCCGCCGCTTCGACGCCGAGCATCTTCACATCGTCGTCAAGAAAAGGGTGGAACAGGCCGATGGCGTTGCTGCCGCCGCCGATCGCCGCGACCAGCAAGTCGGGTAAGCGGCCGGTGCGATCGAGCATTTGCGCCCGCGCCTCACGCCCGATCACGCTCTGGAAATCGCGGACCATCTCGGGATACGGGTGTGGCCCCGCCGCCGTTCCGATGATGTAGAATGTGTCATGGACGTTGGCGACCCAGTAACGCAGCGCCTCGTTCATCGCGTCCTTCAGCGTCGCCGCGCCCGCCGTCACCGGGATGACCTCGGCCCCGAGCAGCTTCATACGGAACACATTGGGCTGCTGCCGCGCGACATCGGTTGCGCCCATGAAGATGGTGCAAGGCAGGCCGAATCGCGCGCACACCGTCGCGGTCGCCACGCCATGCTGGCCCGCGCCGGTCTCGGCGATGATCCGCGTCTTGCCCATGCGCAAGGCGAGCAATATTTGTCCAATGGCGTTGTTGATCTTGTGCGAACCGGTATGGTTCAGCTCATCGCGCTTGAACCAGATTTGCGCGCCTTTCCCGTCGGGCGCATCCTTGCGGCACTCCTCGGTCAGCCGCTCGGCATAATAGAGCGGGCTTGGGCGGCCGACATAATGTTCGAGAAGATCGTCGAACTGCGCAGCGAACGCCGGATCGACCTGCGCGCTGCGATATTCGCGCTCGAGATCGAGGATCAGCGGCATCAGAGTTTCGGCGACATAGCGCCCGCCGAATTCGCCGAAATGGCCGCGATCGTCTGGTTGCGCGCGGAAGCTGTTGGGGTTGATCTGGGTCATGATGCCGCCGCTTTAAGGAATGCGGCAATCCTGTCCACATCCTTGATCCCCGGCGCGCTCTCGACGCCCGAGGAGACATCGACGATGTCCGCTCCGGTCATCCGCACGGCTTGCGCAACATTGCCCGCGTCGAGTCCGCCCGACAGCACCCACGGCAACGGATGGCGGTGCCCGACCAGCAGGCTCCAGTCGAACCGCAACCCATTCCCGCCGGGCAAATCCGCACCCTCGGGAGGCTTTGCATCATAGAGAATCCGGTCGGCAATTCCGCCCCACGCCGCCGCTACGGCAAGGTCGGCCTGTGTCCGCACCGGCAGAGCCTTCCACCACTCGACCCCCGGATGCCGCGCCCGCATAGCCGCGACTTGTCCCACGCTCTCCTTGCCATGCAGCTGCACGATATCGGGCTGCACCCGCATCAGCGCATCGGCCAGCAATTCGGCGTCGGGATCGACCAGCAACAGCACCGCCGCCACCCGCGACGGAACTCGTTGACGCAGCGCCGCCATGGCGTCCAGATCGATATGACGCGGGCTTTTGGCGAAATGCACAAAGCCGACATGGCTCGCGCCATGCGCGATGGCGGCGTCGAGGGTGGCGGTGGTGGACAGGCCGCAAATTTTGGATTGGATGGGCATATGCAATTCCTACCCGCTCATGTCGAGCGAAGTCGAGACACGCGCGCCCGTGTCTCGACTTCG
>JAYSZB010000040.1:0-101870 GCA_043727035.1 Sphingomonas sp. | reverse complement strand
GGGTTTGCAAAACCGCTTGCCGGGTGCAACTTTCCTGCGCACTGTCGCGTTAGATGGTTATGGTGGCGGAATATTCGATCGACGGGGAGGGTGCGTCCGCGACCTTGCATTTGCGCGGGCGCTATACGCTGGCGCGGATCGGCGATATTCATGACGATCTGCGCGCGGCGGTCGATGAGCATGGCGCTTTGGCGCGGATCGATCTGTCGGGCGTCGAGCGCATCGATACGGTTGGTGCCTGGGTGGTCGAGCGGCTGGTCAAATCGACTGGTGCCACCGTGGTCGGTGCCAGCCCCGAAGCTGTGACACTGATCGAAGCCGTCAGTAACGCGGACCAGCCGGTGCAGATGCGGCCTGAAATCGCCTCGCCAATCTTGCGCCTCGTCGAGCAAGTCGGCGCCGCCGTCGGCACGATTTTCCGTGAGTTCACCCAATTGATCGCCTTTTTCGGCGAGGCATTGCTGGCCACCGTCAAGCTGTTCGCACACCCGCGCCGCATTCGCTGGCCCGCCGTGGTGCGTGGGTTCGAGACGGTTGGGCTCAACGCACTGGTCATCGTCGGGCTGATGCTGTTTCTCGTCGGCATCGTCATTGCACAACAGGGGGCGGTGCAGCTCGAGCAGTTCGGGCTGGAGGTGTTCACCATCAATCTGGTCGGGCGCTCGTCGGTGCGCGAGTTGGGCCTGCTGATGACCGCGATCATGGTCGCGGGCCGCTCGGGATCGGCCTTTGCCGCACAGATCGGCACGATGAAGCTGACCGAGGAGGTCGATGCCATGCGCACAATCGGGGTCTCACCGATGGAGGCGCTGGTGCTGCCGCGCGTGTTTGCGACGCTGTTGCTGATGCCGCTGCTTGGCTTTTACGCGGCGATCTGGGCGATCATCGGCGGCGGTGTCTATTGCTGGGTCGGCCTTGGCATTCCGCCGCTGACCTACGTCCAGCTGTTGCAGGACATCATCCCGATGACCGACCTCTACGCCATGCTGATTAAGGCACCGGTGTTCGGCATATTGATCGCGCTGACCGGTTGCTATCACGGGATGCAGGTCAAGGCGAACGCCGAGGAAGTCGGGCTGCGAACGACTGCAGCAGTGGTGCAGGGCATTTTCCTCGTCATCGTGCTCGACGCGTTTTTCGCGGTATTCTTCTCCTCGCTGGGGTGGAATTGAGCATGGCCGAGGAATTTTCCATCCTGCCCGCCGAAGAACCGGAAGTGGTTCCGACGCTCGACGACTGGGGCGACGACCTCGCCATTCGCGTGCGCGGGCTGAAGAACCAGTTCGGCGAGCAGGTGGTGCATGAGGGGTTGGACCTTGATGTGAAGCGCGGCGAGATTCTCGGCGTGGTCGGCGGGTCGGGGACGGGTAAATCGGTGCTGATGCGATCGATCATCGGCTTGCAGACCCCGGCGGAGGGTGAAATTTCGGTGTTCGGACAGCCGGCGCTGGGCCTGACCGACGCAGGCGCGCTGCGCGACGTGCGGCGGCGCTGGGGGGTATTGTTCCAGGGCGGCGCGCTGTTCTCGACGCTGACCGTCGCGGAAAATGTGCAGGTGCCGATCAAGGAATATTATCGCAATTATTCCAAGGACGTGCTCGACCAGATCGCCGCATACAAGGTGGTGCTGGCTGGCCTCCCTGCCGATGCCGGGCCGAAATATCCGGCGGAACTGTCGGGCGGGATGGTCAAGCGCGCGGCGCTCGCGCGGGCGCTGGCGCTCGACCCGGCGCTCCTGTTCCTCGACGAACCGACTGCCGGCCTCGACCCGATCAGCGCCGCTGCCTTCGACGAGCTGATCCGCGAGCTGGCGGATACGCTGGGGCTGACCGTGCTGCTGATCACCCATGATCTCGATACGCTGCACACGGTGTGCGACCGGGTGGCGGTGCTCGCCGACAAGCGGGTGATCGCCATCGGCACCATTGCGGAGCTGGTCGCCACCGACCATCAATGGATACAGGATTATTTCGGCGGACCGCGTGGCCGTGCTGCCAGCGATGCCGAGGGGCGGCGCGCCAAGTCCGCGTTCTCTTTGGAAAAATCCATACCGACTGCGGCCCAGACCGCGCAGCGTTCCGGAGACTGAGTTCATGGAAACCCGTTCCAACAATCTGATGGTCGGCGCGGTGACGCTGCTGCTGATGTTCGCGCTCGCCGGATTTACCGTCTGGCTGGCCGGCGCGGGCGGGCGTGATCGGATCGAATATGATATTTTCTTCAAGCAGTCGGTCGAGGGGCTGAACAAAGGCTCGGCTGTGCTGTTCTCCGGTGTGCCTGCAGGCCAAGTCAAGGAAATCGCGTTGTGGCAGCCCGATCCGCAGTTCGTGCGCGTGCGCATCGAAGTCGATCCCGAGATACCGGTTCTGCAAGGGACGACGGCATCGATCGGCGGAGTCGGCTTCACCGGCGTGTCGCAGATCAGCCTCGACGGTGCGGTCAAGGGGCAGCCGCCGATCACCGATCCGGGACCGGCCGGGCGACCGGTGATCCCGACACGGCTGGCGGGCTTTGGCGAATTGCTCAACAGCGCGCCGCAACTGCTCGAGCGATTGTCGACGCTGACCGAGCGGCTGACTGAGCTCGCCGATGACCGCAATCAGGAAAGCCTTGGCAACATCCTCGATAATGTCGAATCGCTGACCGGAACGCTGGCGCGCAACGGCCCGCAGATGGAGCAGGCCCTCGCAGATGCCAGAGTGGCGGCGCAGCAAGCAGGCACGGCAGCGGAGGAAATCGGCAAGCTGGCGGCAACGACCAACAGCCTGCTCGACGAACAGGGCCGCCCGATGATCGCCGATCTGAGACGGGCGGTTAGCTCAGCCGAGCGTTCGATCGCGACAATGGAAAGCGCGATCGAGGATGCCCGTCCTGGCTTACAGGCATTCAGCAGCCGCACCATTCCCGAGGCCAATGCCCTGATCCGCGATCTGCGCCGCAGCGCCACAACTCTTTCCAATGTTGCCGACCGGCTCGACAGCCAGGGCGCGGGCGGCGTGCTGGGGTCGAATTTGCCCGACTATGAAGAAAAGTGAGGAGACGATGATGTCCCTGAAAGGCCCGTCACTATTACTCGCGCCATTTGGCGCCCTGCTGCTCGCCGGTTGCATCAGTTTCGGCGCCAAACCGCCGCCGAGCCTGCTGAACCTTTCCGCCGACAGCGCCCCTGCCACCAATGCCGCGCGAAGCGGCAGCGCGCAGACCGCGCTGACTGTCGTGATACCATCAGTGCCGCAAAAGCTGCGGACGCCGCGTGTGCCGGTCGAGACAGGGGGCACGCAGATCGCCTATCTGAAGGACGCGCAATGGATCGAGCCACCGGCGCGGCTGTTCCAGCGGCTGCTGTCGGAAACGCTGTCGGCGGGCGGCCAGCGGCTGGTGTTGACCGAAACGGAGTTGATCACCGGACCGGGAGAACTGCTGAGCGGCGATCTGCTGAATTTTGGGATCGACGCCGACAGCAATCAGGCGGTGGTCACCTATCAGGCGATGCGGCTGACCAATGACGGATCGATGATCTCGCAACGCCGCTTCGAGGCGCGCGAGGCGGTTGGCGAACTGACTCCGGCCAATGGGGGGACAGCGCTCAATCGCGCGGCGAACCGGGTGGCGGGTGAGGTTGCTGTGTGGATGGCGCAGTAGCGCGTGTATGCAGACGATCCTGTTCTGTCATTCCCGCATAAGCGGGAATCCAGGAGTGGAACGGAGCAACGGTCTTTGATGCCCTGGATTCCCGCTTTCGCGGGAACGGCATGGTTCTTGATTTTGGGTGGAGAACAGCATGACTCTCGAAGGCCGCATCGCATGGATCACCGGCGCATCGTCCGGAATCGGCCGCGCTATCGCGTTGGCGTTTGCCGCCAAGGGTGCCAAGCTGATCCTCTCGGGCCGACGGCGTGAGGCGCTGGAGGAGACGGCGGCGGCGACCGGCGCGGTCTGCATGATCCTGCCGTTCGACACCACCGATCTGGCGGCGCTGCCGGACATCGTCGATCAGGCGCAGGGCTGGCAGGGGCGGCTCGACATCCTCGTCAACAATGCCGGGATCAGCCAG
Source organism: Sphingomonas sp. (assembly GCA_043727035.1). Lineage (GTDB taxonomy): Bacteria > Pseudomonadota > Alphaproteobacteria > Sphingomonadales > Sphingomonadaceae > Sphingopyxis. The sequence continues at coordinate 97,816 of JAYSZB010000040.1, read as the reverse complement.
CGCGCGCTGGCGGTGGATACCGATGTGTCGGTCTATGACGCGGTGCTGGCGGCAGACCTGATCGCGCCGATCCATCTGACGCAGGCATGCCTGCCGCATCTGATCGCGCACAAGGAGGGGCAGATCGTGGCGATTTCGTCGGTCGCGGGGCGTGCGGGGGTGCCGCTGCGCACCGCTTATTGCGCCGCAAAGCACGGCATCATCGGCTATATGGATGCGCTGCGCGCCGAAACCGAGATCGCGCATGGGCTGAGGGTGCTCAACGTGCTGCCGGGATCCGTCGCCACCGATGTCGCGCGCAATGCGCTGACGGCGCAGGGCGAGAAACAGGGCAACAGCGACCCGCAAATCGACAATGGGCTGTCGCCTGACGATTGTGCGGCAGCGATCGTCACCGCCATTGAGGCGGGGACGCGCGAGCTGATTTTTGCGCAGGGGATGGAACTGGAGCTGGCAAAGCTGCGGCAATCGGATGGCGATGCGCTGTTCGCCATCACCGCCAAGCTCGGCGCTCGACTGGCAGGGATGGGTGACGCCTGACCTCGACATCCTGCGCATGGCGAACGAGTTGGCGCTGTCGACCGCGATGGTGCTCGTCACCGTCGCCATCCACGGTGTCGGCCTGATTTTTCTCTCGCGGTTGCTCAGGACAGAGAGTTACGAGGAAAAGGTCCGGCACGTCCCCGCCTTTTCGATGCGCAGCCTGTTCTTCACCCAGGTGCTGGTGCTGTCGCTGTTCGTGCTGCACGGCATCGAAATCTGGCTCTATGGCTTCGTCTATGTGTGGATCGGGGCGATCCCCGATCTGTCGACCGCGATTTATTTCTCGACGATCAGCTACGCGGCCATCGGCTATACCGACGTGCACATTGCCACGCAGTGGCGGCTGGTCGGGGCGATCGAGGGGATCAACGGGCTGCTGCTGCTCGGCTGGTCCACAGCCTTCTTCGTCACCGTGGTCACCCGGATCGGGCGGCGCTGATCCTGTCGAGCGCGGCCTCGACCGCGATAATCAGCGACTCTACGTCCATGTTCGGCTCCATCTGCTCTGGCCCGATCAGCAGAGTCAGCACATCTTCATCGCGCAAGAGAATGGCGGGCAGGGGCAGGTTGGTCAGTGCGGGAAAGGCGCGGGCGAAATCCTGGCGGTGGAAGAATTCGGTCGGGAATGGCTGTTCTTTTAGCCAGTCGCGCCATGCGTTGCGCATCGCCACCGCTCCATAAGTGATCGCGCACAGATCGCAAGCGTAGGTGTTCGGCCGGACGATCTTGTGCACAGCATCGAACAATGCTGCGCCCAGCCCCTCGTCGGCATTATAGACGATAACGAGCGCGTCGGGCGCGGCCCCGCTCATCCGCCGATGGCGGGGGCGGCGCGTTCGAGCGCGCGATGAATCGCAGCAGGCTTGCGGCTGGCGGCGTTGCGCCAGCGCGGCGCGTCGTCGCGGTTGGTGACGGTGCCGTCGGGGCTCAGGATAAGAACGGTCGGCGTGCCCTCAACCGCTGCGATGCCGAAGCGTTGTGCGACCGGCAAAACCCGCTCGTCGGGGCTGAAGGGCACGTGCACGCGGACGATCTCGTATCGCGCGGCGAGCATCGCCTCTGTGCGCGGGATGGCCATGGCATCGGTCAGTGCGATGCTGTCATGGCACCAGTCGCCGCCCAGGATAAGCAGCACATGCTTGCCGCTGGCGCGGGCGGCTGTGAGTGCGGCGTCGACATCGGCCATGGCGTCGCGCGATGGATCGAACAGGCCGACTGCCGCGTCGACGGCAGGGGTTTCGGCTTCCGCCGGACCGAGGGCCTCGATAGCGGCCTGTGCAGCAGCAAGCGCGGCCTCCATCGCCGCCATATCGTCCTTGGGCTGCGCCTGCGCAGTGCAAGCCATCGACAGCAAAGCCAGCACCATGATCGTCTTCATTTCCGAAATCCTCCACCCGAACCATTGATCGCAATCGCCTGCCCCGAACAATAGGGATTGGCATCGCTGACCAGCCACACCACCGCCGCCGCGACATCGTCGGGCGTCGCCACCCGTCCGAAGGGGAAGCCCTTGTCGAGGTCGTGGATGTCGGCGACGCCCGCCACCGCTTTCGCCAGCCGCATCCCCATGTCGCTGACGGTCAGCGCCGGTTTGACGACATTGACGCGCACGCCGTGCGGCATTTCTTCCTTGGCCATGGTGTACGCCAGCGCCTCGCTCGCCGCTTTGCCCATATTATAGGGCGCGCCATTGGCGGCGTAACCGTCGGTAGCGACCGAGGAGATGATGACGATGTCCGATCGCTCGCGCAGCCGCAGATGCGGCAGCGCATAATGGCTCATATAATGCGGGGCCATAGCATGGACCGCCATCAGCCGCACCAGCTCGGACGGATCGGTATCGGCAACGCTACGGCCCGAGGAGGCGATGCCGGCATTGTTGATGAGGATGTCGAACCCGCCGAAATCGTGTGCGACCGCCGCGACCAGACCCTCGCACTGCTCGGCCTCACCGACCGAAGCAGCATATATCTCCGCGCGTCGCCCCAGCGCGCGGATGGCGACGGCGGTTTCCAGTGCGGCGTCTTCGTCCTTGCGATAGTTGATCGCGATGTCGGCTCCGGCACGGGCGAGGGCGAGGGCAATGCCGCGGCCGATGCCGCGCGAGGCCCCGGTGACAAGCGCGGTGCGCCCGGTGAGATCGATGGCGATGGTCATCGCGCGACTAGAGCGGCTGGCTGGGGGGCTGTCAAATGCCATGCGATCCGCGAGCTTGCTGGAAAAATTGCATTTTCCGCACACTGCGCTTATATCGACAACGCTCTCGTCGCTTTCGACGGATATCGGGCCGCTCTTTGCGCCCCCCTTTGTCCCCATTCAGCCTCGCCGAAGCCGGGATGTGCCGTTGATGGCGCATGCCCGCATTTTTTGGGACAAAGGATACCCATATGATTACCGGAACCGTCAAATTCTTCAATGCCGACAAGGGCTATGGCTTTATCGCTCCCGAAAACGGCCAGGGCGATGCCTTCGTCCACATCAGCGCCGTCGAGCGCGCCGGCATGACCACGCTCGATAAGGATCAGCGCATTTCCTATGAGCTGGAAACCGACAATCGTGGCAAGACCTCGGCTGTGAACCTGCAGGCTGCCTGACCGATTGCGGGAGCGTGTCGATCCGTGGCGGTCGGCACGCTCCTGCGCATCGCCTGCGCTTTTAAGAAGCCGGGCTGCTCACAAGGTTGAGCAAAACCCCGAAATCCCTTATTGACCCCGCAGCCGCGCATCCCCGCGCCGGTGACGGTTCGGAGACGCTCTCTTTATGATGAACTACAAGGCCCCGACTTTCCAGGAACGGATCGCGCTGGCCGCTGAAGCGCGCCAGAAGGCGCTGGACAAGCTGCGCGCCAAGCCGCCGGTCGATGAAGCCGTGCTCGCCGAACGCCGCGCCGCCAAGGAGGCAAAGGAAGCCGCTGCCGCTGCCGCGCGCGAGGCCAAGCGTGCTGAAGGCGAACGGATCAAGGCCGAAAAGCAAGCCGCGCTTGAGGCCGTCGAAGCCGCCGCCGTTGCCGAGGCAGCCGAACAGACTGCCGCCGCCGAGGCCGCCGCTGCTGCGCTGATCATGAGCGATGAAGAGAAGAAGGCGATCCGCGACGCCAAATATGCGGCACGCAAGCAGCGCAAAGGGCGCTGATTTCTAGGCTGTCGTCGGTTCGACGGCTAGCGAACAACAACATCCCGCTCCATCGGCGCGAGTTTCGCCAGGAACCGGTTCTGCGCGGCGAAGGGCACGCCTTCCTCGCGCATGGCTGCCTGTAGATTTTCTACCAGCGCGTTGAGATCGCCGTGTTGCGTGCCGAGATCGCGGTGGGCCGTCGCCATGTCCCGTCCTGAATAGTCGCATCCGGCATTGAGAATGTAGCAGAACTGCTCGAACAATGTCCGGCGCAGGCGGACATTGTCTGTCGCAGCGAAAATCGATGCGATACGCGGATCGGCTTCGCTCAACGTCACGGTGCGATCGGCGATGCGGCGGATACCGTCCTGACCGCCAAAGGCACGTGCCATCGCATCGCCGCCGAACTGCCGCGCTCCGGCATGGGCGTTGCTCTGTCGATAGGGATCGACCGGATATTCGCCGGTTTCGGGATCGCGCACCCGCTCCGGCACGCCGAACTCGGCGTTCCAATCGACGGGTGGGTCGGCTGGCGGCGCTTCGGGAACGGGCTGGGTCGCAATCAGCAGCAGGGCGAGCAGGATCATCGTCAGGTCCGATCAGAAAGCGAGCTGGAGCGAGACATAGCCGCCACGCTGGCGTGGCTGACCGGCGATCGATCCGGTGTCGACATAGGCGCCGGTCACCGTGACATTACGAGTCATCGCCCAGGCGGCGAAAATATCATAGGCATCGTCCTCGCGGGCAATGACGAGCTGATCGGGCTTGGAGCGATACTCGCCGCCAATCACCAGTTGGCGGGAGAGCTGGTAGGCCAGACTGCCCTCGAACTGCAGCGCGCCGCTGTCCTGCCCGGCCGCGCCGAAACCGAGCAGCCCGAACTGGTTGGCCTCGGTCCAGCGCACCGTGCCGCTGGCGAGCACGCTGTGCGACAGGAACAATTTGGTCGCGGTCACATAGACATCGGTGCCCTGGTCGTCGCCTGCGCCGGCTGCGCGGACGATGGCATCATCGCCGCTGCGTTTGTGCTGTACGCCGACCGAAATCTGCGGGATCAGCGCGTCGCCATAAACGATATCGCCGACCAGCCGGAGTTTTGCGCCGAAGATATCCTGATCGAAGGTAAAGCCCCGTCCCAGCCCCAGCGCCGCCCCGACATTGCGCGTGTCGAATTCCTGACGCGCAAAACTCAGCTCGATCCGGTCGAACAGGCCGACCGAAACGCCGTAGTTGAGCCAGCCATAGTCGGGCAGCTCGATCACCGCGGCATGGGCCGAGACGCCGAGCTGATCGCGCGTACCATTGCCGGCGATCACCGCCCAGGTCGCAAGGCCGCCGCCCGCACTGCCCTCAATAGTGGTTACACCGTTGGTCAGCAGCAATTTTCCGCCGTCATCGACCGAATCTTGGGCCGTGGCGGGGGTCGCTATCGCGAAAAGCGCCCCCGACAGCAAAGCGGCGCATTTACCGTAGCGGGAGCGCGCAACCGCAAAATATGCGTATTTTTCCATGGTAGGTCGTCCCGAGAGTTGGGCGCTGTTAACCATGAAGGCGCTAACGACCGTTTAATGTCAGTGTGTTAGCGCAACGGTCGATAATCTTTGATTTACCGCTTATGTGTAAAACCGTCGCGATGAACCAGAAATACCGCCTAGCTCTCGGGGGCTTGTGCGTCATTTCCGTGGTGGCTGTGGCTTCGGCTCAGCCCTCTCCGGTGATGCCCGTGCAGGTGGTCTCCGACGGAGGTCTCCCTCTCTCCAACGCCGTCGTCATGGTCTATCCGGAGGCGGGGGTCGGCGTGCGTCCGATCAGCTTTGGTTGGCGCAACGCGATGGCGCAGCGCAACCGGGCCTTCGTTCCGGGCACGCTGATCGTGCCGCGCGGTGCATCGGTCGCCTTTCCCAATCTCGATACGGTGCGGCACAATGTCTACAGTTTCTCGCGCGCCGCGCGCTTCGAGATCGAGCTATACGGGCAGGACCAGACCCGCTCGCACAGCTTTCCGGTCGCCGGTACGGTCGCGCTGGGCTGCAATATCCATGACGATATGCGCGGCTATATCCGCGTCGTCGATACACCCTTTGCCGCCAAAACCGATCAGAATGGCCGCGTCCGCTTCGACGGCTTGCCCGCCGGGCGCGTCACCATCCGCGTCTGGCATCCGCAACTGCGTGCGCGCGATTCTGAGCAGGACTTTGCCTCGACTGTCACCGCCGGTGGCAGCCGCGTGAGGGTGGACGTCCGCGAATGAGGGGAGCAACGCTCAGCCTGGCGCGCACCATGCCTCGCTTCCGCTCGCTCGCAGCGCGGATCGGCACGATCTATGCGCTGCTGTTCGGGGCTATCCTGTGGGTGATATTGTTCGTCGCATCCAGCGGCATCGAGCGCTTCGCCCGCGACAGCGTGGTCCATGACATGGAAGCGAACGCGCGTGCGTTCGACCAGATACTCGATCAGCGTACGTCGGAAATGCGGACGGCGGGCACCGTTCTTGCCGCCGATTTCGGCTTTCGTGAAGCGGTTGCGCTCGACGATGCGCCGACCATTAAAAGCGCACTGGAGAGCATCCAGGGCCGGGCGGGGCTGGGCGGAGCATTCGTCGTTACGCTCGACGGGCGGATCATCGGTGCGCAGCAACGCTTCCCGCGCGCCGATCGCGAGGGCATTGTCCGCGCACTCGATGACGGGCGCGATCGTGGAGTCATCGCCACCGGCGAGCACCTCAATCTGGCGGTCTCGGCCCCCATCGAAACGCCTGACCTGACAGGCTGGCTGGTGCTGCTGCAACCGCTCGGCGCAGACGAACTGGCCCGGCTGGCCGAGGCATCGACGGTGCCGATCGCTGCCGAAGTACGCCCTGCTACCGATCTACCCGCCGCGCTCACCCAGCAGGGAGAGGGCAGCCGCCTGTTGTCCGTTGAGGAAAATGGCGAAGACATCCTCTATCGTGTCTCCTCGCTTGCCGAACTCGGCACGCATGTCGCGCCGCGGCTGGTGCTGCGCCACTCGCTCGACGCCGCGCTGGCGCGCTATGCCACGCTCGAGACGGTGCTGATGGCGCTGTCGATCGGCGGCGTCGCGATCGCCATCTTTGCCAGCCTGTTCGTCTCGCGCGGCATCGCTCGCCCCGTTGCGACGCTCGACCGCGCTGCCCGGCGCTTCGGCGAGGGCGAGGCGGTGGTGGTGCAAATCGACAGTGACGACGAGATCGGCCGTCTCGCTACCAGCTTCAACACCATGGTCGGGGCGATTGCGGAGCGCGAGCAGCGCATCAGCCATATGGCGCTGCACGACATATTGACCGGCCTGCCCAACCGCAAATTGTTCAACGAACAGCTCGAATTCGCCATGAGCCGCCGCCAGTCGGGCGAACATGTGCTGGTCTGTTATTGCGACCTCGACAATTTCAAGCTGATCAACGACACACAAGGGCATCCGGTCGGCGATGCGGTACTCAAGGCTGTCGCCACGCGGCTTACCGATCGGCTTGGCGATTCTGTGGTCGCGCGGCTGGGCGGCGATGAATTCGTCATCATGATGGGGCGCGTCCCCGCGCAAACCGATCTTGCCGCGCTGGCAGGTCAGGTCGCCGCCTGCTTCGAAACGCCGATGACGATCAGCGGTCAGGCGACGGAATGCCGTGCCAGCATCGGCATTGCCGTCGGTCCGTCGGACGGGCGCGATGGAGAGACTTTGGTCAAGAATGCCGATCTCGCGCTCTATCGTGCCAAGTCCGAAGGGCGCGGCTGTTATCGCTTTTTCGAGGCGACGATGGACGAGCAGGCGCGCAAGCGGCGCTTCATGGAGGTCAGCTTGCGTTCGGCGCTGGCCGACGACCAACTGCATCTCCATTTCCAGCCGTTGCACCGCATCGCCGCCAGCGAACTGATCGGGTTCGAGGCACTGTTGCGCTGGGAGCATCCGACGCTGGGCAATATCACGCCCGACGAATTCATCCCGCTCGCCGAAGAAACCGGGCTGATCGTGCCGATCGGCGAATGGGTAATGCGCGAAGCCTGCCGCCGCGCCGCGACATGGCCCGATGTCTTGCGCGTCGCGGTCAATGTCTCGCCATTGCAGTTCCGCAGCGGCAGCCTGATCACCACCATCGCCCAGGCACTGGCGATGAGCGGGCTCGCACCGTCGCGGCTGGAGATCGAGATCACCGAATCGATCTTCATCGAATCGGTCGAAAAGACGCTGGCGATGCTCCACCAGATCAAGGCGCTGGGGGTGCGCGTCGCGCTCGACGATTTCGGTACCGGCTACAGTTCATTGAGCTATCTGCGCTCTTTCCCGTTCGACAAGATCAAGATCGACCGCAGCTTCGTCAACGATCTCCGCAGCAGCGCCAGCGCCGGCGCGATCATCGGCGCGATCACGACGCTGGCCTCCGCGCTCGATATGGAAACGCTGGCGGAGGGTGTCGAGGACGCTGACCAGATGGCGATGCTGCAGGCCAAGGGGTGCCAGCAGGTGCAGGGCTTCCTGCTCAGCCGCCCGATGCCGCCCGGCGCGGCGATGGATTATATCGGCGCGCACCGGGCAAAGATGGCGCGGCGCGCCGCAGCTTAGCCACTGCGTGAACGCTGAAGCACTGCCAGTAGCGTTGTTGCAAACTCGGTCAACGTATCGTCGCGCGCACCGAGGATGAACATGCGGTCGCCCGCTCGTGCTTCTGCTAGAATGGCCGAGCCGCAATCCTCCCGGGTTGGCAGGTGGGTGGCATCGCCGCCGTTTGCACATACATCCGCGACGAAATCGGCGCTCCCCACGCTGCGATCCACCGTTCCGCCGAAATAGACCGGATCGCACACCCAGAGCCGGTCGCCTGCGCGCATTCCGTCTGCGAAACTCGCGGCCAGTTCCTTGCCCATCTGCCGCAAGGGACCGTAGCCGTGCGGCTGGAAAAAGATCAGCGCGCGGCCCGGTTGGGTAGCGACGGCGGCGAGCGTGGCGGCGACCTTGTCCGGGTTGTGGGCGAAATCGTCGATCACTGTCACGCCGCGTGCGGTGCCGACGACCTCGTAGCGGCGGGCCAATCCGGCGAAGTCGGCCAGTGCCGCCACACTCTCCGCCACCGGCACGCCAATCGCCTGAGTTGCGGCGATGGCGGCGAGCGCGTTGGAGACATTGTGCCGTCCGGCCATGCGGATGAATGCGCCGTGGCTCGATCCGTTTGCATGGACGGTAAAGTGGCTGCCGAATGGCTCGGCGCGAAAGTCGCTGGCGCGGATGTGCGCTGCGTCGTCAAAGCCGAAGGTCACCGCGCGTCCGCCCAGCAACGGCGCGCTCTCGGCATCGTCGGCATTGACCACCGCCGTCCCTGCCTTGCGGATGAAATCGCCGAACAGGCCGTGCAACTCGGCCAGGCTCTTGTGGTCGAGGCTGATGTTGGTGACCACCGCCACGGTCGGGGTGTAAAGCGCAATCGACCCGTCGCTCTCGTCCACTTCGCTGACATAGGCGTCGACCCCACCCGGCAGCGCACTGGCGAACGGATTGTCCGGGCCGGAGAAATTGCGCATCACCGCGCCGTTCATCACCGTGGGGGAACGTCCCGCGCGGTGGAGAATCCAGCCGATCATGCCCGTCACCGTCGATTTGCCGCTGGTCCCCGCCACGCCGATGCGGGTCTGCGCGGCGTTGAACAGCGCCGAGTTGAGTTCCGCCCGCGTCATCCGCGCGCAGCCCAAAGCCTTGGCCCGCGCCACGTCCTCCACGCTGTCCTCGATCGCGGCTGATGCAACCAGGGTCTGTTGTGGCGATACCAGCCCGCTGCCATCCTGCGCGAACAGGCGTATTCCCTGCGCCTCCAGCCAAGCGAATTTGTCGCCGGTGCGCCCCTGATCGAAGCTGCGGTCGCTGGCCCAAACCTCTGCGCCGCGCGCGCGGGCGATCATGGCCAGCGGCAGCATCCCCGATCCGCCGATACCGCAGAAGAAATAGCGTTTTGCGTGAGTCATGCCGCCCCGCTATGGCTTTTCGAGCACGCGCGCAATTGGCGCTTGCGGCCAGTGGGGAAGTGATTTGACAACAAGAATCGGCATCGTCGCTCCGTCGGTCTATCTGCTGCCCAGCCATGTCGAGCGCGCCAACGCCATGGTCGCGGCGCATTTTGCCGATGTCGAACTGGTCTGGCACCCGCAGGTTTTCGGCCGCGCGCCCAACGAGGTGGGCGGTGAAACCGGCTTCATCCTCACCGATACGACACATGTTCCCGAAGCCCAGATGCACGGCCATTTCGCCGGATCGGACGAGCAGCGCTCCGCTGCCTTCGTCGAGATGGCCAACGCCCCGGATATCGACGCCATATGGTTCGCCCGCGGCGGTTATGGCGCAGGCCGCATAGCGCAGGATGTGCTGCCGTTGCTCGGCCCTGCGGCGCGAAACAAGACTTACATGGGCTACAGCGACGCGAGCTATATGCTGGCGCTGCTCTATCGCGCCGGTTTTCCCAATCTCTGCCACGGCCCGATGGTAATCGACGGATCGGAGGAAGCCCGGATGCGCGCTGTCGCGTGGATGGCGCGAAAGGATCCGCGCAGCCTCGAGCCTGGCCTGAAAGCCGGCGAACGCTATGCCGCCTTCAACCTGATCAGCGCGGCAATGATGGTCGGCACGCCGCTATGGCCCGATCTGTCTGGCCATGTGCTGATGGTCGAGGAAGTCGGCGAATATCTTTACGCGGTCGACCGCTGCTTCTTCGCGCTGACGACATCGCAATGGCGCAGCCCGCCCGCCGAAATCCGGCTGGGCCAAGTCACCGACATCAAGGAAAACGACCGCCCCTACGGCAAGGACGAGGTCGGTATCGCCCGGGATTGGTGCGCCCGCGCCAACATCCGCTACGGCGGGCGCGCGGAGATCGGCCATTATGCGGGTAACAAGGTCGTGCCGTTCGGGCGGTTTGGCTAAACCGGACGGCAATAGAGAAAGAAATAGCGTTCGCGCAGAGGCGCAGAGGGCGCAGAGAAGAGTAAATGGGAGCAGCGTCGCATATGACCGATATCGATGTGATCAGCGGTCAGGTGGTGGACATCGCTATCAGGGTGCATCGGACGCTTGGCCCTGGATTGCTTGAGCATGTTTATGAAACCGTCTTGGCAGGCGAGCTGGCAGAAGCCGATTATAAGGTGGAGCGTCAGAAGCCCGTCGACATCCATTTCGAGGGAACCAAATTTGAAGCCGCATTCAGGATCGGCATCCTTGTTGACGATCGTTTGGTCTTGGAGATAAAATCGATAGATCGGCTTGCACCTGTTCACGCTAAGCAGGTGCTCACCTATTTGCGTCTCCTAGACCAGCCCGTAGGGCTGCTGATAAACTTCGGTGGCGAGACACTCCACCAGCCCTCTGCGTCCTCTGCGCCTCTGCGCGAACAAAATTCTTAAACTGTTTCAGGACAAATCAATGAGAGCATTCATATTTCCCGGACAGGGCAGCCAGTCGGTCGGCATGGGCGTGGCGCTCGCCGCTGCCAGCCCCGTCGCCCGCGAAGTGTTTCAGGAGGTCGATGACGCGCTGGGGCAGAAACTGTTCGCGTTGATGCGCGAGGGGCCGGAAGCCGATCTTACGCTGACCGAAAACGCCCAGCCGGCGATCATGGCCAACGCCATCGCAACGCTGCGGGTGCTGGAGAAGGAGGGCAATGTTCACCTCGCCGAGAAATGCGATTTCGTCGCCGGGCACAGCCTTGGTGAATACACGGCATTATGCGCCGCCGGTGCGTTCGATCTCGCCACCACCGCGCGGCTGCTCAAACTGCGAGGGACAGCGATGCAGGCGGCAGTGCCGGTCGGCATCGGCGCGATGGCGGCGCTGCTCGGTGCGGATATTGAAAAGGCGCAAGCGTTGTGTGACGCCGCAGCCGAGGGCGAGACGCTGACCATCGCCAACGACAACGACCCTTTGCAAGTCGTCATTTCCGGCCACACCGCAGCTGTCGAACGCGCCATCGCCCTGACCAAGGATCATGGCATCAAACGCGGCATCCTCCTCCCCGTTTCCGCCCCCTTCCACTGCCCGCTGATGCAGCCCGCCGCCGATGCGATGGCCGAAGCGCTGAAGGCGCACCCGCCGACGGGCCCGCTGGTCCCGCTCTACGCCAACGTCACCGCCGCACCGGTGTCCGACGCCGCGACCATCGTCGCGCAACTGGTCGCCCAGGTTACCGGCCGCGTCCGCTGGCGCGAGAGCGTTGCTGCCATGGCCGAAGCGGGCGTCACCCATTTCGTCGAGTTCGGCGGCAAGGTGCTGACCCCGATGGTCAAGCGCATCGCGCCGGATGCTGGAGCGGTCAGTGTCGTGACGATGGACGATATCGAGGCTTTGCTCAAAGATCTGTGATCGCACCGTTCATTCTGTGCACAGGTAAACCGGCGCAGTCTGCCTCGCGGCAGTTCGACAGGGGGAGAGAATCGATGCGCGGCTTTGCAGGCATCTTGACGGTGCTGATACTATCACTGCCAAGCGGGGTGGCGCTGATCAGCAGCATTGCGGTTGCGCAATCGTCAGGAACGACGATGCGCAGTTTTGCCAGCGATCGCGAACTGGAAGCATTCCTGCGGCGGGTGAGCGATAATGCCGACCGATATGCGCCGCCTGTGCCACCGCCACCGCCACCGCCACCGCCACCTTCTCCTCCGCCGCCACCGCCGCCACCGCCGCCGCCGCCTCCTCCGTCCATTTCAGGGCAGGCATCGGCTGCGCCATCCACGCCCGCCCCTGCGCCCGCCTCTGTTGCGGATGACATAGTCGTTACATCAAGCGCAGCTGCGCCTTCCATCACCAACAACCAGACAGCCAACGTCGACGAAGGCGGCATCGTTAAAACACATGGCCGCCATTTGGTCGTGCTACGCCGGGGACGGTTGTTCACCATCGACACGTCGAACAACGGCCTGCGCACTGTCGATACTGTCAACGCCTTCCCGCCATCGGACCGGGGCGGAGTTGATGCCTATTATGATGAAATGCTGGTCAGCGGCGATATGGTCGTCGTCATCGGCTTCAACTATGCGCGCACCGGTACTGAGATAAACCGGTTCACCATCAGCGCGGACGGGCTACTGACCTATCGCGACACGCACCATCTGCGCTCGGACGATTATTATTCCTCGCGCAACTATGCCTCACGCCTGATCGGCACCCGGCTGATCGTCTACACTCCGCTGACCTATTATTATGAGGATGGCGGCGAGATTGCCGAGAGTCTACCAGGCCTGCGCCGCTGGACGCGCGGCGGGCCGGTTGCGGGCTTCGAACGGCTGGCAACACCGCGCCGCGTCTATGTCGCGGACATGCTGCGCCGCTCCCGCCGCGCCAATATCGACACCACCCACAGCGTCACCAGTTGCGAACTGGCGCGCGCCGATCTGGATTGCCGCACCACCGTTGTGCTCGGGTCCGAATCGAGCAACTTCTATGTCGCCGAGGACGCCGTCTATGTCTGGGCGGGGGAATCCTTCCGCACCGACTGGCGCAGCGACGAGGACGAAGACCTGCGCGCCATGCTCTACCGCATCCCGCTCGATGGCGCTGCGCCGCAGGCGGTGGGCGTGTGGGGCAGCCCGACCGACCAGTTTAGTTTCCGCGCCGATGCCGATGCGTTGAACGTCCTCGTCCGCGCCGACAATGGCGGCGAGCGGATGTGGCGGGCGGAAATGGGCGAGGGCGATCTGGCGCTGCTGCGCTTGCCTTATCGCGCCTTTGGCAGCGGCGCGCGCATGGCCGCCGCTCGCCATTATCGTGACCTACCCGGCGGCGATGAATTCGGCGAACTCTACAACCGCTTCATCGGCGGGCACCTGCTCTATTCGGGGAATGAAGGCTGGCAGAGGCGGGACCGGCAAGGGCCGCGCCACGTCTACGCGGTACCGCTGCGTGGTGGCGCTGTCGCCGCGCTGCCGACCAGGCTCGACGTGACCCGCATCGACATCATGGGTAATGACGCGATGGTCATCGGCACCGATCCCCAATCGGCGCTGGTGTTCCAGTCGATCGATCTTGGCGCCCGCCCGGAGATGGGGGACAGCTACGCCCTCCCCGCCGCACGCGAGGGCGAGAATCGCAGCCACGCCTATTTCTATCGCCACGACAATGCCGACGGCAGCAGCGGCGTGCTCGGCCTGCCGGTGGCACGCGCCATCACTAATGCTAACGCGCGCTTCCTCGGCTCCGGCTCCGGCATCTTCTTCCTCAATCGTCAGAACCGCGCGCTGTCTCCGGCGGGGCAACTCAACGCCGATGACAGCCGCGCCGTGCAGGACAATTGCCTCGCCTCCTGCACCGACTGGTATGGCAATGCCCGCCCGATCTTCTATGGCAATCGCATCTTTGCGCTGATGGGCTATGAACTGGTTGAAGGTCGGTTGGAGCAGGGGCAGATCGGCGAGACAAGACGGCTGGACTTCGCGCCGAGGGGCGAGGCCGCGCAGGATAATAAATAGCAGGGATATCGGATGTTCGACCTTACAGGCATGACCGCGCTGGTGACTGGCGCTTCCGGCGGAATCGGTTCCGAAATCGCGCGCGCATTATGGATGCAGGGAGCAAGAGTTGCTCTGTCTGGAACAAGCGCTGAGAAACTCTCCTCGACGAACAAATCGATGCGGGTTTTGCGCGATGGCGAACAGATGGGCTTCTCCGTCGTTGAGCCACAAGAGAACGTAATTTTGCCTTGCAACCTCGCCGACTCTGCCGCCGTCGATGCCCTCGTCGGTCAGGCGGTCGAGGCGCTGGGCGGCAAGCTCGACATCCTTGTCAACAACGCTGGTGTCACCCGCGACAATCTGGCGATGCGGATGAAGGATGAGGAGTGGGACGATGTCATTCGCATCAATCTGGAGGCTGCGTTCCGCCTGTGCCGCGCCGCTTGCCGTCCGATGATGAAGGCGCGCTTCGGACGGATCGTTTCGATCACCAGTGTCGTCGGCGTCACCGGCAATCCGGGGCAGGCCAATTATGCCGCGTCCAAGGCCGGGATCATCGGCATGTCCAAGGCGCTGGCGCAGGAGCTGGCAAGCCGCAACATCACCGTCAACTGCGTCGCGCCGGGGTTCATCTCGTCAGCGATGACCGATGCGCTGCCCGACGCGCAAAAGGACGCGCTCAACGCGCGTATCCCGGCGGGCAAGATGGGTGAGGGCGCGGATATCGGCGCAGCCGTCGCCTATCTGGCGAGCCGCGAGGCGGGCTATGTCACCGGGCAGACACTGCACGTCAACGGCGGGATGGCGATGATATGATGAGGATTGCGACCGTCGGGTTGCTGTTTTGCGCGGCATGGGCTGCCTCGGCTACTCCAGCCTTCGCCGCCGAGGGCGTCGAGTGCATACCCGAACTGATCAACGACTCCCGTCGCGCGGCATTGTTCGCTGCCTATCGCGCCGACGTGCCGCCTCCCGAACCGGAAATGGCGGCGCTGCGCTCAGCCGATCAGACTTGCACCGATCTGCATGGTTGGAATGAGCCGCAGCGCGATGCCGCACGCCGATACGCGGTGGCGCGCATTTTTCACGACCGGCTGCTGCTGGAATCTATGTTCATGCAGGAGCAGCTTGCATTGATCGGGAATGTTATGGACGCGACGGATCGCATGCTCGTTGACCGTTGGTATAGTGCTGGAGATATTCCCGATGTCGAGGCAGATCAACTTGCCCGCCGTATGATCGATGCGGGTGTGCCGTTTACAGAGCAGAACAGCCAGCAAATTGGCGAATTCATCTTTTCACGGGAAGCCATGCTGCGCAGCCGGGCCGTCTTCGCCGCGCTGTAGCCCGCGCCATCCGCACCCCCTTGCGCGCGCCCGCGCCGCCCTCTAGTGCAGCGCCTTAACCGCCGTTCATAAATCGAAGGAAGACACTCCATGAGCGACACCGCAGAGCGCGTGAAGAAAATCGTCGTCGAGCATCTCGGCGTCGAAGCCGACAAGGTCACCGAAGACGCGAGCTTCATCGACGATCTGGGTGCCGACAGCCTCGACATCGTCGAACTGGTCATGGCCTTCGAGGAAGAATTCGGCGTCGAAATCCCCGACGATGCGGCTGAGAAGATCGGCACCGTCAAGGATGCGATCAGCTTCATCGACGAACATAGCGCCTGATGCGCCGGGCGGCTGCGGTCGCCAATGTATCGACCAAGGGCTTCCCGGTTGCCGCGCGCCCGCGCTGGTAAACCGCGAAGCCCTTGCTATTCATACGCCAGCGCCGCGCGACACTGCGGTGCAGCGGGACGGATAAGGGAAGGACTTTGCGGATGCGGCGGATCGTCGTCACAGGGCTGGGGCTGGTCACGCCATTGGGCGCGGACGTCGAGACGGTGTGGGCTAATATCCTCGCCAGCAAATCGGGTGCCGCGCGCATCACCCGCTTCGATACCACTGGCTACAAATGCCATATCGCCTGCGAAGTGAAGCCCGCCGATCATCCGTACGGTTTCGATCCCAATCTGCGCGTCGATCACAAGGTTCAGCGCCAGGTCGATCCGTTCATCATCTTCGGGATCGACGCCGCCGGGCAGGCGCTGGAAGACGCGGGCCTGACCGACGCCAGCGAAGAAGAACGCTATCGCATCGGCTGTTCGATCGGTTCGGGCATCGGCGGTCTGCCGGGCATCGAGAGCGAATCGCTGGTGCTCGCCGCGAAAGGGCCAAGCCGCGTCTCACCGCATTTCGTCCATGGCCGGCTGATCAACCTGATCTCGGGTCAGGTCAGCATCAAATATGGCCTGATGGGGCCGAACCATGCGGTGGTCACCGCCTGCTCGACCGGCGCACACGCCATCGGCGATGCGGCGCGGATGATCCGTGACGGCGATGCGGACGTCATGCTAGCGGGCGGCGCTGAGGGGGCTATCTGCCCGATCGGCATTGCTGGTTTCAGTCAGGCGCGCGCACTATCGACTGACTTCAACGACACGCCCGAAAAGGCCAGTCGCCCCTATGATCAGGCGCGCGACGGCTTCGTCATGGGTGAAGGCGCAGGCGTCGTCTGCCTCGAGGAATATGAGCACGCCAAGGCGCGCGGCGCAAAAATCTATGCCGAAGTCGTCGGCTACGGCCTGTCAGGCGATGCCTATCATGTCACCGCGCCGCACCCCGAAGGCTCCGGCGCATTCCGTTCGATGGAAATGGCGCTGAAGCGCGCGGGCATGCAGCCGTCGGACATCGACTATATCAACGCGCACGGTACATCCACGCCGCTGGGTGACGAGCTGGAACTGGGCGCGGTCCGCCGCCTGTTTGGCGACGCCATCGATACGGTGTCGATGTCGTCGACCAAATCGGCGATCGGTCATCTGCTCGGCGGCGCGGGCGCGGTCGAGACGATTTTCTGCATCCTCGCCATCCGCGACCAGATCGTCCCGCCGACGCTCAATCTCGACAACCCGTCGGAAGCCTGTGTCGGTGTCGATCTGGTGCCTCACGTCGCGAAAAAGCGGCGGGTCAAGGCGGCGCTGAACAACAGCTTCGGTTTCGGCGGCACCAATGCCAGCGTGATCGTCAAGGCGATCGAGGACTGATCGTTGCAAGTTGAGTGGGACGAGGAGAAGGCGCTCACCAACATAGACAAGCATGGAATCGACTTTTGCGATGCGATGCGCATTTGGGACGGACCGGTTATCGATCCTGCCGGCGAGCGCTTTGTCGGCGAAGAATATAGACCGACCGCGCTGGGCACGATCGATGAAGATGACTTGATTATCGCCGTCGTCTATACCGTGCGAAACGGCGTCGTCCGATTGATCAGTGCGAGAAGGGCAAGGCGCAATGAGCGGCAAGACTATCAGGACAGTTTCGGACGCGGTGCCTAAGCCGACGCAAACCGACTGGACGCGCCTGAAGGCGTTGAGCGACGATGAGATCGATGCGGCGATTGCGGACGACGCAGACGCTTATGCTCTGGACAGCGAGTTGCTCGGGCGAAGCGGCAGCGCCTACCGGTACCAGATATATCAGATTGCTCCATCGCATTTTGGTTGGCGGCTAGTTTCCGCCGACGGACGCATCTTTGCGACGAGCCAGGAAGGTTTCACCAGTGAATCCGAGGCGCGAAGCGCGATTGCCGAAATTCGCGCGGCTCTCCTGGGGGGGCGGCACCTCGCTGCATGAGGTGCGTTTGCCGTATCCGCGAAGTTGAAGGGTAAACGATGCGCATATTGATCGGCATCATCCTCGCCCTGCTCCTCGCCGCCTGCACCGGCGGCGCGCCGCGCGATGCGACCGTGATCATCCCCGAAGGCGCCAGCGTCGCCCGCGCCGCGCAGATCATGGAGCAGGCGGGCGCGGTCGAAAGCGCCAGTGGCTTCCTGCGCAACGCGCGTCTGTTCGGCTCGGACGAACCAATCAAGCCCGGCGAATATGAAGTCGAGGCAGGCGACAGCGATGCCGAGGTGCTGGCGTTGCTCCAGTCGGGTCGCACCCGCCAGCGCTTCGTCACCATCCCCGAAGGCATGCCGTCGATCCTCGTCTATGAACGGCTAATGGCAAACCCCAACCTCAGCGGTCGCATTTCCGTGCCGGAGGAGGGCAGCGTGCTGCCCGACACCTATGCGATCCAAAAGGGCGAACCGCGCGCTGCCGTGCTGGCGCGGATGCAGGCAGCGATGGATCGCGCCTTTGCCGAGGCGTGGGCAGAGCGCTCAGGCCGCGCCTTCCCGCGTAACCGCATCCAGACGATGGCGCTCGCCTCGATTATCGAGAAAGAGACCGCCAAAGCCTCGGAGCGTCGCACGGTGGCGGGTGTTTACACAAACCGTCTGCGCATCGGGATGCGGTTGCAGGCCGACCCGACGATCATTTACCCGATCACACGCGGCAAGCCGTTGGGGCGGCGCATCCGCCGCTCGGAGATCGACGCGGTCAACGCGTACAACACCTATAGCATGGCCGGGCTGCCGGTCGGGCCCATCGCCAATCCGGGTCGCGAATCGATCCGCGCCGCGCTCAACCCCGCCGACACCGATTATGTGTATTTCGTCGCCGACGGCACCGGCGGCCATGTCTTCGGCCGCACGCTGGAGGAGCATAATGCCAATGTCCGCCGCTGGCGCGCCATCAGGGCGGAGCGGGGGTTATGACGCGGCGGGTTCGGAACTGCGCCGCCAGTTCGCCACCAAAGGAGACTGTCCCTATTTCCAACCGCTTACCCATTCAAACTGAACGAAGGGTGCAGGGGAAATAGGGACTGTCCCCGCCCCCGCCAAACATGGCCATGCGCCATGCCGCCAAGGACAGTCCCCTTTTTCTCCGGACCTTCAGCCGAGGCGGCATCGTCTGCGGCTGAAAAAGTGGACAGTCCCTTGTGATGTGCTAAGCTCAGTCTCGCATCGGTAATAGCGAGAGCCACCCGTCGCTATCGCAAATAACCCTGCCGCTCACACGTGCGGCACCACCATAGCTGGAACGCACCGATAGCGAAAATCACCAGCGGGAATATAGCGGCGCTCAAGCCCTTCGCCTCCAGCAAATCGGTCATCGCAAAGCTGCGACCGAACTGAATGACGATGCAGGCCAGCGACAGCGCAAACAGCCAGAAGGCCAGCTTGCGCCGCAGCAACAGCGCGATGCAAGCCGCCGTGCCCGACCAGACGGCCGTGGCATAGACCGCCCATGCCCATTGCGGCATCTCGGCAAAGGTGCGCGCCGTGTAAGGATCGGTCCTCGCCAGCTCATCAAGGTCCATCGTCACCTGCGCCAGATAGGCAGCATTACCCACCAGCGCCCACAGCAACAGCACCACAGCCACCACCCAGAAGGTGCGCGGCACGGCAACGCTATCGGTCATCATCGTCTCCCCCGAAATCGATGGAGCGAAAGCTGCCACACCGGGCCGCGTTGCACAATCGCCTATCGACCGGATCGATCACAGGGCGGCGGGTCGCCGCCGCTGGCCGAACGCGCTATAGGGCCGCAATGATGCCCCGCCCGACCGCCCCGATCATCGTCACCGCGCTGATGGGGGCGACTGATTTCGCTTGGGCCGATGGCTTGCGCCGCGCGCATTTCCCGCCTGAGCGCAACCATATCCCCGCGCATATCAGCCTGTTCCACCATCTGCCGCCCGCGCGGCTCGATGAACTGACCCGCATGATGCGCGATCTCGCCACCGAACCACCCCCGGCGGCGCGGCTGTCGCAGGTGATGATGCTGGGCCGGGGGGTAGCCTATCGCATCGAATCGCCCGATCTTTTGGCGATGCGCGATCATGTCGCCGAAGCTTTCGCGCATGATTTGATCCCTCAGGATCAGGGCACGCCGCGTCTGCACATCACCGTGCAGAATAAGGTCGAACCGGCTGCCGCCAAGGCGCTCCACGCCGCGCTCTCCGTCGATTTCCGCCCACGTGCGCTGGCCATCGCCGGTCTCGCCGCCTGGCATTATCTCGGCGGCCCATGGCAGTTGGCGCATCAGGTCAAATTTCGCGGCCACCGGCGATGATTCGCCGCGCCCACCCGCTTGACCACCGCGGCCCCGCCGCCTAAAGCCCGCCGCCTGCCCCCGCTCAACTGGGGCGCGCCTTGGTAGG
Source organism: Sphingomonas sp. (assembly GCA_043727035.1). GTDB lineage: Bacteria > Pseudomonadota > Alphaproteobacteria > Sphingomonadales > Sphingomonadaceae > Sphingopyxis. The sequence goes on along the minus strand of JAYSZB010000040.1, from coordinate 77,630 downwards.
GCGGAGTAGCTCAGCTGGTTAGAGCGGTGGAATCATAATCCATAGGTCGGGGGTTCAAGTCCCTCCTCCGCTACCAAAATGTTTCCCTGATATAATTGGATATTTCTCCCTCCCGTCCGGTCGGCTGCGGCTGCAGTTCCGCGGTGGCGCGAAAACCGCACATCGACGGCCCGGCGCGTTGCGGGTCTCATTCGCAACGGGAAATCATGCGCAGCCTCAGGGACCCGAAACTGCGCTTGCGGCGGATGAAGCATTGGTTGTTGCCGGCGGCACGCCCGGACGCAATGCGATGGTGTGAACGGCCGAATATTGTCGGAACTTCCATCGTGATCGCGCGTCGGACCATCCCCCAAACGGTCGGACTTGGAGAAGTAAATGAAGGCGATCGACGACGTCGCTTTTTCCGAAGCGAACCAATATGCAGTGCAGCTTCGCCATTCGCTTGGCGCACAGCTTGCCTGGGCCCACAGCTTGCCGCCTGACAAATGCACCAGCAAGAAGACCCCGTGTCGCCCGATGACGTGAAGGGCTTTAGGCCTGACTATGCGGGACGGATCGCACGATCATTCAGAGGCACGAGGGCTACTCCAATCGCACGGTTTCAAATGACCCCCGACATTTTCGCAACTCGGTCCGGTCGTTGGAGTCCCGGATCGACCGCGTTGTCCGGGGCCTTGGGAGGGCGCGCCTATCACTGTTGGCGGCCTACCGCGAACAGGAAAATGGTGCCCAGAAGAGGACTCGAACCTCCACGCCGTTACCAGCGCCAGCACCTGAAGCTGGTGCGTCTACCAATTCCGCCATCTGGGCACGGGGTAGGAGCGGGCGCTTAGCGGGGGGTGTGCAGGCTTGTCAACAGCGCGGGGTGGAGAATCCGGTTCTCCTTGGCCGGACCGCGGCGAAGCCCTTGCGCCGAGCCGGGCGTCGGGGCAATGCGGCGACCGGACACAAGCGCCGTTTTGCGGCGCTTGTGTCACCCCGCCAGACTCTCCCGTGAGGCCGATCATGCCAGCCACCTCTTCCCACGCCCTCGACGGCAAGCTCGTCACGCTGTTCGGCGGTGGCGGCTTCCTCGGCAAACATGCGGCGCAGGCGCTGATGGCAGCGGGGGCGCGGGTGCGGATCGTTCAGCGTCATCCCGAACGCGCGATCGGTATCCGCGCGCTCGGCAATCTGGGGCAAGTGCAGTTCGTTGCTGCCGATGCAGGCAAGCCCGATGCCGCGTTGCGTGCTGCGACAGGCAGCGATGCGGTGGTCAATCTGATCGGCATCCTCAAGGGCGATTTTGAGCGCGCGCATGTCGCCACCGCTGCCAATATTGCCGCTGCCGCAGCGGCGGCAGGCGCGGCGATGGTGCAGGTTTCGGCGATTGGTGCGAATGCCGATAGTCCCTCGGCTTATGGTCGCAGCAAGGCGCACGGTGAGGCGGCGGTGCGCGCGGCACTGCCCGCTGCGGTTATCCTGCGTCCCTCGATCGTCTTCGGGCGCGAAGACCAGTTCATCAACCGCTTCGCCGGATTGCTCGCCATGGCCCCGGTGATGCCGGTGATCGCGCCGAACACGCGGTTCCAGCCGGTGTTCGTCGGCGATGTCGCTGACGCCATCGTGGTGGCCCTGGCCGATCCTGCCGCCGCCGGACGCACCTATGAACTCGGCGGTCCGCAAGTCATTTCGATGCGGGCGTTGTATGAATGGATCGCCCGCCAGATCGGCCGCACTCCGCTGTTGATCGACGTGCCCGATCGCGCCGCTTCGGCGCTGGCGGGTGCGACCGGCTGGCTGCCTGGTGCGCCGATCACCAAAGATCAGTGGGCGATGCTGCAAGCCGATACTATCGTCGCGCCCGGAGCGGCGACGCTTGCCGATCTTGGCGTTGAGCCGACCCCGCTTGACGCCGTAGCGCGGGGCTGGCTCGATATCTATCGTCGGCACGGACGCTTCACCGGAAAGGCCGCCGCCGCGTGACCTCCGAAATCATCACTGCCATCCTGCTCGGCATCGTCGAGGGGCTGACCGAATTTCTGCCCGTCTCCTCGACCGGCCACCTCATCCTCGCCAGCGAGTTGATGGGCTATGATGCGGCACAATGGGCGATGTTCAATGTCGTCATTCAGTTGGGCGCGATCCTTGCGGTGGTCGTGCTCTATTGGCGCACTTTCTGGGCGGTGCTGGTCGGACTGTTCGCTAACCAGCCGACGTCATGGCGGTTCGTCCGCAACATCCTGCTGGCGTTCATCCCGTCGGCGATTCTGGGTGTGCTGATAAAGGATATCATCAACGTGATGCTCGGCTCGCCGATGATCGTCGCAGTGGCGCTGGTGGTCGGCGGTATCGCCATCCTGATTATCGAGCGAGTGGTCAAACCGGGTGAGACACGCGGCATCGCCGACATGCCGATGCGCCAGGCGCTGGGCATCGGCATCATCCAGTGCCTGTCGATGATCCCCGGGGTCAGCCGCTCGGGTGCGACGATCATGGGGGCGCTGTGCCTGGGCGTCGAGCGGCGCACGGCAGCGGAATTCAGCTTCTTCCTCGCCATCCCGACGATGATGGGCGCGACGACGCTGGAATTGTTCGAGAAGCGCGATGTGCTTGCCAGCGTGGATTTCGGCCTGATCGGCATCGGTTTCGCCGTGTCGTTCATTGTCGCCATCGCGGTGATCAAATGGTTCGTCGGCATCGTCTCGAAACATGGCTTCGCACCCTTCGCCTGGTATCGCATCGCCGCAGGCAGTGCTGCGATCGTCTGGCTGTTGGCGAGATAGTCACTATTGAGGACAATTCTTGCTGCGAAATCGGCGGATCACCCCGCCCACCGATCAACTGACCGCAACTAAGTTCGCATTATTGCCCTTAATCGTCCCCGGTTACTGACAACCACGCTGTTCCATGCCATCGATAGCATAATGAAACGGCGGGGGGCCGTGTGGAGCGAGGGCAAGCGGCGATGGCCGGACAGGATATGCTGCAATTCGTCGATGAGCCGCAGGCCTTTCCGGCCAAGCGTCTGCCAGACAACCGCGCGCGCGACTTTGCCGAGATCGCCGCGCGTTACGCACCCGACGATGCGGTGACGCAGGCGGCGCGCTGCTCGCAATGCGGGGTGCCTTATTGCTCGGTGCATTGCCCGCTGCACAATCACATCCCCGACTGGCTTCGGCTGGCGGCGGAGGGGCGCTTGCAGGAGGCCTATGAACTGTCCAACGCGACATCGACCATGCCTGAAATCTGCGGCCGCATCTGCCCGCAAGACCGGTTGTGCGAGGGCAATTGCGTCATCGAATTTTCCGGCCACGGCGCGGTCACCATCGGCTCGGTCGAAAAATACATCACCGACACCGCATGGGAAGAGGGCTGGGTCGAGCCGCTGGCTCCGGGCAATCCGACCGGCCAGTCGATCGGCATCATCGGTGCGGGGCCTGCGGGGCTGACGGCGGCGGAATATCTGCGCGTCGCCGGGCATGATGTGACCGTCTATGACCGGCACGATCGCGCGGGCGGGTTGCTGACCTATGGCATTCCCGGCTTCAAGCTGGAAAAGCCGGTGGTCATGCGCCGCGTCGAGCGGCTGGAGGCGGGTGGTATCGTCATCAAGACCGACTTCGAGGTCGGCCGCGATGCGTCGCTCGCCGATCTGCAATCGCGGCACGACGCGCTGCTCGTCGCCACCGGCGTCTACAAGGCGCGGGCGTTGACCGCCCCCGGCGATGACTTGTCCGGCGTGGTCGAGGCGCTCGATTACCTCATCGCCTCCAACCGCACCGGCTTCGGCGACAGCGTGTCGGCATTCGAGGACGGCAGCCTGAACGCCGCTGGCAAGCATGTCGTCGTCATCGGCGGCGGCGACACCGCTATGGATTGTGTCCGCACCGCGATTCGCCAGGGCGCAGCGTCGGTGCGCTGCCTCTACCGGCGGGACCGTGCGAACATGCCCGGCAGCCAGCGCGAAGTAACTAATGCCGAGGAAGAGGGCATCGTCTTCGAATGGCTGTCCGCACCCGAGGCCTTCCTTGGCGATGGAGCAAAGGTGATGGCGGTCAAGGTGCGCGGGATGCGGCTCGGCGCTGCCGACGCCGGTGGCCGACGCGCGCCGGAAGCCGATCCGACGAGCGAGCGCGATCTGCCCGCCGATCTCGTCATCAAGGCGCTGGGTTTCGATGCCGAGGATTTGCCCAGGCTGTTCGGCTCGCCCGATCTGGGCGTCACCCGCTGGGGCACATTGCGCGTCGACCATGCGATGATGACTAGTCTGGATGGCGTGTTCGCGGGCGGCGATATCGTGCGCGGCGCGAGCCTTGTGGTGTGGGGCATCCGCGACGGGCGCGACGTTGCGGGGCATATCGCCGCCTGGTTGAAAGCGCAGGTGGCGGAGGAAAGGATAGCGGCATGAAGATGATGATATCTGTGGCGGCAGCGGCGCTGGTGATGGCTGCCCCGGCCCGTGCGCAAACCGAGCCAGCAGCACCCGCCGCGCTGGCGGAGCCGTCTCCGGAGCGCATTGCCGCTGCGACACGACTGATGGACCAGATGATGCCGCCCGCCCAGCGCGAGATGATGGTTGCGGGCATGGTCGAAGCGATGCTCAATAATATCGCCAGTGGGGTGATGAACAACGGCCCGCTCAAACAGGTGTTCGAACAGACACCAGCGGCCCGGCCAGTGTTCGAGCGCTTCCTCGCCCGCCAGCGCGATCTGGCGCAGCTCAGTATGCGGCAGAATCTGCCGTCGATGATCGACGCGATGGCGATTGCCTATGCGCGCCGGTTCACCCCCGCGCAGATCGAAGACATGGCCGTGTTCTTTGCGACGCCGACCGGACAGGCCTATGCCAATGAATCGCTGTCGATCATGAGCGACCCGGCTGTGGCCGGTTGGCAGCAACGGGTGATGGCGCAGGATATGGAGCGTCTGCCGGCGGAAATGACGCGCCTTGCCAATGAATTGCGTGAAGTCGCGGACAAGGAAGACGGCAATGGGCAATAGTCGCCGTCCACTCGGCCGCGCGATCGCGCTGGCGGCGCTCGCCTGCCCCGGCGTCGCAACGGCTGCGGATCAAACTACGGCCATATCCACTTACTCGGTCGAGCACGTTCCGCCGCCACCGCTGCCAGCCCCCGATCCCGAACGGCTCGCCGTCGCCGAACGCCTCGTCAATCGCATCTGGCCGCTCGGCACCTATCGGCGGATGATGGAAGCGACGATGCAGGCGACCATCGGCGGCTTTTTGGGCAATGAAGCGGCCGCTACCGCCGCTGGCTATATGGATGACAAGGCAACGCGGCGTGCGCTGCATGAGGCACGCACCGGGCGCCCACTTCCCGGTAGTTCGCCCGCCACGGCTGTCAACGATCCGCAAGTGGCCATGGCCGAGATGAATGCGCTGCTCGGCCCGATTTTCGAGCGGATCGAGCCGCCGCTGCGGACCGCCATCGCCCGCATTTACGCGCGGCGGTACGATCTCACGCAATTGGGTGAGCTTGAGGCGTTCTTCTCGACGCCGACGGGCGCGGCCTATGCGATCGACTCGCTGACGTTGATGAGCGATCCCGAGATGATCGCGGCGATGCAGGGATCGATGGGGGAAATGATGGGCGCGATCATGGGTGCGAGCGCTGCGAGCGAGAGCGATGCATCTGCGGCGGCTGCGGTGATGGAGGCCGATGCTGCCACGGTGAGGGTGGAGTAGGACATGCGCCGACGGACCTTCGCAATTGCCATTGCTTGTGGGTCGCTGGTTGCGGCTGTGCCAGTCTCGGCGCAACCCGTCGAAGCCATTGTGGCGATTCAGCCAGCGACAGCGGCGGAATGCTGTGTCCTGCCATTGGCAGAGGCCGAGCGGATCACGCCCGAAGCGGCGGCGTTCGGGCGGGCCTATGTGCCGGATGATCAGATGATGGAGATCGTCAACCGCAGGCTGCGTAGCGAAATCCAGCGGACAGTAGCGGCCAACCCGCGATCGGCGGAGGTGCTGGCAAGCAATCCGGGTCTCGGCACTTTGATCGAACAGGCGCTGATCGACCTCGGCAACCGCTGTTATCCGTTGCACGTCGCCAATCTTCAGGATCGCAGCGCGCAGATCATGAGCCTGTTTGCCAACAGCGCACAGTTGCGAGAGGCGACCCGCTTCACCCTGTCGGCCCCGGCGCGCCGCTTGCAGCAAGCCGGCTTTGCCATGGCTATGGCCGATGAAGGCGAATTGCGGACGTTGACCACCGAACAGCGGCAAGCGATGCTGATGCGCGAAATTCAGCGTACCTTCGAAGCTATGCCGGTGGCGGAACGAACCGCCATGTTCAGGTTCACTTCCTCGTCGGCAGGACAGGCTTTTGCGGCGGCACAGCCCGAGTTGCAGCAAGCACTGGCGGCGTGGATGGAGCAGACCGGCATCGCCTTGCTGCCGCTCGCCGAACTGACAACGGTACAGGTCGTCGGGGAGTATCTGGACCGGCAGGCAGCGCCGCAGCCAGTCGTCCCCGCAACTCTACCCGCCGCCATGCCAGCGGACAGCGCGTCATGATCGCCATACGTCGGGCCATAGGTGTGGCGCTATTATGTGCGTCGATGCCACTGGGTGCAGCAGCGCAAGCCACCGCCGATGCACCGACCGCCGTGCTGCAGACCCTTGGCTATCGGCTGGCGATGCTGACCAATCCGGCCGCCTGTTTCGATATCGCGCCGGGATCGACCGGGGCCAGGGAATTGACCCGGGTGCTGGCCGCCGATCCAGGCAATCAGGAGATAGAGGCCGACTATCCCGGCTATATTGCCTATGCCACGACGGTGGTGATTGCCCGCACCCAGGCTATTCAGGACAGGCTGGCGGCGGAAACATGGACTGCGCTGGCGGCGATTTACGATGCTGAGCTTTCACCCATCCAGCTTTCGCAGGCCAACAGCTTTTTCGCTACCGAGGCGGGCCAGCGGATGGTGCTCGATGTGTGTGCCAACGCCAATCTGGAAATTATCGGCGATGCGATGCTGGCATCTCCCGACTATTTGGTGAGCGGCGATGCCATCGACCGTACCCAGCGGCAGGCGGCAGAAGCAAGTGCGGCGCGGGTCGCGTCCTATCCGGCGCGCGACCGCGCAGCGATCCAATGGTTCGGCCAGACCGACGCCAGCCGCGCCACGGCGGTGCTGCGCCCCCGCGTCTTTGCTACCATTGCTGAAGTCAGCAACCGCCCCGATCCCGAATTCGATGCCTTGATCGAGCGCGATATCGACCGCTTTTTCGAACGCGCTGCCAAGGGCGGCAAGCCCGCCCGCGCGCCTTGAGCAGGCATGCCCCATTAAAGATGCCCCAATAGAGATGACAGACGCCATGACCCACTTCCCGACGCCCGAACACGCCCGCCTTGCCCGCGACGGCATGTACCGCCCCGATTATGAGGGCGATGCCTGCGGCGTCGGCCTCGTCGCCGCCACCGATGGCAAGCCGCAGCGGCGGGTAGTTGCCGCTGCCGTCGATGCGCTGAAGGCCGTGTGGCATCGCGGTGCGGTCGATGCCGATGGCAAGACCGGCGACGGCGCGGGTCTGCATGTCGATCTGCCGGTGCGCTTCTTCGACGATGCGATTGCCAATTCAGGCCACAAGGTGCGGCCGAACCGGCTGGCGGTCGGCATGATCTTTCTGCCGCGCACGGATCTCAGCGCGCAGGAGAATTGCCGTACCATCGTCGAAAGCGCGATCATCGATGCGGGCTACACCATCTATGGCTGGCGGCAGGTACCGGTCGATGTCAGTTGCATCGGCGACAAGGCGCAGCGCACCCGGCCCGAGATCGAGCAGATCATGATTGCCGGGCCGATGCCGAACGAGCAGACCGCCGAGGAGTTCGAGAAGACGCTCTATCTCGTCCGCCGCCGCATCGAAAAGGCGGTGGTCGCAGCGCAGATCGCCGATTTCTACGTCTGCTCGTTGTCGTGCCAGTCGATCGTCTACAAGGGGCTGTTCCTCGCCGAGAGTCTGTCGGTGTTCTACCCCGACCTGACCAGCGAGCTGTTCGAGAGCCGCGTTGCCATCTTCCACCAGCGCTATTCGACCAACACCTTTCCGCAATGGTGGCTGGCGCAGCCGTTCCGCTGCCTCGCGCATAATGGCGAGATCAACACGATCCGTGGCAACAAGAATTGGATGAAGAGCCACGAAATCAAAATGGCGAGCCTCGCCTTCGGCGATCAGTCGGAGGAGATCAAACCGGTCATCCCGGCGGGCGCATCCGATACCGCCGCGCTCGACGCGGTGTTCGAGACTATCGTCCGGTCGGGCCGCGAAGCGCCGACCGCCAAGCTGATGCTGGTGCCAGAGGCATGGGGCGGCGACCCGGAAGTGCCGCCTGAGCACAACGCCATGTACCAGTATTTCGCCAGCGTCATGGAGCCGTGGGACGGCCCCGCCGCGCTCGCCATGACCGACGGGCGCTGGGCGGTGGCGGGCATGGACCGCAACGCGCTGCGTCCGCTGCGTTACACCATCACCGACGACGGGCTGGTCGTCGTCGGCTCCGAAAGCGGCATGGTACTGCTGCCCGAACAGCATATCGTCAAGAAAGGCCGCCTCGGGCCGGGGCAGATGCTGGCGGTCGATCTGGTCAATGGGCGGCTCTATTTCGATGCCGAGATCAAGGACCGCATCGCCGCAGAACAGCCCTATGCCGAACTGGTCGAGGGATTCCGCACCATGGCGGACATCCCTGAGGTTCCGTCCGACGTGTCGCTGCACCTTTCGGGCGAGAAGCTCGTCCGTCATCAGGTCGCGGCGGGGCAGACGCTCGAGGATCTCGAGCTGATCCTGTCGCCGATGATCGAGACCGCCAAAGAAGCTATCGGATCGATGGGCGACGATACGCCGCTCGCGGTGATCTCAGACAAGCCGCGGCTGCTCCACCAGTTTTTTCGCCAGAATTTCAGCCAGGTGACCAACCCGCCGATCGACAGTCTGCGCGAACGGCATGTGATGAGCCTGAAAACGCGCTTCTCCAACCTCGCCAACATCCTCGACACAACAGGACAGAATGCCAGCGTGCTGGTGATCGATTCGCCGGTGCTGTCGAACGTCGACTGGCACCGACTCAAGGCTGCGTTCGGGACCGCCGTTGCGGAAATCGACTGCACTTTCGCTCTGGGGTCGGGCGATCTGGCATCGGGTGCAGCGGGCCTGCGCGAAGCCATCGTCCGGGTGCGCGCCGATGCCGAAGCGGCGGTACGGGCAGGGAGGTCCGAACTGTTCCTATCGGACGAGAATATCGCACCCGAACGTTGCGGCATATCGATGGTGCTCGCCGCTGCGGCGGTGCACACGCATTTGGTGCGGCAGGGTCTGCGCAGCTATGCCTCGATCAATGTCCGCTCCGCCGAATGCCTGGACACGCATGGTTTCGCCGTGTTGGTCGGGGTCGGCGCGACCACGGTGAACGCCTGGCTCGCCGAAGCCGCCATCGCCGATCGCCATGCGCGCGGGCTGGTCGGTGATCTGGCGCTCGACCATTGCATCGCCAACTATCGCAAGTCGATAGACGATGGCCTGCTCAAGATCATGTCGAAAATGGGCATCGCGGTGATCTCCAGCTATCGCGGCGGCTATAATTTCGAGGCGGTCGGACTCTCTCGATCGCTGGTCAACGACCTGTTCCCGGGCATGCCCGCCAAGATTTCGGGCGAGGGCTACACCTCGCTTTATATCAATGCGTCCGAGCGGCACGAAGCCGCGTTTGAGCCAGCAGTAATCCGCTTGCCAGTCGGCGGATTCTACCGCCAGCGCGCGGGTGGAGAGACCCACGCCTGGTCGGCGCAACTGATGCATCTGCTGCAAACCGCCGTTGCCACCGACAGCTACTCGACCTATCTCAACTTCGCGCGCGGCATCCGCGATCTGCCGCCGGTCTATCTGCGCGATCTTCTCGAATTCAACGAGATCAACAAGCCGGTGTCGCTCGACGAGGTCGAGGCGATCACCGAAATCCGCAAGCGTTTCATCACCCCGGGCATGAGCCTCGGTGCGCTGTCGCCCGAGGCGCATGAGACGCTGGCGATCGCCATGAACCGCATCGGCGCGAAAGCCGTGTCGGGTGAGGGCGGCGAGGACCGCGCGCGCTACACGCCCTATGCCAACGGCGACAACGCCAATTCGGTGATCAAGCAGATCGCCTCGGGCCGGTTCGGCGTCACCGCCGAATATCTCGGCGCGTGCGAGGAAATCGAGATCAAGGTCGCGCAAGGTGCCAAGCCCGGCGAGGGCGGGCAGCTCCCAGGCTTCAAGGTCAGCGAGATGATCGCGCGGCTGCGGCATTCGACGCCAGGTGTGACGCTGATCAGCCCGCCGCCGCACCACGACATCTATTCGATCGAGGATCTGGCGCAGCTGATCTACGATCTCAAACAGATCAACCCGCGTGCACGCGTCTGCGTCAAGCTGGTCAGTTCGGCCGGCATCGGCACGGTCGCCGCTGGCGTCGCCAAGGCGCACGCCGACGCCATCCTCGTCTCCGGCCATGTCGGCGGCACCGGTGCTTCCCCCCAGACCAGCATCAAATATGCCGGCACACCGTGGGAAATGGGGCTCAGCGAAGTCAATCAGGTGCTGACGCTCAACGGTCTGCGCCACCGCGTCAAACTGCGCACCGACGGCGGACTCAAGACAGGGCGCGACATCGTCATCGCCGCGATCCTCGGCGCGGAGGAATTTGGCATCGGCACATTGAGCCTCGTCGCCATGGGCTGCATCATGGTGCGCCAGTGCCACAGCAACACTTGCCCCGTCGGAATCTGTACGCAGGACGAAAAGATGCGCGCGAAATTCACCGGCTCACCGGAGAAGGTCATCAACCTGATGACCTTCATCGCCGAGGAAGTCCGCGAGATATTGGCGCGATTGGGCTTCCGCAGCCTCGACGAGATTATCGGTCGGACCGAATTGCTGCGTCAGGTCAGCCGAGGGGCCGAGCATCTCGACGATCTCGATCTCAATCCGATCCTCGCCAAGGTCGACGCGCCCGACACCGCGCGCCGTTTTCACATCCCGACGCATCGCAATGAAGTGCCCGACAGCCTCGACGCGCAAATCCTGCGCGACGCGCAGCCGGTGTTCGATCGCGGCGAGAAGATGCAGCTGACCTACACCGTCCGCAACACCCACCGCGCGGTCGGCACGCGGCTGTCGGCGGAGGTGACTGCGAAATTCGGCATGTCGACGCTCAACGACGGCCATGTCCACGTTCGCCTGCGCGGATCGGCCGGGCAATCGCTCGGCGCATTCCTGTGCAAGGGCATCACTCTCGAAGTGTTCGGCGATGCCAATGACTATGTCGGCAAGGGGTTATCGGGGGGGCGCATCGTCGTCCGCCCGATGGTCAAATCGCCGCTGTTCACTCGCGATAACAGCATCATCGGCAATACCGTGCTCTATGGGGCGACGTCGGGGATGCTGTTCGCCGCCGGCCAGGCGGGCGAGCGCTTCGCGGTGCGCAATTCGGGTGCGACGGTGGTGGTCGAAGGCTGCGGCGCGAACGGCTGCGAGTATATGACCGGCGGCACCGCAGTGATCCTCGGCGCGGTAGGATCGAACTTTGGGGCGGGCATGACCGGTGGCATGGCCTTCATCCTCGATACCGAGGAAAATTTCGAACGTCGCGCCAATCCCGAGAATATCGTCTGGCAACGCCTCGCCAGCGCCCATTGGGAAAGCCATCTCTACGCGTTGGTCGAAGAGCATGTCCGCGTGACCGACTCGCGCTGGGCCAGGGAGGTTCTGAGCGATTGGGACCGCTGGCGGCACCGTTTCTGGCAGGTCTGTCCGAAGGAGATGCTGACGCGGCTGGCGCAGCCGCTGAGCGATGTGGCGGTGCTGGAGGCGGCGGAATGATCGGCGAGATGCGACTTCCGTGATATTGACGACACTCCTGATTGCGCAGGCCGCTTCGGCTGCGCCCGTATCTGCTGCTCCGGTAGTGACGTGCATCGTAGACGAGGATGCGTTGCTAGCGTTGGCGCCTGAAGTATTCGACCAGGATTTCGACGGCGGCTGGCGGGCGGTTTATAACAGGCCCGAATGTCGCGGCGATGCTGCGCGCATCATCGCACTATATCGCGAGTCATCGACGCGCTGGCAGCAAATCATGGCCTGGCACGAAGGACAGATAAGGGCCACATTGGGCGAGACCGAGGCAGCCATCGATTTGATGCAAATGGCGCGACGCCCGGACGTAGAGAACGGATCCTCGAATGGCCAGTGGAATGCCTATGTCGATGCGACCGTCGCCTTTCTCAACCGGGACCGGGCAGGCGTTGAGAATGCTCGGTCCCGCCTGATCGACGCGCCGCCTCCGGCGCACTGGACTGGCGACAGACCGATGAATCTGAGCGTGGTGGACCGGTTTCTCACATGTTTTGGTCGCCCTTATAGTGAAGCCTATAGTTCTGCGGCGTGCAGGCCAGACGAATAAGCGCTTCACATGGTGCAGGAGGCGGCTGAGCAGGAAGAGTTCGCGCCAAGACACCAAGGGGCATCGTGTTTGCCGCTATGCGGCCCCCGTCTTCCAAAGATTGCGGCACGAACCAAGCCGCCAAGACGAGAAGAAAATGGGCCTGCGGCGCTCTGTCTTGGCTCCTTGGGGGCTTGGCGCGAATCCTTGCAACCGTTCATCCACGCGCAATCCTCACCGCCTTAAGAGTGGCCTATGCGTAAAAGCCTCGCCATTGCCGCCTTTGCCGCGCTTGCCATTGCCTCCCCGGTCAGCGCGCAGAGCGATGCTGCCGGTGCGCTGGAGGCGATCGACAGTCCCGAACGAGTCAAGGCAATGGCCGAGACGATCGAGGATGTGACCGCCGCGCTGCTGGCCACGCCGGTCGGCCCGCTGGTCGATGCGATGCGCCGGATCGATCCCGATGCTGCATCCGATGTGCCCGACGATGCCACGCTGGGCGAGATTGCGCGGGCCGATGAGGATTTGCCCGAGCGGATCGGCGACGAAACTCGGATCGGTGGCGAAATTGCGGGACAAGCGGCACGCGATCTGGCGGTGGCGATGCCGATGATCGAAGCGATGGCGCGCGACATGGCGGCGCAATGGCGTCAGCGGATCGCCGACGCGCGGCGTAACCAGCGCCGATAATCCAACGAATGACGAGTGTGCCTTTCGTGGCGCGCTTCCGACCGGCGTTCCTCCACGCCCGGTTGTCCCCCTACCCCTTCGGGTCGCAACCACGAAGGGGCCGCCCGGTATCGCCCCCCGATACCGGGCGGCACTTTTTCCAGGCTAGCCCTTCCCCTCTCCTGTCCAGCCGCGCTAAGCGATGGGCATGTGGCAACTCTATCAATTTCCGCTCTGCCCCTTTTCGCGCAAAGTTCGTTTGCTGCTGGGGGAAAAGGGCGTCGCCTATGAACTGGCGACAGAATATCCGTGGGAAGCGCGGCCTGGTTTCCGCGACATCACGCTCGCCGGCCGTACTCCGGCGATGCGCGACGAAGGCCGCGATCTGACGCTGTCGGACTCGGTCGCCATCTGCGAATATTTCGAGGAAACCGAACAGACCAAGCCGCTCTATGGGGGCAGCGCTACGCTGCGCGCCGACATCCGTCGACTCATCTCATGGTTCGACAGCAAATTCTACGCCGAAGTCGGCGCGCCATTGCTGCAGGAAAAAATGATCAAGCGGCTATTCTATCGCCAGCCGCCCGATGCGACGATGCTGCGGCAGGCGATGCGCGCGACCACCGCGCATCTCGACATGCTCGGCAGTCTGCTCGATCATCATAAATGGCTGACCGGAACCACCATGACCATGGCCGATCTCGCTGCTGCGGCGCATCTTTCGGTTGCCGACTACCTCGGTGGCATCGACTGGGCCGGGCATGATCTGGTGCATGATTGGTACGCGGTACTGAAAAGCCGCCCCAGCTTTCGCCCGCTGCTCGACGAGCGGATGGGCACGCTGATGCCTCCGCTGCACTATGGCGATGTCAATTTTTGACGAGCGTCATCAAATAATTCAGCGCGGACGATCCGCCGGTCCGGAAGCGCCGCGTCTTCGCATCGACCGACAATCCGCTGACGTCGGTTACCGTCAGCCCGACATCGACGGCGAGCAGGGTCAGCTCGTCGGGGGTAATGAACTTGTCCCAGTCATGCGTGCCGCGCGGCACCATGCCGATGCGCTCGGCTGCCTCGACCAGCAGCATGCGGCTGGCGGCGGTGCGGTTGGGGGTAGAGAGGATCATCAGCCCGCCTGTCGCCAGCCGCGCGGCCAGCGATGACAGGAACAGGTGCGGATCGGCAACATGCTCGATCACCTCCAGCGATGTGACGAGGTCGAACCGGCCGAGCGCATCGGCGAACGCGGTGTCACCGATGTCGCCGCAGCGGTAATCGATGCTGAGGCCCTGACCGTCGGCGTGGGCCCTGGCGACGGCGATATTGCCTGCTGCCGCATCGACGCCTGTCACCGCCGCGCCCATCCGCGCCAGTGGCTCAGCGAGCAGGCCCGCGCCGCAACCGACATCGATGGCGCGCTTGCCCGCCAGCGGCTTGAGCGTCGCGCTTTCGCACCGCCAGTGGGTGTCGATGGCGCTGCGGATGTAGGCGAGCCGCGCCGGATTGAGCCGGTGGAGCATCGCCGAGCTGCCTTCGGGGTCCCACCAGTCGGCGGCGAGGCTATCGAAATGCGCGGCTTCGGATGGCAGGATTGTGGCTTGATCGGTCATGGCGGTGGATGTGGCACTGGGCGGGCAACGGTGCAATGCTTACTCGATCATTGCGAGCGCAGCGCGGCAATCCAGAGTCGCACAGAGCCGCACTGGATGGCTTCGCTGCGCTCGCAATGATGGGGATTGGTCAGTGCCGCACTTCATCCCAAGATGAAATCCGCCGCCCCCAGGCTCGCCATCGCCACGCCATTGAGCACAATCAGATCCCCACCCCCCAGCACGATGAAGCTGGTGCCGGCATTCTCGCCGATCAGCGCCTGCACTTGTGCAAAACTGGTGAAGCCGAAGGCGCTCAGGTCGATGCGGTCGCTGCCGTCCTGAAAATCGCCGATCGCATCGCCGCCGGTGCCCCGGCGGAAGACGAAACGGTCGGCTCCGCCTTCGCCGAACAGCGCATCATTGCCCGCCCCGCCGTCGATCACGTCCGCACCTGCCCCGCCGAGCAGGAAATTGCCGCTGGCGTTACCGGTCAGGCTGTTGGCCAGTTCATTGCCGACGCCGAAACTGGTGGTGCCGAGCAGCACCAGATTTTCGACATTGGCGTAGAGATAGACGCCCGCGCCCGCCACCGGCACATCGGCGAACACCGTATCGGTACCCCCGCCGACGCCCTCGAAGGTCAGATCGTCGCCGGTATCGACCTCATAGCTGTCATTGCCCGCCCCGCCGTCCATCAGGTCGAAGTCGGGGTTCGCCTGTCCCGAAATCCCGTCGAGCACATCGTTGCCCGCGCCGCCGACGAGGATATCGGTCGAGAAGCTGTCGCCGCCGTCGATCTGGTCGTCGCCGTCTTCGCCATAAAGCGCGTCGGCATCGGCCCCGCCGCGCAGCACGTCGGCATCCGCGCCGCCGACCAGATAGTCGATCCCGGCATCGCCATTCAGTATGTCGGTGCCGCCTTCCCCGAACAGCGCGTCACCACCCGCACCGCCGCTGACTGCATCGCCGCCCGCGCCGCCGATCAGCAGATTGGCGCCTTCATTGCCGGTCAGGCTGTTGGCGAGTTCGTTGCCGACGCCGAAAATGCCGCCGGTGCCGCTGGCCAGCACCAGATTTTCGACATTGGCGAAGAGGTAGTAACCCGCGCGCGCGGTGACGGTATCGGTGCCGCCATTTACGCCCTCGAAAACTATATCGCCCGCGACATCGGCAAGGAAACTATCATTGCCCGCGCCGCCGATCAGCCGGTCTGCGCCAGCGCCGCCGTCGAGAATATCGCTGCCGACGCCGCCATCGAGTGCATCGTCGCCTGCGCCACCGCGCAGATCGTTGACCGCGTCATTGCCCTGGATCTCGTCATTGCCGCTGCCCCCGATGGCGTTTTCGATCACCGTGGTGAAGGCTATGCCGACATTGTCGACGCCGGTGTAAAGCAGCGGCTCGCCATTGATCTGCTGGGCGATGAAATTGGCAAAGTTCGGAAACTGGTCGGTCCAGAAGGCGATCTGCTGCGCCGCGCTGAACAAGCCGATGCTCGAATAGGAGCCGGGGCGCAGGTCGACGATACTGGCGCGGGTGAAACTCGACAGGTCGATGGTGTCGATGCCGCCGGCATCATAGATCGACTGAAAGGCATATTGGTTCTGCTTGAACGTGTAGACGGTGTTGCCGGTCCGCGTCGTCGTGTCCGCACCATAGATCGCCTGTACCGCGGCGATATCGAGCAGCATCGGCGTCAGCACCGGCACCAGTCCGCTCGCCGATCCGATGCTGTCGCTGCTGCCGGAAAATGTCACCTGCACACCCTGCGGCGCGGCGGAGTAGGACTGCACGGTGTAGCGCAGATTGTCGAACCCGTTGGGCAACGGCGACCCCTCGAATGGATGTTTCAGGCCCAGCGTGTGGCCGATCTCATGCAGTAAAATCTCGAAGCCGTTGATCGTCGGCTGTGATCCCGGAGCAGGCGGCGCGAAGCTCTGCGCCGTCAGCTCATTGTCGATCCAGATGTCGCCGACTTGGCTGCCCGGCGGACGCGGCGATCCCGAATAGGCGTAACCCGCCACCCCCTGCTGGGGAATCGCGGTAAAGGCGATGCGGATTTCGCCGAAGCTGCTGCCGGTGTCAGCGACTTCGGTGAAATTGGGTGCGATCAACTCGTCCCACAGCGCAATCGCTTGCCGGAACGACGCTGCCTGCGTGGCGGAAAAGGCTGAATAGCTGGTGAAAGGCTCCGATCCCGCTGCGTATCCGGTCCATTGGCTGGTCAGGCTGGGGATCGAATACGTGAACTGGCTGGGGCCGAGCGATGAGCCGGGCGCGCGCAATCCCGCGTTGATCTGGGCTGGGGTCAGCGGAACCAGTGTCATGGCAAATCCCCTCGCTTGGGTAGCGATACAGTCATGCTACGCCATAGCGCACCGGGGCGACAGTGCTATGACGCCGGTCACCCGGTCACCGTCCTAGCTGCTCACCTGGACGCCAGATCCTTGACCAAGATGTGCAGCATCCGCCGCCCGTCCATCAGCGATTGCACCCGCATCCGCTCGTTCAGGCCATGCGCGCGGCTGCCTTCGGCGGTGGCGAAGAAGCCGGTGAAGCCGTAGGTCGGGATACCCGCCGGCGTCAGGAACGCACCATCGGTGCCGCCCGCCGCCATCAGCGGGACGATTGGCACGCCGGGAAAGACCTGTTGCGCAGCCGCGCGCGCCGGGCCCATGATCGCATCGGTCAGCGGCGGCGGCGGGCTGACCGGGCTGCGCGTCTCGAGCGTGGTGACGGTCACCTGCGGGTCGGCGATCACCGTCTCCAGCGCCTGCCGGATGGTTTCGACACTGGTGCCGGGGAAAATGCGGCAGTTGATGTTTGCGCGCGCGCGCTGCGGCAGGGCGTTGGTCGCATGACCGCCGTCGAGCATGGTCGAGACGCAGGTGGTGCGCAGGATCGCGTTATAGCTGGGGTTGGCAGCGGCAATGGTCGCCGCTGCTCCCATATTGCCGGTGTCGGTCGCGAACGCGGCCATCGCCGGGCCCTCCGCGCCGGGGCGCAACGGCGCAAAGCTGGCAAAGAAGCTGCGCGTCACATCGTTGGTCTCGACCGGAAAGTCATGCGCACCCACCCGGATCAGCGCCTGTGCCAGCCGGGTGATCGCATTCTCGCGCACCGGGCGCGAACTGTGCCCGCCGGGGTTGGTCACCTCCAGCCGGAAATTCTGCGGGAATTTCTCGCCCGCCTGGATGTTGAGCATCACCTGTCGCCCGCTCTCGTCGAGCAGCCCGCCCGCGCCTTCGTTGAGCGCGAATTCGGCGTCGATCAGCCCGCGGTGCTGCGCGACCAGATATTCGGCACCATTGAATGCGCCCGCCGTCTCCTCGCCGCAGGTCAGCGCCATCTTGATCGTCCGGCGAGGAGTGAATCGTTCCTGCCGCATGCGGATCAGGCTATCGACCCAGACGGCGGCCTGGGCCTTGTCGTCGCTGCTCCCGCGCGCGTAGAAATATCCATCCTCCTCGACCAGCGTGAACGGATCGCGCTCCCAGTCGGCGCGATTGGCCTCGACCACATCGATATGCGCCAGCAGCAGGATCGCTTCGGCGGCCGGATCGCGACCCGGCAGCACTGCCACCAGATTGCCCTCACGCGGATGGCTTGCCTCGACGATCATGTGCAGATCGCTCGCCGGGTAACCCGCCGCCGCCAGCCGGTCGGCCATGCGCTGTGCTGCCAATGTGCAACTGCCGACCGACAGCGTCGTGTTGGTCTCGATCAGCTCGCGGTAGATTTCTCGGAAGGCCGGTTCGGTCGGGTCAGGTGCGGTCTGGGCGAGCGCGGAGGGCGCCATCAACGCCAGCGCCGCCGTCATTCCCGTCAGTTTCACAGCCTTGCGCATCGCCATTCCCCGGTTCGCCAACAATGGCTTGCACCTATCGCCAAAGCGCGGAGCGAATGCAAATGCGCGTCAGCTTTCATCGCCCTTATACCGCAGCTCGAGATAGCGCTTGTGGCTCGACAGCTTGTCCATGTCGGTGCTGGCGATGGCGCGGGCGAGGTCGCCGATCTCGTCGTCGAGCAGCTTCATGCCGTCGATCAATTCGCGGTCGGCGACGCGGCCGTTGCGGTCCTCGTGGCGCATCGTCACCGGCACGCGCTTATAGCCTTCGACCAGTTGCGGCAGCTCCTCGCCGACCAGACGCCGTAGTTCGACCGCTTCGGGCGCATTGCTGTGGAGCGTATCGAGCTGCGGTTGCAGCGCGGCGATCTTGCGACCGATGTCGTCGGCCAATGTCGCGGCAGGTGCGGGCAGGGCGAGCCGCTGCTGGTCGATCCAGCTGCGCGTCCGCATCGCCAGTTGCGGCAGGCTCGACTGGGTGATCGTCTCGGCGCGCACCGGCCGTTCCTTGCTGAACATTGCCGCCGCGATCAGCACCAGCGGAATCGCCAGCATTGCCGCCAGCACACCGAAAAAGCCGATGCCGTCGATCACTGCGCCGATGATGCCGATCGAGACGAACAGCGCGAACAGGCTGGCGACCGCGATCAATGCAAAACGCTTGAACCGCCGCGCCGCACGTTGAGCCGCAAACGGCAGATTGCTTGGTTTGAAGCCGCGCCCCTCACGCCGCGTCTGAATGCGGTCGATGGTGCGCGCTGCGTCCTTGCGGGCGATATCGACAGTGGTCGGGCCGTTGCTCATAGCCGCAGCCTATCCCTCCAGCGCCGTGAACGGGCTGTCCTTGCCCTGCAACGACGCCTGCGCCTTTGCCTGGCCCTCGGCCCGCGCGATATAGCCGCGCGATTTCTCGACCTCGATCGTCAGCGTGGTGATCGTCGTCTTCATGCTGTCGAGCGCCTTCAGCTTGAAGGTATCGACCGCATCCATCGTGTCGTAGATATTTTGGAAGGCGCGTTGCAGCGTTTCCATCGGGATGGTCGATGCCGCCGCCTGCTCGTGAATACGCGCGGTATTCTCCTTCAGCATCTTGCCGGTGCCGTCGATGATGTTGGCGGTGGTGGTGTTCAGCGCGGTGATCTGGTCGAGCACCAGCCGCTGGTTGTTCATCGCCTGTGCCACAGTGACCGCCGTGCGCAACGCGCCGACGGTGGTGGTGCTGGCGCGATCGACGCCCTTGATCAGCTCGACATTGTTCTTCTTGACCAGATCGAGCGCCAGATAGCCCTGCACACTGACCGCGAGCTGGGTGAGGATATCCTGGCTGCGCTGGCGCACGTAGAACAATGCGCTCTCGCGGATCGCTTTGGCCTTGACCGGGTCGGTGGCGTCGAGTTCGTTTGCCTTGGCCTCCAGCCGCTCGTCGAGAGTTTTGGCGACATGCACCATCTGTTCGAGTCGGCCCATCGCCGCCCACAGATTCTGCCGCTCGATGTCGATATCGCCATTGTCCTTGAGCAATTCGGTCTTGCCATTGCCGAGTCGCCGAAGGATCTCACTTATGTGCGTCTGCGCGGACTGGTAGCTGTCGAAATAATTGCGCAACGATCCGCCGAACGGGATGATGCCGAACAGCTTCTTCTTGCCGGTCGCGCCCTGCGAACTGGGATCGAGATCTTCGACGGTGCGGCGCAGCGCTGCGAGGTCGGCACCGACGCTGCCATCCTTGTCGATTGCCCGGACCGGGCGGTCGAGAAAGCGGTTGCTGTGGCTGGCAGCGGCGATGATTTCGGCGCGGCCCATATTGGTGATCTGATCGACCTTCTGGCCGAATTCGGGGCTGTTGGCGTCGATCGATACCAGATCGGCGACAAAGCCGTCGACCCGGTCATCCAGCTTGCTGCGCTGGCTATCGTCGATGCTGACCAGACCGGCGGCGGCGGCGGGCGCGACGATCGGCACCGGCGCGGGCGGGTCCAGCGTGATGACCGGCGCATCGAGGGTTTCTGTCTTGGTCGTATTGACGCTCATGGTCCGCTATCGCCTCTTGTTCGAATGCACCCACAGAGTGGGGCGACTGCCGCCGTCCTGCAAGAGGAAAGCAGTGTCTTATATATATAGGACAGTGGCGGGGTGCAATGCCCGTGCAACCTCCCCCTTGGGGGAGGTGGCCCCGCAGGGGACGGAGGGGTCGCTGCGGCCTTCGACATGGCCCCATTTGCGCCGCGCCGGCGCGAACGTAATCGACGTTGCCCAATGCCGCACTGGCCCCTCGGTCACGCTTCGCGTGCCACCTCCGCTGAAGGGGAGGCAGACGCACCCGCCAGCCCCAGCGCGATCCACGCCGAGACGATCAATTGTGCCAGATGATAGACGAGGATCGGCAACAAAACCATGCCGGCTGCGCTCGCCGGAAACAGCAGCGCTGCCAGCGGCGCACCGACCGCGATGCTCTTGTGCGCCCCGGCGAACAGCACCGCTGTCCGCTCGGGACGCGCCAGCTTCATCGCCCTGCCCATCGCCCATGCCCCGCCGAACCCTACCGCTAGCATCGCCGCCACGCCGAGGCCAAGGATGGCGAAATCGCTGCCCGACAGCTTGGTCCATATCCCGTCGACCACCGCCGCGCTGAACGCAACATAGACCGCGATGGCGATGGCCGACTGGTCCATCGTCCTTACGGCTGCGGGATAGCGCAACACCAGCGGTCGCACCCAGCGCTGGACCATCTGCCCGACAATGAACGGCAACAGCAGGATCAGCGCAATCCGCCCTGCCAGTTCGCCCGACAGCGCCACTCCGCCCCCATCACCTCCCACGCGTCCAGCCAGCAGGGCGAACAAGGACGGAGTCACGACAATTGCCGCCAGATTGATCAGCGCAGAGGCGATTACGCTCACCGCCACCGCCCCGCGCGCGATGCTGGTATAGGTCGTCGCCGACTGCACCGTCGTCGGCAGCACACCGCAATAGAGAAACCCCAGCGCCACCAGCGGCGGCAGCCACCCGTGGGTGAGTCGCGCCAGCGCCAGGCCGACCAGCGTCATTGCGCCGAACACGAACAGAAAAATCGCCCCCTGCACCCGCCAATTGCGCACCCCGGCAATCACCTCGGCGCGCGGCAGTCGAATGCCGTGGAGTAGAAAGATCAGGAATACGGCGGAGGAGGAGATCAGGTTGGCGATGACGACATCGCCGCCGCGCACCGGCAGGATGCTGGCCACGACAATGGTGGCGATCAGGACCCAGATGAAGCGATCGGGAATGATGCGGGAGAGGAGCGCCATGCGCGGGCCATGGCGGCGCTCGACCGCGATGGCAACCGCTTCAAAAACGCGTCGACCATGTCGTTGCCCAGGCCGGGCCATGGTCGAGGAACCATATCTCCGCCACCTTGTCCCAGCCGGTCAGCACCAGCAGCGCGGCGATGATCATGCCTGCGCCGAGCAGCAGCTTGCCATAGCCCGCAGCCCGGCCAAGGCCGCCGCGCATCCGCGCCACTATCTGGCGACCCATTAGGCCAATGAACAGCAGCGGGATCGAAATGCCGATACCGAACAATAGCATGACCAGCGCCGCCTGACCCAGCGCATCGCCATGGGCAGCGAGCAGCGTTGCCGCGCCGAGCGTCGGCCCGACGCACGGGCTCCACACCGCGCCGAGCAGCAGGCCCAGCCCATATTGCCCGGCAAAGCCACCGCCGCGCACGCCGCTGGTGCGGCTGTTGGCCCAGTTGCCAACCGGGGCCAGCGCCGCCTGCATCTGTTGCTGCGCGGCTGGGATCAGCAGGATCAGGCCGAAGCCGAGCAGCAGCACCGCCGATGTCGTGCGGAAGATTGCCGGATCGAGCCCGAGCGAAAAGCCGATGGTGGCGACGAATAGCCCGAGCGCGGCGAACCCCGTCGCCAGCCCCAGTGCCAGCGCCACCGGGCCCAGTCGATGCTCGCTGCTCGCCGCGCCCAGCACGATGGGCAGGATCGGCAGGATGCAGGGCGACAATATGGTGAGAAGGCCGGCCAGAAAGGCCGCGCCCAGCGTCAGCAGGTCCATGTTCGGCCTTTGAAAGCTCTGATGAAAAAATGGCCCGCCCGGGCCGGGTTGTTGGGGGACAATAGCCCGGGCGGGAGCGCGTTCAGTCGTCAGCCCCGGGTGCTGGCGACCAAACGGGCTATGGCGGCGCGGTTACTGTTACCCTGCAGGCGACCGGTTTCGGTGCGTCCGCGAAAGGCGATCAGCGTCGCTTGTCCGGTGACGCGCAACGGGCGCTGCTCGGCCTTCTGACCGTCGAAATCGAGGCGGAAGACGACCAGATCGGCATTGGCCGGATCGGCCTGCGCCGCAGCGATCGGGCCTTGCTGAGCGCGGCACACCGGACACCAAGGCGCGTAGACATCGACTAGGATCGGCCTGCCTGCGGCTTGCGCTGCGTCGAACGCGGCCTGTGTGAAGGGGACGTGGCGCGCGGCCGATTCCTGCGCGTAAACCGGTGCCAGCGCCAGCGGGGCAGCAACGGCGGCGGCGGACAGCAGTGCGGCAAGCGCAAGATGCGTGGATTTCATGGGGGCGACCCTCTCAAATGGTTGACCATGCCCGTGGCGGGCACATTGCTCCATTCGATGCGAGGGTGGCGGGGGTTACAGCGGCGCTTTTGCTGTCGACCTCACTCGTCGTAATTATCGTCGAACAGCCCGCCGTGGCGCCCGTACAGATAATCGCCGTCGAATTCGCCCAGCTCGCGCAGGCCCTGATGGTTGACGATGGTCGCGTGTCCGCCGTCGAATTGTACCAGATCGAGTTGGCGCAGCGCACTCATCGTCCGGCTCATATGGACGGTAGTGATGCCGCAGACGTCGGCGATCTCGCGCTGCGACAGCGGCAGGGGGAAAGTCTTGCCATCGGACAGATCGACGAAACGCAGCCGCATTTCGGTTTCGCACAGAAAATGGCAGACACGGCCCATCGCATCGAGACGGCCCAGCCGGAAAATCCATTCGCGATGCATCGCCGCGTCGAGCAGCGTCGAGTACCACAGGATGCGCGTCAGATGCGGTTGTTTGGCGAGTATCTCGCGCAGCGCCCGGTGTGGCACCAGCGCCACCTTGGCTTCGCCCACCGCCGACACATCATGGTCGAGCCGCTTCAGCGGAAAGGCGTGGAGATCGAGGAAATCGCCGGGGACATGCAGGCCCAGTATCTGCCGCCCGCCCTCGCTGTCCATGACCGAACGGATCATATAGCCTTCGATCAGATAGGTGCTCGAATCGACGCGCTGGCCGCGCCGGACGATGTCCTCGGCGTTGGTCAACACCCTGACTTGCGCCACGGCCGCATCGAGCGTTGCCAGTTCATCGGCATTGAGGCCGTGTCGCACCCGCCCGGCGAGAAAAAGATGCGTCAGCATGGATGTTTTGCCCCTGTTCTGTTTTTGCTGGCGACAGCATGGCGGATCACTGCCGGTGTAGTGCCACGTCGGCACCGATCGATTAACATACGACCATAATCCTTGTTGGATACGTAACAAAGGTTATATGTGGTGTGCGCAACGATCCACTATACGGCTCTGCAACAATCGCCGTCGGGTCGCACCGCAGCAGGACATGATAATGATCGATTCGCCAGTCGAGGCCGGGCCCGTCCCGATGCCGACCAAACTGGTCGTCTATATCAGCCGGTCCGCCGCCGGATTGACGCTCGACGCAGTGCGCGCGCTGATGTTCGAGGCCCGTGGCTTCAACCTGATGAACGGCGTGATGGGGCTTTTGACCTATGATCCTCGCGGGTTCTTGCAAGCAATCGAGGGTCCGGCGGAAGCAATCGACGATGTGATCGCGCGGATCGTCCGCGATTCGCGGCACCGCGATATGCAAATATTGTCAGAAGGCCCGGTTGCGACGCCGATGTTCGGCACCTTCCACGACGCGATCCGCACGACAGACACACCTGCCAGCCTCGACGTCCTCTCACGAGCCGCTCGCGCCCGGCTTGCGCCTGCTGTCATCTCCATAGTGCAGCAAGGCTATGCGATGCTCGATATGCGGGAACCGGGCCCGGTTTCGTTCCTGCCGCGCCACGGTTGACCCCTCCGCTATACTGGCTAGGGTCGCGGCCATGATCCGCTCATCCACGCTTGGCCTGCTGCTGGCTGCCGCCCTGTCCGTTCCTCTGGCCGCGCAGGAAAACACTGCCCCGACGGTCGCCGTACCGACCCCGCCGACCCGCACCGCCAGCGGCGCGGCGCTGGTCTCTTCTGCCGATGCGCGTGCGTCCGAAGCGGGGCGGGAGATGCTGGTGCTTGGCGGTAGCGCTGCCGACGCGGCAATGGCGACGATGCTGGCGCTGACGGTGGTCGAACCGCAATCGAGCGGCATCGGCGGTGGCGGCTTCTTTGTCTATCATGATGCTGCGAGCGGCCAAGTCGTCACTATCGACGGGCGCGAGGAAGCGCCCGCTGCGGCGACGCCCGACCGGTTCACTGGACCCGACGGTCGCCCGATGGGCATGCGCGATGCGGTGCCGGGCGGGCGCTCGGTCGGCGTTCCCGGCAATATCCGGCTCGCCGCCGAAGTGCATCGCCGCTTCGGGCGAGTCAGCTGGGCGCAGTTGTTCGCGCCGGCGATCCGGCTAGCTGACGAGGGGTTCGCCGTCAGCCCGTGGCTGGCAGCGGCACTGGCCGAGACCGGAACCCGCTGGGCCGATTTCCCGCAGACGCGCGCGCTGTTCTTCATCGATGGCCGTCCTGCGCGGCTCGGCGAAACGTTGCGCAATCCTGCGCTGGCCGGGACGCTGCGCGGCATCGCCACACGCGGCCCCGATGCTTTTTATAGCGGGGCCACCGCTCGCGCCATCGTCACCGCCGTCCGCACTGCGCCGCGCAATCCGGGCGACATGACGCTGGCCGATCTTGCGGCCTATCGCGCACAGGAGCGCGATCCGGTGTGCTTTGCCTATCGCGTCTACCGCGTTTGCGGCATGGGTCCGCCGTCGTCGGGAGCGACGACGGTGTTCGGCATCCTCGGGATGCTGGAGGGTTATGACCTCGCCACCATGGGCAAGGACAATCCGATGAGCTGGCATCTGATCAGCGAGGCGATGCGTCTGTCCTACGCCGACCGCGATACGTACGTTGCCGATCCCGATGTCGTCGATGTGCCGGTCGCCGGGCTGATCGATGAGGGCTATCTGCGTGACCGGGCACGGCTGATCTCGCCCTTCCGTGCGGCTGCGTCGGTGGCGGCGGGAACCCCGCCGGGCGCCACCCCGCGCACCACCGCTGTCGCGGGCGAAGTGCCATCGACCAGCCATTTCGTTGCCGTCGACCGCACCGGCAATGTCGCGAGCATGACTTCCACTGTCGAGGGCATCTTCGGCAGCCAGATTGTCGCGGGCGGGATGATCCTCAACAACGAGCTGACCGATTTCAGCCTGGCGCCCGAACGCGACGGCGCAACGGTGGCCAACCGCGTCGAGGGCGGCAAGCGGCCACGCTCGTCGATGTCGCCGACCATCGTCTTCGGCCCCGACGGTCAGCCGATCCTCGCGGTGGGCTCGGCCGGCGGTCCGCGGATCATCATGCATGTCTTGAAGACGCTGGTCGGGGTGCTCGATTTCGGCCTCAGCGCCGAAGACGCCATCGCGCTGCCCAATATCTATATGGCGGGCGATGGGACGATCGTCGAAAACACGCCGATGGGCGCCGAATTGTCGATCCAGCTTGCGCGCTTCGGCCGCCCGACCATCTCGTCCGAACTCGGCTCGAAGCTCAACGCCGCGCAGCGCAATGGCGACGGCAGCTGGACCGGTGCCGCCGATCCGCGCAGCGTCGGCGCGGTTGCAGTCGAATAAGATAAAGGGACTGTCTCCTGGATTTGGGACAGTCTCAATGTAGGAATGACATCGGGCTGCGATCGCCTTTCGCACTCCGACCCACTGAACCAGAATCCGGAACCGATCCGGACGCTCGCGCCTTTTCCTCCCCGGAAGAAACGACTGAGAGAGCCATGACCAAACCAGCGCAGATCGACGGTTTTCCCAACCTCGTCTCGATGTTTTACACCCGCGTCGCCGAGGGCGGTGACAGGCCATTCCTTTGGCACAAGGCCGACCGGACATGGGTCAGCCAGAGCTGGCGCGAGGTCGGGGATCAGGTCGCTGCCTTCTCCGACTCGCTGCTGCGGCTTGGCCTGACGGCGGGCGACCGCGTCGTTCTGGTCTCAGAGAATCGCCCCGAGTTCCTGATCGCCGATTTCGGCATCATGGCGGCGGGCTGTGTGACTGTGCCGACCTACACCACCAATACCGAACGCGACCACCAGCATATCCTCGATAACAGCGGCGCGCGCGGGGTGATCGTCTCGACCGCCAAGCTCGCTCGCACGCTGATGCCCGCCGCACTGCGCGCGCAGGTCGATTTCGTCATCGTCATGGAAGACATGAAGATGGCGCAGCAGGGCGATGTCGAGGTGTTGCACTGGGCCGATCAGGTGCAGGGCGGCGGAGAGAAATTGCAGGCGGTGCTCGACCGCGCGGCGAACGTGCAGCGCGGCGATCTCGCCTGCCTGATCTACACTTCCGGCACCGGCGGCGCGCCGCGCGGGGTGCAGCAACATCATGGCGCGATCCTCCACAATGTCGAAGGTGCAGCCGCCATTGTCGATGAGGATTTCGGCATCGATAACGAGGTGTTCCTCTCCTTCCTGCCGCTGTCCCACGCCTATGAACATACCGGCGGGCAGTTCCTGCCGATCGCCATGGGCGCGCAAATCTATTATTCCGAAGGGCTGGAAAAGCTTGTCTCGAATATCGAGGAAACCAGCCCGACGATCATGGTCGTCGTCCCCCGTCTGTTCGAGGTGATCCGCGCGCGGATGCTCAAGGCGGTGGAAAAGCAGGGCAAACTGCCCAATTATCTGCTGCGTCAGGCGCTGCGCATCGGGGCGAAAGACTATGCGGGCAAGGTGCCGCTGTGGGACAAGCCGGTTGGGCTCGCCGTCGACAAGCTGTTCCGCCCCAAGATCAAAGCGCGCTTCGGTGGGCGGATGAAGGCGCTGGTCTCGGGCGGCGCGCCGCTCAACCCCGACATCGGCATCTTCTTCCACTCGATCGGCCTTAACCTGTTGCAAGGCTATGGCCAGACCGAGAGCGGCCCGATCATAAGCTGCAACCGGCCCAGCGTCGGCATCAAAATGGATACCGTCGGTCGGCCGATGAAGAACACTGAGGTCCGCATTGCCGAGGATGGCGAAATCCTCGTCCGCGGCGAACTGGTGATGCACGGTTACTGGCGCAACGAGGCCGAGACGGCGCGGGTACTCCAGGACGGCTGGCTGCACACCGGTGACATTGGCGAGTTCGATGACGCGGGCCGGATCAAGATCACTGATCGCAAGAAAGACATCATCGTCAACGACAAGGGCGACAATGTATCGCCGCAGCGGGTCGAAGGGATGCTGACGTTGCAGTCCGAGATTTTGCAGGCGATGGTGCATGGCGACAAGCGGCCCAATATCGTTGGGATCATCGTCCCCGATCCCGAATGGGCGGCGGAATGGGCCAAGGCGGCGGGATTGCCTGCCGACATGGCGCTGCTCAGTCAGCATGAGAGCTTCCGCTCGGCGGTCCGCGCGGCGATCGACCGGGTCAACAAGGATCTGAGCGTGATCGAGAAGGTCCGCAAATTCGACTTCGCCGATGAGGCTTTCACCATCGAAAACGAGCAGATGACGCCGTCCCTCAAGATTCGGCGTCATGTGCTGAACAAGGTTTATGCCGACAAGATTAGCGCAATGTATCGGGCATAGGTACTCCCCGCTCCGGCGAGGACCTATTCCGACCGATAGGGCACGAACACACCCAGCGCACAACTTGCCTGCGGCCCACGCTCGACGGTGGCGATATCACCGCGGCATACGCGCGATCCACGGCTGTCGATGGCGGGCTCGAAGGGACTGTCGGCCATGCCGGGGCAGCTTTGTTGCAGGTCGTTGCGATAGACCAAATTACTCGACACGCGAAACAGCAGGGTCGAATCCGATGCGACGATCAGGCGGCGGTAGCTGCGCGCGCTGATGCAATCCTCCGGTTCGCCTGCCGTCTTGCCCGCCATTTCGCGGTCGAAGATGCGCTGGCGCTCGGTAGTCCGACCTTCGTTGTCGGCCGATGCAGTGCCGGTGGCAAACAGCAGCGCCGATGCGAGGAGTAGGGCGTAACCGCGCATCAGTTGCTTGGCGGGGTACGGTAGGGCGTGAATTCGCCCAGCGAGCAGCTTGCGCCCCCAATGCCGCTGGCGCGATCAACCAGGCGAATGATGTCGCCACGGCAGGGACCGCTGCCGCTGATACGGCTGACGATCACATCATTGTCGCGGGCAAGGCCGGGGCAGGAACTGCGCAGGTCGTTCTTGTACACCAGCCGGCCCGAGACGCGGTAGAGCAGCACCGAGTCCGAGACGCGGATCGTCTGCGTCGATGAAGATGTGCTGGGGATGCAGCTAACCGGTTCCCCGGCAACCTTGCCGCCTAGCTCGCGGTCGAGCACGGCAAGTTGCCGGGGGGTAAGTGGCTCGGCCTCAGCCGATTGCTGGCCGGCGGCGCAGGCCGACAGAGCAATGGGGGCGAGAGAAACGAGAATGAACGCAGCAGTTTTACGGGACATGGCGACCTCCTGATACGAACCGGACGCTCACTATCCTCCCCGCATTCGGAACGCAGGATGAACGGCGGTTCATCGTTCAGCGAAAAGCGTCTTTGGCGGCGCGAAGTTCCGCCAGATGCGCTGCATCGCGCGCGCGCATGAACGGGTTGGTCGCCTTTTCGACGCCGATACTGGTCGGGACAGTGGCAATGCCCGCCTCCCGCAACCGCACAACTTCGGCATGGCGCGCCGCCAGCGTGTCGTTATCGGGTTCCGCCGTCACCGCCCAGCGCGCGTTCGACAGCGTATATTCGTGCGCGCAATAGACCGCAGTGTCATCGGGTAGCGCGGCGAGCTTCGCCATATTGCCGAACATCTGCTCCGCCGTTCCCTCGAACAATCGCCCGCAGCCCATGGCAAACAGCGTGTCGCCGACGAACGCCGCGCTCTCGGTTGGCAGATGATAGGCGATGTGTCCGGCGGTGTGCGCAGGCACATCGATGACGGTGGCGTTCACTGCACCGAGCGAAACGGTGTCGCCCTCGAGCACCAGCCGGTCGAGTGTGGGGATGCGCGCGGCTTCGGCGGCGGGGCCGGTGATGGTGCAGCCGCCCCCTCTTTCGTTAAGCGCCGCCTTGATCTCGGCATTGCCGCCGGTATGATCGGGATGCCAGTGGGTGTTCCAGATCTGGGTGATCGTCCATCCCCGCTCCGCTGCGGCCGCCAGCACGGGTTCGGCAACGGCGGGGTCGATAACAACGGTCTCGCCGCTGGCCGGATCATGGGCGAGCCAGACATAATTGTCGGAGAGGACGGGGATACGGGCGATCTCGATGGTCATGCGCTTACCATTCCCCGACATTGGGCATCGACGCCCATGGCTCTTGCACCGGCATATTCCCCTCCTGCAACAGCTCGACCGAAATACCATCGGGCGAGCGGACGAAGGCCATGTGGCCGTCGCGCGGCGGACGGTTGATCGTTACGCCTGCATCCATCAACCGCTGGCAGGTCGCATAGATGTCGTCGACCCGATAGGCGAGGTGGCCGAAATTGCGACCGCCGCGATACGTCTCGGGCAGGCTGCCGTCCGCCGGCGGCCAATTATAGGTCAGCTCGACCTCGGCGACGTCCTTCTGCCCCGGAGCGGCGAGGAAGATCAGGGTGAAGCGGCCCGCCTCGCTGTCGAAGCGGCGAACTCCCTCGAGCCCCACCAGCTTGAAGAAATCGACCGTCGCATCTGGATCGGAAACGCGGATCATGCTGTGGAGATATTTCATAGTTTACTCAACTCATCGCTAAAATATACCGGTTCATCGTGGCGACAGCCTCGATATGCGAGATGATCGAAAAGCTGCCGATGTCCGGTACGCTGCATACACCAGGGAAGGACAACCGGCCATGCCGGACAATCAGGATCAATTGTCGTCGGGGCCGAAAGGCTGGCTGGCCGACCGCAACCGCACGCTTCTGCTCGCAACCGCCATCGGCGCCATCGGCATCATGGCGGGTGGCTGGTTCGCCGGATCGGGTCTGGTGCGGATGAAGGATGCCGAGCGAGCGGTCACCGTCCGCGGCCTCGCCGAGCGCGATGTCCGCGCCGATCTGGCGACATGGACGATCAGCTATGCGACGACGTCCGACACGCTGGCAGCGGCGCAGGCCGAAGCCGAGGCCGATACGCGCGCAGTGCAGGCGTATTTTCGCGATGTCGGTTTCCCGGCCAGTGCACTGACCCCGGCAGGCGTCAGCGTGTCGAGCTACAACAACAATGGCATCATGGTATTCACCGTCCAGCAGCGGCTGCAATTTCGCTCGACCGACATTGCAAAGGCGCAGTCGGCGGTGGCGCGGCAGTTCGATCTGGTGCGGCGCGGGGTGAGCATCGCCGAAGGTTCGTCGATGACCTATGCCTTCACCAAGTTGAACGACATCAAACCGGCGATGATCGCCGCAGCAACCCAGGATGCGCGGCGCTCAGCTGAGCAGTTCGCCACCGATTCGGGGTCAGCGGTCGGCGATATCCGCTCGGCCACGCAGGGCTATTTCGAGATCACCGCGCGCGACGGGGCGAGCGAGGGATATGGCGTCAGCGATACGCCGGACAAGCGGGTGCGGGTGGTGACGACGGTCGAGTATTTTCTCGATTGATCTT
Organism: Sphingomonas sp.; assembly: GCA_043727035.1. Lineage (GTDB taxonomy): Bacteria > Pseudomonadota > Alphaproteobacteria > Sphingomonadales > Sphingomonadaceae > Sphingopyxis. The sequence goes on along the minus strand of JAYSZB010000040.1, from coordinate 46,319 downwards.
TCTCCCCTCCCGCAAGCGGGAAGGGCTTATCGCGCCGCTCGATATGGCGCATGGTCGCCAGCGGCCCCGGCTCAAGGCTGGGGTGACGGGTTGGGATTGGGTCGACGTATCGCCAGAGGCAGTGTCGCGGCGTCGGTGTCGGCTTGTCGTAACGCTTCCTCCAGGTCAGCTAGCCGCGCCCGCGCCGTAACCCCGGCGGGCGTGTTCCCGCCCAGCGCTGCCGCGCTCGCCCACCGCGTCTGCGCCGCAACCAGATCGTCCGCGGCAGCCGCAATGTTACCCGACTCGAGCGCGATCGCCGCATCGCGCGGCCCAAGTTGCGCCGCGACATTGATATCCGCCGCGGCGCGCACCAGATCGCCCTGCCGCCGCGCCAGGGTGGCGCTGAGCAGCCAGACCAGCGGGTCTTGCGCGGCATGTTGCGCGGCGATGTCGAGATCGCTGCGGGCGGCGGGCCATTGGTCGAGCGCCAGCGCGGCGCGGGCGCGGTCGAGATGCGCTTCGCCAAGTTGCACGCCGCTGAGCCGCCCCTGCGCCAGCGCCGCGTCCAAGTGGCGCTTGGCGCGCTCCGGGTCCCCGGCGGCGAGCGCGGCATTGCCGGCCTGCGCCCACAGATTGGCCGCACGCCAGTCGCGGGCCACTTCGGCGTCGCTGGCGGCCGCGACGAAACTTTCGGTCGCAGCGTCGTACAGTCCGCCCTTGGCCTGTGCAAAACCCAGACATTGGCGGGCGATATAACCGCCGCCTTCGACCAGCCAGCGTTGCGCCTCCGCCATGCCCGACAGCGCATCTTCGGTAGCGAGATCGTGGCAACGGTCGAAGCGGTCTGCATCGAGAATGCCGAGCGTGCGCGGGCCGGCGAGCGGCACGGGATCGCCGACGGTGGGATCCGCGGTGGCGGGCGCCGATTGGAGCAGGGCGAGGGTGAGGAGGAGGGGGGTCATTGGTTTGGCCTTCAATTTGCGCTCAGGCTGAGCGTGTCAAAGCCCCGCCCCGGTTGCAGCTCTGTCGCCCTTCGACAGGCTCAGGGTGAGCGCGGCTGGTGTCGGTCCAGCATTTCCTCTACCACCCCGATCAGCAGGGCGATGTCCTGCGGACGGGAGAGGCGGTGGTCGCCGTCCTTGATCAGCAGTGTCCGAACCTCGGCTGAACGGAGCGCTGCGGCGAGGCGCAGCGATATGTCGAGCGGGACGTCGGCATCGGCCTGGCCGTGCAGCAGTCGCACCGGGCAGTCGAGCGGGATCGGAGCGTCGAGCAGGCGGTTGCGTTCGCCCGATTGCCACAATGCCAGCGTGGTCAGCGTCGGTTCGGGGCCATAGGGATTGTCTTCGAGCAGGCGGCCTTCGCGGGCGAGGACCAACTTTTGTTCGGCATCATAGCCCCAATGGGTGAAGTCAGGCGCGGCGGCGATACCGATGAGGCCGACGATGCGCTGCGGAATCGCCAGCGCGACCAGCAGCATCAGCCATCCGCCCATCGACGATCCGACAAGGATCAGCGGGCCATCGGGCACGCGCGCGGCAATAATCGCCAGCGCATCGCCGCGCCAGGTCTCCAGCGTCTCGTCCGCGAACGCGCCGTCCGAGGTGCCGCAACCGGCATAGTCGAATAACAGGCAGTTGCGCTCCATCGCCGCCGCCCAGTCGACCAGCGCGACCGCTTTCGATCCGCCCATATCGCTGGCGTAGCCGGGCAGAAAAACGATGGTTGGCCCAACACCGGTGGTCTGCTGCCAGGCGAGGGCAGGGCGGTCGGGGCGGGTCAGTCTGCCTTGGGACACGATCATCGCCGCGCTGTAGCAGCGGTCAAAGCCAAAACACATGACCCAAGAGAAACTTTGCGCCATGCGAGACAGACTGGCCTCGCCAGCACCATGCACCTACCGCTAGAGGTGCGAACCATGGCGACGCTTACCCATCTCGATCGGCTCGAAGCCGAAAGCATCCACATCATGCGCGAAGTGGTGGCGGAAGCCGACCGTCCGGTGATGCTCTATTCGGTCGGCAAGGACAGCGCGGTAATGCTGCATCTGGCGCGCAAGGCCTTTTACCCCGCGCCGCCGCCCTTTCCGCTGCTGCACGTCGATACGACGTGGAAGTTCAAGGACATGTATGCGTTGCGCGAGAAGGCCGCGCGCGATGCGGGGATGGAGCTGCTGGTTTACCAGAACCCCGAAGCGATCGCGCGCGGGATCAACCCGTTCGATCATGGACCGCTGCACACCGACATGTGGAAGACCGAGGGGCTGAAACAGGCACTCGACCTACATGGCTTCGATGTCGCCTTTGGCGGCGCGCGCCGCGATGAGGAGAAGAGCCGGGCCAAGGAGCGGATTTTCTCCTTTCGTTCGGCCAGCCATGGCTGGGATCCGAAGAACCAGCGGCCCGAGCTGTGGAGCCTGTACAACGCGCGCAAGGCCAAGGGGGAGAGCATTCGCGCCTTTCCCATCTCCAACTGGACCGAACTCGACATCTGGCAATATATCCGGCGTGAGGGGATAGAGATCGTTCCGCTCTATTTCTCCGCCGTCCGGCCGACCTATGAGCAGGACGGCCAGCTGTTCATGGCCGACGATGTCGAGCGGCTGGAAAAGATCCTTGGCCGCCCGCTCGAAACCACGCTCCGGTCGATCCGCTTTCGCACGCTCGGCTGCTTTCCGTTGACCGGCGCGGTCGAAAGCACTGCGGCGACGCTATCCGAGGTCATCCAGGAAATGCTGCTGACCACCACCAGCGAACGGCAGGGTCGGGTGATCGACAAGGATGGCGGCGACGCCAGTATGGAGAAAAAGAAAGCGGAGGGGTATTTTTGATGGGCACACTTTCTTTCACCCCCCCCCTTCAAGAGAGGGGCCGGGGGTGGGGACTGTCAATTGTAGAGCAGTGCCAGTCGGACAGTCCCCACCCCAACCCCTCCCCTGAAGGGGAGGGGCTTGTATGACCTACACTCCCGAAACGCTCATCGCCGAAGACATCGATGCCTATCTCGCCGCCCACGAGAACAAGTCGCTGTTGCGCTTCATCACCTGCGGCAGCGTCGACGATGGCAAATCTACCCTGATCGGCCGGCTGCTGTACGACAGCAAGATGATCTTCGAGGATCAACTGTCGGCGCTCGACGCGGACAGCAAGCGCGTCGGCACGCAAGGGCAGAACATCGATTTCGCGCTGCTGGTCGACGGTCTCGCCGCCGAGCGCGAGCAGGGCATCACCATTGATGTCGCCTATCGTTTTTTCGCCACAGAAAAACGCAAGTTCATCGTCGCCGATTGCCCGGGGCATGAGCAATATACCCGCAACATGGTGACGGGCGCATCGACTGCCGATCTCGCAGTCATCCTGGTCGATGCGCGCAAGGGGGTGCTCACGCAGACGCGGCGGCACAGCTATCTGGCGCAACTGATCGGCGTGCGCCACATCGTGCTGGCAGTGAACAAGATGGATCTGGTCGGCTATGACAAGACCGTGTTCGATCGTATCCTGCTGTCCTACCGCAGTTTTGCCAGCGAGATCGGCATCACGCGGTTTACCGCTATTCCGATTTCCGGGCTGGCCGGGGACAATATCACCACACGGTCGGACAACACGCCCTGGTATCACGGGTCGGTGCTAATCGACCATCTCGACAGCGTCGATGTCGACGCGACGGCTGCGGTCGAAAAGCCGTTTCGCCTGCCGGTGCAATGGGTCAATCGGCCCAACCTCGATTTTCGGGGGTTTGCCGGGCAGGTAGCGAGTGGATCGATCCGCCCGGGCGATGCGGTGCGGGTGCTGCCGGGTGGACGGATGACGACGGTCAGCCGGATTGTCGCTTTGGGCGGCGATCTTGATGAAGCGCAAACCGGCCAATCTGTCACCCTGACCCTGGCTGACGAGGTCGATTGCTCGCGCGGCAATGTCATCGCGGTTGCCGACAGTCCGCCCGAAGTTGCCGACAGGTTCGAAGCGAATATCGTCTGGATGGCCGATGAGCCGATGATCCCCGGCCGCGCCTATTGGCTGAAACTGGCAACGCAGACCGTTTCCGCGACCGTCGCCGCGCCGAAATATCAGGTCAACGTCAACACGCTCGAACGCACGGCGGTGGCGACGCTCGATCTCAATGCCATCGGCGTGGCCGAGGTCGCGACCGACAAGCCTATCGTGTTCGAAAGCTATGCCGATAATCGCACGCTCGGTGGCTTCATCCTGATCGACAAGTTGACCAACGCCACCGTCGCCGCGGGAATGCTCAATTTCAGCCTGCGGCGCGCGCAGAATGTCCATATTCAGGCGGTCGATATCGGGCGCGAGATGCACGCCGCGCTCAAGAACCAGAAGCCGGCGATATTGTGGTTCACCGGCCTGTCGGGGTCGGGCAAATCAACCATCGCCAATCTGGTGGAAAAGCAGCTCCACCGGATGAACCGCCACACGTTTTTGCTGGACGGCGACAATGTGCGGCACGGGCTCAACAAGGATCTGGGCTTCACCGAGGCCGACCGCATCGAAAATATCCGCCGCGTGGGTGAGGTGGCGAAGCTGATGGCCGATGCCGGGCTGATCGTCATCACCGCCTTCATCTCGCCGTTCCGCGCCGAACGCGAGATGGTGCGGGCGATGCTGCCCGAAAGCGAGTTCGTCGAAATCTTCATCGACACGCCATTGGCAGAGGCGGAAGCGCGCGATGTGAAGGGATTGTACAAGAAGGCGCGGGCCGGTCAGCTCAAGAATTTCACCGGGATCGACAGCCCGTATGAGGCCCCGGAATCGCCGGATATCCGCATCGATACGACGGCGATGAGCGCCGAAGCGGCGGCGCAGCTGATTGTCGATCGGCTCATCGCATGAGCCAAGCTGATGCAGCTTTCGCCGCCCGACTCGCCACCGAGGCCGGAACCCTGCTCATGGCCCTGCGCGATGAGGGCCGCCTCACCGGCAAAGCCCTCGGCAACGAAGGCGACCGCATCGCCAACCGCTTCCTGTGCGATGCCATCGCCCGCGATCGGCCCGGTGACGCGCTATTGTCTGAAGAGGAGGCCGATTGCCTCGACCGCCTCTCCGCCAGCCGCGTATGGATCGTCGATCCGCTCGACGGCACGCGCGAATATTCCGAAGGACGCGACGATTGGGCGGTGCATGTCGCGCTCGCCATCGATGGCGTCGCCTGCACCGGCGCCGTCGCGCTCCCGGCGCGCAACCTCACCCTGTCCAGCGCCACCCCACCCCCGCTCGCTCCTGCCAACGCCCCGCCACGCATGGTCGTCAGCCGCACTCGCCCTGCACCCGAAGCGCTCAGGGTTGCCGAAGCGCTTGGTGCCGAGCTGGTGCCGATGGGCAGCGCGGGGGCGAAGGCGATGGCTGTGGTGCTGGGGGAGGCCGACATCTACTTCCACACCGGCGGGCAATATGAATGGGACAACGCTGCCCCGGTCGCCGTCGCCGTCGCGGCGGGACTTCACGCTAGCCGCAGCGATGGGGCACCGTTGGTGTATAACGGGCGGGTCACCTATGTGCCTGATTTGCTGATCTGCCGGAGGGAGTGGGTCAAGCCGGTGCTTGCGGCGTTGGGTTGAGTGCTGTTTGATTCACGCGGAGACGCGGAGACGCGGAGACGCGGAGAAGGAAGAGAGTGGTTCGCGCAGAGGCGCAGAGGGCGCAGAGAAGATTTTCTCAAGCGAAGACGCGAAGAGGGCAGTGCGTTCCGTAAAGCGGTTTATCTTTTTGAGGCTTCGGCTGTGCGCCGAGGTCCTGTCAACGGAGGGCCTGACAACCCCAGCCGCCCTCATCGCATCTTCGCGTGAAAATACTGATTACTCCTCTGCGATCTCTGCGCCTCTGCGCGAACAGATCTTTTTTCCTTTCTCTTTTCCGCGTCTCCGCGCCTCCGCGTGAACCCTTCTTCCCTTAAGGCCCTAGCTAAGGCACAACTTAGACAAACCACCCTCTGGAGCCCATCATGACCCTCCGCCTCGCCGCCGCCATCCTGCTTGCTTCCGTTGCCACGCCAGCGTTTGCCGAACCGATCCCAGAAACCCAGCGCACCGCTATCCTCGCCGATATCGACCGTCATTCGAGCAACCTTTCAAGCACTGCGCTGGCCATATGGGGTCATGCCGAGCTGGGCTTTCAGGAACAGCAGTCGAGCGCGCTGCTCCAGCGGCAGTTACGCGAGGCCGGATTCGAGATCGAGGCAGGGGTCGCCGGGATGCCGACCGCGTTCATCGCGCGCTATCGCCACGGCAGCGGCGGCCCGATCATCGGGTTGCTGGCGGAATTCGATGCGCTGCCCGGGTTCAGCCAGCAGGCCAGCCCTGAGCAGGCGGCGGTCGAAGGCATGTCGAGCGGCCATGGCTGCGGGCATAATCTGTTTGGCGCAGCGTCGGTCTCCGCCGCCATCGCCACGCGCAGCTGGATGCGGGCGAACAATGTTTCGGGCGAATTGCGACTTTATGGCGCGCCGGCCGAGGAAGGCGGATCGGGCAAGGTGTTTCTGGTGCGCGCCGGGCTGACCAGCGACGTTTCGGCGATGCTCCACTGGCACCCCGACGATCGCAACAGCGCGGCGCAGAACACCGCGCTTGCCAATGTCAGCGGCAAGTTCCGCTTCTCGGGTGTCTCCGCGCATGCGGCAGGCGCGCCCGAACGCGGACGCTCGGCGCTCGATGGCGTCGAATCGCTTAATTACATGGTCAATATGATGCGCGAGCATGTGCCGCAGGATGCGCGGTTGCACTATGTCATCACCGATGGCGGGCGCGCGCCAAACGTAGTGCCCGCCGCCGCCGAGGTCTATTATTATGTCCGCCACCCTAACCAGCAGGTGGTAGTCGAGATCATGGAGCGCGTGCAGGCGGCGGCGCGCGGCGCGGCGATGGGGACCGGCACCACAGTCGAGTTCGCGCAGGTCGGCGGGACGTTCGATCTGCTGCCCAACGACACGCTGGGCCGCATCGTCGACGCCAATCTGCGGTTGGTGGGCGCGCCGGTGTGGGGCGAGGCAGAGCGGGCGTTCGTCGAGCGGATCACGCCGAGTTTCGGGCCGACGGCGGAAATCCCCTCGACCGAGATCACACCTTATTCGAGCGGCGAGATCAACTATGGCTCCACCGATGTCGGCGACGTCAGCTACACCACGCCGACCGCTGGCCTCGGTACCGCGACCTGGGCGCCCGGCACCGCTGCGCATAGCTGGCAGGCGGTGGCCGCTAGCGGCAGCAGCATTGGCGTCAAAGGTGCGGTAACGGCGGCCAAGGTCTTGGCGCTGAGCGCTGCTGAACTGTTCGGCAGCCCCGATGCTCTGGCCGCTGCACGCGCTGAACTGGAACAGCGGCGCGGGGCGGATTTCGTTTATCGGTCGTTACTCGGGGATAATCCGCCGAGCCTGGATTACCGGCGCAATCCCGGCGCGCGGTGATCCGCACGCAATCATGATGAGAACTGGAGCGGGCGAAGCGATTCGAACCACCAGCGTAGCTGCAGGCTGAGCGCAGAATAGACTCGAGGGTTCGAAACCCGGAACCGGACACAGTTCGACTATAGTGAGAATTGGAGCGGGCGAAGGGATTCGAACCCTCGACCCCGACCTTGGCAAGGTCGTGCTCTACCCCTGAGCTACGCCCGCTCTGGCGTGTCGGAAAGACGGGGACTATAGCCTCCGCCGGGGACAGGAGGGGGCCAATAGACGCGAATATCGGGGGCGGCAAGGGGGAAATTGGGATATTTCGATGCGGGCGCTTTTGCCGCGCGCGGGGGTTTGCAGCGGCGCGTCGCTTTCCCCATATGAGGCTGACGATATGCGCAACGCGCGATAGCAAGGGACGATGACAGGTGGCGACACTCGGTTTGAGCGCGGACGACCAGGCAACGGTCGAGCAATTCAAGGCGGACGTCGTCCAGCCTTCGATGACAGGGCTGGTCATTCTCGATTTCTGGGCCGAATGGTGCGGGCCGTGCAAGCAATTGACCCCGGTGCTCGAGAAAGTCGCTGCCGATTATGCAGGCAAGGGCGTAGTGCTGCGCAAGATCAACATCGACGAGAATAAGTTCATCGCCGCGCAATTCCGCATCCAGTCGATCCCGACGGTCTACGCCATGTTCCAGGGCCAGCCGGTTGCCGATCTGACCAATGCGCGCACCGAATCGCAGCTCAAGACGCTGCTCGACCAGATTTTGCGGCAATTGCCGGTCGAAGGCGCGGACGCGCAGGCCGAGCAGGAGGTCGAGCCACTACTGGCGATGGGTGAGGAAGTGCTGGCGGGCGGCGAGGCCGAGCGCGCGATCGGCATTTTCGGCCAGATCGTCGAGATCGCGCCGACCAGCGCGCCCGCCCACGCCGGTTTGATTCGTTCACTGGTAGCGTTCGGCGATCTCGACCAGGCCGATGCCGTGCTGGCAGCGCTCCCGCCGGAAGTGGCAAAGGAGACCGCGATCGGTCAGGCGCGCTCGGCGCTCGAACTGGCGCGCAACGCGCCGCCTCCGGGCGAGGCCGAGGCGCTTGCGGCGGCGGTCGCAGCCAACCCCGACGACCATCAGGCGCGGCATGATCTGGCGGCGGCGCAGATTGCGGCGGGTCAGCGCGATGCGGCGGCGGATAATCTGTTGCACATCATCGCTGCCGACCGTGCGTGGAACGACGGTGCAACGCGGACGACGCTGGTTGCGCTGTTCGAAGCGGTCGGGCTCGAAGACGGCTGGGTCAAGGCGCAGCGTCGCCGCCTGTCGGACATATTGTTCGGCTGATGAACAGCAAGCGTATCTCGGTATTTCCACTGCCCGGCGCGTTGCTGTTTCCGGGGCTGCAACTGCCGCTGCATATTTTCGAGGAGCGCTATCGTGCGCTGATGTCCGATGCGCTGGCGCGCGACCGGCTGATCGGCATGATCCAGCCGCGCGAGAATGAGGTGAAGGGGCCGAAGCCATCGGGCTACCGTGGCCCCGCGCTGTTCGACATCGGCTGCCTTGGACGCATTGCCGATGTCGAGGCGATGGAGGACGGACGGTTCAACGTAGTGCTCGAAGGCGTCAGCCTGTTCCGCGTCAACCGCGAGCTCGATGTGACCACGCAGTTCCGCCAGTTCGACGTCGCGCTGATCGATGCGCCGAAGGATGATGTGCTGGCGTCGATCGAGCGCGCCGCACTGGAGAATGAGGCGAAGCGGTTCGCGGTATGGCTGGGCTATCGCGTCGACTGGGACGGGGTAACGCAGCTCGACGATGTGACTCTGGTCAATGCGATTGCCCAGATCGCGCCGTTCGATGTGGCCGCGAAGCAGGCGTTGCTGGAGGCGGCGGACATCAATGCGCGGTCGGAATTGCTGGTGCAGCTAATGCGCTTTGCGTCGAGCCGGCGCGATCCGGATGATAATAGGGCGACGTTGCAGTGAATGGGGACATCTCCCCTTGCGGGAGAGGACAGACTTGGCTTGGCAACTTGTTGCCTAGCAAGTCTTGGAGAGGGGGGCGGTATAGCACTCAGCTCTGTGCCGCCCCCCTCTCCAAGTTCCGGTAGCCAGCAACATGGCAACCTCCACTATCCTCCCCCGCAAGGGGGGAGGTGCGGTCAGTGCGCTACCCTACCGCCCCTTCCAGTTCGGCTTGCGCTTCTCGGCGAACGCCGCCGCCCCCTCGCGAGCATCCTCGGACATAAACACCGGGCCGAGCAACTTATTCTGCTCCACCCACATCTCCTCCTCGCCCCACAGCCGCGAGGCGGCGATGATTTCCTTCGACACGGCCACACTGAGCGGCCCGTTGGCGGCAATCGTCTCTGCCAGTTCGAGCGCGGCATCCAACGCCACGTCATCGGTCAGCCGGTTGACGACGCCCAGCTCATAGGCGCGCTGCGCGGTCATGAATTCGCCGGTCAGGGCATATTCCATGGCGATGCGCGCGGGGATCAGCCGCGGCAGGCGCAGCACGGCTCCGGCAGCGGCGACCAGTCCGCGCTTGACCTCGGGAATGCCGAATTTCGCATCCTTGTTCGCCACGGTCATGTCGCAGGCGAGGGTGATTTCCATGCCGCCGGCCAGCGCGTAGCCGTCGACAGCGGCGATCAGCGGCTTGCGCGGCGGCTTTTGCGTGAGGCCAGCAAAGCCGCGCCCCTCGATGTGTGGGCGCTCGCCCTTGAGGAAGCCCTTGAGGTCCATGCCCGAACAGAAAGTACCGCCCGCGCCGGTAATGATGCCGACGAACAGATTGGGATCAATGTCGAGCCAGTCCATCGCCGCCGCGACGCCTTTGGCCAGCGCCAGATTGGCGGCGTTCTTGGCTTCGGGGCGGTTCAGCGTGACGATCAGGATATTTCCGCGCACTTCGGTGAGGACGGGGTTTTCAGCTGCGTCGGTCATGGCTCTCTCCTGCAGAAATCGGGGACAGTCCCCGATTTCGATGAGTGGTTGCGCCCGTCGCTACGGCACGCGCGAAATCGGGGACTGTCCTCGATTATCGCGCAGCCCCCACCCGCCCCAGATGGCGAGGCCGATGCTGATGATGGCGATCAAATCGAAGGCGAAGGCGCTGTGCCAGTTGTAGATGGCGACGCCGATGGCTGGCGCGACGATATAGGCCGCGCCGTTGATCGATGCAGTCTGCCCCGCCACCTGCCCCTGCAACGGACGCGGCACGGCGAGGCTCGCCCCAGCGGTGAAACCGGGGCGAAACAGGCCGAAGCCGAGCATGGCGAGGCCGAAACCGGTGCTAATCGTCGGCAGCGTATCGGCAAAGCCGATCAGGAACGCGCCAACTCCGCCGATCGCCGATCCGGTGATGACGGCGGTGCGCGGGTTCATCTTGAGCAGCGGGATCAGCCCCCATTGCGCCAGCAGCGTGGCGATCGCGCCGATCCACAACACATGCCCGGTCGGCTCCGCAGCAAGATCGGGCGTGGCGCGCAGGGCCAACCGGTCGAGAATGAGAAAGCCGACTACGCCCAGCGTCATCGCCTGCGCGTGGCCGCCGACCAAGCCGGCGATGTTCCAGCCGCGCACACGTGGATCGAACCAGCCAATCCGTTCGATCGATGACAGCGCGTCCTCGTCGTACAGATCTTCTTCTTCCGTCACCGTCTGGTTCGGCGCGCCACCGGCGGCGGGATAGGCGCTGACCTGTCCCTTGACCGCAAAGCGTGGCGTGTCATCGGGCAGCATCAGCCGGAGCGCGATCAGCACCACCACGCCGATGGCGGCGAAGACAAACAAGGGTCCGGCGAGGCCGACGACGGGGAGGATCAAATACGGGGCGAGTGTCGGGCCGATGACGGTGCCGAGGCCGAAGGAGGAGGCGATGAGGCTGAGCGCCTTGGTCCGTTCAGCCGCCTCGGTGCGCGATGCGACATAGGCCTGCACGGCCGGCGGGGCGGCGGAGCCGAATCCGCCGTAAAGGCTGCGAAACAACGCGAAGATGATGAAGGTCAGCGCCGGGCCGATCAGTCCTTCGAGCCCCGCCCACAGCGCCAGACCGCAGAACAGCATCGACGAGATAAACCCGACTATGCCCAGCGCCATCAGCGCTTTTCGGCCACGCTGGTCCGACTGGCGCGCCCATTTCGGCGCGGTGATTACCCACAGCAGCGCCGACCATGAGAAAGCGAGGCTGACCCAGACATCGCCGATGCCCAGTTTGGTGCCAAGCGCGGGCAGGATCGACTGCATCGCGGTATTACCCGCCGCCGCCACCAGCATCACCATGAACAGCACGGCGAGGCGCGAGGTCGGGATGGCGGGGGCGGGGGCAGGAGCGGCGGTCATTGCGGGGGTGGCCGTGCCATAAGGGGCGGGGTGAGGCAATGTGCCAAGCACCTCGCCCCTTGCGGGAGAGGCGAGACTTGGCTTGGCGGCTTTGCCGCCTAGCAAGTCTTGGAGAGGGGGGCGGCAAGGAACAGACGTTGGCTCTGTGCCGCCCCCCTCTCCAAGTTTCGGTAGGCAGCAAGCTGCCAACCTCCACTATCCTCTCCCGCAAGGGGAGAGGTGCTTGAAGCGGCTCGCGCGTCCGCTTATCGCGTCCCCGCACGATAAGGAGAAACCCACCCCCATGGCACGACGTTTTTTCGGTACCGACGGCATCCGTGGCCTGACCAATGCTGCGCCGATGACAGCGGAAATGGCGATGAAGGTCGGCATGGCGGCGGGGGCGCATTTTCTGCGTGGCAGCCACAAGCATCGGGTGGTGATCGGCAAGGATACGCGCCTGTCGGGCTATATGCTCGAAAATGCGATGGTCGCAGGCTTCACGGCGGTGGGCATGGATGTGGTGCAGGTCGGGCCGATGCCGACCCCGGCAGTGGCGCTGCTGACGCGGTCGATGCGCGCCGATCTGGGCGTGATGATCTCCGCCAGCCACAATCCGTTTCAGGACAATGGTATCAAGCTGTTCGGGCCGGACGGCTATAAGCTGTCGGACGAGGACGAGATCGCCATCGAGGCGCTGATCGAGGCGGCGCCGGTGCTCGCCCAGCCCAATGACATCGGCCGGGCGCGGCGGATCGAGGATGCGCGCGGGCGCTATATCCATGCGGTCAAGGCCAGCCTGCCCGAAAGCGTGCGGCTCGACGGGCTGAAGATCGTCATCGATTGCGCCAATGGCGCGGCGTATAACACTGCGCCAACCGCCTTGTGGGAACTCGGCGCGGAAACCATCGCCATCGGCGTCACCCCGAATGGCCGCAACATCAACGACAAATGCGGTTCGACCCACCCCGAGATGCTGTGCGAGACGGTGGTCGCCAGCGGCGCGGACATCGGCATCGCATTGGATGGCGATGCCGACCGGCTGATCGTCGTCGATGAACATGGCACCATCGTCGATGGCGACCAGATCATGGCGGCATTGGGACTGAGCTGGGCGCGGCAAGGGCGGTTGCGCGGCGGCGGCATCGTCGCGACGGTGATGTCGAATCTCGGGCTGGAGCGGCGGTTGCAGGCCGAGGGGCTGACGCTCGAGCGGACAGCGGTCGGCGACCGACATGTTCTCGAAGCGATGCGGTCGGGCGGCTTCAACGTCGGCGGCGAGCAGTCGGGGCACATGATCCTGACCGACTATGCCACCACCGGCGACGGCACCATCGCCGCGCTGCAACTGCTCGCCGCGCTGATCGACAGCGGCAAGCGCGCCAGCGAATTTTTGCGCCTGTTCGATCCGGTGCCGCAGCTGCTGAAGAATGTGCGTTATGCCAAGGGGAAGACACCGCTCGATAGCGACAGCGTGAGGGCGGCGATTGCCGATGGCGAGCGCGAACTAAATGGCTGTGGCCGCCTCGTCATCCGCCCGTCGGGCACCGAACCGGTGATCCGGGTGATGGCCGAGGGCGACGATGGCGATATGGTGTTCGCGGTGGTGACACGTATCTGCGAGGCGGTCGAGAAGGCGGCGGCGTGAAGGGCGATTATGTCTCACGATTGCGCTGGGGGTTCGTATTCGGGCTGCTGATTGCGCTCGGGGTGGTGGCGAAGGACATCGTGCTCGGCGACTGGGATCAGCTTGGTCCGATCAAGATATTGACGCTGGCGCTGACGGTGCTGATCAGCGCTTTCGCGTGGGCGTGGCTGAGCGGCAAATTCGGAAGGGATGACGATGCTTGAGATGCGGCCCGATTGCGAACGTTGCGGCAGCGATCTGCCGGCGCAGGCGCATGGCGCGTTCATCTGCTCGTTCGAATGCACCTTCTGCGCCGATTGCGCCGATGCACTCGACGAACGCTGCCCCAATTGCGGCGGCGAACTGATGGACCGGCCGACCCGAGCCAAGAAGCTGCTGGAAAAGTTTCCGGCGAGCGGCGAGCGAAAGCATCTGGGGTGAGCCCACGCATCCTCATCATCGCAGGCTCGGACTCCGGTGGCGGCGCGGGCATCCAAGCGGACATCAAGACCGTCACCATGCTTGGCGGATTCGCGATGACCGCGATCACTGCGATCACCGCGCAGAACACGCTCGGCGTGCAGAACGTGCATCCTGTGCCGACCGAGATCGTGCTCGCGCAGATCGAGAGTGTCGTCAGCGACATCGGTGTCGATGCGATCAAGATTGGCATGCTGGGCAGCGCGGCGACGGCGGAGGCGGTGGCGGACGTTATCGGCGGGATCGAGGTGCCGGTGGTGTTCGATCCGGTGATGGTGGCGACCAGCGGATCGGTACTGGCCGATGCGGATACCGTCAAGGCGTTCGGGCGGTTGATGGATTTGGCCTGGCTGACAACCCCCAACCTGCCCGAGCTGGAGGCGCTGGGCGGCGAAGAAGCGATCCTCGCGCATGGCTGCGCGCTGCTGGTCAAGGGTGGGCACGGCGATGGCGCGCTGCTGATCGACCGGCTGCTGGGCGAATGGGGAGAGGTCGAACGCTGGGTCGATAGCCGCATCGACACGCTGCACACGCACGGCACCGGTTGTACGCTCGCCAGCGGGATTGCCACGGGGTTGGGGCAGGGGTTGCCGATGGCCGAGGCGATTGCGCGGGCGCGGAGTTTCGTTCGTGCCGCGCTGGAGGCTGCGCCGGGGTTCGGCAGCGGGCATGGGCCGATGGGGCATCAGGCGGTGGATATGCGTGGGCTTGGCGGTGCGCGCTAAACCCCACCTACACACGAGAGAGGCTGGGGTGGGTACTATCGACGGGCCTTGCTCTATCCGGAGAGTCCCCACCCCCAACCCCTCCCCTGAAGGGGAGGGGCTTAAGTGATCGTCGGTGTCGATGAGGCCGGGCGCGGGCCTCTGGCGGGGCCGGTGGTGGCGGCGGCGGTGGTGCTGTGTCCTGAGGGTATCGCAGGCCTGAACGATTCCAAGCAGCTATCCGAGAAACGCCGCATCGCGCTCGAAGCCGAGATCAAGCTGCGCTGCCGCTGGGCCATCGGCGTGGTCGATGTGGCCGAGATCGACCGCATCAACATTTTCGCCGCAACGATGCGGGCGATGACGCTGGCGGTGGCGGCGCTGGGGGCCGCGCCGCGCGAGGTGCTGATCGACGGCAATCTGACCCCGCACGGCCGCGACCTCGGCTGGCGCTGGCCTGCACGCGCCATCGTCGGGGGCGACGCGCTTGAACCCTGCATCTCGGCAGCTTCGATCATCGCCAAACAGGCGCGCGATGCGATGATGGTGGCGGCCTGTGCGGCCTATCCGGGCTACGGATTTGCGCAGCACAAGGGCTATGGCACCGCCGCGCATGTGGCGGCGCTCGGCCAGCTCGGCCCATGCCCGATCCACCGCCGCAGTTTCGCGCCGGTGCGGCAGATGCTGTTGATCTGACACTGCCCGTACGCCAACTTGCAGGGTGACGTGCCGCACTCCCCTCGCTATGGGCGTCGCCAGTTTATGCTTTCATCTGCCAAAGGACGTCCCATGACCGCCCAAACCCTTACATTGACGCTCGACGCTGGAAATGGAGAGGGGGGAGACGTCGTCATCCGCCTGCGCTCCGATCTCGCGCCCGGCCATGTCGAGCGTATCAGCCAGCTTGCCAGCGAAGGCTTTTACGACGGCGTTGTCTTCCACCGTGTGATCGCCGGCTTCATGGCGCAGGGCGGGGATCCGACCGGTACCGGCATGGGCGGATCGAAGCTGCCCGACATCAAGGCCGAGTTCAACGCCGAGCGCCACGTCCGCGGTGTTTGCTCGATGGCGCGCTCGTCGAGCCCGAACAGCGCCAACAGCCAGTTCTTCATCTGCCTCGACGACGCGACGTTCCTCGACAAGCAATATACCGCCTGGGGCGTGGTCGAGAGCGGCATGGAGCATGTCGACGCGCTGCCCAAGGGTGAGCCGCCGCGCACACCGGGCAAGATCGTCAAGGCGACGGTGGTCTGATCAAACCCCTCTCCCGCTTGCGGGAGAGGGAAAGACGCCGAAGGCGGCGAGGGTGAGGGTGTGTACCGAGAGCAATTCTCTGATTACACACCCTCACCCTGGCGCTTCGCGCCTGTCCCTCCCCCGCCAGCGGGAGAGGGGCTTTGCGTCTTCCCATCCCTAGCCCCCCTCGCTAGAACCGCGCGCACCGCGCCAGCCAAAGAGTAACCCATGTCCCGTCCCTCCCTCCGCCGTATCCTGCTGAAACTGTCGGGAGAGGTGTTGATGGGCGACACGCCGTTCGGCATCGATACCGCGACGGTCGCGGCGATGGCGGGGGAGATCAAGGCGGCGAAGGACAGCGGGCTCGAAATCTGTCTGGTCATCGGCGGCGGTAATATCTTTCGCGGCATGGCCGGCGCGGCCAAGGGCATGGACCGCAGCCAGGCCGATTATATGGGCATGTTGGCGACGGTGATGAACGCGCTCGCTATGCAGAATGCGCTCGAACAGATCGGCGTGCCGACCAGGGTACAATCCGCCATCGAGATGGACAAGGTGTGCGAGCCGGTGATCCGTCGCCGCGCCGAGCGGCATCTGGAGAAGGGCCGCATTGTTATCTTTGCTGCCGGGGTGGGCGCGCCCTATTTCACCACCGATAGCGGCGCGGCGCTGCGCGCAGCGGAGATGAAATGCGATGCGCTGCTCAAGGGCACCTCGGTCGACGGCGTTTATAACAGTGACCCGAAGACCAATCCCGATGCCAAGCGTTATGATACGGTCAGTTACGACACGGTGCTGGCGGATAATCTCAAGGTGATGGACGCCAGCGCGATTGCGCTGTGCCGCGATTCCAACATTCCGATCATCGTTTTCAACATCCGCGAGCCGGGCAATCTGGCGCGCGTCCTTGGCGGCGAAGCGGTGTCCACGACCGTCACGTCGCTCAACACAACCGCCTGAGCCGGGCGACAGGAGAGACCCATGCCCAAATATGACAAGGCCGATGTCGAACGCCGCATGACCGGCGCGGTCGAGGCGCTGAAGAGCGATCTGGCGGGCCTGCGCACCGGTCGTGCCAATGTCGGCATGCTCGATCCGGTGACGGTAGAGGTTTATGGCGCGATCATGCCGATCAACCAGCTTGCATCGATCTCCGTTCCCGAACCGCGGATGCTGTCGGTGCAGGTGTGGGACAAGATGAATGTCGGCCCGATCGACAAGGCGATCCGCTCGGCAGGGCTCGGCCTCAATCCGATCATGGACGGCCAGGTGCTGCGCCTGCCGATTCCCGACATGACGCAGGAACGCCGCAAGGAACTCTCCAAGCTCGCCGGGCAATATGCCGAAAAGGGCCGCATCGCCGTGCGCAACGTGCGCCGCGATGCCAATGAAAGCCTCAAGATCGACGAGAAGAAGGGCGAGATTTCCGAGGACGAGCAGAAGAAGCTCGAGGGCGATGTCCAGAAGATGACCGACAAGGCGATTGCCGACATCGATGTCGCGGCGACCGCCAAGGAAAAGGAAATACTGGGGCAGTGAGGGGCGCCGCTTCTTCTCCCCTCCCCTTCAGGGGAGGGGCCGGGGGAGGGGGGTGTCCCGGTAGAGTAATGTTTACCTACATGCCCCTCTCCCAACCCTCTCCCCTTAAGGGGAAAGGGGTAAAGTCATGACTCCCCTCGCCAATCCACCTCGCCACGTCGCCATCATCATGGACGGCAACGGCCGCTGGGCAAAGAAGCGCTTTCTGCCCCGCCTCGCCGGCCATCGTGCCGGCGTAGAGGCGGTGCGCAAGATCGTCCGCGCGGCGGGCGACATCGGCCTCGAGTGCCTGACGCTCTATGCTTTCTCCTCGGAGAATTGGCGGCGGCCTGAGGAGGAAGTCTCCGACCTCATGGGCCTGATGAAGCGTTTCATCGTCTCGGACATCGACGAATTCGTTGAAAGTGGCGTGCGGCTGAAAATCATTGGCGATCTGTCACGCTTTGACCCTGAGGCGCGCGCGCTGATCGAGGACGCGGTTGCGCGGACGGCGGCTAACGATCGACACACACTGGTCGTCGCGCTTGGCTATGGTGCTCAGGACGAGATCGCGCGAGCGGCTTGCGCTGCGGCGGCGGCGGGCGACGTGACTGTCGAGAGCATCGAGGCGCATCTCGACACCGCCGATTTGCCTCCGCTGGATCTGCTGATCCGCACATCGGGCGAGGTGCGTCTGTCGAATTTTCTGTTGTGGCAAGCGGCTTATGCCGAGATGCTGTTCGTCGATACGCTATGGCCCGACTTTGCGCCCGAGCATCTGGCGCGCGCGTGCGAGAATTTTGCCGCGCGCGAGCGTAGGTTCGGCGGGCTGTGAGGGCAGGTGCCGACTGCATCCTCCCCTTCAGGGGAGGTGGCACGCGCAGCGTGACGGAGGGGCCGGTGCCGTCTTGTGCGGTATCGCCCAAGGTCGCACCGGCCCCTCCACCAGCTTCGCTGGTCCCCCTCCCCCAAGGGGGAGGAAGCCGGTGACCACCCCCCTCGACCCCGTCCCCGGCCCCCCGGCCAAGTCCAAGGGCGACCTCGGCACCCGCACCCTCTCCGCCATCGTCATGGTCGGGATCGCGGGCACCGCGCTGTGGCTCGGCGGCTGGGTGTTCACCGCCTTCGTCGTCGCGGTGGGGCTGGGTGTGTTGTGGGAATGGTGGGGGTTAGTGCGGCGCATTGCCAGGACGCCGCTGGGCGCGGCGGTGTGGATGATGGCGGGGGTGAGTTATGTCGGGGTGGCGATGGCTATGCTGATCGATACCCGCGCTGCTCATGACGGCGTCCGGGCAATAGCAGTGCTTTTGATCATGGTTATTGCAGTCGACGTTGGAGCTTATTTTTCTGGTAGGACTTTCGGCGGACCGAAAATTGCTCCAAAAATCAGCCCTAGTAAAACTTGGGCAGGCTTAATTGGTGGAGCAATGGCATGTGCAGTCGCGTTCTTCATTCAATTCCATCTGAACGATAATCCCGGCGAGATTGGACCTGAACATTCGTTATACGATGGTAAAATTGGGCTAGCTTCGCTCGCTGTTGGCACCCTCATAGCCATCATCGCCCAATCCGGCGATTTCTTCGAAAGCTGGATGAAGCGCCGGGCTGGCGTCAAGGATTCGGGCAGCCTCATCCCCGGTCATGGTGGGCTGTTTGACCGGGTGGATGGGTTGCTGGCGGTGTTGTTTGTTGGCGGGTTGCTGTGGCTGGTGGCGGGGTTGTGGTCGTGAGCGGCGCACCGCCAGAACCTCCCCGGAACGGGGAGGGGGACCGCGCCGCGCGCAATGCTCGCGGCGAAAGGCACCTGTTGCCAAGCGTGGTGGAGGGGTCGCGGCTTGTCACCCATGTCGTGGCAAGACGCCACCCCTCCACCACTTCGTGGTCCCCCTCCCCGTTCCGGGGAGGGACTGTCGCATGACCCGGACCCTCTCCGTCTTCGGCGCGACCGGATCGGTCGGGCAATCGACGCTCGACCTCGTCCGGCGCAACCGGGCCGATTGGGACATCGTCGCGCTGACCGCCAATGGCGATGTGTCCGGCCTCGCAGCGCTCGCCCGCGAACTCCGCCCGCAGATCGTCGTCTGCGCCGATCCCGTCTGCGAGGCGCTGCTCGCCATCGAACTGGCGGGTGAAGGGATAAGGGTCGCCGCCGGAGAGGACGCGTTGATCGACGCTGCGCGCATGGGCGCGGACGTCACCATGGCCGCCATCGTCGGCTGCGCCGGCCTCGCCCCGACCATGGCAGCAATCGAAGGCGGCAAGACCGTCGCGCTCGCCAACAAGGAAAGCCTGGTCGCCGCTGGCGCATTGATGATGGCCGCCGCCAAAGCCTCGGGCGCGATCATATTGCCGGTCGACAGCGAACATAACGCGATATTCCAGTGCCTCTCGGGCCATCTCGACCGCGTCGCCAAGATCACGCTGACCGCCAGCGGCGGCCCGTTCCGCACCTGGACCACCGAGCAAATGCGCGCCGTCACCCCGGCGCAAGCGGTCGCGCATCCCAACTGGTCGATGGGCGCCAAGATCAGCGTCGATTCGGCAACTCTCATGAACAAGGGGCTCGAACTGATCGAGGCCTATCATTTGTTCCCCGTCGGGCTCGACCGGCTCGCGGTCATTGTCCATCCGCAATCGACGGTGCATTCGATGGTCGAATATGTCGACGGATCGACGCTCGCCCAGCTCGGCCCGCCCGACATGCGCGTGCCGATTGCGTCGGCGCTGGCCTGGCCCGACCGGATGACGACGCCGTGCGCCCCGCTCGATCTCGCGAGCCTGGGCAATCTCGAATTCGAAGCGCCTGATTACACACGCTTCCCTGCACTCTGGCTCGCCCGCGAAGCCATCGCCGAGGGCGGCGGGCGGCCCGCGCAACTCAACGCGACAAATGAAATCGCCGTCGCCGCTTTCTTCTCCGGCAAAATCGGTTTCCTCGATATTGCGGACCTTGCGCAGCGGGCGATGGACTCCACCGCCCCGATTGCGCCACAATCGCTTCAGGACATATTCACGCTCGACAGGCAAAGCCGCGCCCATGCGGCAGAAATGGTGGACGCGCTTGCTCATTCCCGGGTTTGACCAATGCTAGATGCACCATCCCCTTGGTTCACCGCACTGGCGTTTATCGCGGTGCTCGGCCCGCTCGTATTTTTCCACGAGCTCGGCCATTATCTGGTCGGACGCTGGTCGGGCATTCGCGCCGACACCTTTTCGATCGGCTTCGGCCGCGAAATCCTCGGCTGGACCGACAAGCGCGGTACCCGGTGGAAGGTCGGCTGGCTGCCGCTCGGCGGCTATGTCCAGTTCGCCGGGGACGCCGATGCCGTTTCCACCCCGCACGAGGTGACCGCCGCCGAGCCCGAAGGCAGTTTCGGTGCAGCACCGCTGTGGAAACGCTCGCTGACCGTGCTGGCAGGGCCGGTCGCCAATTTCCTGCTGGCGATCCTGATCCTCGCCGGTTTCGCGCTCGCATTCGGGCGCCCGGAAACGCCCCCCGTTGCGGGCGCGGTGGTGGTAAATAGCGCCGCTGCTGCTGCGGGCTTGCTCCCCGGTGACCGCATCGTCAGCATCGACGGCCGAGCGATGGTGACGTTCGACGACATCCCCAAGGCGGTCATGCACCGCGCCGGGCAGGAAATGACGCTGGTCATCGACCGCGACGGCGAGCGGATGGTGCGCGACATCGTCGCGCGCGAGCTGGTCGAAACCGACGCCTTCGGTAATGAAATGAAGCGCGGCCTGATCGGTATCGCACCCGGCACCCGTGTGCTGACGCCGGTGTCGCTGTTGGAAGCGCCGCTGGTCGGTGTCGAGGAAGCATGGGAAACCACCCGCCAGATGGCCGAAGTCATCGGGCAGCTGCTCATCGGCCAGCGGTCGATCAAGGATCTCGGCGGGCCGCTGATGATCGCCAAGGCGTCGGGCGAACAGGCCTCGCTCGGCTTCCAGAATTTCGTCTATTTCGTTGCGATGATCTCGCTTAACCTCGGTTTCGTCAATCTGCTGCCCTTGCCGATGCTCGATGGCGGGCATCTGATGTTCAACGCGATCGAGGCGGTGCGCCGCCGTCCGGTCAGCGTCGAAACGCAGCAATGGGCGTTCCGCGCCGGATTTGCCGGGCTGGCGACGCTGATGATTGTCGTCACTTTCAACGATTTGGGCGCATTCGGCCTGTGGGAACGGCTGGCTGGCTTGATCGGATGATGCGCTTGGGGCAATGGGGCGCATCCGTTTGGGGCAGGGCGAAGGCAAGGACCGGGGGTTCGGGCCATTTCGCTGGATTTTTGTGTGATAAGGATTGTCGCCCGTGAAGGCTAACCGCCCCCTGTTGAGAAGTTCCGGGACCAGCCGCTCGGCAAGCCGTCAGGCGATAGCCTATGTGCTGACCGGCTCGATTCTCGCCAGCCAGAGCCTTGGTGCGGTGGCGCAGAGTGCGCCGCTGGTGCTGGTTCAGCAGGCCGCGCCCGCCGTGGTTGCGCAGCCCGCACCGCCACCGCCCGCACCCAATCCTGCGGTCGCGCCGGTGGCGCGCCAGATTCGCGCCATCACCGTCGTCGGCAATCAGCGGCTGGAGGCGGACACGGTTCGCGCCTACGCGCAACTGCAGGTCGGCCAGAGCTACACCCGCGCCACGCTCGATGCCGCGCTGCGCTCGCTGTCGCAGACAGAGCTGTTCGCCGATTTCCAGATCACCGACAATGATGGTGCGCTGGTCATTCAGGTTACCGAAAATCCGGTGATCAACCGCATCATCCTCGAAGGCAACAGTCGCCTGAAAGAGGACAAGATTGTCCCCGAACTGCGGCTTGCGCCGCGCCAGATCTATACCCGCAGCCGCGTCCGCGCCGATGTCGCGCGCATCATCGAACTGTACAAGCGACAGGGCCGCTATGCTGCGACCGTCGAACCGCAGTTGGTGCGGCTCGACCAGAACCGCGTCGATATCGTCTTCGAAATCACCGAAGGCGACCGCAGCCGCGTTCGCCAGATCAATATCATCGGCAATGAAGCGTTCAATGACGGCCAGCTGAAAAGCGAGATGGCGACGCGCGAACGTCGCTTGACCACCATATTGTCGTCGAACACCACCTACGATCCCGATCGTCTGGCCTATGACCAGCAGAAGCTGCGCCAATTCTATCTGACCAATGGCTATGCCGATTTCCGCGTCGTCTCGGCCGTTGCCGAACTGACCAGCGACCGTCAGGATTTCATCATCACCTATGTGGTGGAAGAGGGCGAGCAGTATAATTTCGGGCCGGTCACGGTCGAAAGCCAGCTGCGCGACTTCACGCCGGAGGCACTGCAAAGCCTGCTGCCGATGCGCGAAGGCCAGACCTATAACGCCAAGCTGGTCGAGGACACGGTCGAATCGCTGAGCGAGACCGCCGGCCTGCTCGGTTACGCCTTTGCCGATATTCGCCCGCGTTTTACCCGCAACCGCGAAACGCGGACGATGGGTATCGTCTTTCAGGTCAATGAAACGCCGCGCGTCTATGTCGAAAATCTCGAGATCAACGGTAATACGCTGACCCAGGACAAGGTCATCCGCCGCGAATTCCGTCTGAACGAAGGCGATGCCTTCAACAGCTTCAGCGTCCGGCGCTCACAGGACCGGATTAACAGTCTCGGCTATTTCCAGGAAAATCTGGAAATTGCCCAGAACCCCGGCTCCGCGCCCGACCGCGTGATCCTGCAGACCAATGTCGAGGAGCGCCCGACCGGAGAGTTGTCGCTGTCCGCCGGTTTTTCGTCGATCGAAAATTTCATCCTGCAAGGGTCGATTCGCCAGCGCAATTTCCGCGGGCTGGGTCAGACCATCGGCGCGTCGGTCAATTATTCCAGCTATTCCAAATCGGTCGAGCTGAGCTTCTCCGAACCCTATGTGTTCGATCGCAACATCAGCTTCTCGGGCTCGATCTACCGGCGCGACCTCAACTCGTTCAACTTCATCAACAACAGCCGCGAAACCACCTTTCAGCAGGTGACCACCGGCCTGTCGTTGCAGGCCGGCGTGCCGCTGACCGAATATCTGTCGCTGCTGCTGCGCTACAGCCTCAACTTCGACGATGTCACGTTGGACGAGCGCATCTACTTCTTCAACGGGCAGTGCGATCCGCTGATCGCCGGTCGCTATCTGTGCGACGCCATCGGCAACCGCACCACCAGCCTGCTCGGCTATTCGCTGATTTACGATACCCGTGACAACCGCGTTCGCCCGACGCGCGGCGAAAGTCTGGTGTTCAGTCAGGATTTTGCCGGTCTCGGTGGCTCGGTCCGCTATCTGCGCACCCGCGCGCAGGGATCGAAGCATTTCCGCCTGTTCGGCGACTTCGTGCTCGGCGTCTATGCGGAGGGTGGCTATATCCTGCCGTTCGGCGGCAACGCCAATGCGCCGGGTTCGGATCGTGTCCGCCTGACCGATAGGTTCCAGCTCGGCGAGCCGCAGATCCGCGGCTTCGACATTCGCGGTATCGGCCCGCGCGTCATCCGCTACACCAGCGTCGATCTCACGAATCCAATGAGCCCGGTGGTCAGCGAAGATCGCAACACCACGGTCGACGATGCCATCGGCGGCCGCGCTTATTATCAGGGTCGGCTCGAAGTACCGATTCCATTGGGTGCGGGTGCCAGCGAGCTTGGCCTGCGCCCCTCGATATTCCTCGATATCGGATCTGTGTTCAATGTTCGCCGCCCGACGCTGACGACGTTGAACAGTTTCCGCGATACCGACGGCAATTTCAAAACCTTGTGCCGTAACCAGACCAGCGGCGCGACCCAGTTCGCTACGCAGGGCATCGCCAACAACGTGCCGACCGGTGAATTCAGCGAATGCCCCACCGGCTTTTCCGGTATCCGTCCGTTCGACGAGCGCTATTTCGGCGATACCATCAGCCCGCGTGCGTCGGTCGGTGCCGGGGTCAACTGGAATTCGCCGTTCGGTCCTTTCCGCATCGACGTTGCCTATGCCTTCCTGCGGGAGCCGGGCGACGACACTAAACTCATCACCTTCAACGTAGGAACGCAATTCTGATGACTAAGACCTTCACCCGCGCGGCGCTCGCCGCGACTGTTGCCGCCGCCGCTCTGCTGGCGGCTCCTGCTTCGGCCCAGCGCAACCGCGATGCGGTGCCCGCCGGCCCGGCAGCGCCCGTGGTTGTCGTAGCCGACACCGATGGCGCGATCCAGGCATCCAATGCCTATCAGGTCGCCATGCAGCAGATGCAGGCGACCTACGCTCCACAGTTGGCCGAATTGCAGACGCGTCGCACCGTCTTGCAGGCCGAGTTGCAGACGCTCTACACAACGGTTGAAACCGAGCAGAACCGCACCCCGCAAAACCGCACCGCGCTTGAAACTGCGGCCCGCAACTTTCAGGCGCGTCAGGCCTCTGCCGAACAGGAAATCCAGCGTATCGGTGCGCCGCTCGAACTGGCGCGGCAATATGTCATCGAACAGATTACGTTACAGATCAGCCCTGCAGTCACCACCGCCCGCACCGCACGCGGAGCCAATCTGGTGCTGCGTCGTGAATCGGTGATCTATGCTAACGAAACCGCCAATATCACCCCGGCAATAGTTGCCGAGCTCAATCGCTTGGTGCCAAACGTCCAGATCGTTCCGCCGCAGGGCTATGAGCCGGGCCAGCTGATCGCCGCACAGCAGGCCGCAGCCAACCCGGCTGCTGCTGCGGCCGCTGCCCCGGCACCGGTGACACCACAGCCCGAAACACGCTGAGACAGCCAAGATGAATGAGGCAGTGACGCCCGACGCCTTGCCGGGGTTCGACATCCGGCGCGTGATGGCGTTGCTGCCGCATCGTTACCCGATGCTGCTGGTCGATCGCGTCGTCGGGTTGATCCCTGACAAAAGCATCCATGCGGTCAAGGCGGTCAGCATCAACGAGCCTTTTTTCGCAGGCCATTTCCCCGGTCGCCCGATCATGCCCGGCGTGCTCATCGTCGAGGCGCTGGCGCAGGCGGCAGGTGTGCTGGCAGTCGAAAGCATGGGCCTCGCCGATTCGGGCAAGCTGGTTTATTTCATGGCGATAGAGGGCGCGAAGTTCCGCAAACCGGTCGAACCCGGCTGCCTGCTCCATCTCCACGTCGAAATTGTTCAGGCCAAACGAGCGATTTGCAAATTCACCGGCCGCGCGCTGTTCGAAGACGCTGGGGTCGCCGCCGAATGCAGCTTCACCGCGATGATCGCCGATCCGCCTGTTTAACGCTTCCTCCCCTTCAGGGGAGGTGGCACGCGAAGCGTGACGGAGGGGCTGGTGCGTCTTGAGCAATGTGGAGTAAGGCCGCACCGGCCCCTCCACCACTTCGTGGTTCCCCTCCCCTGAAGGGGAGGATGCATATTGCAATTCCAACCCACCACCGCTACCGCGCGGCCTTCCCGCATTTCCCACCTCCGGCTGGTCGGAAACCAGCCACTACAGGAGCGCCTGACATGAAGCAGAATATCCACCCCGACTATCACATGATCACCGTTCAGATGACCAATGGTGACACCTTCCAGACCCGCTCGACATGGGGCAAGGAAGGCGACACGCTGCAGCTCGACATTGATCCGAGCGCGCATCCGGCCTGGACTGGCGGCAAGGGCACGATGCTCGACGCGGGAGGCCAGGTCGCCAAGTTCAACAAGCGTTTTGGCGGTCTCAGCCTTAAGGCGGGCTGATCGCGATCGCTGCGCTATTCGAAAGGGCCCCGGAGACGGGGCCCTTTTTCGTTGCGGCGCGCCTTTCGTTGCAGCTTGGCCAAAGATCTTTGGCGGTTGACGATCCCAATGCCAGTCAACACACTCTTCGGATGCGCGCACAAAAGCCATCGGTGACAGGACCATTTGTCCGGGGAGCTTGGGCGGTTCACGTGACGCTTTATGGCGCTGTGCTCGCTGGCGGCGCCTTCCTGCTCGAATGGATCGATTACAAGCATCGGTCGATGCTATGGTCGACCGGATTTTATACGCTGGTGATCGCGGTCGCCTTCGCCTGCCTGGGCGGCTGGATCGGCCACCGCCTGGCCGCGCGCGGGCGCATGGGTGACTTCGCAGCCAACCAAAATGCCATCGCCACACTCGGCCTAAGCGCGCGCGAAGTCGAGGTGCTCGGCTTGCTCGCCGAGGGCTGTGCCAACAAGGTCGTCGCGCGGCGGCTCGTCATTTCGCCCAACACGGTCAAGACGCATGTTGCGCGGCTGTTCGACAAGCTGGAGGTGGCCAGCCGCACCCAGGCAATTGCGCGCGCGCGGGAACTGGGAATCGTGCCGTAAATTCGGGCGATTGTCGGCAAATCACCCGTATGGGCGATAGCGCAGCGCGCTGGGGCAGGCCATGATGAGGGCATCGGCACAGGGAGACACGGACATGGGCAGGATCATTGCCACCTACGGCATCATCGGCGGTAGCATCGTCGCTATCGGGATGCTGCTGGGCCTCACTCTGGTGCCGACGGGCGGCACGCTGGGCATGGTGGTCGGCTATCTGTCGATGCTGGTCGCGCTTAGCATGGTGTTCATGGGGGTGCGTAGCTACCGTGACACGGTCGGCGGCGGCGTCATCCGTTTCTGGCCCGCCTTTGGCCTCGGGCTCGCCATCGCGCTGGTTGCCTGCCTCTTTTACGTCGTTATGTGGGAAGTCTATCTGTGGCAGACCGGCTACACTTTCTTCGACGATTATGTCGCCCAGACGCTGGCCGATATGCGGGCACAAGGGATGTCCGCCGCTGAAATCGCCGCTTTCGATGCCGAGATGGACGCATTCAAACTGCTTTATGCCCAGCCACTGTTCCGCATGGCGATAACAATGTCGGAAATCGCGCCCGTAGGCCTGCTGGTGTCGCTGGTGTCGGCAGCGGTGCTACGCAACAGCCAGATGTTCCCGTCTCGCACGCGAGCCTAAGCCCGCGCCGTGCCCCACTCGATCCAGCCGACCGGGCGCGGCGTCTTGGGCATGTAGCGGCTGCCCATGCGCGTTGTCGTGAACCCGGCGGCATCGTAGGCGTCGGCGATCGGGCGGGTGAGGTGACAATTACCCGCCATCCGCTTCCACAGCGGCTCGATCCGCCGCTGCCAACGCTGGACCGAGGCATCGGGCGCGCGGCCATGCTCGGGGAAATGGCGAGCCCGCCCGGTTTGAGCACGCGCTTCAGCTCGGCCAGCACGCGCATCTGCTCATCGACCGAGCAGAGCGTGAAGGTCGTCACCACCGTGTCGAAACTGGCGCTGGCGAAGGGGATGTCTTCACCCATGCCTGCGCGGATGTCGGAGGCCATGCCCGCTTCGGCGAGGACTGGCTGCTCGATTAGAAGCGCAGAGCCAATCCGGCGTTCACGATCACCGGATTCAAATTAAGGTCCGCCTCGACCGGCAGCCCAGCAAAGGACGCCGTGGCTTTCGTGCGCAACCAGGCCTTTCTGGCATCGACGAAGACTCCTATCCGATCGGTGAAAAAATACTGTGCTCCGACCTGAATAAGCGGACCGACATCATTGTCGAGTTCGATGTCCGTCAATGCTCCATCCTTGGTGCTGAAGAAGTGCACATAAGAGCCGCCGGCGCCTATGTAGGGTTGAAATCGCGCGTTCCGCATTGGGTGCCACTGAACGGTCAGGCCAGCGGGTCCGTACTGGGCGCTTCCAAGGCGGCCACGCGCCTCAACCGAGCCGGTCCCGTCAAACGTGGCGACCGGCGGCACTCCGAGCGTAAGAGACACCGCAATCGACGGAGCGACGAAACGGCTGAATTCGACGACTGCAGTATGTTGCGGGTCGCTATCGAGTCCGGCACCGGCAAGCGGCGTTCCTCCGAGCCGTATGTCAGACTCGTCTGCGAGCGACACCACCGCAGGCCCGACATGGACCAACCAGTCGCGGGACTGCGCCGACGCGGGCACAGCCGCCATGCTACCCAAGAGTGCGACCGCGCAATTCAGAGCAAGAGCGTTGCTAATCATCATGCTGTTTTCCTCGGTCTAATCTAGCCCGTCTTATCCGACATTCCCCAAGTAGCCTGCCGTCTGATGTCAAGATCGCCTGAATCTGCCGGTTGGACAAGCGTTTTTCGCTCCGAGCGGCGTCGGCGGTCGCGCAGACGGCTGGAACTGGGTGGATCGGGCCGCGAATCCGCGTCATCCTTGCCCGACGGCGACGTTTGTCAGCATGGCGGACAGGCCTGTCCTGCCGCTTTCGTTCAGTTTGGGCTTGGATCGCGGTCACGCGCAAAGCGGCGGCGCTCGCAATCGGCGTATGGCGGCGAGAATGGCCCTGACCATCGGGTCAGCGACCAAGACCTCGGCCAGCTGGAAGGTGATGGCGCGGGCGTGGCACACAACGCGGGCGCCGATCTTGATCTGCCAGCTCCGAACCCGCACCCACTGGGTGATCCATGAAAAACGCCCCCCGCGGCCGCCAACGCCATGATTTACATAGGAAATACCATGGTAAGGACTGCGAAATCAGCAGGTTAGTTGGGGAATGCGGGGTAATATGCCGTTCCCACCAGTTGCTCATTGTCGTTCTCCCCGTGAGGGAGATTATGCAGGCACCTGCTGGCTGGTGCAATGGAAGCTGCCGCCGCCGCTGAGGATCGCGTCCGAGGGCAACGGGACGATGCGGCGTCCGGGAAACAGCTCGGCCAGCACCTGCGCCGCCGCGTCGTCGAAAGCCGTGCCGTACGCGGGCATGGCGATGGTCGTGTTGCCGATCAGAAAGTTCATGTAACTGGCCGGCATCGGCTCGCCGTCCACCTCGACCCGTCCGGGCGAGGGTATGGTGACCACATCCACCCCGAACCCTTCGGCGCGCTTCATCGCATCGGCATAGACCGCCGCATTCGGGTCGTCCGCGCCGCTTGCCACCGGCAACAGCAACAGCCCCGGTGCGACCCAGCGCGCCAGATTGTCGACATGGCCATCGGTGTGGTCGCCATACAGACCGTCGCCCAGCCACAGCACCCGCGTAAAGCCGAGCGCATCGCGCAGCACCGCCTCGATCGCGCCATGCCCCATGTCGGGGTTACGGTTGGGGTTGAGCAGGCATTGTTCGGTGGTCACGCACAGACCCGCCCCGTCCCAATCGATGCCGCCGCCTTCGAGCACCATCGCATAGGCATCGCGCGGCAAGCCGTACCGCGTCACCAGCCGCGCGCCGATGTCCTCATCCCCCGGCATCAGATATTTGCCGCCCCAGCCGTTGAAGGCAAAGTCCGCCGCCCGCCGCGCGTCGCCCGTGCCGGTGACGATCGGCGCGGTATCGCGCAACCACACATCCCCCAGCGGCTCGACAATGGTTTCGACATGGCGCTCCAGCAAATCGCGCGCCATCTCCGCGTCGGCGTCCGAATTGCAGACCAAAGTCACCCTCTCGCCCTTACCGCCGTCGGCAATCGCGTTGGCAAAGCCTGCAATCTGCGTACGTGCTGCATCGAACGCCGCGCCCCATTCGTCACGGATCGACGGAAAGCCGATCCACAATCGTTCATGCGGAGCCCATTCGGGCAGGGGTGTTGACAGTATATATTTAGACATGTATTTAGTAACTCATAAGTGAGGAGGATGTGTATGTCCCGCTATCAGCCGCTCGCCGACTATCTGCGAACGCTCGATGCACCGCGCTGGAATGCCAGCTTTGCCGACATAGAAGCAATCCTCGGCCGAAAGCTTCCGCCGAGTGCATATCAGTATCCCGCTTGGTGGGCCAACCAAAGCGGCGGCCATTCGCAAACCGCCGGCTGGCGCGATGCAGGATGGAAAACTGCCGATCTTGACCTCACCCGCAAGCGGGTTAACTTCGAAAAGCAGGAAGCGGGGAGGGCATCGCCAATGGTCGCGGAACCGCGCCGAGCGTTTCATCCTGAATCCGACAGCCTTTGGCAACGCGCCCGCGAAGCCACCGGCATAACCGACCGCGATGCCCTGATCGAGGCGGGCTTGCGCGCACTGATCGCTCGCCATGCTGGCCGCGAACTCGCGGCGATGGGCGGAACGATGCCTGATCTGGTCGTGCCTGAACGCCAGCGTCCTGACTGGTGATCGCTGTCGACACATCGGTATGGGCCGATTTCTTCCGCGGGACAGCGCCGCATGTCGGTCAGCTGATGCTGACGGCGCAGATCGTCCATTCTCCGGTGGTGACCGGAGAATTGGCGATGGGCAATCTGCGCGACCGCGACCGGACGATTGCGATGCTGCAGCAGCTTGACCACTTGCTACTTCCGTCAGACGCTTCGGTGCTCAATTTTGTCCGCGACAATGAACTGTTCGGCACGGGTATCAGCTTGAGCGATGCCCAGATCCTAGCGTCGGTCGTCATCGATGGCTCGTGTCGCTTATGGACCCGTGACAAGCGCCTGAAGGCTCAGGCAGGGCGGCTAGGTTGCGATTATCACGCGCCCGCCTGACCTTGCCTCAGCGACTCCCCGCCCGGCTCCTGTCCCGAATTGCCCGAAACTCATCGCCCTCGTTCCAATTCGGCCAGGCATCGGTCATCGCCAGCGCGCGGCCCACGGCGTAATAAAGCCGCAGGTCGGCCATCATCCCGTCCCACGTCTGGATCACCCCGATCTCGTCGTCCGGCCCATGATAATAATCATTGGTGTAGCGCTCCGAATAGGCCCGCCCCGCCGTGACACCGCCTGACAACAAATCCTCGCCGCCATCGAAATAGATCATCGGCACGCCCAGCTTGGCCAGGCTGAAATGGTCCGAGCGGTAATAAAACCCCTTCTCCGGCGTCGGCTCTGGCACGATCACCCGGTTCTCCGCCGCGACCGCGCGGCTGAGATAGCCATCGAGTTCGCTCTTGCCGCCGCCGACGACGATGATATCGCGCGCCGGACCCGCGCCCGACAGCGCATCCATGTTCACCCCGCCAACGGTCTGCGCCAGCGGAAACACCGGGTTCTGCGCATAATAGGCCGATCCCAACAGACCCGACTCTTCCGCAGTCACTGCGAGGAACACGAGCGACCGCTCGGGCGCACCGGCCCGAACATGCGCCTCGGCGAGCGCCACCAGCCCCGCGGTGCCCGTCGCATTGTCGATCGCGCCATTGCAGATATCGTCGCCCGCCGCATTCGCCTCGCACCGGCCAAGATGATCCCAATGCGCGGTATAAAGCACATATTCGTCAGGCCGTGTCCTTCCCGGCAGCACCGCGATGACATTGCGAGAAGGCGTCCGCCGCACCTGATTGTCGAAACTCAGCGATGCGCTGACCCCGGCCAGCGGCACCGCGCGGAACCCCGCCGTCTTTGCGCGCTCGCGCAGCGCATCGAAATCCTGCCCCGCCGCCGCGAACAGCGCGCGCGCCGGTTCGAGCTGAATCCAGCCATTGGCCCGCGTCTGGTCCATATGATTGTTCGCCGCGTCGGCAGTGAACTGCGGCCCGGTCCATGACGATCGCACCACATTCCAGCCATAGGCAGCCGGCTCGGTATCATGGACGATCAGCACCGCCGCCGCCCCCTGCCGCGCGGCTTCCTCATATTTATAGGTCCAGCGGCCATAATAGGTCATCGCCCGCCCGTTGAACTGCCCGCCGACGGTCGGTACCTGCCAGTCGGGGTCGTTGACCAGCACCACCACCGTCTTGCCACGCACGTCGACACCGGCATAATCGTTCCATCCGCGCTCGGGCGCGTTGATGCCATAGCCGACGAATACCACCTCGCTGTTGGCGATCCGCGTCTGCGGCGTGATGCGATAGCTGTTGGCGACGAAGTCATCTCCGATCGCCAGCGACTGTACGCCCTGAGGCGTGGTGAAGCGCAACGGCGACGGATTGGTCGTCACTATCTCGACCAGCGGCACATTCTGCGTCCAGCTGCCGTTGTTGCCGGGTTGCAGGCCGGCGGCGCGGAACCGCTCGATCAGCAGATCGACCGTCATCTGTTCCCCCGCCGTCCCCGGTGCGCGGCCCTCGAATGCATCCGAAGACAAACGTGTCGTCACATCGCGCAACGTATCGACGCTGATCTGCGGCGCAATTGGCACGGAGGCAACGGGCGGCGTCGTCGCGCAGGCGGACAGGGCAAGGGCGGAAAGAGTGGTGGCGGCAAGACGGCGCATGGCGTGGTTCCCGATATCTGATGTTGCAGATGTAACTAGCCGACAGGGCAGGGGTTGCAAGTCAAACCCCTCTCCCGCTCACGGGGGAGGGAAAGACGCCAAAGGGTGTGTCCGGCAGAGCGCCGCACACCGACACACCCTCACCCGGGTCGCTGCGCGACCTGTCCGTTTCTCGCAGGCGGGAGAGGCAATTCGCCATTTCCCATCCACCCGATAAGCAACAGTCAAGCATCAGCGAAAGGGGCAAGGCAACATGTCACGCATACGCAATAATATCACGCGATTGGCATTATAACCTGCACTCTTACAGCGCTGCTCACGCGATTCAGGTCCGGGCAGGGTGCCCCAGCGTCAGTTGACCAATCCGCTCAGCACCGCGAGCCCCAAGAATGCCAAAAACCCCATCGAGTCGGTGATCATCGTCACGAACACCGATGAGGCGACCGCCGGATCCTGATCATAATGATCGAGCGTCACCGGGATCAGCACGCCCGCCAGACCGGCGATAACTATGTTGGTCAGCATCGCCACGGCAATCACCGCACCGAGATGCCAGTCGCCTGACCAGATGGTCACGCCAATGCCAGCGATGACGGCAATGGTGCCGCCGTTCATCACCGCGATGGTCAGTTCGCGGGTAATGGCGCGGCGGGTGTTGGATTGGGTCAGCTGGTTGGTCGCGATGGCACGAACGGTGACTGCCAGAGTCTGCGTTCCGGCATTGCCACCGACCCCCGCGACGATCGGCATGAGGATCGCCAGCGCCACCATCTGCTCGATCGCCCCGCCGAAAAAGGCGATGATCGTCGATGCGACGAGAGCGGTGCCGAGATTGGCGATCAGCCAGCGGATGCGCCCCCGATAGCTTTCGCCCGGGCTTTCGTTGATGTCGCCCTCACCGGCACCCGCCAGATTGAGCACGTCCTCGCCGGCCTCTTCCTGGATGATATGGACCACGTCATCGACGGTGATCATGCCCACCAGCCGCCCGGCGGCGTCGGTGACGGCAGCAGAGATCAAAGCATATTTCTGGAAGCGCAGCGACACTTCCTCCTGATCCATATCCACAGGAATCAGCGTCTGCTGGCGCTGCATGACATCGCTGATCGCGATAGTGCGCGGGGTGCGCAGGATCCAGCTAAGTTGGCAATAACCGACCGGCTTGTGCAGCGGATCGACGACATAGATTTCCCAGAATTCGGAGCCCAGCTCCGGGTCGTCGCGCAGCCGGTCGATAACGTCTCCGACGGTAACATGCTCGGGCACCGCGACCAGATCGCGCTGCATCAGTCGCCCGGCCGATTCCTCGGGGTACGACAGCGCGTCCTCGATCGCGGCGCGATCTTCCGGCTCCATCGCGGCGAGAACGGCGGCCTGATCCTCGGCCTCCATATCCTCGATCATCGCGACCGCATCGTCGGTGTCGAGTTCGGCGGCGATCTCGGCGACTTGCTCCGGGTTCAGCGCATCGACGATGTCCTCACGGACATAGTCGTTCATCTCTGCTATGACGTCGGCGTCGATCAGATCGCCGAGCGCCAGCGCCAGCGCCGCGCGGTCCTGTTGATGGGTCAGTTCGACCAGATCGGCGCGGTCGGCGGGGTGCAGCGGGCGGACCAGATCGCGCGCCGCCTCGACGTCGCCTGCGCCGACGGCGGCAAGGACGTTGCGGACGAATTCGGGACGCAGCCGGTCGTCTTCGTCAAGATTATCGGGCGGCGGAGGGTCGATGCGCGTGATGTCGCTCATGGCCGCCCTCTCCTATGATGCGCGTGCGGTGGGTCGTCGGGCGCGGGATAGGCGGGTTGGGCGGGGTTGGCAATTGGCTGTTCAGCCCGGTCAGCGGTGGTGTTCGGCGCGGATATGGCACTGCTGCACATATTATTCCGCACGAGTCTTTTTCGTCACACCACAACCGGTTGAGTCCATGACAACTCTTCCACCCCATTCCCTAGAGTGCGGACTCGCTTCGTTCGCATCGCGTTAACCATTTGGCGAAACCTGCTGTTTACCAAGACTCTTGACCCCGGACTCCCGGGGATTCACACCGGAATCCTTGTGTTTCGAAGGGGTGGGCGATGGGCGTTATCGAGAAGGTCAGGGCGCGTGCGCTGCCGCCTGCGACAGGGGTAGGCCAACAAGATCTACCGCTCGACACCATCCTCAAGGGCGATTGCATCCAGCGGATGCGCGAATTGCCCGCCGCCAGCGTCGACATGATCTTCGCCGATCCGCCCTATAATCTGCAACTCGGTGGCGATCTGTTCCGGCCCGATGGCAGCCAGGTCGATGCGGTCGACGACGAGTGGGACAAGTTTGACAGCCTCGCCACCTATGACCGTTTCACTCACGCATGGCTCAAGGAAGCGAAACGCATCCTCAAGCCGCAGGGCTCGATCTGGGTGATCGGCAGCTATCACAATATTTTCCGCGTCGGCACGGCGTTGCAGGATCAGGGATACTGGATCCTCAACGACATCGTCTGGCGCAAGGCCAATCCTATGCCCAATTTCAAGGGCACCCGCTTCACCAACGCGCATGAAACCTTGATCTGGGCAAGCATGGGCGAACGCTCGCGCTACACCTTCAACTATCGCGCGATGAAGAACCTCAACGACGAACTGCAGATGCGCTCCGACTGGCTGATCCCGATCTGCGGCGGCCAGGAGCGATTGAAGCGCGGCGGCACCAAGGCGCACCCGACGCAAAAGCCCGAGGCACTGCTCTACCGCGTGCTGCTCGCCTGCTCCAACCCCGGCGACATCATTCTCGATCCGTTTTTTGGCACCGGCACCACCGGCGCGGTGGCCAAGCGGCTCGGTCGGCATTTCATCGGTATCGAGCGCGAAGACGCCTATATCGAGGTGGCGAAGGAGCGCATTGCGCTGTCGCTGCCGCTCGACGAGAGCGCGCTCAAGACGATGCAGGCACCCAAGGCCGCAACGCGCGTCGCCTTCGGCACGCTGGTCGAGGGCGGGATGATTCCGGCCGGATCGGTGCTGACCGACGCCAAGCGCCGCTGGCAGGCGCATGTGCGCGCCGATGGGTCGCTGCTGTGCGATAGCCTGACCGGCTCGATCCACGGCGTCGGCAAGACGCTGCAAGGCGCGCCGTCGTGCAACGGCTGGAGCTTCTGGCATGTCGAGAGCAAAGACGGACTGCGGCTGATCGATGAAGTGCGACAGGATTGGCTGCTGGCTAACGAGGCGTAAAAGGGCAGTGGGGTTGAGTACTAGTCGGGGACAGTCCCCGATTTCTTCAGCCTCGTGTGCGGCCACTCATGCACGTTCATAGAAATCGGGGACTGTCCCCGATTAATGAGGCAACCATGTTCGAACCGCTGACCAAAGCCGATCTCGCCCGCGTTTCCACCGACGCCCGCATCTATTGCCAGCCCGCTTGTTTCGTCGAGCGCC
The DNA here is from genome assembly GCA_043727035.1 of Sphingomonas sp. Taxonomy (GTDB): domain Bacteria; phylum Pseudomonadota; class Alphaproteobacteria; order Sphingomonadales; family Sphingomonadaceae; genus Sphingopyxis. The sequence continues at coordinate 10,562 of JAYSZB010000040.1, read as the reverse complement.
CGCATGGCCTCGACGATCGCTGCCTTCGCCTCGCCGATACATTGCTATGGTTCGCCGCCTGGCAAGTCGCCGTCCGCGAGCCGGGTGCGCGCGTCCGCGAAGCGCTCATCCCGGTCGAGGCAATGGACGAATGGATCGTGGCAATGCCCGCCCATCTCGCCGCCCGCGCCGCCGCCCAACGCGCCGCCATCGCCGTCCCGCGCCCCACACTCCAGCTGGGCGAACGCACCATCCGCCTCGCCGAACCGCAGATCATGGGCATCCTCAACGTCACGCCCGACAGTATGTCCGACGGCGGCAAACATGGCGACCCGGAGCGAGCAGCAGCGGCAGGTGTCGATATGGCTGCGGCAGGCGCGGCCATTGTCGACATTGGTGGCGAATCCACCCGCCCCGGCGCAGCGCTGGTGTGGGAGGGTGACGAGATCGAGCGGGTGGTGCCGGTGATCGAGCGGCTGGCACGCGCCGGGGTCGCGGTCAGCATAGACACGCGCAAGGCCGGGGTGATGGAGGCGGCACTGGCGGCGGGGGCCGGGCTGGCCAACGATATCGCCGCACTCGCCTATGACGCGCGCGCCATAGAGGTGGTCGCCAAGGCAGGCTGCCCGGTGGTGCTGATGCACGCCCCCAGCCAGACCAGCGACCCGCACGACCTTTCGAAACTGCCCGGTGGAACCTATGTCGATGCGGCGTTCGATGTCTTCGACTGGCTCGAAGCGCGCATTGCGGCGGTGGTCGCAGGTGGTGTGACGCGAGACAGGATCATCGTCGATCCCGGCATCGGCTTCGGCAAGACGGTCGAGCATAACTTGCGCATCATCAACGCACTGCCGCTGTTCCACGCACTCGGCGCACCGCTACTGTTCGGCGCAAGCCGCAAGCGCCTGATCGGCGCGGTCGATGGCGAGGCCGAGGCTAGCGCGCGGCTCGGTGGATCGGTCGCTCTAGCGCTGACGGCGGCGCAAGCAGGCGCACAGTTGCACCGGGTGCACGACGTCGCGGAGACGCGGCAGGCACTCAGGATGTGGCGTGCGGGCAGGGATGCGGCGCTGACGCGGATGTAGCAAGGTCGCAAACCCAGGGTCCTGACCCCTAGGTATTCTCGACAGCTTTCATCCATTCGCGCGGCGATGACCCTATGATTTTGCCGAATGTCCGGGTCAGCGCGGCCGGACTGTCATAACCGACCGCCGCCGCAACCGCCTTGATCGGCTTTCCCCGCCGCAGCAAATTCTGTGCGATCGTCATCCGCCAGCAGGTCAGATAATCCATTGGGGTTGCGCCGATGACCTCGCGAAAATGCCTGGCAAAGCCGGTGCGCGACATGCCCGCAACGTCGGCGAGATCGTCGAGCGTCCACATTCGCTCCGGCGCATCGTGCATCGCGGTCACGGCGCGGGCAAGGCGCGGGTCGGTCAGCGCGGCAAGCACCCCGCCGGTCACCAACCCCTCGTCGATGATGTGACGAATGATCTGGACGACGAGATATTCGAACAACCGGTCGAGCGCGACTTGGCGCCCGTCATGGTTGGCAAAGGCTTCGACCAGCAACAGGTCTAGCGTCGGGCCAATGGTGACGATCCGGTCGAGCGCGATGACCATCATCTCGGGTAGGCCCAGCGCGATCGGATTGCCGCGCCGCCCGCCGATCTGGATGGTCGCGCACACCAGGTCGGCGCCCACGACCGGATCGGGCTCGAAGCGGTGCGGCGCATGCCGCGGCATCAGGATCAGCGACGGCTCGGTCAGCTCGAGCGGTTCGCCGCCACTGCGCGTCACCCGCAGCCGCCCGCCACGAAAAATATGCAGATAGCCCGACTGGTTGCCGTCGTTGAAATCGGTCAGCGCGCACAAATTGCCCGAGAAAAAAGCGCGGGCGGTTGGCGCGAAATGACCAAATAGCGATGCGAAATTATCCATATGACACGATCTGCATGTTTATCGACACCAATTGTGATCGATAGAGCGGCAATAGGGGGTGGTGCAACCCCGCACGGTCACTCGCTCCACAAGGAACTACACCATGCCCCGTATCAATCCAGTCACCACCACCGATGCCGCTACCCAATCGACCCTCGACGCCGTCAAGGCGAAAATCGGAATGGTGCCCAATCTTTACGCTACCTTCGCCCAGTCGCCTGCCGTGCTCAACGGCTTCATGGCCTTCGCCGATGCTCTTTCCAAGGGCGCGTTGACCCCGGCGCAGCGTGAGATAGTTGCTTTGGCGACGGCTCAGGCCAACCAGTGCCATTATTGTCTGTCGGCGCATACGCTGCTCGGCAAGGGTGCCGGTCTGTCGGTCGATGCCATCCGTGATGCGCGTCAAGGCAAAGGTGGCAACGCGCTCGACAATGCCATCGCCGCACTGGCTGTCAGTCTGGTCGAAACACGTGGATCGATCAGCGATGCCGACCTTGCCGCCGCGCGTCTTGCTGGCCTCGACGATGGCCGTATCGTCGAAGTGATCGCGCATGTGTCTTACAATGTGTTGACCAACTTCACCAACAATGTGGCGCAGACGGTGATCGACTTCCCGGTCGTGCCGCTCGCCATCGCCGCCTGATCGCAACGCGCGGGCCGGTCATCCCCGGTCGGCCCGCGCCGTTACTGCCCCCTTAGATGCCGGACACTTTCGTCCGGGCAAATCCCATCGAACCGCAAAGGAATCAAAACATGTCCATTCAAATTCTGCTTCCCGCCATTGCCGGCATCGTCGGCGGTGTGGCTATTGCCGGTGTCGGCATGGTGTATCGCGCCGCGATCGGCAAAGGCTTCTGGTCGCTGCCGAACGGCATCGGCGGGATCGTACTCGGCGCTGAAGCCGGTGCGAAGCTGCCCTTTGGCATCGCCACGCTGACCGGCGTCGCACTGCACATGCTGCTGTCTGCGATCTACGGTATCGTCATCGCCGCCTTGGCACCATTGCTGGGGCTGGGCTTCATCGTCACCGGGTTTCTGGTTGGCGTCTCTGTCTGGCTGTTCAACTATTATGTTGTCGGCGCAGTCCATGCCGGCTCGAAGCATCTCGCCGAACTGAACCCCGTCTGGATGGCCTTCCTCCTGCACGCGCTATACGGCGTCGTCGCCGGTGTGGTCGTTGGCATGCTGATCGGTTGACGGCTGCCCACTGCTCGCCGCCACCGATGTGGCGGCGATGCATCCTTCGCGGTCGCCGCACGTTGGCTGATTTCGTTCTCCCATCTGCAAAGGACCGCATCCATGCATCTGCCAGCAAACGCCCATGTCGCCGTCGTCGATGGCGAGCATTTCAAGCTGTTCCGCAACGGTGGCACCGAGCAGGCGCCCGCGCTGACCGAAGTGACGTTGGCGACCCAGCATGAACTGGCGCACAACGCCGGGCCGGGCGACAGCCCGCGCCAGAATGAGGAAGCCGGTCATGCGGCTTCGGTAGCCCACGCGCTGAATGCAGCCGTGCTGTCGCACAAGATCGACGCGCTGGTCGTCATTGCCGATCCGACTACACTGGGCGAAATGCGCAAACTGTATCACAAGCAGTTGGAGACGGCGCTGGTCGGTGAGATTGCCAAGACGCTGGCGGGGCATTCGACCGACGATATGCTCAAGGCGATCGACAAGGCGTGAATGGCGAACCGTACGGGGGCGCAAGTGACAGCTTACGCCGCCGTATCGATGCCCAGATCGGCGAGCTTGCGGTACAGCGTCGAGCGCCCGATCCCCAGCCTTCGCGCGACTTCGCTCATCCGCCCGCGATAATGGCCGATGGCAAGGCGGATGACGTCGGCTTCTATATCTTGCAACGCGCGCAAATTGCCGTCGCTGCGGTAGAGGGTTACGCCGATGCCGTCGCCGGGCATGGCGCTCGATGGACCGCTGTCTTCGGGTGCGCGCGCCCGCTCTGCTGAGAGACCGGGGAAGTCGGACAAGCCGAGTTGTGGGCCGTCGGCGCGGGTGGCGGCGCGGACTAGGGCGTCGTGCAACTGGCGGACATTGCCCGGCCAGCTCCAGCTCGACAGCGCGGTGACCAGCTCGCCCGACAGCGACAGGGCGGGCATCCCCGGATGCAGCGCCAGTCGCGCCAGGAAATGGCGTGCGAGCGAAGGGATATCGACGCGGCGATCACGCAGCGGTGGCAGGATGACTTCGGCGACCCCGATGCGGGCGAGCAGATCCTCACGGAACATCTCGTCACGCGTGCGCTGTTTCAGGCTGACACTCGAACAGGCGATGAAGCGCACGTCGACCGCGCTGGTGCCGACCCCGCCATAGGTCTGCACCATGGTGTTGGCCAGCAAGTCCGCCAGACGTGCCTGCACATCGAGCGGCAGCCGCTCGATGCGGTCGAGGATCAGCGTGCCGCCATCGGCCTTGGCAATCTCCCCCACCCGCCGTTCGAATGCGCCGGGAAAGGCCCCGCGCTCATAGCCGAACAGCAAAGGCCCGATCATCGCCTCGCTATGATGGCCGCAATCGACGTGGATCAACGGGCTGCGGGGGCGGAACCCGGCATGATGGATGGCGGCGGCGACCAGCGCCTTGCCCGTGCCATTCTCGCCCTCGACCAGCACTGGCACACGAGTGCGCGCCGCCTTGGCGGCGATGGCGAGCGCAGTGCGGAAGGCCGGCGTCGATCCGATGATTTCCTCGACCGACAGCGGCTGGGCGAATTTCTCCGACAGCGGCCGCAGTTCGTTCGCAAAGCGCGGGGCGATGCCGTGATCGAGCGCGCTGTGCAGCCGTTCGGCGGTCAGCGGCTTGTCGAGAAAGTCGGTCGCTCCTGCTGCAATCGCCGCCAGCGCCGATCCGCGCTGGCCGGTTTCTCCCAGATAGATGATCGGCAGCGACGGGCGCCAGTCGCGCATCGCCGATATGGTGTTGGCCAGGCCGACCGGGGCGCAGCGTCCGTCGATCAGCACTGCATCGAGCAGCAGCCCGTCATGCGTGCCCAAGGTGGCGATGGCGCGCTCCAGATCGGGCGCGAACAATGTCCGCCATCCGCCGCGCGTGGCGATGGAGGCGAGAAAACGGCAATGCGTCTCGTCATTATCGACGAGCAACAGCATCCGGTCTCCCTGCAAAGTCGCCACATTTGTCCCTTTTCGGTCGTCGCCCGGCGGCCGCCGCCATTCGGCCCGAGCCGGTGAGATAGCAGCGAGGGGTAAAATAGACCTTAAACCGGCGTCGCCGCGCGCGGCGGGCTTGCTTGGCTTTATGTCGCTGGGTTATGGGCAGCGAAGACATGCACGAAATGCGCGGCAATATCCGCGCCAGTCAGGGGAAGAAACGCCATGGCCCACAACGACCTCAACGAAGCGAAAGCGACCTATGACAGCTTCATCGGTACCGCCAAGATCAGCATGGTGGTGATCGCACTGGTGACAGCCTTCGTCGTCATTATCATCCAGTAAGCGGAAAGCATCCTGCGCCATGAAGATTGCGGTCCTCGCCGAAACCACCCCCGGTGAGCGCCGCGTCGCCGCGAGTCCCGAGACAGTGAAGAAATTCATCGCGCTCGGCAACGAGGTGGCGGTCGAAGCGGGTGCTGGTGTCGAGGCGTCGATTGCCGATGCCGATTTTGCGGCGGCGGGCGCGACGGTGGCGGATCGCGCCGATGCGGTGTCGAACGCGGACATCCTGTTGGGTGTACAGGGGCCGGACCCGGCTACGCTTGCCGGAGTCAAATCCGGCGCATGGCTGGCGGCGGGCCTCAATCCCTTCGGCGAACGCGCCCGCGTCGATGCCTATGCCGCGCTCGGGCTCGAAGCGCTGGCAATGGAGTTCATGCCGCGCATCACCCGCGCACAGTCGATGGACATCCTCTCCAGCCAAGCCAATCTGGCCGGCTACAAGGCGGTGATCGAAAGCGCCAACGCCTATGGCCGCGCCTTCCCGATGATGATGACCGCCGCTGGCACCGTCAGCGCCGCGAAGCTGTTCGTCATGGGAGTCGGCGTTGCCGGTCTGCAGGCCATCGCCACTGCGCGGCGGATGGGCGCGCAGGTCTCCGCCACCGACGTGCGCGCGGCCACCAGGGAGCAGATCCAGTCGCTCGGCGCCAAACCGGTTTTCGTCGAAAGCGTCGCGGGCATCGAGGGTGAGGGCGCGGGCGGCTACGCCACCGAAATGTCCGACGAATATAAGGCGGCGCAGGCCGAACTGGTCTCCAGCCACATCGCCAAGCAGGATCTGGTCATCACCACCGCGCTGATCCCCGGCCGCCCCGCGCCGCGCCTGGTCAGCGACGCGCAGATCGCGACGATGCGCAACGGCAGCGTCATCTTCGATCTCGCGGCGGAAAGCGGCGGCAATGTCGAAGGATCGGTGCCGGGAGAGACAGTGGTCCGCCACGGCGTGTCGATCATCGGCGCGAAAAATGTTCCCGCGACACTGGCGGCTGACACCTCGGCGCTGTTCGCCCGCAACCTCTATAATTTCCTGTCTGCCTTTTGGGACAAGGACGCGGGCAAGCCGGTGCTGGATGAGGAAATCGGCAGCGCGATCCGGCTGACGCAGGGCGGCAAGGTGGTGAACGAGCAGTTGTTGGGCGACTAATGCCCGTCGCCCTCCGCATCGATGGCTACAAGTTCCATTTTTACGCCAATGAAGGCGATCCACGTGAACCGGTGCACAGTCACGTCCGCCATGGACGCGATGAAGCGAAGTTCTGGCTATCGCCAGAAGTCGTTCTTGCCTATAATCGTGGCCTGACCAGTCGCCAGCTGAGCGAGGTGCAGCGGCTGGTAGAGCAGCATCATGAATTTCTGATAGAGGCGTGGGATGACTTCTTCACCTGATCCGATGAGCATCTCACCAGAGCCTGTGGCAGTGCGATTCGACGAGGTGTCGATGTGGGTCGATCTTGAGGATGGGCGCACGCTCGGTATTCCGCTGGCCTGGTTTCCGCGCCTGTTTCATGCCACGCCCACGCAGCGGGAAGCATTCGAACTCAGCCGGTGCGGACTGCATTGGGACGCAATCGACGAGGACATTTCGGTTGCCGGTTTGCTTGCCGGACGCGGCGATATGACGCGGCCGATGAAGTCTGCGGCGTGATCGTCGCGGCGGCATCGAGCGGGGTGGCAGGCGGGCATTTGCCGGGATGATAGGCGTGACGGCTTTGGCGGCGTTCGGGCTGACATTGCAGACAAGCGCCGCGTCGCTAACCCTTGCGCCAGTCGCTCCGCCAACCGACGTAGAGGTAAATCTGCCCCAGTCTTTCGGCCAGGAGCCGGGTCCAGCACGACCCCCGGTTCGTCCGGGTTGCGACGACGATGATCCGCCACATTGCCAAGATGACCCTTTGTTACCTGCCAAACTCCAAATGGATCGGTTCGAGAATGATCTGTGGTATTTGGCTGTGCAGTGCAACAATCGTAGAGCACGACGAACGCAGCTAGCCAATTTCGAAAGGCTGTACCGTCGTCGGATCGAGCGGGTGCGGGCAGAATTTCGTCGTCAGTTTGGTGATGAACTACTTGACCATGGCCACATTCTGCTGACCGTCCAAAGATGCCAACGGGCAACAGATAGCTCCCGCCACTGCCAACCGCCTACCGACCGATTTCAGAAATAATAACTGAAGCTGAGCGTTTTCTTGGACTTGCTGACAGAACAAGGCGTCCGGCAGGAAATTGACAGCGTTTTTCCACCTGCGACCGCATCCAATCCCCCACCTCGTGCGTATCTGTTGACGCGACCCAGAGAGGTCGCCGCAACAGGAAGATGGAACCCCCACCATGAAAATTCTTCTCACCGGCCTTTTGGCCTCCGCTGCACTCACGCTCGGCGCGTGCCAGACCATGGACGACGACCGCATGGACGCCTCTGCCTCCGCTGAAGTCACCACCGTCGGCGGCGCCACCATGTATCCCAACCGCACCATCGTCGCCAATGCGGTCAATTCGCCGATCCACCGCACGCTGGTCGCCGCCGTGACGCAGGCTGGCCTAGTCGATACGCTGAACTCGGCTGGCCCGTTCACCGTGTTCGCGCCGACCGATGAAGCCTTTGGTCGCGTGCCGCTCGCCACCCGCACTGCGCTGATGACCGACGCGATGAAGCCCGCGCTGACCAAGGTGCTGACCTATCATGTCGTCCCCGGTCGCATCACCGCCGCCGATATCATGGCGCGCATCCGGGCCGGCGGTGGCCGCGCGACTTACACCACGGTTGCCGGTGAGGCGCTGACCTTCACCATGATGGGCGACCGGGTGATGATCCGCGGCATGGGCGGCAGCAGCGCGCATGTGACGCAGGCTAATGTCATGCAGTCGAACGGTGTTATCCACGTGATCGACGGCGTCCTCCTGCCGACGATGTAAGCCGCGCCGAAAGTCTCGGGTTGGCGCGCCGCCCGCCTCGCTCCCCCGGCGAGGCGGGCGATTTGCGTAACGACAAGGCTGGACATGTCCGGATGTTCAGATGGTGCGCGACAAAGCTGAATCGTTGTGCTATACGTCCGCCATCGGCAGAATCCGCACTTCAAGCGTTTGCCGACTGAGAGACTCCGGCCTGACCACCCGCCACGCTCCCGCTTGACTGCCCGGAGCTTTTCCTCTTCAGCCCGATACTGCCGCAGCGGCCCCGCGCCGCGCGATTTACGGGCTTCACCGTTTTCACAAATCGTCGTTCGGGTCGGGCGGCAGCACGTGAAAATCATCATCCCGACCCACTCCGCGCCCGGCCATCTGGGCCATGCGCGGCACTTCAAGGAACTACCACTATGCCGACTGGCACCGTTAAATTCTTCAACGCCGACAAGGGCTATGGCTTCATCGCACCGGAAGACGGCGGCAACGACGCCTTCGTTCACATTTCGGCTGTCGAAGCCGCCGGCCTGCGCACCCTGAACCAGGATCAGCGCGTCTCCTACGACCTCGAAGCCGATCGTCGTGGCAAGATGGCAGCGACCAACCTCCGCGCCGAATAAGCCTATCGTTTCGCCGGTCGGCGGCTGTCGACCGGCGGAATTTCCCATGGACCCATTCACCCCACAGGAGCTCCCATGGCTGACAATTATGAATTCTGCATTGCGCAAGCCGAATCGGCGCGCAAGTCTGCCGACGCCGCGATCCTCGACAATGTCCGCGAGAATTTCGAGCGTGCCGAAAAAGTGTGGGTCGCCCTCGCTACCAAGGCGCAGCGGGTGTCCGATGCCCGCGTCGAGCGCGAGGAAGCCAGCGCTGCCCGCGTTGCCGCCGCCAATGAAAATGCCGGGGAAGAAATGGCTGCGCTGCAACGCGCTGCAGCCGAATAGAGTCTGCTTCTCAAACCCGCTTGTCCTGAGCTTGTCGAAGGACTGCCCTTTCGTTTGCAGCCGCGCAGACGAAAGCACAGTCCGTCGACAAGCTCAGGACGGACGGGGTTTGTTGCGCTAGGTTGGGTCCACGGAGACCCGTCATGCCCAAACTCGACCTCACCACTATCCAGCAAACCAACGCCACCGGCTACCCCGCGCCGCATGACGCAGCTGTAAAAGGCCGCTGGTACCGCCGTCTCGCCCCCGCCACCGGCCTGACCCAGTTCGCCGCCAGCCATGTCGTGCTTGAACCCGGCGCGTGGTCGTCGCAGCGCCACTGGCACAACGGAGAAGACGAGATGCTGGTGATGATCGCCGGCGAAGCGACGCTGGTCGAGGACGATGGTCGCCACCCTATGCGCCCCGGCGACATCGCCGTCTGGCCCAAGGGCAGCACCAACGGTCATCATCTGATCAACGAAAGCGACGCCGATTGCGTCTTCGTCGCGCTGGGCGGCGGCAAAGCGCATGACAGCGGCGGCGGCTACTCCGACATCGATATGCTGTTCACGCCCGATGGGCGCTATGTCCGCAACGACGGCAGCGTTTACGAGGCAAAGCGCCCAGCATAAGCATCCTCCCCCAAACGGGGAGGAAGCACTATCACCCCTGCGCCAGCCCCTCGAACTTTTCGATCACCATGTCCTCGGCCTGCGCGCCGCCGATCCATTCCTGCATATGCGGGTGGCTGATCACCGCCTGGCAATAGGGCAGGGCAAAGCGCGGCAGCGGCATCGAATAAGTGACGAAGCGCGTCACCACCGGCGCGAACATCATGTCGGCGGCGCTCCATTCACCGAACAGAAATTCCCCCGCCCCGCCGAACCGCGCGCGCGCCTCTGCCCATAGCTGGCAGATGCGGGCAACATCGGCCTCCACTTCGGGCAGCACGGGCTGTGCGTCGTAAATGCGGCGGATGTTCATGCTGTGGTTCTTGCGCAGCGCGGCATAGCTGGAGTGCATCTCCGCCGCCATCGACCGCGCCATGCCGCGCGCCGCCGCCCCTTGCGGCCAATAGCCACGCTCGCCGCCGGTCTTCTCGTCAAGATAGTCGATGATCGCGAGGCTGTCCCAAACCACCACGTCGTCGCTGTCCCACAGAATCGGCACCTTTCCGCCCGACGGCGCGAACTCATCGCCTTCGCGGCGCTGGTCCCAGTCGCGGTCATAGAGCGGAACGGTGATTTCCTCGAAAGGCAGCCCGCTGTGCTTGGCGGCAAGCCAGCCGCGCAAGGACCATGAGGAATAGGCTTTGTTGCCGATGAACAGTTTCATACGCGAATCC
>JAYSZB010000039.1:0-13506 GCA_043727035.1 Sphingomonas sp. | reverse complement strand
CGACGAAGGTGACCATCTGCCTGACCCGCTCGGCCGTCGTCGCGGAAGGGGCGACAGAGACGCGGACCGGATCGGTCAGGAAACGGCTGCCGAGTTCGGCAATCGCCTTTGGCATCGTCGCCGAGAAGAACAAAGTCTGGCGCTGCTCGGGCAGCAGGCCATGGACGCGCTTGATGGCGTTGATGAAGCCCAGATCCATCATCTGGTCGGCCTCGTCGAGGACGAACACCTCGACGCCCTTCAAGTGCAGCGCGCGCTGATCGATCAGGTCGAGCAGGCGGCCGGGGGTGGCGACGAGCACATCGACGCCGCCGACGAGATCGCGGATCTGCTTCTGGATCGGCACCCCGCCGAACACGCAGGACACGGTCAGCTTCTGGAATCGGCCATAATCGCGGAAGCTCTCGGCGATCTGCGCGGCGAGTTCACGGGTGGGCGACAGTACAAGCACCCGTGCCGAGCGCTTCGGCGGAAGCCCGGCGTTGCGCGCGAGATAATCGAGCGTCGGCAGCGCGAAAGCGGCGGTCTTGCCGGTACCGGTCTGGGCAATGCCGCAAAGATCGCGGCCTTCGAGGACGGGCGGGATCGCCTGTAGCTGGATCGGGGTCGGCGTCTCATAGCCCTTGGCGGCAAGCGCCTTGCGCAAGGGTTCGGACAGGCCGAGGGTCTGGAAGGTAGTCATGGAACTGGAATCTTTCGTCACAAATAGACGAGCGACCTGCGCGGCCCACCGCTAACGCTTGCGTCAGGGGAAGGCGCGCAAATTACGCGTCGGTTTTGAAACCGACCCGCGTGATAGGGACAATCTCTTGGAAGACGAGGCATATGCCCGGCTAACCTCGCGTTCAATCGCGGGGCATTCACGCTGCCAGGTCGGCACCGGGCATATGGCCCATGTGCTGCTCTCGATGGCAGGCATATGGCGGAGAAGGGCGCGAAAAGCAAGGGGTAGGCACATTCCCCCGCAGCGGGCAGGATTTATGCCGCCGCGACGAACCCCATCGACACCCCGTTCATGCAATATCGTTTGCCGGTGGGCTGCGGTCCATCGTCAAAGACATGGCCCTGATGCCCGCCGCAGCGCGCGCAATGGACTTCGGTGCGCGGAAAACCAAGCGCGAGATCGGTCGATGTGCCGACCGCGCGGGGGAGCGGCGCGTAGAAACTGGGCCAGCCGGTGCCGCTCTCGAATTTGGTCGTCGACGAAAACAGCGGCAGCGCGCATCCGGCGCAGCGGTAGGTGCCGGCGCGGCTCTCCCTATTGAGCGGGCTGCTGTAAGGGCGTTCGGTCCCTTCCTGCCGCAGCACATAATATTGCATCGACGTCAGCCGCCGCCGCCATTGCGCGTCGGTCAGCATGAAGGGAAACCGCTCGGGGCGCCCCTGCGCGCAGGCGCTGGTGCCGAGCGCCAGCAGCGATCCGACAAGCGCCGTCGCGCCGCCGAGCATTGTGCGTCTGGAAAGGGAATTGTGGTGCATGGCATTATCCTGTCGGCCCGGTGCGGGAGGCTGAATACAGGATAATACGCTGGCCACGGCGATTTGGATACAATCTCTCGACGAAATCCTGTCAGTCCGGCGGCGATTGTGAAGGCGTTTCGGCTATCGGCAACATCCGCAGCAGGACCAGGCAAGCCAGCCCGAACAGCGCCGAGACGATGAAGGCCGCGCCAGGGAAATAGACCGGCGCGTCCGGCGCGGTGAATTTCGCCATGGTCCCCGTCAGCAACAGAGGCGCGACCAGCGACCCCAGCCCCATCGCCATCGCCGCTATCCCCTGCACCTCGCCTTGCGTTTCGGGCGTCGCCCGGCGCGAGAGCATCGCCATCAGGCTGGGCTGGACGAACGCACCGACGACCATCAGCGCCAGTATGGCAAAGGCCATCCATGTTTCCGTGGCAAAGGCGTAAGCGAGATAGGCTGTGACCGAAGCAAGGATGCCGAGCGAGGCGGCATTGCGCTCGCCCAGCCAGGCAACGGCACGGCCGGTCAGGAAAAACTGGCTGATCGCCATGATCGCGCCAACAACGGCAAGGCTGAAACCGATGATGCGCGGGGTCCAGCCGAACTGGGCGATGCCGTAAAAGCTCCAGGTCAGCGGATAGACCAGACTGGCGATCTGCCAGACGGTCAGGATCGCCGCCATCGCCATCATCCCCGGCGCCGCGCGCGCTGCAGCCAAGGCGCCCAGCGGATTGGCGCGCCGCCAGTCGAAGGCGCGGCGGCGTTCCAAAGGCAGCGTTTCAGGAAACAAGGTCAGACCATAGAGAAAATTGACCCCCGCCAGCACCGCTGCCGCAACGAACGGCGCGCGCGGACCCATCTCCCCTAGAAACCCGCCGATCACCGGTCCGGCGATGAAACCGACACCGAACGCCGCGCCGACGAAACCGAAATTGCGCGCCCGCTCGTCAGGCGTCGTGATATCGGCGATCGCCGCCTGCGCCGCCGCATAACTGCCGCCGAAAATCCCCGAGATGATCCGCGCGATGAACAGCAGCGGCAGCGTGCCGACCACGACCAGCAACAGATAGTCGATGGTCAAACCGCCCAGCGACAGCAACAACACCCGCCGCCGTCCGAACGCATCCGACAAATTGCCGAGCACTGGGGCAGCAAAGAATGTTGCCAGCGCCATGGCGAAGCCAATCCATGCGCCGATTTCGATCGCCGCCGACAGGCCGATGCCGCCGACATCCATCACCAGCTGCGGCAGCACCGGCATAATGATGCCGAAACCGACCGCGTCGATGAAGATGGTGGCGACGATGAACGGCACTGCGTGGCGCTGTGCGGCGGGAAATGTCATGCCGCTGTCATAGCAGCGTCACGGTTGCATTCCAGTGACGCGGCCAGCGGGGCGGGATGGCCCGGAAAACAGGGACTATCCAATGCGCGCGCTCCTCTGCTTTGCAATGCTTGTTACGACAACGGGTCTCTCCAGCTGCGCCACAATGCTACCGCCAGTCCGTCTGCCCGCAACAGATGTGCCCGCCCTTGTCGAGACCGATCCGGTCGGCACCGCCCAGGCCGATGCAGCCGACGATCCCGCCATCTGGCGCAATCCTGCCAACCCGGCGGCGAGCTGGATCGTCGGCACGGACAAGCGCGCGGGCATTCATGTCTATGGCCTCGACGGTCGCGCGCGCGGCTTTGTCCGGCTGGGTGAGGTCAACAATGTCGATCTGCGAGACGGGGTGCGTTGGGCCGGGCGCGATGCTATTCTTGTCGGTGCCAGCACCCGCAACAGCCTCGCCCAGCCGCATGTCGTGCTGCTGACGCTCGACGGCACGACCGGACAACTGACTCTGCTTGGCGATGTCATTGCCACCGGCGCAACTGGCGAAGCCTATGGCTATTGCCTCGGTCGCATTGCGGGCGAGCTGCGCTCTTATGTCGTCACCAAGCAAGGCCGGGTGTTCGAACATGCCGTCGATCTCGCCGGCGCCATGCCAGCGCTGCGCCCGCTGCGCAGTTTCGGCGTCGCTACCCAGCCAGAAGGCTGCGTCGTCGATGACCGCACCGGCCAGCTTTATCTGGGCGAGGAGGATGTCGGCATCTGGCGTTTCGATCTGACAGCGCCACAGCCGGTCGCGATTGCTTTCGCCAGCGTCGGTGCAGAAGACGGCCTCGTCGCCGATGTCGAAGGTTTGGCGCTATCGCCTTCGGGAGCCCGTGGCGGCCATCTCCTTGCCTTCAGCCAAGGCGACAATGCCTACACGTTGCTCGCCGTCGAGACAGGCGCTCTGGTTTCGCGCTTCCGCATCGAAGGCGGCACAATCGACGGCACCTTCGATACCGAGGCATCGAACTGATGCTCGGCGATTTCGGCCCGATGTTCCCGGAGGGGCTGTTTGTCGCGCAGGACGGCAACAATCTGCCGCAGGCGCAAAATTTCAAACTTCTGTCATGGCGCGCGATCCGCGAAGCCCTTGGCTTGGTCGCTCTCCCGCGCTAGAGGACGGCGCAACGCGGGTGTAGCTCAATGGTAGAGCTTTTGCTTCCCAAGCAAGTGACGAGGGTTCGATTCCCTTCACCCGCTCCAGTTTCCCGACATCAATCCAGCAGCGCCTGCACCTTGAGCATCAGCGCCTGGATGCGCTGGGCCGCCTCGGTGAACGTCTGCAAATCCTCGCGGTTGTTGTTGCCGCGCGCCTCCTTGGCCGAATCGACATAGCCTTCCATATCGGCTTCGAGCGCGTCGATGATCATCTCGGCTTCGTCTTCGGTCAGAGTAAGGGTGATCGGCATGTCCGGGTCTCCTGAAAAATATCGCCGCGCCCTATGCCGGGATGCAGCGCGAGGCAATCAGGGATTGATCGACGGGTCTGCTCCGAGCGCGCGGTAGAGGGCGATGCGATTGGTCGCGCGTCCCGCCAAAGTCGAGACCAGCGTGCGCTGGGCGCTGTAGAGCGAGCGTTGCGCGTCGAGGCGGGCCAAGAAGGGGTCGATGCCGCGGCGATAGCGGGCATCGGTCAGGGTGAAGGTGTCATCGGCTGCGGCGACCAGTGCGCGCTGAGCGCGCTCCTCCTCGGCATAGGTGCCTGCGCGGGCGAGCGCGTCGGCGACGTCGCGGAAGGCGGCTTGAATCGCGCCTTCATAGGTTGCCAGCGCGGCGTCACGCTGTGCCTGGCTGAGCTCGACCCCCGCGCGACCAGCGCCGGTGTTGAAGATCGGGTAGCTGATTCCGGCATTGCCCGAGAAAGCCAAACCGCCGCTGCCGAACAGGCCGGACAAAGCCGTGCTGGCGAACCCGGCGAGGCCGGTCAGGCTGATACGCGGGAACAGAGCCGCGCGTGCCGCGCCGATTTCGGCATTGGCCGCGCGCAGTTCATACTCGGCCTGGATGACGTCAGGACGGCGCAGCAACACGGTCGAATCGAGTCCGGCGGGAAGCAGGGCGATGCTGTCACCCGCCGGTCCGATGGCGGCGGGGAGCAGGGCCGGATCGACCGGACCGCCAGTCAGCAGTTCGAGCGCGTTGATATCTTGCGCGACCGCCGACGTCAGCCGCGCGACGTCGGCCTCCGCCGTCGCCAATATCTGTTCGGCCCGGCGCAGGTCAGTGCGCGGGGCGATGCCGCCCTCCAGTCGCGCGTGGGTCAGCGTGACGGCGCGGCGGGCATTGGCGGCGGTGTCCTGCGCCAGCGCCAGCAGGCTGCGGTCGGCGGCGGTGGCAACCCATGCCTCGGCGATATCGCCGACCAGCGCGATTCGCACCGCGCGCGCGCCTGCCTCGCTGGCGAGATAGCGCTGCTGTTCGGCCTCGGTCAGGGCTGCGACGCGACCGAACAGATCGAGTTCGAAGGCGGACACGCCGACGTCGGACGAGAAACGTCCACTGGTGTCACTGTCGGTCCCCTGCACACCCGCGCCGATGCCCGCGTCGATTGCCGGGAAACGGTCGGCGCGCTGGATGCGGTAGCGCGCGCGCGCGGCGCGGACATTGGCCAGCGCAACAGCGAGATCGCGGTTGTTGGTCAGCGCGCTGTCGATCAGCGTGGCGAGGCCGGGATCGGCAAACAGATCGCGCCATGCGACGGCGGGCAGCCCCGCCTCTGACTGCCGGAGATAGGCATCGCCGACCGGCCAACTGGCGCGAATCGGCGCGGCTGGGCGCTCATAAGGCGGGGTCATCGAACAACCGGCGAGCAGCAGCGCGGCGAGCGGGATGGTGAACCGCGCAGTCATGTGCGCTCTCCCGCCAGCCGGTGCTGACGCCGCTCGTCGAACTTTGCCTTGGCCTTGGCCAAGCCGTCACGCACCGAACGGCGGACGATGACGAAGAACAACGGAATGTAGAATACAGCGAGGATGGTTGCAGTCAGCATCCCGCCGATCACCGACGTGCCGATGGCGATGCGGCTGTTTGCCCCCGCTCCGGTCGAGAGCGCCAGCGGCAGCACGCCGAACATGAAGGCGAGACTGGTCATCAGGATTGGCCGCAGCCGCAGACGCGCCGCCTCGACCGCTGCATCGATGACGCGTTTGCCTTCCTTCTCGGCCCGCTCGGCGAACTCGATCATCAGGATGGCGTTTTTCGCGGCAATGCCCATCGTCGTCAGCAGGCCGATCTGCAAATAGATGTCATTTTCCAGGCCGCGCAGCGTGACCGCGAACACCGCCCCGACCAGCCCGAGCGGGATGACCAGAAGCACTGCGATCGGAATCGTCCAGCTTTCATAAAGTGCGGCAAGGCACAGGAAGATCACCAGCAGCGACAGGCCGTAGAGCAGAGGTGCCTGCCCCGCCGACAGCCGTTCCTGAAAAGACAGGCCCGACCAGGCAACATCGGTGCCGGGTATCTCGCGAGCCATCGCCTCGATCCGGTTCATCGCATCGCCGGAGCTATAGCCCTCTGCCGCCTGCCCCTGAATCTGGAACGACGGCAGCCCCTGAAAGCGCGAGAGAGAGGCAGGCGCAGTCGACCAGTCGAGCCGGGCGATAGAGCTGAACGGGGCCATCTGCCCGTCGCGGCTGCGGATGAACCAATGCGACAGGTCTTCGGGCGCGCCACGATAGGGTGCGTCGCCCTGGACATAGACGCGCTTGACCCGGCCACGATCGATGAAGTCGTTAACGTATCGCCCGCCCCAGGCGATCGACAGTGTCGAATTGACGTCGGCCTGCGTCAGCCCGAGCGCGGCGAGCTTTTCATTGTCGATGTCGATCGCCAGCGTTGGTGTATCGGGCAGGTCGGACAGTCGCACCTGCGACAGGCCGGGGTCTTGCGCTGCCTCTGCCAGCAAGCGCTCGCGCGCGGCGATAAATTCGGCGCGAGTCATGTTGCCGGCGTTGAGAAATTCCATGGTGAAGCCGTTCGATTGGCCGAGCCCGCGGATCGCCGGGGGTTGCAATGCAAAAGCCTGAGCGTCGCGCAATCCGCGGAAGGCCGCGCTGGCGCGCTCGACGATGGCTGGCGCGCTGTCCTCGGTAGCGCTGCGTTCGTCCCATGGCGCGAGATTGATGAAGCCCTGCCCGGTGTTCTGCCCGGTCGCTCCGCCACCGCCGCCGCCGCCGGTGACCGAGAACATCACGCTGAGATTCTTGCCTTCATAGGTCCGCCAATAGTCCTCGAGCATCCCCTGCACCTCGACGGTGCGCGCCTGCGTCGCGCCGGCGGGCAGGCGATATTGCATCGATACGGTGCCTTGGTCCTCGACGGGCAGGAAACTGGTCGGCAGCCGCCAGAACATCAGGAGCAAGATGGCGAGGATCGCCGCGTAAATCGCCATGAACAGCCATTTGCGGTCGACCACCTTGACCACCGCCCCAGCGAAGCGCTCGGTGCCGTTGGTGAAGCTGCGGTTGAACCAGTTGCTGGCTCGCTCCATTCGCGACACCAGCCATGGCGCATGGCGGTGCAGCCAGTCGGGTTCGACTCCCTCGACCCTAGCATGACGCTGGCGCAGCAGCGTCGCGGTCAGCGCAGGGGAGAGCACCAGCGCGACAATCACCGACAATACCATCGCCGAAACGATGGTGATCGAGAATTGGCGATAGATTACGCCGGTCGATCCGCCGAAAAACGCCATCGGCACGAACACAGCCGACAGCACCACAGCGATGGCAACGAGCGCGACCGAAATCTGGTCCATCGAAATGATCGTCGCCTCACGCGGCGTCATCTCGCGGTTTTCGTCCATCAGCCGCTCGACATTCTCGACGACGACGATGGCGTCATCGACCAGCAGACCGATAGCGAGCACCAGTCCGAACAGCGTCAACGTGTTGATAGTGAAGCCAGCGACATAGAAGATCGCCAGCGTACCGAGCAGGACGATCGGCACAGCGATGGTCGGGATCAGCGTCGCGCGCCAGCTTTGCAGAAAGACGAACATGACGACGATAACGAGGATCACCGCCTCGATGAGTGTCTTGACCACTTCTTCGATCGACAGGCGGATGAAGGCGGTGGTGTCATTGGCATAGGCGTGAACCAGCCCGGGCGGAAAGCTCTTGGCGGCATCCTCGACCTCCGCCTTGACCAGATCGGCGGTGGTCAGCGCGTCGGCACCGGGAGAGAGCGAGACGGATATGCCCGCGCTGGGGAAACCGTTGATCCGGGTGACGGCGTTGTAGTTCTCCGAACCCAACTCGACCCGTGCGACATCGCCCACCCGCACGCTCGCGCCGCTGGCGAGCGTTTTGACGACGATGGCGCGAAACTGCTCGGCGGTCTGTAACCGCGATTGCGCGGTGACGCTGGCGCTGAGCATTTGCGTCTCGGGCTGCGGCTGCGCGCCCAGTTCTCCCGCCGCGATCTCGGTGTTCTGCGCGGTGATCGCCGCGACAACATCGGACGGGATGACGCCGAACGAGGCCAGCTTGTCGGGTTGCAACCAGATGCGCATCGCATAGGGCGAGCCGAACACATTGACCTCCCCCACGCCCTCGACCCGGCTCAGCCGGTCCTGCAAATTGGTGGTGAGATAATCGGAAACGTCGCGGTTGTTCCGCCTGCGGCTCTCGTCATAGACGCCGACGATCATCAGGAAATCGGGGTTGGATTTGCTGACGCGGATGCCCTGCTGCTGCACCTGCTGCGGCAGCCGGGCGATCGCCTGCTGGATCTGGTTCTGCACCTGCACTTGCGCGACATCGGGATCGGTGCCTTTGTCGAACACGGCAGTGACCGTGACCGATCCGCGCGACGAGCTTTGCGAGCTGAAATAGAGCAGCCCATCGATTCCGGTCAGCTGCTGTTCGATGATCTGGGTGACGCTGTTCTGGATCGTTTCCGCCGACGCGCCGGGATAATTGGCGCGGATATTGACCTGCGGCGGCGCGACATCGGGATATTGGGCGATGGGCAGCGCGGTCAGCGCGCCCAATCCTGCCAGCATGGTCAATATTGCGACCACCCAGGCAAGGATCGGTCGGTCGATGAAGATGCGGGAGATCACCGCCTAGCGCGCCGGGGCGGCGGCGGGAGCGGTGCGCGACGCGCCGGGGGGCGCGATGCGCTGCGGCGTGTTGGCCGGGACAGGCCGCACATCTGCGCCGGGGCGCAGATTAGCGATGCCCTGCGTGATGATCCGCTCACCGCTGCGCAGGCCGGCGGTGACCACCCAGTTCGACCCGACCGTGCGCGTCGCGGTGACGGTGCGCTGCTGCGCCTTGTTGTCGGCACCGACCACCCAGACAACCGCGTCGCCCTTCTCGTCACGGGTCACCGCCACCTGCGGCACCAGGATGGCCCGTCGGTCGATCGACGGGGCGAAGCGCGCGCGGACGAACATGCCCGGCAGCAATAGCCCGCGCGGATTGGGAAAGCTGGCGCGCAGCGTTACCGTGCCGGTCGATTCGTTGATCAGCGCTTCGGCAAACTGCAATCTGCCAGAAGGGCCGTATTCCGAGCCGTCCTCGAGGATCAGCCGCACCTCGGCAGAGGCCGGCGCGCTATCGCCGCTGGCCAGCGACTGACGCAGCGCGACCAGATCGGCACCCGATTGCTGGATGTCGACATAGACCGGGTCGAGCCGCTGGATCACCGCCATCGGCTCGGCCTGGTTCATCGTCACCAGCGCGCCTTCGGTCACCAGACTGCGGCCGATGCGGCCCGAGATCGGCGCGGTAACGGTGGTGAAGCGCAAATTGATCTGCGCGCTGTCGAGCCGCGCACGGTTCTGCGCGACGGCTGCCTCGGCCTGCCGCGCCTGCGCCAGCGCGTCGGTATAATCCTGCTGCGACACCGCCTCCATTTCGGCGAGCGGGCGGAAGCGATCGGCGCGGACCCGCGCTGCCTCGGCCGTCGCCTGCGCGGCGGTAACATTGGCGCGCGCCTCATTGGCGGCGGCGCGGTAGATGGCGGGATCGATCCGGTATAGCGGCTGCCCGGCGCGGACGACGCCGCCTTCGGTGTAAAGTCGCGCGCGCACCAGCCCGGCAATCTGCGGGCGCACCTCGGATTGCTGGCTGGCAACGACGCGCCCCGACAGCTCGGCTTCGGTCGGCACTGCACTGAACGCGGCGACGACATAGCCGACTTCGGGCGTACCGCGATCGCGCTCGTTTGTCTCGTCCTCCCCGGCACCACAACCAGACAGCGACAGCAACAAAGCGAGTGCGAGCGGGGCTTGGCCCGGTAATTTGGGGTTCACCAGCTGCGTCCCGTTCAAATGTCGTCCTGACTCCCCACCGGGCACAGCGCAGGCCTGTCTGCGCGCGGCAATGCACCATGCGACGACCGGTTGCATCAAAAAACGCATTCGCGACTGGAACTTGCTACCCGCGCAGCCGATTGGTCGGCAGCAAATAAAGGATTGGCATGGAACAGCAAGCGCAGAGCACTGGTGGCAGGCTGGGGTGTGGCCTGATCTTGCTGCTCGCGCTGGCAGCGGGCTGGGGCGGCTGGCGCTGGTTGCAGGCGCACCCCGAACATGACCCCTGGGAGCCGTTGGCGCTGACTCAGCCGATCGGTTGGGCAACCTCGGACAAACTGGCGGCGCTGGTTCCCGATGGGGCAGCTTGTCGTGAGCTGTTGCAACGATCCGACGTGCATTTTGCGCCTCTGCCGTCGGTCGGTGAGGGCAGCTGCGTCGCAGCGGATCGCACACGCCTTGCCGACGATGTTGTGCCGGGCCTGGTGCTACGCCCCGCCGGAGTCGCCCCGTCCTGCGGGGTCGGCGCCGCGCTGATCCTGTGGATGCGCGAGCGTGTCCAGCCGGCGGCGCAACGCCACTTTGGCCAACGCGTCATCCGGCTGGAACATCTCGGCAGCTACAGTTGTCGCAGCATCGGCGGTGGCACCGGCGGCACCCCCAGCGAGCACTCGACCGGCAACGCCATCGACGTTGCCGCCTTCGTGCTCGCCGACGGCACTCGCGTCAGCCTGATCGCCGATTGGCGCAGTACGCCGGATGGACCGCGCTCGCGCTTCCTGCGCGATACCCGCGACGGCGCGTGCGAGTTGTTCGCTACCACGCTCTCACCCGACTATAATGCTGCCCACGCCGACCATTTCCATTTCGATCAGGCGCAGCGCGCAAGTGGATGGAGCGCGTGCCGATAAATCAGCTGCGCGGAGCCAGCCGATACAGCCGCCCCTCCCCCTGGCTACCGCCGTCTTCCAGCAACCACAGCGCGCCGTCGCTGCCCTGCCGCACCGCGCGCACGCGAAAACCCAGATCCCAGCGGTCGCCGCTGCGCGCCGCCTCGCCATCGAGATCGACACGGATCAGCCCGGTTGCGCCGAGGGCGGCAATGAAGGCATCGCCTTGCCACGCCGGAAACGCCGATCCCGAATAGATCGCCAGATCGCCCGGCGAGATGGCCGGGTTCCACCAAAGTTTGGGCGCGACAAAGTCATCGCCTGCGCTGTGATCGGGGATCGCGCGCCCGTCATAATGGTCACCGTTGGACACGGTAGGATAGCCATAATTGCCGCCACGCTGGATCAAGTTCAGTTCGTCGCCCCCGGCTGGGCCCATCTCCAGATCCCACAACCGCCCTTCACCGTCGAATGCCAAACCGAGCGGATTGCGATGGCCCAGCGACCAGATTTGCGCGCGCACGCCGCCCGCCGAGGCAAAGGGATTGTCGGCGGGGATGCCACCCGTATCGGTCAGCCGCAGCACCTTGCCGAGCGTTGCGTCCATGTCCTGCGCCGGATCGAATTTCTGCCGGTCGCCGGTACTGATATACAGCATCCCGTCGGGCCCGAAGGCGAGGCGGTGGCCGAAGTGGCCATTGCCGGTGACGAAGGGCTGCGCGCGCCAGATCGTCTCAAGACCTTCCAGTCGGCCCATGTCATCCGATAGTCGAGCGCGACCGACCGCCGCGCCCTTGCCGCCCTCGCCCTCTTCCGCCCAACTCAGATACACCATGCGGTTGGACGCAAAGTCCGGGTGTAGCACGACATCGCCCAGCCCGCCTTGCCCGGCGTAGGACACGGTCGGCGCCCCGGCGATCTCGCGCACATGACCGCCTTGCTCCCACAGCATCAGCTTGCCCGATTGCTCGGTAATCAGCGCGAACGGCGAATCGGGCAGGAAGGCGATGGCCCATGGGTCGTCGAAATCGGCAATCTCGGTCAGGGTGAATGGCGCATCGGCGACTGCCACGACCGCAACTGCCCCAAGATTATCGGCGGCCTCCCGCGAGGGCGTGCCTGACTGGCCGTTGGCGGTGCAGGCGGAAACGAGCGCAGCTGCAAGGACGGCAGCAAGTGGGAAACGGTGCAGCATGATAAGTCTCCGGGGGAAAGGACGGAGGGACATTTGGGGCAGGCAACGCGCGTCGGCAAGCTTCTTTCCCTTCCGCTTGCCAGCCACGGCGCGCCGCTCTATAGAGCCGCTTGCTTCCTGATATCGTGAGACGTTCGGCAGCGCCGGGGCAGACGCTCCCGGCGGTCGCAGCGCCATGGTCCGAACGAAAGAAACTATGACCGACATCGCCGCCATTGCTGCACTGGTCGAGCCCGAGGCGCATGCGCTGGGTTTCGATCTGGTGCGCGTGCGGCTTCAGGGCGGCGACGATGTCACCTTGCAGGTGATGGCCGAGCGTCCTGCCACCGGCCAGCTGACCATCGAGGATTGCACCGCGCTGTCGCATCGTTTGTCAGACCTGTTCGACGAGCTGGAAGTCGCCGGACGCGATCCGATGGATGAGCCTTATCGGCTCGAAGTCAGCTCACCCGGCATCGACCGGCCGCTGACCCGGCTCAAGGATTTCGCCGACTGGACTGGGCATGAGGCGCGCGTCATTCTGACTGAGGGCGTCGTGCCGCCGACTGAAACCAATTTGGGTGACGGCGCGCGCAAGAATCTGTCGGGCGATTTGCTCGGCGTCGAAGGCGCGCATATCACCATCCGCGATCGCAAGGCGGGGCCGATGACCTTCCCGTTCGCCGATCTGCTCGACGCCAAGCTGATCCTGACCGACAAACTCATCGCCGCCACCCGTCCGCTCGACACGGCGGGCGTCGACGACATTCTCGAATCCGAAGCAGAGGACTGACAGACCCATGGCCAACGCCATTTCCGCCAACCGGGCAGAATTGCTCGCCATTGCCAATTCGGTGGCGACCGAAAAGCTGATAGACAAGGCCGTCGTTATCGAGGCGATCGAGGAAGCGATCCAGCGCGCCGCACGCGCCCGCTTCGGCCAGGAGAACGACATCCGTGCCAAGCTCGACCCGATGACCGGCGATCTTCGCCTGTGGCGCGTCGTCGAGGTGGTCGAAGAGGTGGACGATCATTTCAAGCAGGTCAGCCTCAAGGACGCCGAGAAGCTCCAGCCCGGCGCCGCATTGGGCGATTTCATCGTCGATCCTCTGCCCCCGATCGAGTTCGGCCGGATCGCGGCCCAGGCCGCCAAGCAGGTCATCTTCCAGAAGGTGCGCGACGCCGAGCGCGAACGGCAGTTCGAGGAGTTCAAGGACCGCGCCGGCGAGATCATCACCGGCGTCGTCAAGCGCGTCGAGTTCGGCCACGTCGTCGTCGATCTCGGCCGCGCCGAGGGCGTCATCCGCCGCGACCAGCAGATCCCGCGCGAGATCGTCCG
>JAYSZB010000038.1:0-13559 GCA_043727035.1 Sphingomonas sp. | reverse complement strand
ACCCTCTCCCCGGAGGGGAGAGGGGACTAGGCCGCCATCGTGAAGGGCTCAAGCCCGGCCAGCCGTGTCCGCACATCGACGTGGGGGAGCGCGCGGGGGGGGAGGCCGGCTACTGCCTTCGCCATCGCGGCGATATGCGCAGGGGTCGAGCCGCAGCAGCCGCCGAGGATGTTGACCTGGCCGGCTTGCGCCCATTCAGCCACCAGCGCGGCGGTCTGCTCGGGCAGTTCGTCATAGGCGCCGAGTTCGTTGGGCAGGCCGGCGTTGGGGTAGACCATGATCAGCGTGTCGCACAGCGCGGAGAGGGTGCGGACGTGCGGGCGCAGCTGCTGCGCGCCGAACGAGCAGTTGAGGCCGATGGTGACGGGCTTGGCATGGCGGACGGCGTGCCAGAACGCTTCGACGGTGTGGCCCGAGAGATTGCGGCCCGAGAGGTCGGTGAGGGTCATCGACAGCATGACGGGGACGTCGTGGCCGCGCGCTTCGCTTGCTTCGTACGCGGCCATGATCCCGGCCTTGGCGTTGAGCGTATCGAATACCGTCTCGATCAGAATAAAATCGACGCCACCATCGAGCAGCGCGTCGGTCTGTTCGCGGTAGACCGATTTCAGCGTGTCGAAATCGATTTCACGATAGCCGGGGTCGTTGACTTGCGGGGACAGCGAGAGGGTTTTGTTGGTCGGGCCGATCGCTCCGGCGACGAAGCGGGGGCGACCGTCCTTGGCCTGATACTCGTCGGCGGCGGTGCGCGCGATCCGGGCGGAGGCGAGATTGATGTCGCGGACGAGATGTTCGGCGCCATAATCGGCCTGGCTGATGCTGTTGGCCGAGAAGGTGTTGGTCGAGACGATATCCGAGCCTGCGGCGAGATAGGCGCGGGTGATGGCGTCGGGAACCTCGGGCAGGGTCAGCGCTAGGATGTCGTTGTTGCCCTTCTGGTCGTGGGTCAGGTTCAGTGACCCGGCATATTGCGCCTCGGTCAGCTTCCAGTTCTGGATTTCGGTGCCGAATGCGCCGTCGGTGATGAGGATGCGGTCGGCGGCGGCGGCGAGGAGGCGGGTGCGGGCGGATTGCTCCCCTCCCGCTTGCTGGAGGGGTAGGGGGTGGGCATGTGCAGTCATGCTGCGGCGCTTTCGTTGGAATGGATAGGCCCACCCCCGGCCCCTCCCGCAAGCGGGAGGGGAGAAGAGGCGCGCATCCCCAGCATGTGGCAGATCGCGTAAGCGAGTTCGGCGCGGTTGAGGGTGTAGAAGTGGAAGTTGCGGACGCCGCCAGCGTAGAGGCGGCGGCACAGTTCTGCCGCTACCGTCGCGGCGACGAGCTGGCGTGCGCCGGGGAGGTCGTCGAGGCCATCGAATAGGCGGGCGAGCCAGGGCGGGATAGCGGTGTTGCACATGGCGGACATGCGCGCGACGCTGGCGAAATTGGTGACGGGCATGATGCCGGGGACGATTTCCGCCGAGATGCCTGCTGCTGCGGCTGCATCGCGGAAACGGAAGAAGGTGTCGGGTTCGTGGAAGAACTGGGTGATGGCGCGGGTCGCGCCAGCATCGAGCTTGTGCTTGAGATGGTCGATGTCGCTCGCAGCGCAGTCGGCATCGGGGTGGGTTTCGGGGTAGGCGGCGACCGAGATTTCGAACGGGTGAAGCGCGGTCAGGCCTGCGACCAGTTCGGCTGCTCCGGCATAGCCGTCGGGATGCGGCGCGAATTTCGCCCCTGCGACCGGCGGGTCACCGCGCAGTGCGACGATATGGCGTACGCCTGCGTCCCAATAGGCATTGGCGACCTCGGCGATCTCGGCCTTGCTGGCCTCGACGCAGGTGAGGTGTGCAGCAGCGGGGATGCGGGTGTCGCTGGCGATGCGGGCGACGGTGGCGTGGGTGCGCTCGCGGGTCGAGCCGCCCGCGCCATAGGTGACCGAGACGAAGCGCGGATCGAGCGGGGCAAGCATCTCCATCGACGCCCACAAAGTTTCGTTCATCTTGTCGGTCTTGGGCGGGAAGAATTCGAAGCTGACGCCGACATCGCCCGACAGATCGGCGAACATCGGGCTGGCAGCGGCGCGGCGCGCTTCGGATACCAGTTGGACGGGATCGGTCATGCTGCGGCCTTTCGCGGGGTTTCGTCGCCCGAAGTCGTCGATGCATCGCTGCGCCGACGGCCGAGCCAGAGTTTGACGGTCAGTTCGCCGCCCGACAGGGCCTCGCTGGTTTCGAGCAACAAGCCGGCGGCGGCGAACCAGCCCCGGATCTGTGCGTCGGAAAACCCGAGGCGGACATGCGCGGCATCGCGGCGCAGTTCCTCCCGATCGTGCGGGGCGAAATCGGCAATAAGGATATGCCCGCTGCCGCGGAGCACCCGCGCAGCCTCTGCAATCGCCAGATCGGGAGCGACGGCGAAATGCAGCACCTGATGCATGACCACCGAATCAACACTGTTTCGCGCCAACGGCAAAGCCATGAAATCGCCTTGAACCAGCTCGACGCCGAATGGCTGACCGACGAGATGGGTGCGCGCGGCGCGTAGCATTTCCGGGCTGCGATCGAGCGCGGTAACGCGGCTAGCAGCCCCACCGAGGATCGCTGCCATGCGGCCGGTGCCGGTGCCGATGTCGAGCAGATGACCGAGGCGGCGATTCTTCATCAAAGCCAAAATCGCGCGTTCGACCTCTTCCTCGGCGACGTGCAACGAGCGGATGCCGTCCCATTCATTGGCATGGGCAGCGAAATAGCGTTGGGCAGCGGCCTGTCGTTCTGCCTGGACCGCAGCAAGGCGGCTGCGATCGGTGACAGCGGCGCGCAGTTCATCGTCCGATTTGGGCGCAGCGTCGGCAAAGGCAAGCAAAGCCTGCACTACATCCGATCGCGCAAGGCGAACGAAAACCCAGCTTCCCTCGCGCCGCCTTTCGACAATGCCCGCTTCTTCGAGGATGCGGATATGGCGCGACACGCGCGGTTGGCTCTGTTCGAGCAATTGCGCCACTTCCCCCACTGCCAGTTCATGGACGCGCAGCAGCGACAGAATGCGCAGCCGGGAGGCGTCCGACAGCGCCTGAAACAGATCGAGCAACGCCCAACCCGAATCGGCCACCGCCGAATCCGGTTCGTAACGACCGGTTGCGGACACGATGACCGGCGGGGATACAGGCAGGGTGGCGATGCTCATGCGAGGTCATATAAACTTTTCTTTATATCGGTCAATGTCGCGGCGATGACGCAAAATCCTACTAAATTGCTTGATATAGCGGCGAGGCTTGCGGCGCGACGGTGAGCAACGGGCGTTTTTGAACCTGAGCCGAATAAAATCCGTTGCACGGGTGAAGGGGTGCGGATAAATCGACCCTTGTTGGCCGTGCCCCGGCGCATTTGCGCATGTGTCACGTTCAGCCAAGGATTTGCTCTAGAGGGGTGTTCACACCATGAAGAAAATTGCTCTGTCGCTCGTACTCGTCACCGGTCTCGCTCTCGCAGCCTGCTCGCAGCCTACTGAAACCACTGTCGAAGCTCCTGATGCTGCTGCTCCTGCTGAAGGCGCGATGACCGAAGGCGAAACCGCTACCGACGCTGCTATGCCTGCTGAAGGCGCGATGACCGAAGCAGCTCCTGCTGCTGAAGGCGCGATGACCGAAGAAAAGAAGTAAGCTTCTTTTTCTTCGCGTTCAGCGAAGCTTGATGGAAGGGCCGTCATCCGCAAGGATGGCGGCTCTTTCCGTTTGGGGTATTTTGCAATGCGAATAGCATATTGGCTCCCTGCCCTGGCCCTGTTCACTGCAGCCTGCGGGGACGGCGATGACGGCGGCGCGGGTGCCGGCGGTTTGACGCAAGGCGAATCGCAACAACTGGAAAAGGCCGCAGAACGCATCGATGCGCGCCCAGCGTCGCCCGGTGCCGACGGGGCCGAGGCGATCGAGGCCGATGTCCGCGCGCGACTGGCCAACGACCGTGCTGCTATCGAAAGGCGCTGAGCCCTGTTTTTCCCGGCTTGCGTGTGCGGCCGGCGATGCTAATCAGGCGATGAAGGTGGAAACGGGCTCAGGGGGAACGAGCCCGGTATCTTCATCCCGAAACTGGAGGAAAATGCCATGAAGTCGACTCTGACCCTGACCATCGCCGCTGCCGCTCTGGCCCTGTCCGCTTGTTCGGAACAGACCCAGGACGCCGCTGGTGCTACCGCTGATTCGGCTGCTGCCGATGTCGATGCCGCTGCTGAAGTCACCGGCGATGCGGTTGAGGGCGCTGCTGCCGAAACCGGTGCGGCTGTTGCCGGCGCTGCCGATGCCACTGCCGATGCCGCTGGCGAAGCGGTTGCCGAAGGCGGCGAAGCCATGAAGGCGGCTGGCGAGGAAATGAAGGACAAGTAAGCTTAGCGCTGCTTGACCAGGTCGAGGGGGCGTGCCGCGAGGTGCGCCCCCTTTGCTTTGTCCGGCATGCGCGCTACGATGTGTCTGTCCGCAACTGGCGCATGAGGTGGCTTACCACCGGGGAGCGGACCGGGCCGGTCGTTGCCAAACCTCCCGTCATTGCCGCGCGCCTGGGCGTTCATTCCTGAGCCGAGGAGATCGCCATGACTGTGACGCCTTTCACCCCCGAGCCTTTCGTTATCGTTTTCGTGCTGTTCGACAATGTCACACAGCTGGATTTTACCGGACCGGCGCAGTTCCTGTCGCGCCTGCCTGGTGCACAGGTACATGTCGCTGCGACCAGCATCGAGCCGGTGATGACCGATTGCGGCTTTGCCATTGTGCCGACCACGTGCTTTGCCGATTGTCCGCAGGCCGATCTGCTGTGCGTGCCGGGCGGTGTCGGCGTGGCGGCGGCGCTGGGCGATGCGGCGTTGGTCGACTTTGTCGCTCGCCAGGGCGCGGCGGCGACGTGGGTGACCAGCGTGTGCACCGGGGCGTTCATTCTTGGGCGCGCTGGTCTGCTGGAGGGCAAGCGGGCGACGACGCATTGGGGCTATACGCAATTGCTGGAGCGCGTGGGTGCGGAATATGTCGTTGAGCGCGTGATGACCGACGGCAACGTCATCACTGCAGGCGGCGTAACATCGGGCATCGATTTTGCATTGACAGTGATTGCGGCGGTGGCGGGGGAGGATGTGGCGAAGAGCGTACAGCTTTCTCTCGAGTATGACCCTGCCCCGCCGTTTGTCGGGGGCACTCCCGCGACGAGCGACCCGGCGATTGTCGCCAATATGCGCAGCCGCTTCTACGATGCGGCGGCGCAGCGTATGGCGACCGCGATCGATCCCGCATCATGAACCCAGCGACGGAGACCCGACCATGCCCTATGTCAACATCCGCATCACCCGCGACGGCGCGACCTCCGAGCAAAAGGCCGCGCTGATCGAGGGCGTGACCGATCTGCTGGTCGACGTGCTGGGCAAGAATCGGGCGACGACCTTCGTCATCATCGACGAGGTCGGCACCGATAATTGGGGGATGGGCGGCGAGCCGGTGACGGCGATCCGCCAGCGTGCGGCGACGCCGTCGGCATGAATGTTTCGGGTTGGCCGGCCTATGCAGGCATCATGCTGCTCGCCGGGGTTGGCATCCCCATCCTCGCGGCGCTCAACGCCGGGCTGGGCACGCGGATCGGCAGTGCACCCGCCGCATCGGTGATAGCGCTGTCGGTGGCGATGGCGGCGGCGCTGGTGACGACGCTGGCCACCGGCTTGGTTCCGCGCGGCGTAGCGTGGGGCGGGGTTGCCCCGCATTTCTATCTCGGCGGGCTGTTCATGGCCTTTTACCTGCTGTCGATCACCTTCATCGCGCCGAAATTCGGCGTCGGCAATGCGGTGTTCTTCGTGCTGTTGGGGCAGATCGCCAGCGCGGCGGCGATCGACCATTTCGGGCTGTTCGGCGCGGACAAGGCGAGCATCGGCGGGATGCGGATGCTGGGTATCGCGCTGATGGCGGTGGGGGTATTTCTGGCGCGCAAGCCGATGGGCTGAACTGCGCTTAGGCGGACGTTTCGCGCAGGCGGGCATAGGGCGACGCGATGTGGCGCTCGGCAAGCGCGCGCAGGGCGGGTGATGCGGCATTTTGCTTGGCGCGGGTGTCGGGGGCGAAGGCGCTGTCGGGGGCCTTCGCGTCGCGCTGCCCTGCTCGGTCCAGCGCCTCTGCATCTGCGGCGTCGGCGGCAATGCGGAAATGGGGGAGGATGCGGCTGCGCACCGCACCGGGCAGGTCGCGGTAATCGATGGCGACGCCGCCGCCCTGCCCCAACCCGTCCAGCGCCGCCTGACAGAAGATGCCGAGCAGCCAGGCGAGATGCTCGTCGTGGCCGACGGACGGATCGGCGACGATGCCGAAGGCGTCGAGCGGGATAAGGCCGGGGACGGCGTGGACGCCGGGCATGCGTTGCTGCGAGACCAGCACCTCGACCGGATCGCGGTGGAGGAACACCCAGGGCGTGTCGGGGTAGAGGCTGCGCAACAGCGGCAGCGCGAGGATGTGCCAGCTGTCGAGCTTGATGAAACGGTGGCGGGTGGGTGTCTCGCTGCGGTCGCGGGTAAGTGCGGCGACCATCTGGCGGACACGGTCGGGCGGCACCTGGCCTCTCGCGCCGAGCTGGATAGCCATGTCGAGCGGCGGGGGTTCGGAGACGGCGATGCTGCCGGGGAGGCTGCCAAGCATCTGCGCGACGAGTGTCGAGCCGCAGCGTGACATGTGGAAGATCAAGCCGTCGGGGGCGGGGGCGTCGGCGAAGGCGTCTAGCGCGGACAAGGGCGTGGTGCAGCGCATGAGTCGGTTGAAGGGGAGCGCGCGCATCCGTTGGATCGAGTCCTGGTAGAATGGGCGGTCGAGCGGTTCGGCGGCGAAGTGGAGCCATTCGATGAGCGGGCCATCGGGACCGGAGGTGACGTCGGTGGGAAGCCAGTGGCGCGGGGGGGGCTCGCTAAGGGTGACCGGCGCGGCGGCGAAGCGGCTTAGGCCGAGCGGATCGGGGGCGAACAGGGGGGCGAGGTCGGCAGCATGTAACGCGATGCTGTTTTGGGCGGCGAGCCCGAACGCTGCGGCGGTGAAGCGGTAGGGTTCGGCTATGGGGGCGAGGGTGAGCGCGGCGGGTTCGTCGGTGAGGAGGAGGGTGCGGAGTGTGGCGATTGCTTCCATGCTGTGCTCCGATACTATGCTGTGGGGTTAAAGAGGAAGAACGGTGCTTCGACAAGCTCAGCATGAGCGGGGATTGGGGGTCAGGCCCACCCCCGGCCCCTCCCGAAAGCGGGAGGGGAGTTTGATGTGTCCCGACCGGGTGCGGCTGCCGCTGAGCTTCGATGTCGCGGCGATGCAGGCTGACTTGAGCGCGCTGGAGGCGATGGACTGGACGGCGCACTTCGTTGCGGCGCATTATTCGGGGCTATGGGATGTGCTGTCGCTGCGGGCGCAGGCGGGGGCGGTGCATCCGGTGATGATGATCTATTCCGACCCCACCGTCAGCGACTGGGTCGACACGCGGATGCTCGCCCATGCCCCTGCCCTGCGCGCGGTGATCGACGCGTTCGAGTGCCCGGTCGAGGCGGTGCGGCTGATGCGGTTGGCTCCGGGATCGCGCATCCATGCGCACCGCGACCATGATCTGGATGCCGCCGAGGGGCGGGCACGGATCCATGTGCCGGTGACGACCAACCCCGGCGTTTCGTTCCTGCTCAACGGGGCGGCAGTGACGATGCGGCCGGGGGAGGCATGGTATCTGCGGCTGGCCGACCCGCATGAGGTTCGTAACGAGGGCACAAGCGACCGGGTGCATTTGGTGCTGGATGTGCGGGTGAATGACTGGCTGGCGGGGATGCTGGTGTAGGACAAAGGTTAAAACGTCACAAAGAGTCACGCCCGATCGTGCGTTTACCTGCTGTTTTGCGACATATTATTACTCTTGATTGGCATTTTGTTTCATTTTCGCCTCGGCACGCGCGTCTTCCTCTAGATTGAAGAGGAGACCGGCGCGATGCCCGGCGTCCATGGCGGCGAGCGGATCGGGCGGGACGACTGGGCCGAGGCGGGCGATGGCGGCGGCGACCGTCTCCCCCGGCGAGGCAGCGGGCCCGGCGTAAGGCATTGGCTCTGCGGGCAGGGCCTCCGGGGCGATGAACTGGCCCAGTTGGGTGAGTGGCGCGGCGGCTTCGGTGGTTTCGGTGATGGCGAGCAAGGGATCGCCGCGACGGACGGCACCCGCCGCGCCGAACAGCGCCAGTTCGCGGAGCAGCGCGTCGTCGAACCCGTCGTTGGCTTCACCGGTGGCGAGGCGATGGGTCGCGGCGGCGGTCGCGGGGGCGGCGGCGGCGCGGCGATTATAGACATCGGGCTGGTGCGCGCGCAGCAGGAACATCAGCAACTGGTCGCTGTGCTTGCGTTTAAAGCCGATAATGGTCCCTTCGCGGTTGCGCACCGCCTCCTCGGTGCCGTTCATCGCCCGATCGAAGGCGATGTCGGCGAGGCGCTGGGCGGCGGCATCGAGCGCCAGCCCCCAGGCGCGGGCGAACTGCTCCGCCCCCGGCGCGCGGCGCAGCGCATAGGCCGACCGCACACTCATCGCCACCGCGCGCGCCGCCGCTTCGACCGATCCGGTGTCGGCCAGCGCGGCAATGAAACTGCGCTGCGCCTCCACCGTCCAGCCATTGTAGCGACGGCGGCGGTGCACCGGTTCCCAGTCATACTCAGCGGGATCGAAGCCATGCGCGTCTAGCCGGGCGCGCTGGTCTGGGGTGATGTGCTGGGGGATGGCGGGCAGGTCTGCGTCGGGGGCGAGCGGTTCGGGTTGGTCGCGGTAGCTGTCGGGGATGTGGACAGGTGTGCCGTCGGCGGTGCGCGGGCCGGAGTGTGTTGCCGGGCGGGTGGACCGGGGCGTGGAAGGAGCTGGGGCGGACGGCGAAGCCGGTGGCCGAGCGGCGGGCGAATCGGGGTGGTTGCTCATGGAGCAGTGTGGAACATAAAAGGAACGTGTAGGAAAGGGGGATTGGCATTTGAGAGTCGGATCTGGGGATCGGTTGCACACCGGTCGGTTTCGAATGATTGCTCTTCATTAGCAGATACCGACTCAACGAAGCCGAAGAGTCGCAAACATCCAATTGCGGTCACTTGGCGATGGTCGAATGTCTGCCAATGGCAAAGATTCATTTATATTGGACCCACTACGCCAAATCGCTATCAACTGGTGAAACCCTGATGGAGATGTAATTTTCAGGGTCAGAATGCTGGAATAGGCAGGATTGGCAATGGCGGGCTTGGTTGATCAACGAGTTGGGTCGCTGGATGGCACACCCGAAAAGCGGCTGTTTCTGTCGATAATGGCAGATTATGATCTGCGAACTGGCCTTTGTGAACTGGTTGACAACGCTCTTGATCATTGGACAGATAATAAACGCCCGGCTGGATTATGTGTTGAAGTTCATCTTGACGCCGATCGACAGCTAATCAGTGTTAAAGATAACGCGGGCGGCGTTCACGAAAACAAACTTAGCTTGCTAATCTCGCCCGGTGCGACTCGGGCGAACGCAGGCGATCAGTTCATCGGCATCTTCGGCGTTGGCGGAAAGCGGGCTGGCATTGCAATTGGCGAACGCGTTGAGATTAGGACAAG
Source organism: Sphingomonas sp. (assembly GCA_043727035.1). GTDB lineage: Bacteria > Pseudomonadota > Alphaproteobacteria > Sphingomonadales > Sphingomonadaceae > Sphingopyxis. Next base: position 3,981 of record JAYSZB010000038.1, on the reverse strand, counting down.
ACACGGTCAGAGAGATACATTTGGAATCGACGTAAATACTGACTGGCTAAAAGTTGATTCTTGGGATATCGACTATTTTAAAGTTGCAAATATCGAACCAAATACAACAACGGTTTCAGTGTCGCATTTGAGGAAACGTTTCACAGCGGACGATGTGAAGGAATTACGTCAGAATCTTGGCGAGACTTACGCGTGGTTCGTTAATCAAGGCTGTGCCATTATCTTAAATGGTCGCAAGATTACTTCGGCTACGTTCGACAAATGGGCATACCCGCCAGATTTCCTGCCCAGTAAGGTTCATCTCGCTATCGAGCCTGCGACCGGTCAGCACTTGTCAGTCACAATCGAAGCTGGCTTGATCCGCGATCGTGATCCCGAGAGAGATAACTACGGAGTTTACGTTTATTGTAACGAGCGGCTCATAGTTAAGGAACTGCGGACGCGCGATGTTGGATATATAAGCCGCGAAGCTGGCGTGCCGCACCCCGATGCGTCGCTTTGCCGGGTGATCGTTCGAATGAATGGGCCGGCCGAGGCAATGCCGTGGAATAGCAGCAAGAGCGGTCTCAACCTCAATCATTCCGCTTTCGAGATGATAAGGGGCCAAATTATTTAACTTGTCACCCATTATAGTACACTTTCACGCCGACTGAAGCATGATTGGGAAAACACCGTATTTAAGCATAATCGAGGAAAGATGCTCCAGTGCGAGCCACAAGAGGGGCCAGCCGGTTTCCGCACCGTTTTACCTGAGTTACCTAGAGCGCGCGGCCCAAGCTATATAGATCAACTCCAGAGCCGAAATAGACGCGCAATGACCACACGGCCTTGGATGAAGGGTATTGTGGACTCGTTGGGGATTATCGATCTTGTTTCGCGATCACGATTGGAGACACGCAACCGTTCGTTATTGGTTTTGATGGACAGTAATTTTGAGTTAGCCCTGAAGGAATATATCGTTAGTAAATCGGAAGATTTTCCACCACAACGGTTTTCAGACAATCGACTTGAGATGCTGATGCAAGACCGTACTAAGCTGTTAACATTGGTAGCCTCAAAAGCGAAGTTTTTGACAAGTGACAAGGTCAGTCTTTGCTTGCACTATCATAATATACGGCGCAGCCTCGTCACCAGCCGAATAACCCCGTCCATAAGTCACGTGGACGTAGAAGAATATCGTGCGTTGTCGGAAGGCATCATCAAAGCGCTTTTGACAGTGCACATTCCCCACTCATGAACATAGGTGTATCTTGGTTGCTGTAACTGATCCTGCCCGCGAACTCTTCGACCTCTGTTACCGCCTTTCGGATTCATCGAATAGTGCTGGTGATAACTTTTTAGCGGGTAAGTTCGGTGTCGAACCATGGTCAGCAGACTTCTTCGAAATCAACTTCGCCATTGTAGATCGCATTGAATATCTAAAGACTATGATCGCGGACTTGACACTGGATGAAGACATCAAGGACCAAAATGTTGCGCAACTCAATGTCTTAGCGTCGGCATTCGGTCCAAATGGACATCGTAACCCTTGGGCGCATTCAATATCGAACTACCTCACTCCCGCCACGCTTGGGCCTCTCTCGCTCCTATCAGGAATGATCCGTCCCCATCAGTCTTACCCGAAGCTGGACGATGCGGAGCGTGACGATCTTCTGGCAGCAGTCGATCAGTTGTTGCATTGGCTTAACGAACACCAGCTCGCTGAGCAGGATTTCATCCGTCAAGCGCTGATTGACGGCTTAACTCGATTCCGGTTCCGATTGGCTCGCATTCAATGGATCGGCTGGGGCTATACTCTCGAATCGCTGCGAGAAGTCATCGGCGCCTACTTCGCGCTCGAACGTGGAACCCCGATAGATGGCAGCGCTACATCCGCGCAAGCGGCGCTGAAGCTAGTGAGGGACCTCGTTGCCACTGTCTATGAGAAGACAAAGTTTGCGAAGGACGTTATTGAGACCGGGGAATTTATGTTAAAGGCGTATGGCGCAACGACACTTGTAGGCAATGCTATACCTCACGTTGTCGCAATGCTCGGAAATTAGGCCATGAACTCATAAGCAGGATTCCCAAAGCGGCGTAGTTTTGTTTCAAGGTTTCCTGAGTTTCGGGGACGCAATACCAATTAGCCATCCACTTTCGGGTGAGCGTTTGGGCTTACCGACAAACGAAATCGCGGCGCTTGCCGCCAAGCCCGCCACCTCACGCCTCCGCAAAAATCTCCGCATACGGCACGACAATACCCAGCGACGCCAACGGCAAATCGCTGCCAGCGGGGAGCCAGTCCGCGTCGCTGCTCTCGGGTGAACGCGCCGCAACCACGCGGACGCGCTCCGTGTCGGGGTCGATGAACATGATTTGCTCGACGCCGGGGCGGGGGCGGTATTCCGCCAGTTTGGTGATTTGGTCGTTGGAGGCGGTGGAGGGGGAGAGGGTTTCTGTGACGAGGTTTGGGTCGCCGGGCAGTTTGGGGTGGGGATCGGCGGGGGGGTGCGTGCTTCCTCCCCCTTGGGGGAGGTGGCCCCGGAGGGGTCGGAGGGGCCGGTGCGGCTTTGCATAAGCTGCGCAGGGCCGCACCTGCCCCTCCGTCTCGCGCGCCAATGCGGTTCCCCAACGCTGGCGTCGGGGCGGCGCGAGCCACCTCCCCTGGAGGGGAGGAGGCGGGGGGGGGTGGGTGCTGAGTCTTTTCGCCGCGGGCGCGGCGGGCCCACCCCCGGCCTCTCCCGCAGGCGGGAGGGGGTGGTCGGGAGATGTGCGTTTGTGGCTTGAAAGCGTCGATCGCCTGACACACCCTCACCCTGGCGCTTCGCGCCTGTCCCTCTCCCGCACAGCGGGAGAGGGGGTATGAAAAAGGCCGGGGGGATTGCTCCCTCCGGCCTGTTTCTTGTGCTTCGACCAGTTGGCCTTGGCGGATGGCGGCCCCGGCTCGGGGGCCGGGGTGACGCGGTTTGGGTTTCGTCCGTCCCTTATGGGGTCGTTAGAAATCCATGCCGCCCATGCCGCCCATGCCGCCGCCGCCCATGCCGCCGGACATGCCGCCCGACTTGTCTTCGGGCATTTCGGCGATGGTGGCTTCGGTGGTGATCAAGAGGCCGGCGACCGAGGCGGCGTCCTGCAGTGCGGTGCGGACGACCTTGGTCGGGTCGATCACGCCGGCGGCGACCAGGTTCTCGTACACATCGGTCGATGCGTTGAAGCCCTGCGTCTCGTCGCCTTCGCGCAACAGGTTACCGGCGACAACCGCGCCGTCGACGCCCGCGTTCTGCGCGATCTGGCGCAGCGGGGTTTCGATGGCCTTGCGGATGATGTCGATGCCGCGGGTCTGATCGTCGTTGGCACCCTTGAGGCCGTCGAGCGCCTTGGTTGCGTAGAGGAGCGCGGTACCGCCGCCGGGGACGATGCCTTCCTCGACCGCAGCGCGAGTAGCGTGGAGGGCGTCGTCGACGCGATCCTTGCGCTCCTTGACTTCGACTTCGGTGGCGCCGCCGACCTTGAGCACGGCAACACCGCCGGCCAGCTTGGCGAGGCGTTCTTGCAACTTTTCCTTGTCATAGTCCGACGTGGTGGTCTCGACCTGCGCACGGATCTGCTCGACGCGGCCCTTGATCGTGTCGGCATCGCCGGCGCCGTCGACGATGGTGGTGTTGTCCTTGTCGATGGTGACGCGCTTGGCCTGGCCGAGCATGCCGAGCGTGACGCTCTCGAGCTTGATGCCGAGGTCTTCGGAGATCATCTCACCCTGCGTCAGGATAGCGATATCCTGCAGCATCGCCTTGCGGCGATCGCCGAAGCCGGGAGCCTTGACCGCTGCGACCTTGAGGCCGCCGCGCAGACGGTTGACGACGAGCGTGGCCAAGGCCTCGCCTTCGATGTCTTCGGCGATGATCAGCAGCGGACGGCCCGACTGGACGACCGCTTCGAGGATCGGCAGCATCGCCTGCAGGTTGCTGAGCTTCTTCTCGTGGATCAGGATGTAGGGATCGG
>JAYSZB010000037.1:0-2016 GCA_043727035.1 Sphingomonas sp. | reverse complement strand
CGGTCTTGCCTCGATAGCCGCCTCCGTCGGAGCGAAACGCAAGATGGGCTGCTGTCCGCGGGGTTTGGTGGTTTCCCGACACAACAATAACCACCACTTCTTCTTAGCCGTCGCCCCTGCGCAGGCAGGGGCCTAGATAAGCTCTCGGCACTGCGCTGGTGGTGCGTTGGGGCGCGGTTGGTTGGGCCCCCCTGCCTGCGCCCCCGGCCTTCGCCGGGGCAGGCGGGGCGACAGCTCGGGGTCGCGGCGAGGTTGCCTCTCGCGCGGGGCACAGCCATAACTTGGCCATGCCGATCATCTCCAGCTTCTATGGCATCCTGATCCGCATGTATTTCGCGGACCATGCCCCGCCCCACTTCCATGCGGCGTACCAGGGCCACGAAGCGCTGGTGCGGATCGCGGACGGCGGAATTATCGAGGGATCGCTGCCAAGCAAAGCACGCAGGCTGATCGCCGAATGGGTGGAGGCGCACCGCGCCGAACTGGACGCCAATTGGCAGCGGGGGCAGGATTTGCTACCGATGGAGCGCATCGCCGGAGCGGACCAGGATGATTAAGCTCGTCAGGATCGAACCCCTATCGGACCACTCGCTGGGGCTGCATTTCGGCGACGGCAGCCACGGCGAATGGTCCGCCGCGGCAATCGTCGCGCGCGATACCGTGATGACCCGCCCGCTCGAGGAAGCCGCGTTCTTCCGCCGGGCGTTCATCGAGGCGGGCGCGCTGGCGTGGCCCAACGGCCTCGACCTGTCGGCAGGATCACTGCACGAGCAACTTGCCCGTGAAGGAAAGCTCAAGCGCACTCTTGCGGCGTAGCAGCGGGCGCAAATTGCGCCGCACCGGATCAATCGACCGGCTTCGCCGCATTCCGCTCAGCACCATCCCCCGCGATAGCCCTGCCACCGCTCCGCCAGCCCCTCATCCACCAGCGTCTCGCCCAGACTTTCGCCGTCGCGGGTGACGATGCGCAGGGCACGGCCGTATTTGTCGGCGTCGCGATCAGTCCGTTCCAGCGTGAACGGCCCGGCGTTGAGCAGCGCGGTCAGGCGTTCGGTTGCCTTTGCGCCCAGCGCGGCTTCGGCGGCGCATTGGGGGTTGCCGACCTCGGGGGTGTTGATGTCGGCGATGCGGATTTTCTCGCCGCCGTACCAGAAGGTGTCGCCATCGACGACGCAGTTGATCCGCACCGGGCTAAGGCAGGTGCCGAAGCTGGCGCGCTCGCGGTCGCCGCTCGCCGCCCCGGAAGCCAGGGGCAGCGCCGCGCCGGGTGGCGGTCCGTCCCATGCAAACACCGCGGTGAACGCCGCCAGCGGCAGCACGACCATGATCGGGGTGAGCCAGCCGCCGCGCTTCGCCTTGCGCGGCGGGGTGGCGCGCCCGTGCCAACCCTTGCGGCCATGGAACGGCAGGACGGAGGCTGGGCGGCGCGAACGGGGCATCGCCGCACCATGCCGCGCTCACCCCTGCCAAAGCGTAAAGCCGGTGCCCTGTGTTTTGTGTTTTGTCTTTCGCCGACGTCCAACCGCGCGACCGGACAGCTAAGCCGAAAACCATTTCCCTACATCGCCGAAATCTGCCCTAACCTCGCCGATGGAAACCGCGCTCGCCGACACCACCCAACCGTTCCGCAGCGCGCGGGCCTGAGGGCGCAAGCTGCGTAAGATCGTTGCGCCTGCCAGGACCGAACAGCTACGCCTTGCGGTGGACGATTTCCACGCGGGTGCCGGGCTTGGCGTCGGTCACTTCGACCACGGCGGAGAGCTGGGCGGCGAGCGCGTTGACGATGCCGGTGCCGAGGCCCGGCTTGGACTGGTCGTCTTCGCCCGGCATCCCGGCTCCGTTGTCGACAACGCTCAGCGTCCACCCATCGGCGCTCGTGTGGAAGCCGACCTTGATGCTCCCCTTGGCGCCGTCGCTGGGGAACGCGTGCTTGAGCGAATTGATCACCAGTTCGGTGACGATCAGCCCCATGCTCACCGAACGGTCCGCGGTGCTGACGCTGTCGTCGGCCTCGAC
>JAYSZB010000036.1:0-41336 GCA_043727035.1 Sphingomonas sp. | reverse complement strand
CCTACCTCATTGCCGATACCAACGGCGATGGCGTTGCCGACCTGTGGCTGCGGTTGGATGGCAGCGTGACCGTCGGGGCGGGGGATCTGGCACTTTAGGGCGATCCGCTAGCTATGGTTCGGACGCCATGTTCCCAGGTCCATCGGCTGGTGGCGCTAACCGCGCCGCCAGCCACGCCGCCGCCTGCACCGGCGTGCGCTTGTTCCTCGGGCGATCGACGAGATAGTTGGCTGTCCGCATATCTTCGACCCTTATAGCCCCGATCAGCGGGCTCAGCGCCGCCATCAGCGGTGCATCTTCCAGCCGCCGCGCATTGACCATCAGCAGCGCATCATATCCGGGAATCGCCTGTTCGGGATCGCTCAGCACCACTAGCCGGTCGGCGGCAACGCGCCCGTCGCTGGTGTAAGCGGTGATCACATCGGCCTCGCCGCTGGCCAGCGCGTCGTACATGAAGCCCGGGCTGAACGAGCGGTTGGCGCGGAACCGCATTCCATAGATGCGCTCGACGCTTGCCCATTCGGTGCGCTCGAGAAATTCCGGATCGGTGCCCAGCGTCAGTTGCGGCGCGGCGCGGGCCAGGTCGGTCAGCGTCGCCAGACGATAGCGCTGCGCCGTCGCAGGCGTCACGGCAAAAGCATAGGCATTTTCGAACCCCAGCCCGCCAACGATGCGCGCGCCGCTCTGCGCCTCGGTCCAGCGCCCGATCTCGGCCAGCATTGCTGCGCGCGGCAGCGTGTCGCTGCGCTTCATCTCGCTCGCCCACAGCGTCCCGGCATAATCGACCGATATGTCGATATCACCGCTCGACAGCGCGCCGAACACCACAGCCGAACCGAGACCGTCGCGATATTCGACGCTGTATCCCGCTGCTTCCAGCCGTCCACCGATCAGCCGTTGCAATATATATTGCTCGCTGAACCCCTTGCCGCCGATGACGATGCTGTCGCCTTTGGGCAACAGCAACGGGGTCAGTACCGCCGCCATCACCAGCGCGAACCCGCCGAGCAGCGTCGCCGCCGTCCAGCGCCAGCGATGCGCAATGCCCCAATTGGCAAAGCCGATGGCGGCATCGACGGCGAGTGCCAGCGCGGCGGAAACGCCGCAACCGACCAGCACCAGCGGCCAGTTCTGCGTCTGCAACCCGGCAAAGATCAGGTCGCCCAAGCTGGGCTGGCCGATAGTGGTGGCGAGCGTTGCCGCGCCTATGGTCCACACTGCCGCTGTCCGCACCCCGGCGACGATGGTGGTCAGCGCCAGCGGCAGCTCGACCAGCCACAGTTTCTGCATCGCCGTCATTCCGAGGCCATCGGCGGCCTCGCGTGCGGCGGGATCGACGGCGGCGAGCCCGGTGACCGAGTTGCGCAGGATCGGCAGCAGCGCATAAAGTGTCAGCGCCAACAGCGCGGGCAGAAAGCCCAGCGGCCGCACCCAGTCGCCAAGGAGCGTCCCCACGCCGACAAGGATGGGAAAGAACAGCGCCAGCAGCGCCAGGCTGGGGATCGTCTGGACGAAGCTGGCGAAGCCGAGGATCGCGCTCGCGAACCAGCGGTTGCGGTGCGCGGCGACGGCCAGCGGGATCGACAATGCGATGCCGAGCGCGAGTGCGGCGAAACTGATCTGGACATGCGCGAGCAGCAGTTCGGGGACCCGCTCGAATGCTGAGGACCATGCGCTCACGCGTCGCGCCCCATCGCCGCGATCGCCTTGGCCTGCCCGCGCGGCACCGCGACCATTGCCTCGGCAACGGGATGGCCGGGATCGGCGAGCAGCGCGGCGGGGATCTTGTCGGCAATCACCCGGCCATGATCGAGGACGATGATGCGGTCGGCGATCAGTAGCGCCTCGGCCATGTCATGCGTGACCATAATCGTCGTCAAGCCCAGCCGGTCGTGCAGCGCGCGCACCGCCTGCGCCAGGTCTTCGCGGGTGACGGGATCGAGAGCGCCGAATGGCTCGTCCATCAGCAGCAGCGCCGCTCCACCCGCCAGCGCCCGCGCCACGCCGACCCGTTGCGCCTGTCCTCCCGACAATTGCTCGGGATAGCGATCGGCAAAGCTGCGCGGCAGCGCAACCAGATCGAGCAGTTCCTCGACGCGCTCGCCAGCCAGCCGCTGCCCCGCAATCCGCCCGCCGATGGCGATATTGGCGGCAACGGTCATATGCGGGAACAGGCCGATATTCTGGAATACATAGCCGACGCTGCGGCGCAATTCGGCCAGCTTGCGCACCGCGACATCGCCATCATCGATCCGCACCGCGCCATCGCTTGGCTCGATCAGCCGGTTGACCAGCTTGACCAGCGTCGATTTGCCCGATCCCGATGCGCCGACCAGCGCGACGAACTGTCCGCTGGGGATCGACAGCGCAACGCACTCGAGCGCGATCGCCGCGCCATAGCGCTTCGATACGGCATCGAATTCTACAGATGGTCCGGGGGCGGGCGCGGCGGTCACACCTCAGACGTGCCGCAACGCGCGAGCAATGTCACGCCAGCAATTCGACATCCCAATACAGCCAATCGACCCAGCTGGTGTGCAGATAATTAGGCGGGAAGCGCCGCCCATGGTCCTGCAACTGCCAGCTGGTCGGGCGATACGGCGTTTCGTGCAGATGCATATGCGCCTGCTTGGGTGTGCGCCCGCCCTTTTTGAGATTGCACGGGCTGCACGCGGTGGTGACATTCTCCCACGTCGTTCGCCCGTTCAAGCGGCGCGGCACGACATGGTCGAAGGTCAGTTCCTTGTGGCTGCCGCAATATTGGCATTGGAAGCGATCGCGCAGGAACAGGTTGAAGCGCGTGAACGCCGGATATTCCGACGGCTTCACATACTGGCGCAAGGCAATCACCGATGGGATTTTCATCGTCCGCGTCGGCGAATGAATCTCGCGCTGATAGGTGTCGACGATGTCCACCCTGTCGAGGAACACGGCCTTCACGGCGGTCTGCCACGGCCACAGACTGAGTGGATAATAGGACAGCGGCGTATAGTCCGCATTGAGGACGAGCGCCGGGCACTGCTCCGGATTGCGGATCAGATCAGGATGGAACATGGCCGACTTGCGCGCTGCCTCCCTCTGTCGTCTCGATGGCGCGGGCAGTGCCACGCCGCTGTGACAGTCTCTTTACAGCCTATCGGGAATTATGACGTCAAGGGGGTTTGCGCAGCAGTGCACAATATCTTGTGGCGAGTGGCACGGGGGTACCGCGTTATGCGGTGGCTGTGACGGGCGTTCTCTTCGATTTACCGCTATCCTCATATCCGAGCAAAGCGCCTGCCAGCATAGTGCTACGCGCGAGCAGCCAGGTGGCAATGCAGGCGATGATGGTTCCGCCCAGCACCAGCGTCGCCTCGACACCGGCATCCAGCCCCTTGTCACGCAGACCATAGACCAGCAGCACGATCACCGTCTGGTGGACGATATACGCCGGAAAGATCGCGCGTGATAGCGGTAGCCGCCAGCGATGGTCGCGGTCGAGCCATCGGTCAGCCAACACCGGCAGCACCAGCAGCATCGACCAGGCGAATGCGCTGTCGACACAATCGAAGATGATCGACAGTGCCCGCGTCCATTGGTCATGTTCGGGCGCGATGAATTCGATCGCGGTGGCAATGGTCAGGCAGGAAATGGCGACCATCGTCGCATAGGGCGATATGCGCCGCAATCCGTCCCAAATGGCGCTGTCGCGCGCCAGCAGGAATCCGAACACAAAGGCCGGGATATAATGGAGATGGCCCAGCCAGTCGTTGAGCATCCCATGGTCGGTGCCGATCGTCGCGGCGAGCGCCAGCCGCCAGAAGGCGAGCGAGGCGATCGGAATCAACAGCAGCCCCCAGATACCGAGCAACCATCGCGGCACCACCAGCCGCACACCGCTGGCGACGAGCGCAGCGAGCGCCAGCGTGTAGAGCCACAGATAGGCGACGAACCAAAGATGCTCCCAATGCGGCAGCGTCTGCTCGGCCATCTGCCCGAAGCGGAAATACTCGCCCAGCCAGAAATCGAAGTAGCTGCCCTGATAATCATGGCCGATCACCTGCCGCACCCAGCTTTGCGGCGGGACGATCACCGCTATGGCGAAGGCCAGCGGAATCAGCAGACGGCGGCTGCGCGACGACAGGAAGGCGCGCAAGGTTCCGAGCTTGGCCAGCAGCATCGCCGAGGCATAGCCCGAAACGAGGAACAGCAGCATCAGCCGCCACGGCGCGACCACCTCCATCGCATAGGCCAGCCAATGCGCGCGATGGCCGCTGTTGATCACCCAAGGATAGGGCGAATAGGCCATGGCGACATGATAGAGGATGAGCAAGCCGAACGCGGCGATGCGCAGCCAGTCGAGGCCGTAATGGCGGTGCCCGGTCATGGCGCGTGGATGTCCATGGTGCGGCATTGCTCCCGCACCCGGTAATCGGCGGTTAACGGCGGCATTCAGCTGTGCGCGGCACGTAGTTTCGAAATGGTCGTGCCCGCGCTGATCCGCTCGACATCGGTCTTGAGGTGCAGGAGGCGTAGCCCCTTGTGCTGCATCGCCTCGGCCAGCGCAGGCGCAAATTCCGCCGTGGACTCGACTGTCGCCGCCCAGCCACCGTAAGCGCGGGCGAGCGCGGCAAAGTCCGGGTTGCGCAGTGTCGTGCCCGACAGTCGTTCGGGAAATTCACGCTCCTGATGCATGCGGATGGTGCCATAAGCGCCATTGTCGATGACGAGCACCAGCATGTCGCAGCCATATTGCACGGCGGTGGCCAGTTCCTGTCCGTTCATCAAAAAATCGCCGTCACCCGCCAGCGCGACAACCATGCGCTCGGGGAAGCGTCTGGCTGCCGCGACGGCGGCCGGCACGCCATAGCCCATCGCGCCTGCGGTCGGCGCGAGCTGGCTCGGCATCGGCCCATAGGTCCAGTGGCGGTGCCACCAGCCGGAAAAATTGCCCGCGCCGTTGCAGATGATCGTATCGGCTGGCAGCACCGCCTGCATCGCGGCAACACATGGGCCAAGGTCGAGCTTTGTGTCGAACGGCGTCACCGCCTGCCACGCGCGCCATTCGTCATGCGCCTCTGCCCCCGCATCGAACGGGATTAGATCGTCGAGCCACAGCGCCGCCATTTCGGCAAATTCATGCGGATAGGCACAGATCGGCAGGTCGGTGCGATAGACGCTGTTCAGCTCGACCGGGTCGGGATGGACATGCACCAGCACCTGCCCCGGATGGTCGAGCGTAATCAGGCTATAGCCATCGGTCGTCGCTTCCCCCAGCCGAGCGCCGACTGCGATAATCAGATCGGCCCTGCGGATGCGCTCGAGCAGCTTGGGGTTGGGGCCATAACCCAAATTGCCCGCATAGATCGGGCAATGGTTGTCGAGCGCGTCCTGTCGGCGAAAGGCAACCGCAGTAGGCAATCCGACGCGGGTGGCGAACAGCCCCCAATAATGCGCGGCACCGGCATTCCACCCTGCTCCGCCGACGATGGCGATGGGGTCGGTCGCGTCCTTGAGCAGGTCCATGAACACCTGCATCGCTTCACCATCGGGGTCCTGCTCGGGCGGGGAGACGCGGGGGCGGTCACGCGCAACCACCTTGTCGATCAGCATATCCTCGGGCAACGCCAGAACCACCGGGCCGGGGCGCCCTGCCATCGCGGTGGCATAGGCGCGTGCGACATATTCGGGGATGCGCTCGGCGCTGTCGATCCGTGCCGCCCATTTGCACAGCGGCGCGAACATCGCCTGAAAATCGACCTCCTGAAATCCCTCGCGGTCGCGCATGCCCCGATCGACATCGCCGATGAACAATATCATCGGCTGCGAATCCTGCATCGCCACATGCACGCCGATGCTGGCGTTGGTAGCGCCAGGCCCGCGGGTGACGAAAGCGACGCCGGGCCTCCCGGTCATCGCGCCATCGGCGCAGGCCATGAAACCGACCCCGCCCTCCTGACGGCAAACGACGGTCTCTATCGCAGGCACATCGTGGAGCGCGTCGAGCACCGCCAGAAAACTCTCGCCCGGGACGGTGAAGATGCGATCGCAGCCCTGGATGAGCAGTTGATCGACAAGGATGCGGCCGCCGGTGCGGGTGAGAAGCTGTTCGGTCATGCTGCCTCCTAACGCCTCCTGCCGCTTGACGGAAGGCGCACGGGCGTCATGCTGCACTCTGGTTGGGGGGAGATAAAGCTATGCCGACGCGGTCGATGGATCGGGACGATGCGCTGGAGGATTTTGAAGCGCGCGAGGTGACATTTCTCGGCAAAACCCGCCGGGTATATGTCGCAGGGCATGGTCCGGCGGTAATCGTCATGACCGAAATGCCCGGGATCAGCCCGCATGTCGCGCGCTTTGCCCGCTGGGTGCGCGATGCGGGGTTCACCGTCTATATGCCACATCTGTTCGGCCGCGACGGGGCGGTGCCGACCAAAGGGCGCGCGCTAGTGACCATGGCGCGCGGCTGCATCAGCCGCGAATTTCGCGCCTTTCAGGCGGATGACTCGGGGCCAGTCACCCGCTGGCTGCGCGCCTTGGCCGCGCATGCGCATGCGCAAGCAGGCGGCAAGGGCGTCGGCGCCATCGGCATGTGCTTCACCGGCAATTTCGCGCTGTCGATGATGCTGGAAAAAAGCGTGCTCGCCCCGGTGTTGTCGCAGCCGTCATTGCCGTTAGGCAAACCTGCGGGGCTGCATATCGCGCCCGATGAGCTGGCGGCAGTCAAGGCGCGAATGGATGCGGAGGATCTGACCGTGCTGGCCTACCGCTTCGAAGGCGACAGTTTTTGCCGTGCGGCGCGGTTCGATGCCTATCGCGCGGCGCTGGGCGACCGGTTCGTCGGCACGGTGCTGCCCGACGACGCGGCCAATCCCGATTCGATGATGAAAATGCCGCACAGCGTGGTGACGCATCATCTGATCGACGACGAAGGCCAGCCGACGCGCGCGGCGCGCGACGACATACTGGCCTTCTTCGCGATGCGACTGAAGAATTGACGCGGCCGGTCAGGCGGCGGCGTCTTCGCCTTCGCTGACTATTTTACGCGGGCGTCCGCGCTTCTTGGGTGCGGGCGCTGCATCGTCATTGGACGCTGACGGTGCGACAGGTGTCTCTGCACGGGCCGTGTCGAGCCCGATGGCGGGGGGCAGTACGGCGATGTCGATGCCGATGGGGGCATCGTCATGATCGCCGCCGTTGCGTTCGGCGCGCTCTGGCCGTTCGCGGCGCGGACGACGGACGCGTTCCTCGCCGCCTTCGCTGCGTGGAGTGGCGCTACGCGGATTTTCGCTGCGCGGTGCGTCGGTGCGCGGCGCATCGCCGTCGCTGCTGCGCGGCGGACGTGCGTCGCGCTGTTCGGAGCGGACCGGACGATCTTCGCGCGGCCTGTCATCACGCGGCCTGTCATCACGCGGCCTGTCATCACGGGGGCGCTCGTCGCGCGGACGTTCCTCGCGCGGCCGGTCGCGGTTATAATCGCGGTTGCCATCGCGCTGGCCGCCTTCACGGGGGCGGTCGTCGCGGGGCCGATCCTCGCGAGGCCGATCCTCGCGGAGCCGATCCTCACGGGGCCGTTCCTCGCGAGGCCGATCCTCACGGGGACGATCCTCACGGGGCCGATCCTCACGGGGCCGGTCTTCGCGCTGCCGGTCTTCGCGCTGGCGGTCTTCGCGGGGACGCTCGTCGCGATTGCCATTAGGCTCGCGGTTGCCGTTGCTGCCGCCATTGCCGTTGCTTCCGCTATTGCCGCGATTGCGCGGGGCGCGACCGATCATGTCGATGGCGTCGAGTTCGTCGAAATCCTCGGCTTCGTCATCGGACTGGTTTTGCTGGGCTCCGCCCTCCTCGCCATCGCCGTCGAAGCGGGCGCGCTGTTCTTCCTGGCGGTTGCGCGCGTCGGACAGGACGCGGAAATAATGGTCGGCGAACTGGAGATAATATTCGGTCATCACCCGATCGCCGGACAGCTGCGCATCGCGCGCCATGTTGCGATATTTCTCTAGTAGCTGGGCGGCGTTGCCGCGCGCCCGGCTGTCGATCCGGTTGGCCTGATCGCCGCCGCGGCCATTGCCCTGCGGGCGCTGGTTGTTGTTGCTGCCGTTGGTATTGCGGCCGCGACGGCGACCGGTCTGACGATTGTTCATCGACACTGAATTTCCTCAAGAGAGTAAATCGGATAGGCCCCGTTTCGCCGCTTTCGTTCGCACTTGCTGTGCGCGCGCGACAGAATATCTTGCCCTGCATGTCGCGCCGGACCAGATTGTCGGGGCGATGGGCGATCTGCCGCTTGGGAATGCATTGCGACCGATGGACCCTACCACGGGTGCTTCAGTCAACTATTGCCGCGCCAGCCCTAACCATAAGGCGGGGCAAATCAAGCGAAAACATCAGGCACGGAAATCAGCTGCTTGGCACACTAGCGCCCGGTAATGTCCGGCGAGGTCTTGCTTGCAGGCCACGCTGAAGCCCTCTGCTTGCGCCAGCGCGGTAACAGCGGCGCGCTGGCTCGCGCCGATTTCGACGATGGCGATGCCATCGGGAGCGAGCAAACGACGCAGGGACGGGATAACGCTGCGATAGTCGTCGAGCCCATCGCACCCAGAGAACAACGCGGCTTGCGGTTCGAATTCTTCCACGTCCGGCATCAACACTTCGCCAGTGCCGATATAGGGCGGATTACAAAGAATGAGGTCGAAGCTGCCTTCCAGTCCCTCAGCCCAGTGTCCGACGCGGAAACGGGCGCGTTCCTCAACTCTATCGCCCAGATTGCTGGCGTTGCACTCCGCGTAATGGATGGCCCGCTCGGACGAATCGATGCCAAGGCCATAGGCGGTCGGCCATTCGCAAAGTGCCGCCAGCAGCAATGTCCCGGGGCCGGTGCCCAGATCCAGAATGCGCAAAGGCTGATCCCTGTCGGGGAAGTGCGCAACCGCCGCCTCGATCAGCGTCTCGCTGTCGGCGCGGGGGATCAGCACGCCGGGGCCGACCGACAGGCGGATCGTCCAGAAGTCCTTGTAGCCGAGGATGTACGCCACCGGCTCGTGCGTCAGGCGGCGGTCGAGCATTGCCGCAAAAGTCTCCGCTACCGCATATCGCGTCGGGTCGAGCAGCAAGGTCTCGCGCTCCACACCCAGCGCGTGCGCCATCAGCAGTTCGGCGTCGAGGCGGGGGGTGTCGCTGATCGTGGCGAGTCGGGTGGTGGCGGCGGTGAGGGCGGGGCGTATCTCCCCTCCCGCTTGCGGGAGGGGGCCGGGGAGAGGGGCAGGCGGCAGAGCGGGCCGCTCCACGCTCGCTGCGCTTCGCTCCACCCCCTCTCCCAACCCTCTCCCCTGAAGGGGAGAGGGCTTTTTACCCATCGCCCATCGCCGCCATCCGCTCGGCCTCATCCTCGGCGATCAGCGCGCCGACCAGGTCGCCAAGCCCGCCTTCGAGTATCTCGGGCAGGCGATGCAGCGTCAGGTTGATGCGGTGGTCGGTCACGCGCCCTTGCGGGAAATTATAGGTGCGGATGCGCTCCGACCGGTCGCCCGATCCGACCATCGCCTTGCGCTCGCCCGCGCGTTCGCTGGCGATACTCTCGCGCTGCACCTCGTACAGCCGCGCGCGTAGCACCTGCATCGCCTTTTCCTTGTTCTTGTGCTGGCTGCGTCCGTCCTGACAGGTGACGACAGTGCCGGTCGGCAGATGGGTGATACGTACCGCCGAATCGGTGGTGTTGACATGCTGGCCGCCTGCGCCGCTGGCCCGATAAACGTCAATCTTGAGGTCGCCGTCGTTGATCTGCACATCGACCTCGGTCGCCTCGGGCAGGACGGCGACGGTTGCGGCGCTGGTGTGGATGCGACCCTGCGCCTCGGTGGCGGGGACGCGCTGGACGCGGTGGACGCCGCTTTCGAACTTGAGTTGCGCGAACACCCCGCTGCCCGTAACACTGGCGACGACCTCCTTGTAGCCGCCGACATCGGCGCTGCTGGCGCTGACGATCTCGACCCGCCAGCCCTGCCCTTCGGCATATTTCGAATACATCCGCAGCAGATCGCCCGCAAACAGCGCCGCCTCGTCGCCGCCGGTGCCCGCGCGGATTTCGAGCATGGCGGAGCGTTCGTCGGCGGCATCGCGGGGCAGCAGGGCGACGGCGAGCGCATGTTCGGCGGTTTCGAGCGCGGCAGTCGTGGCCGGGATTTCTTCGTCGGCCATGGCCTTCAACTCGGCATCGCCCGCCATCTCATGCAGCTCCGCCAGTTCAGCGCGCAACCGCGCCACCTCCTCTGCCGCCATGGCGACCGGCTCGACCTCGGAATAATCCTTCGACGCCTGCACGAACGCCGCCCCTTCGAGCGCACCCGAAGCCATGCGCGCGGCAATCTCGTCGCGCCGGTTGGCGATCTGGCCGATACGTTGATCGGATATGCGGGTCATCGGGATTCAGCGACGCCCTTCGATTTCATTGTGGGCGGCTTGGGCGAGAAAGGCCGAGCGGGTCAGGCGGCGTAGGGCGGCAGCGCTGTCGATGGCTTCCAGCGTAGCATGGTCGAGCGAGATATTGACGCGCGCCTGTCGCCCGCGCCGACCGATCCACGGCACCATCACCAGAAATGCGCCCTCGGCCAGATCGGCGGTCGCCACTTCGCGGACGCGTTCGATTGGGCTGGGGTCGGACTCAGCGTCGCCATCCTCGAACCACAAAGACAGCGCCTCGATGGCATTGGGCACCACATCCTCGATGCTGTCCGCAGCGGAGAAGCATCCCGGCAGATCGGGGAAATGCACGCCGAACGCGCTGTCGGCGTCCTTGTGCACCACGGCATGATAGTAACGCATGGCTGTTTCCTTCAGTCGATCCACCCGGCTTGCCGCGCGATGGCGCGGGCAGTGCCGGTCGGCAGGTCGCGTTTGGGATGCGGGACGATGACGGTTCGGGTCGTGCCGTCGCTCGTCCGGGCGAATTTATGGTGCGATCCCTTCACCGAAACGAGGGCAAAACCGTCGGTGAGCAGACGCCGGACAATGGCTTTGCTGTCACGCTCCATGTGGATTTATATACACATAATCGCCAGCTTGTTCAAGCGCCGCGCAATTTCGTCGCATCGGTTGGGAATCTTGCTGATAGCTTCGTCGAAAATGCGAGTCACTTTTTTCGGCTAGTAATTGTAGCGACCCTTGTTTCCAGATCGTCGTCGATAACGAATCTGGTTCGAAGCGCTTCCTTCAACTTTGACCGGATGGATGACGCCCCGTCCCAAATTTCCCGTAGGCGGAACGAGCCCACTGTCTCGCAGGTCGGATCAGTTTCGACACTCACCACGCGCGCGGCAGCATTTTGATGGCGAACTTTCTCAAAAATCTTCTTGGGGGAGCCCCGATACGCCATTTCGGCAGCAATGTTGTGATTACGGGTGATTGCTAGCATTTCCATAGCGAGGCCTCTTGAGCCTTCATCGGATGGAATGAAATAGAGGTCTGCCACCAAGATCGCTGGCCGGCCCACCAACATCGCCAACCGCTCGATCCCTGCCGCCCAGCCGACCGCCGGAGTCACCGGTCCACCTAGCGCTTCGATCAACCCATCATAGCGCCCGCCGCCGAGCACCGTCCCTTGCGCTCCCAGCCGGTCGGTGACGAATTCGAACGCCGTGTGACGGTAGTAGTCGAGGCCGCGCACCAGCCGCGCGTTGCGGATCCATGCCACCCCAGCAGCGTCCAGTCCGGCAGTGACGGCGGCGAAGAAATCTTGCGCCTCAGCGGTCAGATACGCATCGATATCCGGCGCGCTATCCGCCGCCGGACGGTCGCGCGGGTCTTTGCTGTCGAGGATGCGCATCGGGTTGCGCTCCAGCCGGGTCAGGCTGTCTTCGGACAAATCCGCGCGATGCGCCTCGAAATGCTCGATCAGGCCGTCGCGCCACGCGTCGCGGCTGGCGGCGTCGCCGAGCGTATTGAGCGTGCAGGTGACACCGTCGTTAATGCCCAGCTCGCGTAGCAGCTGATCGGCGAAGCACAACAACTCGACGTCGGCGGCGGGTTCGCCCGCGCCGAGCACTTCGGCGTCAAGCTGGTGGAACTGGCGGTAGCGGCCTTTTTGCGGGCGCTCATAGCGGAACAACGGGCCGTGCGTCGCGACCTTCAGCGGAGCATATTGCTGCCAGCCGTTGGTGATGTACGCGCGCGCGATTCCGGCGGTGAATTCGGGGCGCAACGTCACACTGTCACCGCCGCGATCGTCGAAGGTATACATTTCCTTGGAGACGACATCGGTCGTCTCTCCGAGCGAGCGGGCGAAGACGGCGGTGGGTTCGATCACAGGAGTTTCGATGCGCTTGAAGCCATAGAGTTTGCGGACGCGCTCGAAGGTATCGACGACATGCTGGAAACGGTCCGCCGTATCGCCGAGCATGTCCTGCGTGCCGCGCACGGGGTGGGGGGTCTGTGCCTTGGCCATGGCAGCGCCGCTAGCGGAAGTGGATCGGTTTTGCCAGCGATGGGGAACGCTGGACAATAGCGGGGGTTGGCGGGCAGAACCGCCGCTTAGTGATTTCATGAAAGAGTCTTCCCCGCCCATGCCATCCCCCCGTCTGCTCCTCGCCGCCACCGCCCTCACGCTGATCGTCCCCGCCGCCACCATCGCCCAGAACAGCGCGCCGCCGGTGCCTGCACCGCTGCTCGACACACCTTACCCCGGCACGATGCTGCTGGAAGTCGATGCCACCGACATTGCGCACGCCATCTATTCGGTGCGCCAGACGATCCCCGTCGCCAGCCCCGGACGGCTGACGCTTCGCTACCCCGAATGGCTGCCCGGCAAACATGCGCCGCGCGGCGAGATTTCGGCGATTGCCGGGCTGGTGTTCACCGGCAATGGCCGCGCCCTCGAATGGCGGCGCGACCCGGCGGATGTGTTTGCCTTCCATGTCGAGGTGCCGCGCGGCGTTCGCACCATCGAGGCGCGGTTCCAGTTCCTCTCGGCCACCCGCCCTGCCGAAGGCCGCATCGTCATCACCCCGGCGATGCTCAATCTGCAGTTCGAGCAGGTTTCGCTTTATCCCGCCGGATATGCCACCCGCGCCATCCCGGTGCGCCCGACGGTCATCCTGCCCGAAGGCTGGACCGGCGTTGCCGCGCTCGATGGCGCGCAGGTGACCGGTAACCGCATCCGCTATGGCGTCACCGATTATGAGACGCTGGTCGATTCGCCGATGTTCGCAGGGCAGCATTTCCGCCGCTGGGATCTGGGCAACAATGTCACGCTGAACGTGGTGGCGGACGAGGCGCGCTTCCTTGAAGCGCAGCCCGAGCATATCGCCGCGCACCGGGCGCTGGTCGATGAGGCGGTGGCGCTGTTCGGCAGCCGTCCGTTCGATCGCTATGAATTCCTGCTGGCATTGACCGACGAGCTGGGCGGGATCGGGCTCGAGCATCATCGCTCTTCGGAGAATAGCCGCGAGACCGACTATTTCGTCGATTGGGCGACCAACGGCTCGGAACGCGGGCTGTTGCCGCACGAGCTGACTCATAGCTGGAACGGCAAATATCGCCGCCCGGCCGGTTTGTGGACTGCCGATTTCGAGACACCGATGGATGCCCGGCTGCTGTGGGTTTACGAGGGGCAGACGGCGTATTGGGATCTGCTGCTGGCCGGGCGGTCGGGCATGCAGTCACCGGAAATGCTGCTCGGTGAGATCGCCCGTCATGCCGCGACCTATCAGGTGCAGCCGGGGCGTGCATGGCGCAGTGTCGAGGACACCACGCTCGATCCCGTCATCGCCGCGCGGCGTCCACGGCCATTCGCCTCGGCAACGCGGGTCGAGGATTATTACAACGAAAGCGCGCTGATCTGGCTGGAAGCGGACATGATGATCCGCCAGATGAGCGGCGGCACACGCAGCATGGACGATTTCGCGCGCAGCTTCTTCGGCGGGCGCGATGGCGATTGGGGGACGGTGACCTATACGTTCGACGATGTCGTCGCGGCGCTGAATGCGGTCGCACCCCACGACTGGGCGACCTTCCTCGACACGCGGATCAACCAGCCGGGGCAGCCTGCGCCGTTGGGCGGGATCGAGCGTGGCGGGTATCGTTTGGTCTATCGCGACACTGCCAATGCCTTCGACGCCGAACGGATGAAGGAGGGGAAGACACTCGATCTCATCTTCTCGCTGGGCATGGCGCTGGACAGCAAGGGCGAGGTGACATCAGTGTTGGTCGACAGCCCGATGTTTGCGTCGGGCGTGACCAACGGCACCAAAATTCTTGCAGTCAACGGCATGGCGTACAGCGAGGAACGACTGAAGCTGGCGATTGCCGCAGCGACCGATGGCCGCACGCCTATCGAGCTATTGGTGCAGCGTGGCGACCGCATTCGCACCATCACGCCGGCATGGACCGGGGGCATGCGCTATCCGCATCTGGAACGGGTCGGCGACGGTCCGGCCTTGCTCGACGCGCTGTTCGAGCCTAGGCGCGCGATGCCATAAACCGACTTCCCTTTCCGCTCAGCAAGAGCGCGTTTGGGGGTCATACCAAGCGCCCAATCTCCCCGCGAACGAAAGGACAATAGTCCATGGACATCACAGCCATTTCCATCGGCGGAAATCCGCCGAACAACGTCAATGTCATCATCGAAGTGCCTGCTGGCGGCGAGCCGGTGAAATATGAATTCGACAAGGCCTCGGGCGCCTTGTTCGTCGATCGCATCCTGCACACGCCGAAGCGCTATCCGGCCAATTACGGGTTCGTGCCGCACACCTTATGCGGCGACGGCGATCCGCTCGACGCGCTGGTCGTCGCGCGCTCGCCGTTCCTCGCCGGCTGCGTGGTGCGGGCGCGGCCGATTGCCGTGCTGTATCTCGAAGACGAGCATGGCGGCGACGAGAAGCTGGTGTGCGTCCCCGACACCAAGACCTTTCCTTATTACACCAATGTCCGCGAGAAGGAGGATCTGCCCGATATCGTGTTCGCGCAGATCGAGCATTTCTTCACGCATTACAAGGATCTGGAGCCGGAAAAGTGGGTTCGGGTCGGCCGCTGGGGCAGTGCCGAAGAAGCGCGCGCAGTGGTTTTGCAGTCGATCGAGCTGGCGCAGGGGAAGGGCTGATCTCCCTTTCCCGCAAGGGAAAGTGCCTCACTCGCCCCATGACGCGTGACACGGATGGGTCGTGAAAAAGAAAGCGTGGTTCGCGCCAAGCCGCCAAGAAGCCAAGAGCGTGCGCCAGACGGCGAAGCCGCTCTGATATCGTGGCGGTGTGTTTGGATGTGTTTGGATATATCGGGCCGCTGCGCGGCTTGCCCCACCTTCTTGGCTTCTTGGCGGCTTGGCGCGAACCACCTTTCCTTGCTTTCTCGTGGTGGCTTTGGGTGAGACCATTGGCAACGCGCACCCACCCCAACCCCTCCCCTGGAAGGGAGGGGCTTCAGATTGTCTCGATCTCGATCCTCGGCCTCGGCAGCGCAATCCCTTCGGCCTTGAATGCGTCCCAGATTCCCAGAAACACCTCGCCCTGGATATTGCCCAGCCCGCTCTCCGGGTCGGATATCCAGATGCGCAGCTCATGATCGACGGCGCGCTCGCCGAAGCCGGTGATCCACACCAGCGGCGCGGGGCTGGACAGCACGCGCGGATTGGCGGTGGCGGCGTCGATGATCAGTCGCTGGGCGACGCGCAGGTCGGCATCATATGGCACGGGAATGCGCATCCGCACGCGGACGTCGCGGCTTGAATAGCTCCAGTTCTCGACCGGCTGGGTCATCAGCAATTCGTTGGGAATCAGATGCTTGCGCCCGTCGCGGGTGACGACGCTGACCGCGCGCACACCGATCTTCACCACCCGCCCGACATTGGGCATCCCGCCGTTGTTCGCAGAAACGCCGCCCATCGCGCTGCCATCGCCGACGACGATGATGTCGCCGGGCTTGATCGACCGGTCCATCAGCAGGATGATCCCGGCGATGAGATTGCCAACGGTTTTTTGCAGGCCGAAACCGATGGCAAGGCCGAGCGCGCCCGAGAATACCGCGAGCGCGGTCAGATCGATGCCGAGCAAGTCGATGCCGACGAAGGCAGCCAGCGTGAACAGGCCGATGCCGAGCAGTTTCTCGGTGAGGATGCGCTGGGTATCGTCGATGCTGCTGTTGCGGCGAAGCAGCCACTTGATCGCCTTGAGCGTCAGCCGCACCGCGAAATAAAGCAGCACTGCGACGATGATCGCCGAGAAGAAGCCATAGAGCGACAAGCGGTAGGCACCGACATCGACGCCGATGGCGCGCGCGGTTTCGCTGATGCGGTCGAGGGTGGTCATTATGTCGTTATTCCCGCCCGCTCATGTCGCGCCGCGTCGAGATAAAGAAGGTTCGCGCCAAGCCGCCAAGATGCCAAGATGCCAAGACGGCGTGGCAAGCGCGTAGCGGCCTGATGCATCAGGCATATCTTCGCAATATCGAAGCGGCTTTGCCGCATCGCGCACGCTCTTGGCTTTTTGGCGATTTGGCGCGAACCACCTTTTGTCCCGACTTCGCTCGACATGAGCGGGGCGGGGTGCATGGACGATCTCATCCTGCCAGCCCAGCCATCGCCAGCGCGCGTTCCAGATCGGCGATAAGATCGGCGGGGTGTTCAAGGCCGATGGAGAGGCGAATCAGCGGGCCGTCACCGCCCCATTTCACCGCACTGCGCGGCGGATTGGACGGGGCAATCAGGCTTTCATAGCCGCCCCAACTATAGCCCAGACCGAACAAGGTCAGCGTGTCGATGAAGGTATCGCGCTGCAGTTTCGACGCACCCTTCAGCGTGAAACCGAACAGGCCGCTGGTGCCGGTGAAATCGCGCGCCCAATGCTCGTGACCGGGGCAGCCGGGGATGGCAGGGTGGAGCATCGTGCCGACCGCCGGATGAGAGGCGAGCCAGTGCGCGACTGCCAGGCCATTCTGCCCGTGCCGCTGCATCCGCACGTCGAGTGTGCGCAGGCCGCGCAGCATCAGCGCGCAATCATCGGGGCTGACCGCCTGCCCGAGCTGATATGTCGCGTTGCGCAGCCGGTCCCAGAGCGCGGGCGTGGCGGTGAGCGATCCCATCATCGCATCGCTATGCCCGCCGACATATTTGGTCAGGCTCATCATGCTGACATCGATGCCATGCGATAGTGCCGGGAACAGCAGCGGCGTCGCCCATGTGTTGTCGAGCATGGTTGTGACGCCATGCGCTTTAGCCACCGCGACGATGGCGGGGATGTCTTGCACCTCGAAGGTCAGGCTGCCGGGGCTTTCGAGGAAGATCAGCTTGGTTTCGGGGCGGATCAGGTCGGCGATGCCAGCGCCTGCCAGCGGGTTGTAATAGGTCGTCGCGACGCCCATCCGCTTGAGCAGCCCGTCGCACAGCGCGCGCGTCGGGTCATAGACCGAATCGACCATCAACAGATGATCGTCGGGGGAGAGCAGCGCGAGCAGACCGGCAGCGAGCGCGGCGACACCCGAAGGGTAGAGCAATGTCCCCGCCGCGCCCGGCTCCATTTCGGTCAGCGCATCGGCCAGCGCCCAGACGGTCGGCGTGCCGCGCCGCCCGTAGAACAGTCTGTCATGGGTATCGCGCCCGCGTGTCTCGAGATCGGCGACGCTATCATAAAGTATGGTCGAAGCGCGCCAGATCGGCGGGTTGACGACGCCGCCGCCGAGGCGCGGGTCGCCGGTCCATTCGGGGCGGCGTCCACCGGTGACGAGTTGAGTCGCTGGCCGGGTGGCGGGGCGTTGGGGGTGGTTCGACTCGGTCATGCCGGGGTGATTCGTTGCGCAAACAGGGTCACACCGGGTGATGCAAGGGGGTGCGGAAATTTACGCGGTTGTGCGGGGTGCAGAGGGTGAATGTCGGACATTGGCTCAGGTCCGAAAAGCGGGGCTCGGTTAGGGGCAAGCGCGGTCATGCCCGGGGCGGTAGCATGGGGGGCGAATTGTAGGAAAGCGGGAAGCATTGTCTTGTTGGAGAAGGCGCGCGCGGCACACAGTTGAGTGCCGTGCCGCCCCCCTCTCCAAGGTCCGGTAGCCAGCAAGCTGGCAACCTTCCCTATCCTCTCCCGCAAGGGGAGAGGTGCTGTTCTCACGCCGCGCCGGTCGCTTTGGGCGTCGCGGGATCGGCACCCCATTCGGTCCAGCTGCCGTCATACAGCGCGACATCTTCCTTGCCGAGCAGATGCGCGGCGAAGGCGAGCGCGCTGGCGGTCATGCCGCTGCCGCACGTGGTGATGACCGGCTTGTCCATATCGATGCCCGCGCCGGTGAAGGCGGCGCGCAGCTCGTCGCCCTGTTTCCAAGTGCCATCGGCATTGAACAGGGTGGAGAAGGGCAGGTTGGCCGATCCGGGGATGTGGCCGGGGGCCATGCCGGGACGCGGATCGCGCTCTTCGCCGGTGAAGCGCGCCGCCGGACGGGCGTCGAGCACCTGTTCGTCCTTGCTGTCGAGATTGGCCAGCACCTGTGCCTTGGTGCGAACGACGGTGGCGTCGCGCCAGACGGTGAAATGGCGGTGGCGCAGCGTGTGGTTGCCCATTTCGAGCGCGCGGCCCTCGGCCTTCCACTTGGCTAGACCGCCGTCGAGCAGCGCGACATCGTGCGCGCCGAACAGTTTCAGCAGCCACCATGCCCGCGCCGAGCTGGCCAGCGGGCTATCGTCATACAAGACGATCCGGCTGCCGTCGCCGAGGCCGAGACTCTGCATCCGGCTGGCGAATTTCTCGGCCTTGGGGGCCATATTCTCGATTGCGTCATTGGGATCGACCAGTTCGGCAAGGTCGAGGAACACCGCGCCGGGGATGTGCCCCGCTTCATATTCGGCGCGCGCATCGCGATCCGACCCGCCCATGAAGCGGGTCGCGTCGACGACCCTCAAATCGCTCGCGCCCAGTTCCTTGGCGAGCCATTCGGTGGTTACCAGCGAATCCATGTCCTGCTCCCTTGTTGCGCCTTGTGTGTGTCGGCGCTTTCATTGTCGTGTCTGTCCCGGGGAGGGATGGCTAACCTATGCCGCGCTGTCGAGCTTGGCAAGAAAAGCTGCGGCGGAGTCGCGGATTTTTTGTTGCATTGCAACATCGAACTTGTCCCAACTGCGATAAGGCATGGCGAGGCGAACGTTGCCGCCCAGCTTCTCTCGGTTGCGGACAAGGAAATCCCAGTAGAGCGCGTTCAATGGGCAGGCGTCCGGCCCGGTACGCTGTTTCACGTCGTAGCGGCACCCGCTGCAATAATCGCTCATCCGGTCGATATAGGCTCCGCCCGCCGCATAGGGCTTGGACCCGAGCAGCCCGCCATCGGCGAACTGGCTCATGCCGACGGTGTTGGGTGCTTCGACCCACTCATACGCGTCGACATAGATTTCGAGATACCACTCATGCAGCGCGTGCGGATCGAGCCCGGCGATCAGCGCGAAATTGCCGGTGACCATCAGCCGCTGGATATGATGGGCATAGCCATAGTCGAGCGTCTGGCGAATCGCCTGGGACAGGCAATTGAGGTCGGTGTCGCCGGTCCAGTACCAGTCGGGTAGCGGGCGGGTGGCGTTCAGATGATTGCGCCGGACATAGTCCGGCCCCTCGCGCCAGTAAATTCCCCGGACATATTCGCGCCAGCCGATGATCTGACGGATGAAGCCTTCGGCTGCGTTCAATGGCACCCGACCGGCGCGATATTCGGCCTCGACCGCACGACACAGCTCGAGCGGGTCGATCAGCCCAAGGTTGATCGCAGGGGAAAGCAGCGCGTGGAACAGGAACGGCTCGCCGGTAACCATCGCATCCTGCCAGTCGCCGAATCGGGGCAGGGCGTGTTCGAGGAACCAGCGCTGCTGCGCCATGGCGTCGGCGGCGGTGACCGGAAAGGCGAAATGGGCGAGGCTGCCGGGATGATCGGCAAAGCTCTCAGCGACCAGCGCCAGCACCTCGCGTGTGATCTGGTCTGCATCGTATCGCGGCATGATGGGCGGCGATGGCGCCTGCTTGCCGGGTTTGCGGTTGTCGGCGTCGTAGTTCCACTGCCCGCCCTCTGGCTGTTCGCCCCCCGCCTTTGCGGGGGCAGGCTCCATCAGCAGGCCGGTGGACCGGCGCATCACGCGGTAGAAAAACTCCATGCGCAACTGCTTGCGGCCGTCGTCGGCCCAGTCGTTGAATGCGGCATGGCTGGCGATGAAGCGGCTGTCTTCGCAGATGCTGACGGGAATGCCGAACAGCGTCTCCCATGCCTCCATCGCGGCGAGCACCCGCCACTCGCCGGGTTCGGTGACGACGATGCGGTCGGGACTATGGCGTTCGATGCTGCGCGCTACCTCGCCGGTGAAGCTGCCGCTGGTGTCGGGATCGTCGAGCCGGATATAATCGACCGTCCAGCCGCCATCGCGCAGCGCCGCTGCGTGATGGCGCATGGCCGACAGGATCAGCGCGATCTTGGCCTTGTGATGGCGGACGTAAGTGGTTTCCTCTGCCACCTCCATCATCAGCAGCACCGACGTCGCCGGATCGGCATCGGCGAGCGACGATAGCGCAAAGGACAGCTGGTCGCCGAGGATGGGAATGAGGGTTTTCATCGGTCCTGATACGCTTGGCCGGGCCAAGGGTGCCATACCGGCATCAGGCCACCTTCGATATCCCCGTATCGCGATGGCCGAGCGGCGCAAAACTGGTCGGTCCCTGATCGAGCCGGAACGGGGCGAGTTTTGCGCCCTCGCGCTGCGGTTCGCGCCCGATGACGAAAGCACGCGCCGATTGGCCGTCGATCGGAGCATCGCCCGCGCCATGATTATAACGTGCATCGACCGCGACCAGCGGGACTGCCAGCACCCGGCCATCGACGGTAATCGGGTTGAGTGCATCCAGTGGTGCGGCGAGTTCGCCCTCGAAGCGATACTCCTGGCCCGCCGCGACCCGATCGACCGCATGGTGCAGCGGCTGATCGCCCAAGCCGAACCATTGGGAAATACCCTGCGGCTGGACCTGCGATCCGGCGAACAGTCCGATTCGCAGCGTCACCGGCTCGGCAGCGACCTGTCCCATGTTACGCACGGTAACGGCATAGCGCAGGCGCAAATTCAGCAAAGTCGATTGCGCCGACAGCGGTTCGAAAACGATATCGATATCGGCGCGGCGGCCCAATGCGGTGGCTGCGGCGGGTTGCGCCGCGGCGGCGGAGCGCGGTGCAGCCGGTTTCGCCACCGGCGTGACCGCAGGCAGCGGGGGCGTTTCCTCAGCTGCGGGTGCAGGCAGCGCCAGCCGCGTTCTGCGGCTACGCCGGAACAGCCAGCCTGCACCCAGCAGCGCAAACAGGCCGCCGATGGCCGCAAGCGGCAGCCATTCGGGGATTTGCTCGGCCTCAATGGCGGACGGCGCCGCCGGGACATCGGCGATGGGCGGCGGCGCGCCGGTTTCTGCGATGACCGGCGGCAACAGCGGCTCGCTGGTCGGCGGCGCTGCTATTGTGTCGGACGGCCTAGTGGGCGCAGGCACCGCCGCCGTCGGGGCAGGGGCAGGTACCCGCCCGGTCGGGCGCGGTGCCGGGGTGGGACCCGGCCGTCGCGGCGGCAGCGGCTGGACGATCGGGCCGCTTGGCTGCACCGGCTGCGGGAAAATCTGCGAGTTGGGAAAGGGCCGCTGCGTGCGCGGTGGCGGCGGCGCGATCAGGCCATCGGGCGGACCCGCCACTCCGCCCGATGGGGCCGGTGCCGGAGCGGGGGCAGGGGCAGGGAGCACCGTCGTCGCTGACGCCGAATAGGGTGCCAGACACAGCGGTGATAGCGACAAGAACAATGCCGTGCGGACAAGGAGGCGGTTGACGGGGGGCATGGTCGTGGGGCTGACACTATCCGCTAAAGCTGGTGGTGCAGCGCGATCGGTCTCGCGCGTGACAGGGCTGCCGCCTGTGGCTAAAGCGCGGCGATGGTCAACCCCCTACGGGTCAGGACCCATGGAAT
The DNA here is from genome assembly GCA_043727035.1 of Sphingomonas sp. Classification (GTDB taxonomy): domain Bacteria; phylum Pseudomonadota; class Alphaproteobacteria; order Sphingomonadales; family Sphingomonadaceae; genus Sphingopyxis. Next base: position 19,423 of record JAYSZB010000036.1, on the reverse strand, counting down.
GCCCGTTCGAGGTTCGAGGCCATTTTGTTCAGGGCAAGGAAGCGAGGCGCAGATATATGTCGATATTTCAAGGATCGCCGACGCAGCCATGGACAAAATGGGTCGAACCCCTTCGGGGCGGGGAAATGGCTTCGATCCCGGTTCCACGCGGTCTTGCCGGTAGAACCACTACCGGCGGCGACCGCCTGAACCCGATATCTTTGCCATTTCACCGCCTCGAACGGGCATTCCATGGGTCCTGACCCTTCTCCCCGTTTCCTCGGCCAGTCGAGCCCGCTGCCCGCCAGTCCGGACGAGGCTCAGCTCGATTATGTGCCCAATCCGCGCCCCGGTGAACTTTATTGCGTGCGCTTTGTCAGCCCGGAATTCACCTCGCTGTGCCCGGTAACCGCGCAGCCCGATTTCGCCCATATCGTCATCGATTATGCACCCCACCACAGCATCGTCGAATCCAAGTCGCTTAAACTGTTCCTGGGAAGTTTTCGCAACCATGCGGCCTTTCACGAGGATTGCACGGTCGGCATCGGCCGCCGACTGTTCGACGAGATGGCCCCGCGCTGGCTGCGCATCGGCGGCTATTGGTATCCGCGCGGTGGCATCCCGATCGACGTGTTTTGGCAGTCGGGTCCGCCGCCAGAGGGGCTGTGGCTGCCCGATCAGGGTGTGGCGGGGTATCGCGGGCGCGGATAAAGCGCTGACAGCGACTTGGATTCTTCACATATCGACATTAGTTTCAGTCGATGCCCCCAGCCATATCCCACGCCCACCCCATCCGCGTCGCCGCCGGCGACATCGATTTCATGGGCCATGTCAACAATGCCAATTATCTGACCTGGGTTCAGGAAGCGGTATTGGCGCATTGGCGCGCTATCGCCCCGCCACAGGCCGTGGCGGAGCATCTGTGGGTCGCGTTGAAGCATGAGATCACTTACCGCCGTCCGGCCTTTCTCGATGACGATGTGATAGCGACGGTGGTGCTGGAGCGGATGCAGGGCGCGCGCGCCTTTTACGATACCGTGATCAAGCGCGGAGAGGATGTGCTCGCCGAGGTCAAATCGAGCTGGTGCTGCGTCGCCGCCGACACGCTGCGCCCGGCACGGCTGGCGCGCGATGTAACGTCGCGGTTTTTCGGCGGAGAAGACGCGGTAACATAATCGCCGGCTTGCGCTCACCCTGAGCGCAAGCGCACTACCGGCAACGGCGAGAAGCGTGAACCGACATCTTCTGCGTTCTCAGGCTTCGGCTTCTTTGCCGAACAGCTGGTGCAGCTCACCCGCCTCATACATTTCCATCATAATGTCCGATCCACCGACGAACTCGCCGCCTGCATAAAGCTGCGGGATTGTCGGCCAGTCGGAAAATGCTTTGATACCGCTCCGAATTTCGGCGTCTTGCAACACATCGACGGTGGTATATTCGACGCCGATGCGGTCGAGGATGGCGATGGCGCGGCTGGAAAAGCCACATTGCGGGAACAGCGGGGTTCCCTTCATGAACAGCACCACCGGACTGGCGGCGACGATTTCGGCAATACGGGTGTTGGTATCGGACATCGGGATTATCCTTGGTCGGGAACGGCGGTGGTGAGTTGCAGCGCGTGCAATTCATTGCCCATGCGCGTTCCGAGCGCGGCATAGACAGCGCGGGTGCGGGCGATGCGGCTGGCGCCACGGAAACTCTCGGCGACGACATGCGCGGCATAGTGATCGCCATCACCCGCAAGATCGGTGATCGTCACTTCGGCATCGGGGATGCCGCTGCGGATAAGGGAGATGATGTCGTCAGCAGCCATTGGCACGGGGTTCAGACGCCGTCGATGAACTGGCGGCGCGCTGCGATGGTCTGTTCGTCGAGCATGGCGCGGATGGTTGCCTCGTCCATCTCGACCCCGGCACTCACCAGATCGCCGAGCAGCTTGCGCACCACATCCTCGTCCCCGGCTTCCTCGAAATCGGCCTGCACGACGGACTTGGCATAGGAGTCGGATTCCTCGGGCGTCAGTCCCATCTTGTCCGCTGCCCATAGCCCGACCAGCTTGTTGCGGCGCGCATGGATGCGGAACTGCAATTCCTCTTCGCGGGCATATTGCGATTCGAAGGCGCGTTCGCGATCGTCGAAACCTGACATGGCGCTTCCCTATGCTGCTGCGGCCCTGTGCGCAGGGCCTTGTCGCCATCGCATGTAGGGCGGAGCGGCGTGAGGCGCAACGGTCGCTGCACCCGCCTGACCGTCGTCGGGTAGCGATCAAGCAGCACTTGGCGACTGTATGAAGCTGGGTTAGTTGTTGCCGGGTGTCGCTGAGGGGGTTTGTCGATGACAATATTCTGTCGATCTTGCGGGTCACAACTGGATGATGGGGCGGCCTTTTGCGGTAGTTGTGGAACACCGGTCGTGGCCGCTGCCGCCACGGTGCCGCCGCCGCCCGCTCCCCCGTCGCTCGCCAAACCCCCTCCAGCCCCGAGTGCGCCGACACCTGCCGCGCCGCCGCCGCAGCCGCCCTATTACCCGCCGCCTCCGTCGCAGCCTGCGGCCAACAGCACGCTGCCGTGGATCATCGTCGCGATCTTAGCCGTCGCCATTGCCCTGGCTGCGGTCTATTTTGCCACGCGCGGCAACGGCAACGGTGACGGCGGCAATCCAACCGAAGAAGTGGCAGCCACCGAAGATGACGGCTCGGCGGCGGCTGCCATGCCCGTTCCGACGCCGGTCGGGCCTGTCGTGACCAAATTCGTCACCGGTCCCGCCAATATCCGCACCATGCCGACCGCGCAGGCGGGGACCGGCAGCGCTGTCGTCAGCACGTTGCGCGCGGGTACCCAGGTGCAGGGGCAGATGGTGGTCGGTCCGGGCAATGCCTATTGGTTGCAACTGACCGACGGGCGCGGATTCGTCAGCGCGATCAACCTGTCCGATGGACCACCCATGGCGGCGGCTGCCGCCCCGGTGGCGCAAGGGGATTATCGCGCGCCGGTCAACAATGGCGTGTTCTGCGCCGTCGCCACCCAGACCGGCAACCTGCGCGTTCGGTCCACTCCGGCGGGGCGGATCGTCGGCGGAATGCCGCGCGGTGCGCGCTTCCAGATGTACGGCCAATCGGTGTTCGCATCGGGCTATTACTGGGTGCAGATACAGCCTGCCGATGTCCGCTATCCGGGCGGATGGGTGGCCTCTGAACACATCCGTTGCTGATCGCTGGTCCTGCCGCGGTCGGCGGGATTCCATCGCCGGTGAAAAGCCGTTAGGGGCTGGCTATGCGCAAGATAATTTTGGTGCTGCTCGGTGCAGCATTGCTCGGGGCGGCAGTCACGCTCGCCATCAACATGCTGTTTGCGCCGCGAGCGCCAAGCAGTATTTCCGATTCGGCCAAGCCGCTTGGCGAGGAACTGGCGGTGCTGCCGCCGGAGACCGATGATCCGGTCGATCTGCCATTGGCCAACGGCGATACGGTGATCCGTCCACCCAAACCGTCCGGCGCGCCTGCTGCCGATCCGGGCATTCCCGCGCAAGCGGCGAGCGATGACGACACCGCTTTTGCCCAAAAAGTCTGCCGTGGCGACGCGGCGGGCGATCGCAGCAGCCTGTTCGGTCACCGTCCCTCGACCCAGGTCGGCGGCGGATCGCTGACCGGCGTGCCGCGCGGCTTTGGCAGTGGCGGCTGCCAGCAGATCCATAGCAGCATGGCGGGCGCGCTGCGGCGGATGCTCGATGCGGCCAAGGTGGATGGGCTGGATGACGAAATTACCGGCGTGTCCTGTTACCGATCGGTCGAGCGGCAGCGCCAGATTTTCTGCAATCCTGCCCGGATCTCGTCGCGCGGATACGCCGGACAGGCATTTTCCGTCGCGCCGCCGGGTTTTTCCGAACATTCGACCGGTTTCGCCATCGATTTCGGCAGCCGCAGCAATCCGGGCTGCAATTTGCAGGAATGTTTTGCTGGGACCAGAGCCGGTGAATGGCTGTCGGCGAATGCCTCGCGGTTCGGCTTCAGGCTGTCTTTTCCCGCTGGAAATGCGCAGGGGGTGACGTACGAGCCGTGGCACTATCGCTGGAGTGTCGGCGGATAGGTGTGCCGTGCGGGGCTGGCGCACCACTGGCAAAAGCGGTAGTCTGCGGTTGTGGGAGCAGAGGTTTACACGAGCGGGGACTATGCACCGGCACCGCGGGCGGTTCGGCTGGTAGCCGACAGCCCGATCGCCTCGGTGATCAGCGACCCGCGCCTGCCCGACAACCCTATTGTCGCCTGCAACACGGCGTTTTGCGACCTGACCGGCTATGGCCGCGACGCCATTTTGGGGCGCAACTGCCGGTTTCTTTCGGGTCCGGGCACCGAACCATGGCTTTCGGAGGCCATCCGTGACGGTGTGCGCCGCCACAGCCCGGTGCTGGTCGAAATTCTCAACTACAAGGCGGACGGCACTCCATTTCGCAATGCAGTGCTGGTCGCGCCGATGTTCGACGGGGAAGGCGTGCTCGAATATTTTCTCGGGTCGCAGGTCGAATTGGTCGACGAGGCGCCCGGCCCGTCGATATCTCGCCGCATCCGCGCGGCTGAGGCCGTCAAATCGCTGTCGCAGCGCCAGCGTCAGGTGCTCAAGATGGTCGCCGACGGTTTGATGAACAAGCAAATCGCCGGGGTGCTCGGCCTGTCGGAGAAAACCGTCAAAATGCACCGCAGCATATTGATGGACCGGCTCGGCCTGTCGAGTTCGGCGTCGGTGGTGCGGCTGGCGGTCGAGGCGGGGCTATAGCCTACCGGCCAAATCCCGTATCGCGTCGATGATTGCCCGAGACTAGACGGAAACGGTCATCGCACCGGGTCATCCGCCTGCTGCTTCACCCAAGTAGCAGGCACCCACCGCGCACTTCCCCCCAAGGGTGGCCCGGTGCGGTGTAGTCCCGCTTCAGCACCAACTTTGACGGCCTGCGCCATAGGGACGGGCAAGTCCCTCGCTGACCAGTTGCAGGCCGAGGTCTGCACCGCCGCGCATCACCTTCCTCAAATCCCGGCCATAGACATCGCGGTCGCGACCGTCGGCGACCAGTTGGAATGGCGCAAGATTGACCAGCGCCTGCATCCGCAATTTTGCGGCTTGCCCCAGTCGTTCCTCGCTGGCGCAGCGGGCAGGGTGGAGTTCGGGTGTGTCGATGCCGAGGATGCGGATGCGCCGCCCAGCATAGCGCAAAGTATCGCCATCGACGACGCACGGGTCACCGCCGCCGTCGCTGCACAGCGCAAATCGCGCGCTGACCGATTCGCCGCCTGGCGCGGAGCCTTGGCCAGTGCGGGGGGCGTCGGCCAGGGCAAGCGGCGCGACATCGTCCCGACCCATCATCTGCATCGCGCCGAAACTGGCGACAAAAGCTAGAGCCATCGTCGGGGCGATGATAGCGAAAGAGCGGGCGGATCGAGAGAGCTGGGACATCGTGCCAGCCTAGGCGGGCATTCGCTGACAGCGGGTAAAGACGCGACCGGATCAGCGCCGATGTGGCGCGGCGCTGTCCGGTCGATGCAGCAGGGGGCCGGACAGCCTTGCTATCCGGCCCCCTGCTTGCTCCGGAACGGAGCGTGATGCGCCCCGCTCGATTGGATTTCAGTTGCCGCTGCTTTCCTCCAGCCGCGCGCCGAGCTGGGCGAGCTGGCCCATGCAATTGCGCTCGGCCAGCGATGTTGCGATGGTGTCGGCACCGGTATCGGGTGCCAAAGTCGGCATGGCGACGAAGCTGATGACGCTCGATTCGTTCATGCCCGGGCCGGTGATGCGATAGCTCTGCCCCTCGGCGATCGGCATTTCTTCCGAAGGCCAGCGGCGGAAATTCTGCCCGGCGACGAAGGCCAGCGAGCTTTTCACTTCCGGTGCGGCGACATTTTCGACCATGAGCAGCGTATCTTGCGTCATGTCGGCGCGCCACAAAGTGACGTTCGCCATATCGGTCGTGCAGAATGTGCCGCCGCTGCCGATATCGACCACCCACAAATTCGGTGCGACCGAATCTTGCGCTGTTCCGCGCGTCGCCCCGGTGCGGCTGATCGATCCGCCGCTGGCGCTGAGATAGCGATTGAGCGTCGTGCTGCGTCCCTGCGTGGTCTGGACTGTGGCGCGGACGGGGAAATTGCCCGGGCCTGACAAGGTGCGTGTGCCGCCCTGCGCAACAATAACCACACGGTCGCCGGTGCGCAGCACCACCCGCTCGGTATCGGGCAGGCGGCGACCGACAGGATAGCTGGCTGCCGACGGGCCGGTTGATCGGACGACGAGTGCATCGGCCGCAGCGGCGGTCGACAACCCCAGCGCAGCAAGCGCAGCGGCGCAGCGCAGGGCGGGCTTGAACATGGTCATCGCATCATACTCCTGGACGTACAGCATCATTTCGTTGCCAGCCTCATAGCAGCGTTTAGCACAGGCAACGTGCGCCAAATCACATGAACGCAAAGAAAACCGCTTCGATTGCGCATCGATTTTTTATCCCAACGCATAGGCTTCACCGGGCGCAGTGGCTTCGAGCCGGTCGATCAGCAGCGGAATCGATCCGGCGGTGCCGAGTGTCGTCAGCATCGACCGCACCTTGGCCAGTGCATCGCCATAGTCCGCGCCCTTGCCTCCATCATGCGCCGCGACCAGCGCGGCGATGGTTGCGCGCTGATTGTCGTCGAGATCTGGGCGCGGCTCGAACACGTCGACCGGTTGTGCCCGGCCACGCAGGCGGATGCGGCCCATCGCCACCATTGTTTCCGGCGCCAGTCCTGCCAGCGCCTCGACACTGGCCAGGGACCGGGTTTTCATCGGCTTGTTGGCGGCTTCCAGTCGCGCCGCAGTGTTCATGCTGTCGCCCAGAGCGGTATATTGGATGCGCCCCTCGCCGCCGAAATTGCCGACCACCGCCTCGCCATGGTGCAGGCCGACGCGGGTGCGCCCGATCGGCGGCAGTTCGGGGTCGATTTCCGCCATGCGCGCGCCGAATGCCTCGCCCGCCGTGGTCATCGCCTTGAGCGCAGCCAGTGCGCGCGCGCCATCATCGGGGCGCGACACCGGCGCTCCCCAGAACGCGACCACCGCATCGCCGACGAACTTGTCGAGCGTGCCGCCATGGCGCAGCACGACGTCGGACAGCGTGTCGAGATAGGCATTGAGGACGAACGCCACCTTTTCCGGCGTCAGCTGGTGGCTCATCTCGGTAAAGCCCTCCAGGTCGCTGAACAGGCAGTAGATCGGCCTTTTCTCTCCATGCAGCGCCAGCCGTTCGGGATCGCGCATGATCTCCTTGGCGATGTCGACCGGCAGATATTTGCCCAGCGCCGATGCCGCGAATGCCTTTTCCTCGGCGCCGACTGCGCGCACCGCCCCCATGATGGCGATGAAGGCGAGCAGCCAGCCGAGCGTCGCGCCGACCACTGGCAAGGGCAGGGTGTCGATGCCGTTGGTCTGGAGCAGGAATGGCGCCGCCGCGATGATCGCCAACTGGCCGAGCAGCAGCAACGCCGACACCCACGGTTTGAAATCGAACAGTGCGGTCAGCGCGCCTGCCAGTACCGCGACCAGCGCGACCAGCCAAAGCCCGGCCACCGGCATCTGGGTCAATGGTGCATCGTCGAGGATCTGCGCCAGCATATGCGCATGAACCTCCAGCCCGATGATCTTGGTCGCTTCGCCCGTCGCCGGGTCGGGCAGGCGGTTCAATGGCGTGACGAACTCATCGGAATCGATGATGTCGCCGCCAATCAATATGTGCCGACCGCGCACCTGCTCGGCCAGGAATCCGATATTCTCCGGTGTCAGCATCACCGGGTTGGTGAAGCTGGTGATCGGCACATTCTCGAACACCTCGGTCGCGTCGACCCCTTCCTCCATCGACACCAGTGCCGGCAGCCGCCAGCGCACCGCTCCGCGATAGCGGGAGAAACCGTCGTCTTTGCCGTCCTGCTGCGCCATCGCCACGGTGAGCAATTGCGGCGTCCCCGGCGCGCGGCCCGGCCAGCGGCGATAGGTATCGTCGTCATCGTTGCTCAGTCGGATGCTGGCGGGCCGGGTCTTTGCCGTCGTTACCGAATCGAGGAAGCCGGAGAGGAACTGGGATTGCAGCAACTGGATATTATTGGGGTTGGACGAAGGATCGGCCGATGCAACGAAGGTCGGCGTCTGCATTGCCCGCAACTGATTGGCCAGTCGTTCATCATTGTCGGTCGCCTGGTCGATCAAAATATCGATGCCGATCGATTTTGCTCCCATAGCATCGAGTGCAACCAGCGCGTCAGCCAGCAGCGCGCGGTCGAGCGGAGAGCGCACCTTGCGCTCGATCAACACCTCGTCATTGTAGGTTACCATCAGCATGCGCCGGTCCTGCGCGACATGCGGCGCAGCGACAGTGGCGCGAAAATCATAGAGCGCGCGTTCGAATTCGATGATGATCGGCAGATTGCCGCCATAGCGCGCCATGAACAGAGCCAGAAACAGGACCAGGCCGGTGATGACGACGCGCGCCCAGCCGAGCTGGCCGATGGTGCGGCGCACCCGCTTGCGCCCGACGCCGATGGCGCGTTCCATCGCCGCGTTGCGCGGACTCGTCGTCTGGTTGTCTGCCACCCCAAATCCCCGTCATCGGCCCGGCCGGTCGCTCAGGCGGGTCCGGTCACGGGCTTCGGTCGCGGCCCGATGCCGTCGTCTCCGGTCTAGCCGCTCCGCCGCCGCGCGCAAGCCCAGTCAGCGCCGCCGCGCCTCGAAGAAGTCGCGCAGCAGCCCGGCTGCCGCACCCGCCATGATCCCGCCAAATACCTGCGGGCGATGATTCAGTGTCGGCTGGCCGAACAGCAACGGCCCATGCACGACAGCACCGCCCTTGGCATCGTCCGCACCGTAATAGAGCCGTTCGATCCGCGCATGGGCAATCGCCCCCGCGCACATCGCGCACGGCTCCAGCGTCACCCACAGATCGCATCCGCTCAGCCGGTCGCTGCCCAGCGCCGCTGCTGCCGCGCGAATTGCCTGGATTTCAGCATGGGCGGTCGGATCGTTCAGCGCGCGCGGGGCATTGGCGCCGGCACCGACGATTGTCCCGTCTTTCACCACGACAGCACCGACCGGCACCTCGCCTGCGTCGCCGGCGGCCTTGGCAAGCGCCAGCGCATGCGCCATGAACGGAAAGGGTGGGAAGCCAGCCATGGCACCGCCCCTAGCGCGCGACGCTGTGCTTGACGAATCTCTTCCACCCCGTTAGGCGCGCAGCCTTTCCCGTCATCGACATCATAGGGTTACAACATCATGTCGCGCGTTTGCGAACTTACCGGCAAGGGCCGCCAGGTCGGCCACAATGTCTCCCACGCCAACAACAAGACCAAGCGTACGTTCCTGCCGAACCTGCACAACGTCACGCTGATGTCGGAAGCGATGGGGCAGAGCTACAAGCTGCGTGTCTCGACCAACGGCCTGCGCTCGGTCGAGCATAATGGCGGTCTCGACAACTGGCTGGTCAAAACCAAGGACGATCTGCTGTCGCTCAAGGCACGCCGCCTGAAGCGCGACATCGTCAAGAAGCAGGCCGCGCCCGTCGCAGCCTGACGTCGGTTGCTGCGGCTTGCCGCAGTGTTGCTAAACGTGAAGAATAGCCCGCTCGCCATAGGCGATGCGGGCTTTTTCGCTGGCGGGGAGCAAAGGCAAAAGGTTAAAACGTCACAAAAGTTCGTGCCCGATCTTGCGCGTTCAGGTAATATAATTACTTCATCACGTAATAATATTACATAGGTGGCAGCCACAACAGTCGCAACAATAATGTTCGCTGCCAGCCCGCCAGATTGTCATCGGACACCATCCAGATCGCCACCGGCGCGGCAGGACTGGTTTGCGGCTCGACTGCCAGCCCCTCGAAATTCTCGGTGATCTGGGGATGTTCGAAGCGGGCGATGGTGCGCGCGCGCCATCGCCCGCGCGGTGCGATGTCTGCCGGATCGGCGACCGCGAGCGTCGATATCCAGCCTTTGGTCAGGTCGATGTCACGAAACAGCAGCAGCACCCGGCCATCGGGCAGCAGCGCCGCATCGGTCACCCGCCCGCGCCCGCCGGGGTCGAGGGCGAAGCGGATCGGACGCGCATCGGGATCGGCAACCGGATCGCGCGCGAACAGCAGCGCATCGCTGCCACCGCCCGGTCCGCCGCTCGTTTCCGCCAGAACGATAAAGCGCCCGTCGGCGAGCCGCACCATTGCCTCCGCCCCGCCATTAGCGTTCCAGCCCTGCATTTCCGCCGGGGCGACATCGCCGTCGGCATTGGCCATGCCGGGCAGAAATCGCGTGATGCGATGCTGATGCTCGAATCCGCCCCATAGCCGACCGGTGGCAGGATCGACCGTCAGCGATTCAAGATCGCGCCCCGCCTTGCTCTGCGCCGCGCGCGATGCCAGCCACAGCGGCCAGATGCGCGCCATCCGCACGCCTGAATCGCGCAGCAGGTGAACCCGCGCCATCGTGCCGAAGTCGCTGGCCAGCAGGAACTGGCGCGGTGCCTCGATCACCAGCGCGGAGGTGCCGCCAAAATTGCTGTTGGTCGAATCGAGTTGCCATGCTTCGTCGATCCGCATTTCGCCAACCTGCCGCTGCGCCGGGTCCAGCCGTTGCGCCGTCACCTGCTGGCTATGATCGGCAGGCGGGCTCCAGCGCGTCTCGAATGGCGACGGCATCAACGCAAGCGCGAGCCCGGCGGCGGCGATGATTTTGAGACGGCGAGGGGGCATGTCGATCCGCGATACGGGTGCGCACGGGGCGCGGCAAGCTGAACCGCAGGCAACAATGTCGTTCAGCATCGCAACAGCGACTCGGCGATAGAAAGATGTCACCGAACGGGAATTGCCCGTACCGAAAGGAGACCGACCATGAAGAGATCGCTGCTGGCGCTCGTTGCCGCCGCCACTGCCCTGACCGGCTTCGCTTCGGTCCCGGCGTCCGCCCAATATTATGGTAATGACGATTCGCGCTACGATCGCCGTGGCGACGATTATCGCGGCTATGACCGCCGCGACGACCGCCATCAGGACAGTCGCTATGACCGCCGTTCCGACCGCCGCGAATATCGCCGTGGGGATTATTATCGCGGTGACTATCGTCAGGGTTATCGCAACGACTATCGCCAAGACAACCGCAACGACTATCGCCAGGACTACCGGAGCGATTATCGCCAGGATTACCGCAACGACTATCGCCAGCGCTGCGGCAATGGCACTGGCGGAACGATCATCGGCGCGATTGCGGGCGGTCTGGCCGGTCGCGAAATCGCCGGTCGCCGGGGTGACCGCACCACAGGCGCGATCATCGGCGGTGCCGTCGGCGCGCTCGCCGGTCGCGCCATCGACCGTGCGGACAGTAACTGCCGCCGCTAATCGCCGGATGGATTGAACGAGCGGGCATCTCTCTCCCCCTTTGCGCCCGCTTCTGCCTTGGCCCGGCTGGACTTCGGTCCAGCCGGGCCTTTTGGTGTCCGGGCACTGCCCTTGCCATAAACCGCTCTCGGGCCTAGCTAAGCCGTCAAGTACCGGCGCGGCAGTTTTCGCGTGCGGAGAATATAAGTGGCGGTGAACAGGCGATGGCGGATCAGGGCGAACCCCGCCCGGCGCATCGACCCGGAGTTTCGCGCGGGGGCGCGTCAGATCGCGGGACGAGCGGCGATACCGGTGAATATCGTGGTGGCGCGGCGCCGACGGTCGCGCGCCGCGCAGCCAATTTCGAAACCGCCCGATACCCCAGCCGCCCCTGCTTTGCCGCGCTCGATCTCGGCACCAACAATTGCCGCCTGTTGATCGCTCGCCCCGACGGTGAGGATTTCATCATCGTCGACGCCTATTCGCGGATCGTCCGCCTGGGCGAGGGTATGACCGACAGCGGGCGACTGAGCGAAGCGGCCATGGACCGCGCCGTCGATGCGCTGGCCATCTGCGCCGAAAAACTGCGCCGCCGCCGGGTACTGTTGTCGCGCGCTGTAGCCACCGAGGCCTGCCGCCGCGCCGCCAATGGCAGCGAATTCGTCGCACGGGTGCGGGAAGAAACCGGTATCGCGCTGGAGATGATCTCTGCTGGGGAGGAGGCGCGGCTGGCGGTGCTCGGCTGCCATCAACTCCTTTCTCCCGGCGACGGTCCGGCGCTGATTTTCGACATCGGCGGGGGATCGACCGAACTGGTGCTGCTCGATGACCGCGGCGGCACGCCGACGATCATCGATTGGCAGAGCATCCCCTGGGGCGTGGTCAGCCTGACCGAATCGCAACGCCATGACAGCAACGACGCACCGGCGCGCGCGGCATCCTATGCGGGGATGCGGGCAACGGTGCGCGACGCGGTACGCCGCTTTGCCAGCCGCTTCGACGCGCATTTCGATCGGCATTGGCCCGACCGCGCATCGCCGCCGCTGCGCCTGCTGGGTACCAGCGGCACGGTGACGACGCTGGCCAGCCTCTATCTCGACCTGCCGAGTTACGACCGCTCGAAAATCGACGGCCTGAACGTCGCGACACACGAGATGATCGCAGTGTGCGCGCGTCTTGCGGGGCTGTCGCTGACCGACCGCGAGGCGATGCCGTGCATCGGGCGCGAGCGGGCCGATCTGGTCGTCGCCGGTTGCGCGATGCTGGAAGAAATCGTCGATGTCTGGCCGGCGGCGACGCTGGATGTCGCCGATCGTGGTATCCGCGAAGGGGTGTTGCGCCAGATGATGCGCGCGCATAGCGCGGGCGAAGCCGCGTCACGATCGATAGTTGGAAGACGGGCAGGAGCACGGCGATGAGCAGCGGCATATGAGCAGCGATGGGCCGGCCCGGGGCCACACCCGCGTCAAGACCGCGCGCAACCGCACCGCGCAATCGACGCGCTGGCTCGCCCGCCAGCTCAACGATCCCTATGTCAAACGCGCCAAGGCCGAGGGCTATCGCAGCCGCGCCGCCTACAAGCTGATCGAACTCGACGAGAAATTCGCGCTGCTCAAGGGCGTGCGTGCGGTCGTCGATCTCGGCATCGCGCCGGGTGGCTGGTCGCAGGTTGTCCGCCGTATCACCCCCGCTGCCGCCATCGTCGGTATCGATCTGTTGCCGGTCGATCCTATCGAGGGGGTGACCATCCTCGAGATGGATTTCATGGACGATACCGCGCCTGGCATATTGATCGAAAAATTGGGACGCGCGCCCGATCTGGTGATGTCCGACATGGCGGCCAACACCGTCGGCCATCAGCAGACCGACCATCTGCGTACGCTGGGACTGGCAGAGGCAGCGGCGGAATTTGCCATCGACGTGCTCGCCCCCGGCGGCACCTTCATCGCAAAAGTGTTTCAGGGCGGCACCGACCGCGACCTGCTGACCATGCTCAAACGCGCCTTCACCACGGTCAAGCACGCCAAGCCGCCATCGAGCCGCAAAGGCAGCCCCGAGCTGTTCGTGATTGCGCAGGGCAGGAAATAGCCGAAACGCCAGCCGCTCACCCTGAGCTTGTCGAAGGGTGTCAGTACAACGTTGCGCGGACGGGGCTTCGACAGGCTCAGCCTGAGCGCGGGGGAAAGGCAGGGGAGTTTTATCCCTCCCGTGCTGCCGCCACCGCCTCTTTCAACTGCTGATAGCCCACCGCACCGGTCAGCATCCGGTCACCCACCACCCAGCTCGGGGTGCCGTCGAAGCCGAGCTCGCGCGCCAGCGCGATATTCTTTTCGAGCTCGTCATCGATCTGCTGCGTGCCGGTGACCGCGCTCCCCGCGCCAATGCCCAGACTGTCGGCGGCGGTGGCGCGCGCGGCGGCATCGGGGGTTCGGCTGGCAAACAAGGCGCGATGCATGGGCATATAGCGTCCGCGCCGGGCGGCGGCGAGCGCCAGCCGCGCCGCAGCCTCACTGTCGGGCGACAGGATCGGCAGTTCGCGGAACACCACTTTCAGCCGCCGGTCCTCGCCCAGCAGCCGCTCGACATCGGCCAGGCTGGCGCGGCAATAGGTGCAGGCATAGTCGGTGAACATGGTCAGCACGACATCGCCGTCCGCCGCCCCCGCCCATGCGCCGGAGAACGGCGTCTCGATCCGGTCGCGCAGGCGGTTCACCGCCACAGCGGCCTGATTGGCCTGCAATCGGGCCATTGCCTGCGGCAGGATTTCCGGATTGTTGAGCAGATAGTCATGCACCACCCGCTCGGTGCTGGCGCGGTCGACGCCGGGGCCGGTCCAGTAGAGACCGGCAGCGAAACCGGCAGCGACCAGAAATGCACCGCCGAGCGCGAGCGTGGCGGGGTGACGCAACCATGGCCGGTCGGGCCCGCCGATGCCGCTGCCGATGCCGCCGCCCAAACCTCCGCTTCCGCCCCCACCGGTTGGCCGATTATGGCGCGGTGGCACTTGGGGCTGGGCTGGGGTGCGATCGTCGCCGCCCGAATCGATGGGGTTTGCCGCCGTGGCGGCCACCACGGGTTGCGCGCTGATGGCTGGCTTGCGTCCCTTGCGTGGTGGCGCGTCGGGTTCGCCGCCATCGGTCGGTGCAGCGAACAGTGGCAGAGCCGCTGCGCTTGGTGGGGCGACCGCTGTGGCCACCGCTTCATCACCGGCGATCAATCGGTCAAGTTGCGATTCGGGTTCGGTCGGCGCTTTGCCGGTGCGCGTCGCAAGAGCGTCCATCGCCGATCCCGTCGCGTCGCGCGCAGCGCCGGCCAGCTTGCGGCTACCGACGGCGACGCCCGCACCGATGCGCTTGAGGCCGGTTCCGGTGACTTCGCCCGCCTTGGCCACGACCGGCCCTAGCGCTTCGCCGGTTTTGTGGCTGGTCTCTCCCGCCCATGCCATGGCGCTGCGCGATGCATTCGCCAGCGCGGCACCGCTCTGTCTGGCACGGCGGCCAAGCTCGAGTCTCGCGACCGCTTCGCCGAGGCCACCCTGCTGCCATGCACCGCGCACGGCCGACGAGCCGTCGGCAATGCCCTGCGACAGGCGATCGATCAGGCCGAGCGGGCCGGGTGCGGGATCGCTAAAGGGTATCGGGCGGGCGAGCAGTTCGTCGGCGCTGAGGTGCGCCGAGCGCATCGGTGGAGAAGGATCGTCGGCGCGTTCGATGATCGCTTTGGTGCGCGTCGGCAGCGGCGCAGGGCGCGACGCTGCGCCAGCCGCACCCGGCTCGCCGCCATTGCGCAGCCACGGCTGGTAATGATCGTTACTACCGTTGCTTCTGCCGCCGTCGATGCCGCCGCCGTCATTGCCCTTGCCGGGATTATCGGCAGCCCGCTGCTTGTCGTCCATGCGCCCCTCGTGCCGAGTTCTACGCATCCGTGCCAAAACGGGACGATGCGGTCAGCTTCGTGTTCGTCTACCGCGCCTGCGCTCTTCATCCAAGCGCGCGCGTGCGACCAATGCGATATCCTGTGCGCGCAGCCAGTCGCTGCTGCCATTCGGCAGCCCGCCCATCGCCATTTCGGCAGACGCCAGCGCCAGCCCCGGCTGGCGGGTGAGAATATGCCGCTCCGCCGTCGCCAGCGCCGCGCGGGTTTCATCCCCCCGCTGCGCATAGACCACGCCGAGCTGATACCAGGCAAAGGGATTCTCGTTGTCGCGCGCCACCGCCGCGCGCAGCACCGCTTCGGCCTCGGCATAATTGGCCGGATCTTCGGTGGCGATCAGCGCATGGCCGAACAGCGCGGAGATCAGCGGCTGCTGACGGGTGCCCGCCACCGCCTGTCGCAGCGCGGGCAATGCCTCGGCGGGGCGTCCGGATTCGAGCAGTATCTGCCCGCGCAGCTCCAGATAATAGGGATCGGCCGGTTCGGTCGCGAGCAGCGAATCGACTTCGGCCAAGGCACGGTCGGGGTGCGCATCGCGGTGCCAGGCATAAGCGCGGGCATAACGGGCGGCGACCGATGTGTCGCTGACCGGAAACTGGCGCATGGTCTGCGCGGGTTCCTGAACATAGCCCGCCAGCTTGGCCTTGACCCGCCGGAAGCGCGCCTCCAGCGCCGGGTCCGACGGACGCTCCCACGCCGGATCGGCCTGATAGGCATCGCGCAAAAAGCGGATACGATCGCCCGACAAAGGGTGGGTGCGGCCATAGGCCTGATCGTCGTCCTGCGGCACGTTGTAGCGGAATTCCTGGTTCTGCAGCTTCATGAAAAATTCGACGCTGCCCCGGCCCGAGATGCCGGCGGCGGACAGATAGCGTACGCCCGCCGCATCGGCGGTCGATTCCTGCACCCGGCTATACGCCAGATAACTGCCGAGCGCAGCTTGCTGGCCGGCACCGAGGATGCCCATCCCCGCCTCGCCTGCGCCCGCCGCAATGGCGACCGCGCCGAGCAGCAGCGACAGCAGCGCGATATTGGTCGCACGCTCCGCACCCGACGTGTTGACGACATGCCCGCCCGCGACATGGCCGAGTTCATGCGCGATGACGCCCTGCACCTGATTGGCATTGTCCGACGCCTCGATCAGCCCCGAATGGATATAAACCACCTGCCCGCCCGCAACGAAGGCGTTGATGCTGCGATCGCCGACCATGACGATGCGCACGTCCTGCGGACGCAAGCCAGCCGCGCGGATCAGCGGCGCGGACATGTCCGCCAGCAACGCCTCGGTCTCGGCATCGCGCAGGATCGATTGCGCGGCGGCGGGCTGCGTAATCAGCAGCGCCGCCATCAACGCGGCAATCGCGCGGGCAAGGAAATGGCGGAGGACGGTCGGCATGGCTGCATCCTCATGGGGCGGCGGCATGAATGCAAGATGAAAGCGATCAGGCGATGCAAAGCCTGTGAGGCGTGTGATTAGATTGCGGACATTTGTCCGTCCGGCTAACCAGAGCATATGCAGACCATCAGACACGCCACGAAAAGTGATGCGATAGCTTTGCCTGCCATTGAGCGGTCGAGCGGCGAAGCGTTTCGCCAAATCCCCGAGCTATCTTGGATTGCCGATGACACAGTCACGTCGCAAGAGCGCCATGAAGCGCTTATTAAGCAGGGCACAGCATGGGTAGCCTACGATAGCATCAACGTGCTCACGGGTTTCTTAACCGCCCAAGTGCATCACGACGCGCTTCATATCTGGCAGATGTCGGTGCATTCCCACCAACAGCGAAAAGGGATTGGACGTGACCTCATCCGAGCTGCCGAGCATTGGGCCAGATCGAAACACCTAACCGCACTTACTCTCACCACGTTTCGTGATGTGCCTTGGAACGCTCCTTTTTACGCCTCCTGCGGCTTTGAGTTTGTCGATCCGAAACTAAATAAAATGCTGCTGGCGACGCTTGAGACAGAGCGACAGGCCGGCCTACCGACGGAGCAGCGTTGCGCCATGACTCGGCCGCTTTAAACGCGATTGTCTGTCAAAGCCCCCATTCCGCTTCCTAAATCCGAACCCGCCACACACAAAAGCCCCGCCGGATTGCTCCGGCGGGGCTTGCTGTTGTGCGCTTGCGCAGGCGTCGGCGGGCTTCAGGCGCCGAAGGTTCGCTGCCACCAGCCGCTTTTGCGGGGACCGGTGTCTTTGCCTTCGCCGTCGTCGCCATTGGCCATTGCCGGTTCGTCGGCGACCGGTGCAGCGGGTGCTGGCACAGACACGTCGCTTTCCGGCGCGACCGCCTCGGGTTCGGCAATGCCATCGGCGTTGTTGCCCGCCGGAGCATCGACGCTTGGTTCGGCGGCAACTGTGCTGGCCTTGCGCGCGCGGCTGGCGCGTTTGGGCTTGGCAGGGGCTTCCTCGGCGGCTTCGACGACCGGCGCGGCAGTTTCGGCTGCCTCCAACGGAGCTTCAGCCTCGGCATCGGCCTTCTTCGACCGACGACGCTTCGGCTTGGCTTCTTCGGCGATGGCTTCTTCCGCGACAGCTGGTTCGGCGACAGCTGGTTCGGCGACCGCTTCGCTGGCTTCCGCATCGACCGGAGCCGCTGCGCTGGCAGCTGCCTTGCGACGGCGACCCGGCTTCTTGGCTTCGACCGGCTCGGCTACGGGCGCGGGTGCTTCAATGGTTTCGCTGTCGGCGATCTCCGAAACAGCCTCTTCGCCATTCTCGCTGCCCTCGGCCTGGGCATCGCCGCCCTCGCTGCCGGGGCGACGATTGCGTCCGCCGCGACGGCCGCGACGACGGCGACGACCGGCCTCGCCTTCCTCGCCGCCGGGGGCTTCACCACCGCGCGCGTCTTCACGCTCGCCGGTAGATTCGGCTACGGCAGTTGCTGCATCGACATCGTCGTTGACGGGCTCACCCTCGATCTGATCGTCGGTACGTGGCGCGAGCTCTTCCGGACCGCGTTCCTCGCCATCGCGGCGTCCGCGACGGCGGCGTCCGCGCCGACGCTTGCGGTCGCCTTCGCTTTCGCCGCGCTCGCCCTCGCTACGGGCGCTTTCGCTGCGGGCAGGGCGATCACCGCGATCGCGCTGACGCGGGGCTTCCTCTTCCTCCTCGTCGTCGGCGATCGCCTCGACGATCTCGTCTTCCTCATCGTCGACGATCTGCTCGTAGCTCGGGCGATTGGCGGGCGGCGGGCCGCTCGCCTCGACGCTCATCCGCGCACCTTCTTCCTGCCCGTCGGATTGCACCTCGATGGCCACGCCATAGCCGCTCTCGATCTCGGTGATCTCGAAGCGTTTGTTGTTGAGCACATACAGCGCCGCTTCCTGGCTGGCGCGCAGCACCAGCCGCGATCCGCGACCGCGTGCCGCCTCTTCTTCGAGCATCCGCAACGCAGACAATCCTGCCGACGATGCGGTGCGGACGAGGCCGGTGCCCTCGCAATGCGGGCAAGCGCGGGTCGATGCCTCGAGCACGCCGGTGCGCAGCCGCTGGCGGCTCATCTCCATCAGCCCGAAGGACGAGATGCGGCCGACCTGGATCCGGGCGCGGTCGTTCTTGAGCGCGTCCTTCATCGCCTTCTCGACCTTGCGGACGTTCGAGCCGTATTCCATGTCGATGAAGTCGATCACCACCAGCCCGGCCATGTCGCGCAGGCGCAGTTGGCGGGCGATTTCGCGCGCGGCTTCAAGGTTGGTGTTGAGCGCGGTCGCCTCGATCCCGTGTTCCTTGGTGGACCGGCCGGAGTTGATGTCGATCGACACCAGCGCTTTGGTCGGGTTGATCACCAGATAGCCGCCGCTCTTCAGCTGCACGACGGGGTCGTACATGGCCGAAAGCTGGTCTTCCGCACCATAGCGCTGGAACAGCGGCACCGGATCCGCATACTGCTTCACCCGCCGGGCGTGGCTCGGCATCAGCAGCTTCATGAAGTCCTTGGCCGCGCGGTAGCCGCCGTCGCCCTCGACGACGACTTCCTCGATCTCGCGGTTGTAGATGTCGCGGATTGCACGCTTGATCAGGTCGCTGTCCGAATGGATCAGCGCGGGCGCGCTCGACTTGAGCGTGTTCTCGCGGATTTCGTCCCACAGCCGGGCGAGATAGTCGAAGTCGCGCTTGATCTCGGTCTTGTTGCGCTGGAGTCCGGCG